>JANOVV010000001.1:0-21138 GCA_031417555.1 Bacteroidota bacterium
TTTCCCTTGGTTCATTTTGAAGGATTTATTCCCTCAAAAGTCCAAATCAAATTCAAATCGAAAAATCAAAGAACGACACTCAATACCAATATAATCAATACATTTAATATCTTTATCAATTCAACAACCGGACACTATTGAATTAAATTCACTAATTAATTTTATTTAAATTTGATACTAATTCAATTAAATATTATAAAAATAAAATACTTAATGAAGGATATATATTTATTTATATTAAATAAAAAGAAAATATTTTCAATTTTATTATACTTCTTGATTTTCAGCGGTTGTGAAAAGGAACATCATTCATATAATTATTTAACTGATTATGCTAAAACTTATGGCGCATTTAATATTGGATCGTATTGGATTTATCAGCAAGATTCTAGTTTATTAATTGATAGTATTTATGTCATCGATTTAAAGCATACTAATTGGGCCAGACCGATTGATAGTGACGGCGATATTGAGCATTATGAAAGTTTAACTTGTAATTTATCTTCTTTAATTAATTCGCTTAGTGCTTATCGCATAAAGGTAGATTCTGAAGTGGGATATATAGATTATAATTTATATAATTGGGATGCTAACGCGGCATGGCAATATGCGGAGGAAAATTTAGTTAAAATCCCTCATCAGGATTGGTCTACCGTAATGTACCACGATTCAATAAATATTAATGGAAATCTTTATTTGAAAGTGTATGAAATTGAAAACCATTTCTATACTCCATATGATTATAAAAGATTAAATGCTTTTGTTGTTTCAGGAGTTGGGTTATTAAAATGGAGTATGCTTAAAAATGATAGTACTATAGAAAGTTGGAGCCTACTCCGTTCACGGGTTGTTTTTTAAGTAAGACTATCCCTCTTTGCAGGATTTCCTTAAAACTTACCTATAAAATAAATAAATTGCTTCGAAGGATTTTGAAATCCTTCGAAGCATTAGCTGTGTTTTATTGGTTAATGATAAGGAAATCCTGCTCAGCAGAGCAAATTAATTTTGCAATTTCCAAAGCTGCGTCGTGGACGAAGTCACGCGCTCATGATTGGTTTACATCTTTGAATAAAGTGCAGGATTCGCGCTTAAGACTTCGCCCAACGTGTGAAAATACTGATTAATTTATATAAGGAATGTTAAGAAAAAATCCGTGCAAACCCGTTTAATCCGATTCATCCGTGTTCTATTTTCTTCAACCAAGAAACAGACATTATTTTTAATTCAGACATTTCTTCCCAAGACATTAATGAAGCACTTTTAAGTGTGTTTGTTTGACACTGTTTATTCGTACTTAAATGCATTACTCATCCTGTCTTGTTCAGATTTGGAAATGCCAATTCTCTTTGCAATTTTCTGCCACTCGGGAACTGCTTCTTTGATCCGTTTGATTATCCTATTTGCTTTTGTTTTTGACACCCTAAAGTATTGCGCTACGTTGATTGCAAGATCATAGTCGAGGGCATTATCTGTTTCTGAAATATTCAGGCTGAGTCCGGTTCCGAATTCATTCGGATTAATATCATAAGCCGGCGAAAGTCTCCAACCTTTTTCGGTAAGTAAGAAACCGTGATTTCTCAGGTGATCATCTGTATTCTTAACCGAAATACTGAATACGATTCTTCTCCACAATTCTTCCAAATCTGAATTCGGATCTCCTCCATATTTCATTAGGAGCTCTGCTATTTCAATGTAGCTCACGCCGGAATTGTGATCGGCTCCATCCATATATCCTAACATCGTCATGGCAGATGCAAAATGAATTCTTCCTCTTTTTTTACTTCGGTCGAATCGTTTAGTAAGAAAAGTATGATGTTTATTACTGAACTGTTTTATTTCAGCTTCAGCGATATTCAATCCAATATTTTTTGCAAGACAGTATGCTACATACTCCCAGGCACCTATATTTTTCTCATCGTTTATACTTGGGAACTTTGCTATCCATAAATGACCTGTCGTATCAATTACACTCGCCTTAGGTCTTGCACCGCCAAGAGAAGCTCCCGGTGCTAAAAGCAGGTTGATCCATTTGAGCTGCTCTTTATCACTGAGATTATCTTCTTCAAATTTTTTACAGGCCTGTTCTAATTCCCGCAAGGAAGTCCAGGGCGGAACCGACATGCTCTTATCGTCATTCAAAAATTCTCCGGTTCCGTTTAGCTTAAATCTCAAAGCTCCCATCCGGTATGCATCAAACACTCCAAGTAGGTAATCCGACTCAAATAGATTTCTTGCAGTTCTTTTTTCTGATTTTGCCAGTGCTGCTTCACGCCTATCCATAAGAACTCTTCCCCATCGATCCGGACATGAATCAAGGAAAACTCCGAAGTTCGGTTTTTCATCACGTGGAAAATAACGGCCTGAGTATAATTGCAGATCGGGATCTATTGTATGAGTGAATTCCGATTGCAACCATTCTTTAGTATATTCAAAAGAAAATGCTTCTTTCCCCTTAACCCGAGTAGCCGCCAGACTTCCCATTTGATTTGGATTTTCCATTCCTTCCCAATGTGCATATACAGATATTATTTTTTTGTCACTCATTTTTTGGTAGTCTTTTTCGGTGCTCTGCCTTTTACAGAAAGTTCAGCATCCTGTAATTTCCTTCCTAAGGTATCATCGGCTGCAACCTTTAATAAATCTTTATCAAGTCCAAGTACGAATAATACCTGGGAGTAAATACCCATCGCCACACGTGGTGATCCCTTTTCAACATACCATAAAGTAGAGCGACTGATATTTGCACGTTCCGCAACCTGTTCAGCGCTAAGTTTCCTGCGTAGTCTGGCCATTTTTATGTTCTCTCCAAACTCTTTCAGAATTTTAGTAGTTGAAGGCATTACTAAAGTTTTGCGTTTATCCATAATGTTTACTATTATATACAAATATATGTAATACGTTTATAATAGTAAACATTATTGTTACACTTAAAATGTAAGCAATTGCATGTCAATTAATTAAAAATACTAATTTTGAGCATTTTAAAGCTTAGCATTTGATATTTGAGGTATACTTTGCCCACTTTGCTCGACGGAATCCCTTGACACTTTAGAGTGGCACTCAAAGAATCCCAACGGGAGTAAATTAATTTTGTAATTTCTATAGCTGAATCGTGGACGAAGTCACGAGCTCATGATTGGTTTACATCTTTGAATAAAGTGCAGGATTCGCGCTTAAGACTTCGCCCAGCGTGTGAAAATACTGATTAATTTATATAAGGAATGTAAAGAAAAAATCTGTGCAAACCCGTTTAATCCGATTCATCTGTGTTCTATTTTATAAAGAATAATAAAATCAAAACCCCCGACTCACCACCAAATCCGTCACCGTAAACCCTGCAAAGATTAAACTTGCAATTCCATTTGTTGTAAAAAATGCGATGTTCACTTTACTTAAGTCGTTTGGTTTTACCAGGGAATGCTGATAGAAAAGCATAGATGAGAATGTAAGTGTACCTATCCAATAAATCCAGCCAAAGGGATGTAGAAATCCTGCAATGATCAGAAATAGGACAGCAATGGAGTGTAAAATAATGGAAACGTTTAAAGCATTTTTTTTTCCTAGAACAACAGGCATTGAATAAAGATTGAGTGACCGGTCGAAATCTTCATCCTGTAATGAATAAATAATATCAAAACCGCTTACCCAAAAAATTACTGCAAAAGAAAAAAGCAGCGGAAGCCAATCAAATGTTCCTGTTACTGCAAGATAAGCACCGATGGGAGCCAGAGAAAGTCCTATTCCTAATATCAAATGACACAGCCATGTAAATCGCTTTGTCAATGAATAGCCAAGTACTACTCCAAGAGCAACTGGTGAAAGAGTAAAACAGAGATGATTAATAAAATAAGTTGTTATAATGAATGCTGCCGAACTTATCAAAATTAAAAAAATGGCTGAGGAGGCAGATACTTTCCCTTGAGGAATTTCTCTATTATTTGTCCTTACATTTTGGACATCAATACTTCTGTCTATGTAACGGTTGAATGCCATCGCTGCTGTCCGGGCGAAGATCATACAAAGAATTACTTTCAGAAAAAGTGTACCATTGAAATGTTGGCCCGGTTGTGCAATACCCAAACAAAAACCGATAACGGCAAATGGCAATGCAAAAACAGTATGACTGAATTTTATTAAGGAAAGATAAGTTTTAACGGTTGTAATCACATTTCAAAGATGTGATGCGAAAATAGGTAAAAGTTTTTTGAAAGTAATTCTAACGAACTTCATTGATCTTTGTGAACTTTGTGCATAAACCTTTGTGAGCTTTGTGGTTAAAAACCAGCGTTGGATTTAACCACAAAGGTCACAAAGGCATAAACACAAAGATCACTAAGGAATGGTTTTTTATTCAAATTAGAGCACAACCAACTTTGTTGTTTTAACGGATTTGCCGTCTAGTATTAATGAACCTAAATAAATACCACTGGTGAGATTGTTTTGTAAATCGAAAGAGGTTGTTATTTCTTTTAATTTAATTTTCTTAACTGTTTCTCCAAGAATATTTTTAATTTCTAACGTTGCTGATTTAAAAGAAACAGAAGAGAGATCATACTGAACGCTGATTTTATCATAAGAAGGATTCGGAAAAAATCCAAAGTCTATCGAATTTAAGTTTTCGAAATCCTTAATTCCAACACTGCATCCTTTCACCACTCCATAACCATTAATTTTTCCAAAGCCCCAGTTATTATTCGGAAGGTTTTCACCCGTATCACCATCTCTATCGGCGCAATTTATAACGGCAGCTTTTACTTCAGACCATGAAGCTTGTGGGTTTTTCTGAAGATACAATGCTGCAATACCTGCTACAACCGGAGAAGCCATAGATGTTCCACTGCTTCGTTTATGTTTTTTTCCTGCCGCAACTTTTTCCGGTTCGATGGAAGAAAGAATATTCAATTCACTTTGCACGCCGCACGACAAAATCCATTCCCCGGTTGCTGCTATATCCGGTTTTATCCGGCCATCGCGTGTTGGTCCTTTACTCGAGAAGACTGACAATCTTCCGGGATGTAATGTGGTATCACGTGTAATTGCAAAATTGGAATTGGTATAATAATTCCTGTTCGTATAAGAACCAACGGTGATAACTTTATCACTGCATGTAAAACTGCTTACAATCGTTTGATCCGTATCCGGTTTTTTATAATGACGAATGGCACTAAGTGAATTAGTATCCGGAAGGTTATCAAAAATCATATCAAAACTCCAGGCATCCAGACGCCCCGATCCAGTCGTTAATAGTTTCCAGAAATATCTGCTAGTATCATTTCCGTTTACATTCACCAATGAATCCGGATAAATGGCAAATTCAAAAGAATAGCGGCCGCCCCAGTTTTCAATTAAACTTTGTACAATACCTAATCTCGCTCCACCGCTGTAAATAGTATCTGTAACAATAGTTCCTTCCACAGATGTTGTATCTGAAAATGGAAGTGTCGTTATACTTGTATAAGTGTCATTAACTCTGTCAACACCAATAGCACAATGCATTCCTGCATAATCGGCCGAATCACACCAGCCTTGAATGTAAATCGAATTGCTGGAAAATTGCATCCATGTAAAAGATGTATCTGCAGTAAGATTGTAACCTAAATGCAGCGGTGCATTCCCTGCATTTCCTGCAGCACAAACAACAACATGTCCGGGTGAGGAAGTGATAAGGTTTTCTATAGCTTCTGCCTGTATATCTTTTGCATCGTGTGAACCGAAATAAGTACCTAAGCTGATATTTATTACTGCCGGTTTGCCCATTGCATCTGCACGATCGAAAATATATTTAATCGCATCAACAAGATTAGAAAGAAAATCATTGTCGGGCTGTGTAAGATTCATTTTTACTATAATCAAATCAGACTTGGGAGCAACACCTTTGTAGTTATTTAGTGCAAGTCCATTACCGGCTGCAATACCGGCAACGTGAGTTCCATGTCCGAATGCACCGTCATGATGTTGTGTAGCAGTATCAATTTGATTTCCTATAAATTCTTTGCCATAACCATAAGGTTGAGCCTGAGTAGCAGAATTTATATTTACAATTGCCTGATCCCAAAGAAATTTAATACGCGTTTGTCCAAATTCATCGCGGAAATCCGGATGGGTATAATCGATACCTTCATCAATGATGCCCATAACTACACCCGTGCCATCATATCCTTGTGGAAGATTGAAACCGTTTTGAACTTCTATCACATGATTTTTTACAATCATCTGATCATTCATGGGCTGCAATCGAAGATCATTACTTTCAATACTTTTAATTTCTGCAAAGGCAGCTAAATCGGAAATCTTACTCAAAGGAAGACGTATGGCTGCTATTTTACCTGCTGCATATTTAAATGTCCCGCCGAGCGCTTCTGTTTGTTGACGAATAACATTTATATCACCTTTAACAAATAAGGAAATTTCCCTGTCTGTATTTCTGCTTACCGCAAGTTTTTGCTGCAAAGCAAAATTCATTTTCACCTTCTGTCCGTTTACAGCCAGCGTCGAAATCATTAAAAAGATTAGTATCCTGTTCATCCGTATTTTTATTGTTTAGAATGATACAGAAGAAAGCAGTTATTGTTTTGACAGAATTCTTTAAAAACTGTCAATTCCGGATAGAATAATTCACCTTTTTTACGACCTTAGCGCCGCGGAAAAATGAAGCATTTTGTGGATATTTCTGAAAAGTTTCATTACTATTAATTAAAAAGCTTTAAAAACAGCAAATGGCAGACGATAAAAAGATAATTTTTTCGATGGTAGGAGTCAATAAAATTTATCCTCCTCAAAAACAGGTACTAAAAGACATATATCTTTCATTTTATTATGGTGCCAAAATCGGTATTTTAGGATTAAACGGGGCCGGAAAATCCACCCTTTTAAAGATTATTGCCGGTATTGAAAAATCGTTCAATGGCGAAGTAGTTTTTTCTCCCGGTTATACGGTAGGATATCTTTCTCAGGAACCCGAATTCGATCATTCAAAAACCGCTAAAGAAATTGTCATGGAAGGCGCAGAGAAAGTTGTCGCTCTTCTCCGCGAATTCGAACAGATCAATAATAAGTTTGCTGAACCGATGACGGACGATGCAATGAATAAACTCATCGAACGTCAGGGTGTTGTTCAGGATGCTATTGATTCTGCCGGTGGTTGGGAAATTGATACAAAGATTGAAATTGCAATGGATGCTCTTCGTTGTCCTGATCCTGATGCTAAAGTGGCAAATTTATCAGGTGGTGAAAAAAGACGAATCGCCCTTTGCCGGCTACTTCTACAGGAGCCTGATATTCTTCTTCTCGATGAGCCTACTAACCACCTCGATGCCGAATCGGTACTTTGGCTTGAACAACATTTACAGCAATACAAAGGAACAGTCATAGCCGTTACTCACGATCGTTATTTCTTAGATAATGTAGCCGGATGGATTCTTGAATTGGATCGCGGCGAAGGAATACCGTGGAAAGGAAATTATTCATCGTGGTTGCAGCAAAAATCAGATCGTCTTGCCAAAGAAGAAAAAACTGAAAGTAAAAGACAGAAAACTTTACAACGCGAATTGGAATGGGTGAAGTTGTCTCCGAAAGGAAGACATACAAAATCGAAAGCGCGTATTGCTGCTTATGACCGAATGTTAAATGAAGATCAGAAAGAGAAAGAAGATAAGCTGGAACTTTTTATTCCTCCGGGTCCAAGACTTGGAAGTGTTGTTATAGAAGCAGAAAATATTTCGAAAGCTTACGGCGACAAAGTGCTTTTTGAAAATCTGAGTTTCTCTTTACCCCCTGCAGGAATTGTGGGAGTCATTGGTCCCAATGGCGCCGGAAAGACAACACTTTTTAAAATGATCATGGGTATTGAAAAACAGGATAGTGGTTCTTTCAAAGTGGGTGATACAGTTAAGATTGGTTATGTAGATCAATCTCATGATGATTTAGTTCCGGGAAAAACGGTTTATGAAATTATTTCCGGCGGAACGGAATCGATGATAGTAGGAGGGAAGCCATTGAATTCACGGGCCTTTGTATCGAAATTTAATTTCAGCGGAACGGATCAAAGTAAAAAACTTGAAGTTCTTTCCGGTGGAGAAAGAAACCGTGTTCATCTTGCCATTGCCTTAAAGCAAGGAGCCAATGTTTTATTACTCGATGAGCCGACAAATGATATCGACATAAATACATTACGTGCTTTGGAAGAAGCATTGGAGAATTTTGCAGGATGTGCCGTAATCATATCTCACGACCGTTGGTTTCTCGATCGGATTGCTACACATATTCTGGCCTTCGAAAGCGATTCGCAAGTTTATTTCTTCGATGGAAATTTTTCTGAATACGAAGAGAATAAAAAACAGCGCTTGGGTGATGTTCAGCCACACAGGATTCGGTATAAGAGTCTTGTGAGGTAATTGGTTAGTTGTTAATTGTTATTCGTTAATAGTTATTTGTTGAAGGTTAACAGTTATTTGATCTATGATTATTTTAAGCGGTTAATGTTGAACTATTAATTAATATGAAAAAAAATTCTGAACATTAATTAATCAACGGACTTTTTTATTTTTTTGAAAACAAATATGTCGAAGCCATCCATACCTAAAGGAACACGTGATTTTTCTCCGGATGAAATGCGGAGAAGAAATTTTATATTCGATACAATACGTAAATCCTTTAATCTTTTTGGCTTTGAACAGATAGAGACTCCGGCTATGGAAAATCTATCGACATTAGAAGGAAAATACGGAGAAGAAGGGGACAAACTTTTGTTCAGAATTCTTAATTCAGGAAATGTTCTGGAAGATATTCGTACCAAAGGATCAGATCTTAAAATAAGTGATCTCACTGAAAAGGGATTACGTTATGATCTCACAGTTCCTTTCGCCCGATATGTGGTAATGCATCAGAATGAAATCACATTTCCATTCAGACGATTTCAGATACAACCGGTTTGGCGTGCGGATCGACCGCAAAAAGGCCGGTATCGAGAATTTTTTCAATGCGATGCTGATGTAATTGGCAGCGATTCCCTGTTGAATGAAGTGGATCTTCTTTCAATAATCGATGATGTATTTAATTCATTGAATATTGAGGTTAGCATTAAATTAAATAACCGAAAAATTCTTGCGGGTATCGCTGAAATTATTGGCGCACCTGAAAAAATTATAGACATCACCGTCGCCATCGATAAGCTTGATAAAATTGGCTATGAAAAAGTAGTTGAAGAACTTCGTCAAAAAGGTTTATCTGAAGCTGCAATCACTCAATTACAACCAATCATAATTATAAAGGGATCAAACGAAGAAAAACTGAATGTTTTAAAAAATATTTTAGAAAAATCGGAAATTGGGAAAAAAGGAATTCAGGAGCTTGAAAATATTCTTCTGAATTATTCATCCTTATCGAAAAAAACACCTGTTGAAATTGATATTACACTGGCTCGTGGATTGAATTATTACACAGGAGCAATTATTGAAGTTAAAGTAAATGATTCCCGATCGGCTTTTACCAGCAGCATTTGTGGCGGAGGCAGATACGATGATCTCACCGGCATTTTTGGTTTGCCAAACGTTTCTGGTGTTGGAATTTCTTTTGGTGCGGATAGAATTTATGATGTCCTCGACGAGATAAAAGGTTTCCCAAATTTCAGTTTGCATTCCACCCGGCTTCTCTTTGCCAATTTCGGAGATGCTGAAGCTGCGTATTGTACAAAACTTGCCAAACGTTGTCGTGCAGAAGGAATCAATACAGAAGTTTATCCGGATCCAGCAAAGATTAAAAAACAAATGAGTTATGCAGATGATAAAAAAATTCTTTTTGTTGCTTTAATAGGTTCCGATGAAATGAGCAAAAGTTTAATAACGGTAAAAGATATGAATTACAGAACACAGTTTACGTGTGATATAAACGAATTAATTAATCGGCTTAAATAATTTAAAATCTGTTTGACTGGATTTTAAATTACATTTAAAACTATAGTTATCACTAGTAAAAAATTGAATAATTGTTATGGCAATTTATAAAATTTCTTCTGAAGAATTAACGATAGAAAAGTTGGAAGAATTACTTCTATCAGGAAATAAAATTGCTCTTTCACAGGAAGCGAAAGCAAAAATCATTTCCTGCCGGAATTATCTTAATCGGAAACTAAAAGAATTTAAGGAGCCAGTTTACGGTATAAATACTGGCTTTGGTGCATTGCACAATAAAAGTATTCCTGAAAATTCACTTTCTCAATTACAACATAATCTTGTGAAGTCACATGCTTGCGGCACAGGTGAAGTAGTTCCGCAATCAGTTGTGAAATTGATGCTATTACTAAAAATCAAAGGACTTGCTTTCGGACATTCGGGTGTACAATTACAAACGGTTGAGCGCTTAATTGATTTTTATAATGAAGATATTTTGCCTGTCGTTTATCAGCAAGGTTCTCTCGGCGCTTCCGGTGATTTAGCACCGCTTGCACATCTTTCTCTTCCATTAATCGGTGAAGGAGAAGTTAATTATCAGGGAAAAACTTATCCATCAAAAAATATTCTTAAAAAATTCGGATGGAAGCCATTGATATTGCAATCCAAGGAAGGCCTGGCTTTGTTGAATGGAACTCAATTCATGTCTGCTTACGGTTGCTACTGTTTGATAAACGCATACAAACTCGCATCTCTGGCCGATTTTATATCAGCAGTTTCTCTCGATGCTTTTGACGGCCGAATAGAACCATTCGATAAACTAGTTCACAAAGTTCGTCCTCATGCCGGACAAGCAGAGGTTGCAGAAAATATTCGTGAGATTTTAAAAGGCAGTCAGATTATTAAACGACATAAGGAACATGTTCAGGACCCATATTCGTTTCGTTGCATTCCGCAGGTTCACGGTGCTTCAAGGGATGCAATAAATTATGCAGCAACGGCATTTCATATAGAAATCAATTCGGTAACGGATAATCCAACTATTTTTCCTGATGAAGATAAAATAATTTCTGCCGGTAATTTTCATGGGCAACCTCTCGCAATTGCAATGGATTTTCTTGCAATAGCTTTGGCAGAATTAGGAAGTATTTCTGAAAGAAGAATTTTTTTACTTATTTCCGGACAACGCGAGCTTCCGCCTTTTCTTGTTGCAGAGCCCGGAGTCAATTCAGGGTTTATGATTCCTCAATACACAGCCGCTTCTATTGCCAGTCAGAACAAACAATTATGTACGCCTGCTTCTGTTGATAGTATTGTTTCAAGTAATGGACAGGAAGACCACGTAAGTATGGGTGCTAATGCAGCAACAAAACTTTACAAAGTAGCAGAAAATGTTAATTCAATATTGGCCATTGAACTTTTAATGGCTGCTCAGGCATTAGAATTCAGAAGACCGATGCAAAGTTCGAAAATGATCGAAGAATTTGTAAAAGCATTTCGCAAAGAAATACACTTCGTTGAGAAGGATGAAGTATTGTATTTTCTTATCCATAAAAGCGAAGAATTCCTTAGAAAAATGTAAGGATTGCATTCAAAATTCGATTAATTTTTCTCATTTTTTTTGTATTGATTCAATAAATGCTGCATGAAAAATAAGAAGTTTGAAATATCATGAAATTTCTGCTTTTTCTAAAGTATAAAAATATGTTTTCTGCTTTTTTTGTGTGATTAATTTAGTCATGAATCATCTATTTTTAGGCTAACTCAAATCGATTTATTATGTATCCATATAAGAATGAAAAAACTTATCGGGATATATTTTTTTCTGCAGGGCTTTATTGCCTTTTCGCAACCGGCAAGGTTGAGCCAATTGAATTTGGATCATTTTACAGTACGTGAGAAAAAATTCTCTGATGATTTTTCAAAACTAATTCCTCCTGCCTTTCTAAATAATCCTGATCTAGGCATAATGCCCTTCGAAGCTCCGCCATGTACCGATTGCATAGAACTTATAGATCGTCGTGATGCTAATTCACGATATTTTGTAAAAGAAAACACTCAGGGTTCGCAGTTCATGCAGCAAAATGCTTCCGGACCGATTAATTACCTCGATGTTAATGGTTTTTGGAGAGAAATTAATTACAGGCTCGAAGAACCAGAAGATAAATTATTTATTGCTTCTCATCAACCGGATCCTGTAACTTTTGATCTGCAAGGAAATTTTATAACGATACAAAATTCCAATTATATAATTCAAACAAAAATTCCTGAGTTAATTTGGCGGGAGACTAACGGTACAGAGCATAATTTCGGTATCGGCGACTTCAGCAATTATAGCGCAGGTGATGACGGAGTTATAATTCATAATATCTATCCTGATATTGATTTTGTATTTTCAATTAGATCGGGAGAAGTTGAAACTAATTTTGTACTCAATCAAAGACTTCCCTATGGGTCCGGTGAAATTGTTTTAAAACAACAAATAGACTTACCTGAGAAATTATCATTCGGTACGGGTAGAGGCATAAATAATCATCAGGAAATTTCAATTGATGATTCAAATCATATTCCTGTTTTCATTATTGAAAAAGGTTATGCTTTTGATAATCTGATTTCCTCTGAGCCATTCAGAATTTCATCAAAAGTTGTAGATAGTTTGCATATAGAGTTTTCTTTGCCAATGTCCTGGTTGAATGATCCCGCTACAGTCTTTCCTGTAATAATAGATCCTAAAATAAGTACACAAAATTCTGTTCCGCTTATCGGAATCTCAGGAACAAAGTATAGTCCTGTTTGCTGGACCAATGGCTGTGATTATTTTCTGAATATTAATACACCACCAAATGTTACTGTAACTAAGTTTTATCACAGTTTCGAATTCTACGCGACCGGACTTTGTTATGCAGATGATGGTGGTTACAGTATTGATTTTCTTACGTGCCATTCTCCGGCCGGTTCTCCCGGTGTTTATACCAATCCAATTCATATTTCGAATGCATATTTTACTGCAGACACAGTAGTGATTCCCGAATTTAATTCGTGTATTCCTGCTCCTCAATGTGCGTCTCAAAGTTTTAGTTTCACATTACATTTTTACAGATGTAATAATGATACAGATCCGACATGTTCATCAAATTGTATACGGGCAACAAAGCCGTGGACAATTTACATAGTTGGATATACTCTTCAACTTTCCAATATTACTCCCACGCAACTGATTTGTGAAAACACGAATGCACAACTGACGGTTACTCCGCAATACGGTGTAGCACCATATACTTATCTTTGGTCACCCGGTGGCGAAACCAATGATACTATAACAGTCTCACTAAATGTTTCTACAGCGTATAGTGTGACTGTTACAGATGCTTGCGGATTAACAACATCTGGCACCAGCTCTGTAAACATTACAGCAAATAATAATCCCGGTTTTACACTTTCGCCGAATCCAGTGTGTGAAAATTCCTCTGTTACATTAGGTGGAAATGGTTCAGGAAATCCAAGTGATTATGATTGGATAGTTTCGGGAAGCGATGCTGCAGGTGGTATTGTGAATGATAATCAAACACCTGTTATATCTTATCCGACTCCGGGAAACTACGATGTTATACTTTCTTATGCCAATGGAGTATGTTCTTTTAAAGATACCATTCCAATAACAGTTACATCACTCAGCACTGTTTCGGTTTCTATAAATGCTCAACCCTCGGCCATAGTTTGTCAAGGAGATACAGTTACATTTAAAGCTAACCCAGTAAACGGAGGATTAACACCTTCATACGAATGGTTTATTGATGGATTAAATGTTCAAAACGGATCTTCAGATTCCTTAGTGACAAGTTCATTTGTAAATGGTTCAATTATTAAAGTAATACTCCATACAAGTGCTTATTGTGCTGCTCCTTCTACTGATACTGCATCTTTAACAGTAACTGTAAATACAGCACTTACTCCACAAATTTCTATTTTACCTGACACCACTGTTTGTCCGGGGTCAACGTTAATTTTAAATACGACTTCAATAAATGCTGGTTCTACACCAACGTATCAATGGTTTAAGAATGGTGTACCTATTGGAGGCGCAACAAACTCTTCGTATTCATTTAACTTTACTCCACCTGATACTATTATAAGTGTTAGGTTAAATTCTTCATTAAATTGTATTACTTCTGTTTTGGTTTATGATACTGCATCAATTAACATTTTGAGAAATTTACAAACGCAAGTTAATATCACTGCAAATCCACCCGGAATTATTTGTGCCGGGCAAAGCGTTATATATACTGCACATGCTCAAAATGGAGGCGGAGGTCAGCAATTCCAATGGTATATTAATGGAGTTTTAAATTCCGAAACAGATTCAGTTTTATCGGTAATCCCATCTAACAATGATTCTATTAGCGTTAGATTGATATCAAGTATAACTTGTGTGATGAATAGTTCGGATGATGATTTTATAATTGCAGCAATATCTCCTTCTGTTAGCCCTTCAGTTTCACTTTCTGCGAATCCTTCAAATATATTTTGTGCAGGAGATACAATAGTTTTTATTGCTAGTGCTACGAATGCAGGAAGCACTCCTGTTTTTTCATGGACTTTAAATGGAAATCCTGTAGGAAGCAATGACAGCACTTTTGTGACATCATCGTTAAATACGAATGACAATGTTCGGGTTATTTTAACTTCTTCATTAGCATGCGCACCTGTTGTTTCAGATACAGATTTTGTTACAGTAACTGTTTCAAACAACGTTGTTCCATCTGTAACAATAAGTATTACCGGAAATATAATTTGCGCCGGAGATTCAGTTCAATTTGTTGCTAATGCAATAAACGGCGGAAGTGCTCCCGGTTTTCAATGGTTTGTAAATGGAATTGCCAAAGGAATAAATAATGATACAATATTTCTTTCTTCTTTAAACAATGGAGATACTGTCGGAGTAAGTATGACAAGCAGCCTGAGTTGTGTTAATCCGATAAGTGCAAATTCTTCTGTTATTATTTCATCTGTTCAGCCTCGTGTTATGCCGCAGATTGATATTACAGTTTCGCCGGCTGATACAATATGCATCGGACAACCGGTATTATTGAAAGCAAAAATTATTAACGGAGGAAATTCTCCTGCAATAAACTGGTTTGTAAATTCGATTATTGCTAAGGATACTTCTTTAACTTTCTTATCTGCAACTTTTGGAGAAGGAGATGTAATCGTGGCAACACTTAATTCTAATGCGAATTGCCTTACAGAAGCTTCCGATACTTCAAACTTTGTCCGCATTGTATATTATAATCCATTAAATGTTTTTCTTACATCCGGTGCTCCTGAATGCCCGGGTTCTCCTGTAACAATCAAAGCATTTGTATCCGGTGGTAATGGAGGTCCGTATCATTTAATATGGAGTACAGGCATTAAAGATAAAGACAGTATTATTATTAATGCAGATAAAAATTCTAAAGTATTTATACAGGCAGAAGATAATTGTACTGTTCAACCCGCAACATTTTCATATACCGTTCCGGTATTAATCGGACCGGTTGCGGATTTTGCTTATGTAAATCCATCACCCGGTTCTTTCCAGAATAATATTCAATTTATTAATCTTTCAAAAGATGCAGATAGTTGGATATGGTTTTTTCCTGAATCCTATACAACGAGTACAGAATTAAATCCACTGCATCAATTTCCTAAACAAGGAACATATGATGTGATTCTTGCAACCCGTAATAATGATGGATGTGTTGATACGATAAAATATATTGTTAATGCTCAGGAAGAAATCGCTGTATTCTATCCTAATTCTTTCAGCCCTAACGGTGATGGAATAAATGAAACTTTTCAACCGATTGGAGCCAGTCTTGAAGAATATGAAATAACAATTTGGGATCGGTGGGGTGAAATGATTTATAAAGGAAACAGTAAATCGGCGTGGAATGGAATGAATCAAAATAAATCTACAATGGCGCCTGAAGGTGTTTATATTTTCCGGATAGATTTAATTGAAGAGAAATTCGAAAATAGAATTGTTACGGGAAGAGTAACACTCATGAGGTAGAAGTACGAGTTAGGAGACAAGAAACAAGAAGCAAGATGGGAGTTGGGAAAATGTCTTTTTATTTAATTGATAATCAATAATATACAAACTATTTTCCATCATTAATGCATTTTATAATTGGCAAATAGGCTAAATTATTTTGTATTTTTGCGAACCGGCTTAGTCGGTTTAATATGGCTAAAAATTTTATTAGTAATAAAGATGAAACGGTGAGAATGTTCGAGAATAAATTTCTCGAACGATTTACACGTATTCATTATACAGTGCCTTTATACATATTCGTTCCGGTAATAATTTATAGCCTTTATCGTACTATTGTAATTGATCATCTGTCATTTTTATCGATAGTCGGTTTCATTGTATTAGGACTTGTCATTTGGACATTGACGGAATACGTTTTACATCGTTTTGTTTTTCATTGGATGCCGCCGGGAAAATTCGGAGCCAGGCTTCATTTTATTTTCCATGGTGTCCATCATGATTATCCGAGCGACAGTAAAAGACTCGTAATGGTTCCTACAATCAGTATTCCTTTAGCCGCATTATTTTTTTTTCTGTTTAAATTTCTCCTCGGTGACATTAATGTATTTCCTTTTTTCACCGGCTTTTTAACCGGATATCTTTTTTACGACATTACCCATTATGCCCTTCACCATTTTAATTTTAAAAACAAATTCTGGCTCGATTTAAAACATCATCATATGATTCATCATTACAAGGACATGAATAATGGATATGGAGTAAGTTCTAAATTTTGGGATTTGGTTTTTCGGACAACTTTTATAAAAGAAGAAAAATAGAATTATTTTTTAATCAGTGACTCAAATAATTTAGTCTTACTTAATTAAAACTATTTTCTTAAACGATCTTTTTCCATTCGATATTATTTCAAGAAGATAAATTCCACCTGATGAAGATTCGGGAATATTCATTATTTGATTAGAATCAGAACCTAAATATTTTTTTCTTAAAATATTTTTTCCATTAAAATCTTTAAGAATAATTTCAAAATCATTTTGTGGATATTGCTGATATAACTTTATTTCTCCTGAAGAAGGATTAGGGAAAATTTCAAAACCGGGATAATCAATTAACTCAATACCCGTATTGAAATAAGTGTTACACGATGTCAGATTTACACCAGATATAAATCGATCTTTTGCAGGGATACTTCCTGATCCAATAATATTTGGAATTCCAACAGAAGGAAATGTATTGGAAGTCCAGAAGGAGGGAGGCCCTTGCAAATAATAAGATGAATCGGAAAGCGGTGAAGTTCCGGGCGGAGTCAAAGTACCACGTATACCATTTCCAAATTCAAAGTGACCCGTACCGGCTAATGAATAGTTCCCCATAAGAAATCCCGTATTAGGTACTTCATTGCCGACAAAATTCATAGAATCATTTTGTACGGAACCTGAAGATATTATTATACCGTATAATTCAACCCTGTTTCTGAAAAATGTATTGAAAGGTCCGTTCGGGCCATGCGTTTGATCAATCTGGATATTCTGAACTATATTACTTTCGAATAAATTGGAATAAGGAAAATGTCCGTGCAGTGAAATATCTGCACTGGCATTTGCCGGAGATTCTGAACGGTTAGGATCAGTGCTGTAATTATAGGCGATAACATTTCCATTTGCGCCGGTTTGCAATGAAAAAGAGTGACGAAGATGTTTCAATATATTATTTTCAATAAGGCATTGACCGGAATGCGTAAACAATGTAATTCCATATCCATGCGTTGAAACTCCATCGTATAAAAAACTATGATGGATATAACATCCGCTTATAGTTATATTGGTAGATGCATCTGCTTCAATATGAGAACCGATACTTAGGCTGCTTTCTACTCCTTGTATCCGGCAATTTGCTGCATAATTCAGAAAAATATTTATACAAACACCCGAAGTAACATTGTCTTCACGGGAAATTCTCAAGCATTCTATTCCTACTTCTGTAGCTGGTATTATTTTCTGAACTCGAGCATTAAGGTTTGAATCATAATTTATTCTCAACGGAGAATCAAAAAACAATGTATCGGAAGATATTTTGGTAATACGTAAAATCTGTCCGACAGAATTATCTGCCCAGAAAACCGGCTGCGTATCCCAGCTTCCATTATTCTCTATGAGTTCAGCATAATCTCCTTCTGTAAAGCTTGAAGGATCAGAAACAACAATTTTACTGCTGTTACGCTCAGCACCGGAAATTACAGAAGTAAAAACACCACTCTGGCTTCCTGAAATATTAATTGCATTTCCAACAGCACCATTAAAATTAAAAATTAAATGTGTCGAATCACTTGTTGCCCCACGAATAATAACACTGTCCGGTAAATCTAAACCTGAGTTCAGTAAAAAATTACCCTGCGGAAAATAAACAACGCCTCGATTTCCATGCAAAGAATCGATGGCTAAACGAATTGCAGCGGCATCATCTGTTGTACCATTTCCTGTTGCTCCAAATTGGGTAACATCTAGAATTATTGCAGGAGAAGAAAGATTACTTGAATATCCGGCAGACTCCCAATTTGATATTCGTGATTGAGGTATTGTTTGGGCAAAGTTTATTGTTACAAAAAAGATCAGAAAAAATGAAAAAATCCATTTTGTTAAATTGATTAATTTTTGCATGGATAATTCATTAAAGATTAAAGTTTATTTTAAATGTATACTTATCAGAAAATTTAATTCACTACTATTTTTTGCACTTTGTGTTTATTATTTGATTAAATAGAGTCATTTAATTTAGCCACATGCCGAATTATAAATGAAAGATAGACAAAATTAATAGTATCTACTCTTTGGCTTTGTTTATATTAATAGTATAACCAAGTTCAGGCTTCTCAGATTTCTTTGTTGCCACATAGGAATAGTTAATTTTTTGCTCGGCTGGAATTGGTTTTGATGCTTGATGAAGTCTGAAATGAATATTTATCTTCATATGGAAAACTACATGAAGTCCCTGGTATTTATGTTTTGGATATTTTAATAAGCTAACTAGTCTGCAAGCTTCTTCATCACAGCCATATCCAATTCCATGCTTTACACGATACGATGTAACATTTCCGAAAACGTTTACATCATATTCAATAGAAACGGTTCCCTCGATTTTATTTTGAATTGCTTCGTCGGGGTATTTTCTATTTGAATTTATAAAATCATTAAGCGCTTTTTGTCCTCCCGGATAAATAGGCAACTTTATGAAACTTTCAGGTTTTCGGGTGTTTTTCTTCATTTAAAAAAGGTGAATGGTGAAGTTATGAAAAACTTCTTCTATTTTAATTTGACTATTTTGATTTATTTACGACTTCAGAGAAATATTTCTTGTATAATTCAAAAATAATTCTAAATTTTGTTATAATAAAAATAAAAAATCATGAACTATGTTTATAAAATTGAACATTGGGCCGAATCTCACCAGGTGAAGAGTATGGCCTTTTTACGAATTATTCTTGGACTCATTATTTTTTTAAAGGGCTTATTTTTTTTAATGAATAGAGATGCTCTTTTAACAATGATTACCAACAGTGCTTTTGATCTTTATGCGGTATTATTAGTACATCTTGTTGCAAGCGCACATTTAATGGGAGGAATTCTTATAATGATTGGATTGATTACCCGAATGGCTATTCTTTTTCAATTACCAATTCTTGCCGGTGCAATATTATTTGTAAATTCAAAAACCGGTTTTTATAGTATGGATTCAGAATTAGCATTATCTGTGCTTGTATTTATTTTACTTTTAGTGTTCCTGGTATTTGGCTCCGGAAAATTATCTGTAGATGACTGGATGAAAAAAAACAGCAATACTGACCATTAATACAAATTTTTACTTTTAAAGGAAATTGATTACTTTTTATATGGAGCGCAAATTATGAAAAAGGAATTTTAAATACTTTTTTAAATAATTAAATTAAAAACTCCTCTTCGAAAATCAAAGCTTAACCATCTTTGTACTTTCTTTTTTATTGTCAAAGATCAGCGAAAGTGTATAAGTACCTGCTTTCAGATCTTTTTCATCTTTATAGATGTGAACATTTTTTCCTTGAGGGGCTTCAAAGTTTTCTGTTTTTAAAATACGGCCTTCTTCATCTGAAATTTGCAACCATACACGCCCTGATTTTGGAAGGAAGTATGATATATCACAAGATTTTTTAAAAGGCACAGGACTTACTCTTTCAATGGCAAATCCTTTATCAGATCTAAATCGAATAGCTGATAAAGAATGAGTTATGAATTTACCGTTTTTAAATGTCTGTCGTAGTCTAAAATATACCAGTGGTGTTGAAACAGGTGTTCTATCTGCAAATATATATTCATCATTCTCACTTGTATCGGGCCGTGATTGAATATTTACCAAATTGGTAAAGTCGACGCCGTTTATTGATCTTTCAATAGTAAAGTGATCTACTTTTTCATTGATAGAAGTAGACCAGTGTATTTTTACTCCTCCATCTTTTGCTTCTAACATAAAATTTAATAATGATTCGGCTAATGGTGATACTGAACTTGTACTTCGGATAATTAAATTGTCGAAAATAACTCTGTCTAAACCTCCTCCATTCATGTCCTTTCCTATGAAAATATTTTCTGTATTTTTCCAGGATAACGGCGTATTTTTTTCTACTTCCTTTTGCCAAACAATTACACTGTTCACAAAAATTTCTGCTTTTCCTGATGTCGGAGTATAAATAAATCTGTATGTCCTAAAAATAGGATCAAATGGAATTTCATAGTTTGTAATTTCTTTTATGGTTTCCGGTTTACCAAGTTTATTTTCCACGCTGAAATTAATAGCTAAAAATCCGTTTGCCATTCCGAAATTAAAGTTTCCTCTGGTAAAGAAATTGCCAGATGGCTCATTACGACGGAAGTCTATGCTAATATCAATCCCGTCTTGTTTAAATATTTCATTTGCTTTTATTTCAAGATCAATATTTTTTCCATTAGCACCGGGCGATAAACCGTTTGTTGATGAACGCCCTCCCGGCATTGAATGCGCATCTTTGCCAGATTTAATAGCATCAGAACCTAAAATAGCTAGAGTTATCGGGTCTTTTTCCCAGGTAAATTCTGAAATGATATCTCCATTTCCAAGATTATTTCCTCCTCCTTCTGATCCTGTTCCTGATGCTCTTGTTTTACTTAGATTATTTATATTCATAAATACAAGTAAACCTGCGGCAATAGA
>JANOVV010000002.1:0-1602 GCA_031417555.1 Bacteroidota bacterium
CGACAGGTGGACGACACTGCATCCCAACAAGATAAGTCATCCCGCAGGGAACTTTTGAGTTCAAAGTATTCAAATTTGACTTTATTAATATAATCGAAAATTGAATATGTTATTTTTGAAATGACTTTCATTAATCAAAAACTAATAACCAAAAATGCCCCACCATCGCCAACTCGCCGCTATCATGTTCACCGACATTGTCGGATATACGACAATGATGCAGCAAAATGAACAAATGGCTTTAGAAGTTATTAAACATTACAATGCAACACTTGAAAAATGGGTTCATCATTTCAATGGTCGAATATTAAATTTTTATGGCGATGGAAACCTCTGTAGTTTTTCCAGCGCAACCGATGCGGTTAACTGTTCTATTGAAGTCCAAAAGGAATTGAGATCAACACCAATTGTCCCTCTTCGCATCGGCCTGCATATCGGCGAAATTTTCTTTGAACAGGAAAAAGCATTGGGCGATGGCGTAAATGTAGCCTCAAGAGTTCAGTCGCTCGGACAAGAGAATACCATTCTCATTTCTGCCGAAATTCATGATAAAATTAAAAACAATCCGTCCATCACTACCCTATCACTCGGACACTTTTATTTTAAAAATATAAACAAGCCGCTGGAAATTTTCGCTTTGACCAATGATGGATTAATTGTGCCTCAACGGAAAAAGATGGAAGGGAAACTTCAGAAAAAAAATGTTAAAAAACGAAATGTATTACTAATAATTTCTTTCATCGTTTTAGTTATTGCAATATCAATTATTTATCGAAAATATTTTTCTGAAAATAAAAATAATTTTACTGAAAAGTCAATTGCAGTTCTTCCATTTACCGACATGAGTAAAAATAAAGATCAGGAATACTTTAGTGATGGTCTTACCGAAGATATCATCACTCAACTTGCTAAAATAAATTCATTTAAAGTAATTTCACGAACCTCTGTAATGCAATACAAGAAAAATTCAAAATCACTAAAAGAAATTGGAAAAGAACTTGGAGTAGAAATTATTCTTGAAGGAAGTGTACAACAGTCAGGAGATCAGCTAAGAATTACCGGGCAGCTAATAAATACATCAACCGATGAACATTTATGGGCCGAATCATACGACAGGCCAATGAAAGATGTTTTTTCAATTCAAACAGATATAGCTAAACAAATTGCAAATGCATTAAAAGCAAAACTTTCCATTTCTGAAAAACAAAGCATTGAAAAAAAATATACTGAAAATACAGAAGCTTATCAGCTTTATCTACAAGGCCGTTATTACTGGAACAAACGATCGGAAGAATCGGTGAGACGAGGAATCGAATTTTTTAAAAATGCTATTGCTTTAGATTCAAACTATGCATTGGCTTATGCTGGCTTGGGAGATTCATACTTAATGTTAGGCGTTCATGGAATGGTTAGGCCTAACGAAAGTTTTCCTATAGCGAACCAATATGCTGAAAAAGCATTAGCGCTTGATAATACACTTTCGGAAGCTTATGCTACTCTCATTGACATAAACATTCATTACTATAAAGATTTGGATGTAGCGGAAATAAATTTCCAAAAAGCAATCGAAAAAAATCCATTCTATGCAAGTGCATATCATTG
>JANOVV010000003.1:0-1679 GCA_031417555.1 Bacteroidota bacterium
AGGTCAGTAGTCTTTGTCAATGAGTCGGGAAGTTGTAATGCTTTTTTGTCAATGGCAGAAAATACATTTACAGTCGCCTTTTGAGCAAAAATTGTCTGTGTTGTTAAGTTAAAAAGAAGTATAAATTTTACCAGTTTCATTCTGTGGTCTGTGTTATGTGTTTATGTCTTTTTGGTTTAGCACTGTCGTTTGTTCGGAGCAGTTTGGTTATGACTAACGTTCTATAATCATCTGATTCACAATTGCAAATTAAGGTCATTTGTTGATATATCAAACTTAGCAATAAGTTTTTTCATTGCGGCAATTTTCTTTCTTTTCTGATCCAGGAACTGATATTTTGTTTGTGGAATGTAGGGAACTTTCTTACCGATCATATTCCAGATGATAACGGCCGGTTTTCAAGCTGTTGTTGATATTGAAACGAAAACGTTCACCCACTGCGGAGCCGGTCTGGGGAACGTTGATAAATTTTTTAGGCCTACGCCGAATGACTTCCCGCGGAATCAAATGTGCAAACCAAGCATTGCTGATGGCTTCAGCCTGCTACAACTTAAAGAAATATCTCAAATACATTCAGCGTCGTGGAATAACAAATGCAAATGCAATTCAAGAGAACATTGGCGATTTTTTAATTCGTTTTTTCACTGTTCCAAAATTCATTTAGCTTCGATATGACCGAGGCAGATTTTTCGACTGCCATTGACTTGCGAAGATGAAAATGCGCTATAAGTCAATTATGAAAGCATGATTTGATGGAATTAATAACTTTTGATTTTCAAAATGTAGTTGTGCAACAGTGACTATTGTTAACTGAAGGCAACCTGTACTGCCAACACAATACTTCCGGTTCAGCATTTGTTAAGCATTAATCACGTAACGAAACCGAAGAAGGAGAAGCTTCATAACAATAATTAATAAAATTGTAAACAAATAATACACAATGTTAAACAATAGTTTTACTTGATACACACAAACCAATATTAAATATTCTAAAATCCATTATTCATAATAATTCGTAAACAAATATTTTCGAGAAAAAATTTTGTAAAAAAATTCGCAGACTAAATTATTCTGACGTTTAAAGAAAGCGTTTGCTTGCAGTTAACATAGAAGGGATTAAAGAAGTAAATATTTTTTGTGGATAAATGGCGATACACTTCCGTTAACCACAACTGTAAATTACTTGCACTCACTTTCAAGTTGCGAACTAAGCCCAAAAAAAATTTATTTCTTTTAATCTTTTTGTTATCGGCATCACTCGATTCTTCATTACGCAGAATATATTTTCAAGTCCGCAGAAACTTTCTTTCGAAGCATGTATTGTTTTCCATATGCTGTCCGTAGTCTGCGAATACGGATTTTTTCATGCTGTCTTTTCTGCTGAAACTATATAACCACGAAAAGGGAGATTGTATCCTGCATTTGTTTTAAACTGCTCCATCCCTTGCTCTATAGATAGTTTTATTTTCTCTAAAGTTTCTTCTGATTGCTGGCGCAGAAACGCAGCATTTCTCACTCCGGCATTTAATTCTGCTTCAAATAAAAAGCCGGCAGTAGGAACTTTCCATCTAACAAGTTTTGTTTTGTAATGCATTGTTTGGGGATCAAAACCTGCATCGCTTAAAAATTTTTTGCAGTTTTCTTTGTCTTCAAAATAATCATAAGGAGGTGACACAGGC
>JANOVV010000004.1:0-3002 GCA_031417555.1 Bacteroidota bacterium
CACTATTTTACAAATTCTATCTGTTAGTTTATTCGAGAAAATGCCCATCAAACAAGCATTTCAAGAAAATGAAAATAACAACTTAACTGAACAAGTCTGTAATCAATTGAATATCTTTGAGTAATAACCGGACACTATTGACCTTATCTATTAACTAAGTTAAAAAAAATAATACAAATGCCACTTACAACAACACGATTTCCTGAAGTTAAAAATTATATCGGCGGTAAATTTGTCGGTTCGGTAAAAAAATCAATGGAGGTTCTTTCGCCGCTTGATGGTTCAGTAATTTCTACGGTTCCGCTTTCAGCTATTGATGATTTAAATTCAGCCGTTGAATCAGCTCAAAATGCATTTCAGACATGGTCATCCATGCCGGTAAAAGAAAGGGTACAGATTTTTTTTCGTTACAAAACATTGCTTGAAAAAAATCTTCAGGAATTGGCTGTGCTTGTTCATGAAGAAAATGGAAAAACAATTGATGAAGCAATTGCTGAAGTTGAGAAGAGTATTGAACTTACAGAATTTGCTTGCAGCATGCCTCAGTTAATTCCGGGAAAAATTCTTGAAGTAAGCCGTGGAGTTGAATGCCGTATTGATCATAAACCTTTAGGTGTTGTTGCATCAATTGCGCCATTTAATTTTCCGCATATGGTTCCACACTGGACAATTCCAAATGCACTTGTTCTGGGAAATTGTATGATCCTTAAACCTTCCGAGCAGGTTCCCCTTTCATCAAACAGAATTGCCCTAATGCTTAAAGAAGCCGGATTACCGGATGGGGTTTTTAATATTGTAAACGGAGACAGAGAAATTGTTGAAGCGATTTGTGATCATCCGGGAATTTTAGCCGTTTCTTTCGTAGGCTCAACCAAAGTTGCAAAAATTGTTTACAAGCGTGCCACTTCTAATTTAAAAAGATGTCTTTCGTTGGGTGGTGCAAAAAACCATCTTATCGTAATGCCTGATGCTCATCCGGAAATGACTGCATCAAACGTAACAGCGTCGATGAGTGGGTGTGCAGGACAGAGATGTATGGCAGCATCAGCTATGGTTGGAGTAGGAAACATTGATCATATTGTAAATAAAATTTGTGAAGAAGCGAGAAAGATTGTTCCGGGAAAAAATCTTGGTGCTGTAATTAGCAAAGAAGCACAGGATCGAATTAACAGGTATATTACAGAAGCGGAAAAAGCCGGTGCAAAAATTTTAGTTGATGGTAGAAATACAAAAGTTGACGGGAAAGAAAACGGATTTTATGTTGGACCAACTGTTATCGATTATGTAACACCCGATATGGCAATTGCTAAAGAAGAAGTATTCGGGCCGGTAATTGCAATTATTCGTGCGAAAGATATTAACGAAGCATTAGAAATAGAAAATAGTTCAGACTATGGAAATGCTGCTTCTGTTTTTACACAAAGTGGAGGAATTGCCCGTCTGGTAATGGAAAAAGCAAGTGCGGGAATGATCGGTATTAATATCGGTGTTCCTGTTCCGCGGGAACCATTTTCATTCGGCGGCTGGAACGATTCTAAATTTGGTGTGGGTGATATTACCGGCGAAAGTTCAATTGAATTCTGGACACAGTTGAAGAAGACTTCCGTGAAATGGAATGCAGAATCGAAAACTAATTGGATGAGTTGAGAAAATCAGATTATTATTTTTCTATTAAACACTTCAATTCTTTCTACAAAATAAATGCAAACGAGAATTAACTAGTCAACAAATTAGCTAGAACCCAATTAAAAAAAATGCTTACCACTACCCTCTCCGAAAAGGAAATCATCCTTCAAAACAATTTAGAATATACAATTTTCTCCTGGTCAAAACAGGCTGGACTGAATCCATTGAATATAAATAAAGCTAAGGGAATAAATATTTACGACCGAAGCGGAAAAAAATACATTGACTTTTCGTCTCAGCTAATGAACATGAATATTGGTCATGGGCATCCTCGTGTTAAAGAAGCTGTTATAAAGCAAATGGAAGAAGTTAGTTTTGTTCATCCCGGAATGATAACAAAAGCACGAGGTGAATTAGGAAAAAAACTTGCGGAGATTACTCCCGGTTCACTCAAAAAAACATTCTTCACGAACGCCGGTGCTGAAGCTATTGAAAATGCAATAAAATTTGCGCGGTTATATACTGGTCGTCATAAAATTTTTACTTTATATCAAGGTTATCATGGTGCTTCCTATGGAGCTATGTCTGCCAGTGGCGATCCTCGTGGCATCGCCCATGACGGACAGGGGGCTCCGAATTTTATACATGTAGAAAATCCTTATTTCTATCGTTGTCCCTGGAACAGTACAACAAAAGAAGAATGTTCAGAGAACGCTGCGAATCATATGGAGCGACTGATTAAATACGAAGGGCCTTCAACGGTTGCAGCTATTTTAATCGAAGGAGAAAGTGGTTCCAGCGGTTGTATTAAATATCCACCGGGATACTGGAAAAAAATAAGAGAGATTGCAGATAGATATGGGATTTTGCTTATCTGTGATGAAGTAATGAGTGGATTCGGAAGAACAGGAAAATGGTTTGGAGTAAATCATCACGATGTAGTTCCTGATATTATGTGTTTTGCCAAAGGACTTACATGTGGTTATATTCCGCTTGGGGGTATGATTATCAAAGAAGAAATAATTAATAAATTTAATGAAAAACCTCTTCCTCTTGGATTAACTTATTCAGGTCATGCTGTTGCCTGTGCAGCAGCTGTAGAAGTTTTACAAATTTATGAAGATGAAAACCTGATCAGCAATGCAGCCGTAATGGGTAAACACATGGAAATGCGGATTGAAAAAATGAAAGATAAACATCCTTCTATTGGTGATTATAGAAACACCGGTTTACTTGGCTGTATTGAACTTGTTAAAAACAGGAAAACAAAAGAACCAATGGCTCCATGGAATGCAACAGCAGACGAAATGGTCATAATGAATAAAGTTAATGCTAAACTTTTAGAATTAGGATTATTTACATTCGTCAGATGGAAT
>JANOVV010000005.1:0-98685 GCA_031417555.1 Bacteroidota bacterium
CCTTGTTTTTTTCTCCTCCTAGAAAACAAGGAACTTATTACTGATTATACTATCAGCCTGAATTCTTCTGAAAAAATGGTGGATGATGCAAGAAAAATTATTCATGATGGATTTCAAATAATAAAAGTTAAACTCGGCGGAAAAGAAGATGAAGATTTTTTAAGAATAAGATTAATACGCGAAGCCATTGGTTTTGAAATTCCTATTCGCATAGATGCCAATCAGGGCTGGGCAGTTGAAACGGCCATTCGGATTTTAGATCGTCTGCAAGTTTTTAATATACAACATTGCGAAGAACCTGTTTTAAGAAGCAGTTTTTTGTCATTACCGGAAATAAAAAACAAAAGTAAAATTCCGATAATGGCTGATGAATCTTGTTTTGATCATATCGATGCTGAACGCTTAATAAATCTTAAGGCCTGCGATTTAATAAATATCAAGCTCGGAAAATCATCAGGAATTTTTAAAGCAAGAAAAATAATTAAAATGGCCGAAATGACGGACATAAAACTTCAAGCTGGTGGTTTTTTAGATTCCCGGCTTGGATTTACAGCCATGGCGCATGTAGTTCTTTCGAGTAAGCAGTTTTTACATATTGATTTCGACACCCCGCTAATGTTTAATGAAGATCTTGTTAGCGGAGGCATAACCTATCATCCAAAAGGTGTAATTAGAATTCCTGAAACAATAGGACTAGGTGCATTTGTTTCGGATGAAGTATTAAAATCTTTGAAATGTATTAGTGTTCATTGAAAAGGGGATTCAAAACATCACCCACTAACGGCGATTTCTTTTTTCCAGTCTTTATAAATATAAACAGACCAAAGAATTTCAAGAACTATCCACGAGGTATAAGCAATAATTACCGGAGCACTGTAATAAACTCCCCCGTTTATAACATTTATATAAACAAATAAAAACATAATCATTGGTATAAGCGAAAAAGCCCGAAGCCATCTCGGAAAAATGGTACACCAAAAAAGAAGAATTAAAGAAGGCACCATAGGAATGATAATTAAAATTTTATATTCGAATTTTATATTACTAATAGTGTATTGAATAAATTATCCGTTTTCATTTGAGATAAAAGTAACAATTATCTATTTAATTTTAAATTTAGTTGCTTTGTTTTTCTTAATTCTTTTTTTTTCAGAAATAGATTTTAATATTGTTTGCCCTTTCAAGATTTGTTTATGGTCTTTGACTTTTGCATTGGAATTTGCATAAGCTTCTTTAGTAAGTTTATTAATATATTTTTTTGGGAATTTATTTTTGTCGGTTACAAGGATATATCTGTATTGATTTCCCTTCCCCAAAAGAATTTTATCAGGATCGGAAAGCTCACTTCCCCAATAGAAACCAAAATGAACATTCTTACTAGTGCGTCCTACGGCAATGGAGCAAAATGTATGACCGACTTTGCTTGTTGGTGACCAGCCAAAAGCAAGCGCATTATAGTTATCGTAGATTAATTCATTTGTATCAGGATACATGTCCCAAACGTATTCGCGTAACCACATTACCAATTTTGTAATGTCTTCACCAAATAGTTTAAGAAACTTCAATAGATCTTTTGTCTGTTCTTTGCTCAATTTATAGTTTGTATTTTGATGTGTTTATATTTTTAGTCTCTACGTAAAATATTTTTAAAATTTAATCAACGAAAAGTATAAATATTTTATGCAGATATGCGTTTACTTTATAATAATTATTTTTTTAATAACCCTTTCGATTTTAATTATAAAATTATTTTATTTTTTATTTCGTTTCTTGGGGGTAAAGGTATTTCGAAAATTTTAAAATTTAATTGTGATATAATTTCATTAACAATAATAAAAACGTTGATTGATTTATAGTTTAGAATCAAAAGAAAATTACCAATTAATATTTTTAAGTAGTAAGCACTCTATTTAATATTAAAATGCACAGGTTGATTTTAGGTAAGTATAATAGTAAAGGATCTATTTTATTTTTAAGAATGCCTTCTCAAAAAATAAAACGATCGATTAATTAATTTTAATTTACCAACTCATTTTAACAATTTGCCCCGGACAAACATTCAATGGATCTTTATTGTTTATAATCTCTATTTTAAAAATATTCCAAAAAACAGCGATTTAAGCAAATATCATTTGTTTTTGGTTTTTTCGAGCGGTATTGGGCATTGATGCAAATAACAATAAAAGAGCCCTTATTTTGATAATTTTAGCGGTTTTTTCGATTTTTTTTTGATAATCGGCAGATTTATTTTTTGAAATCAGAAATAAACATCAATTTAGCTTTTATAATCAAGCCATTCTTGGAAAGAAAGTCATTGTGCGCTTACCAAATACCGTTTCGTAATGACGATGTTTTTTATTATTTTGGTAAGTATATAAAAGCTGTTAATCCCATTCAGTTTCAGAATTGTTTAAAGATGAAAAACAAATACGTTTTTGTATTAAATGTTATTTTGTTTTCTTTGTTCAGCATGTCTGTTTCAGCACAAGACATTAATGATATTGGCCGGCAAAAGGTAAATCAACTTAAGTCGGAAGGCAAACTTACGGGGAAGGAACAATATACCAACAGGAATGCGAAACCAATTCAGGAAAATACTAACACTTCGTCAGGAAATACTTCTGCACAGGCATTGTCGTCCTGTAATTGCTGGATTCCACGCGATGCTTCTTTTCAAATAGGACAATTTGATGCATCCGGTGGAAGTGGCGGCCCGGGGCTTGCGCCTGAATTCCGTAACGATGATTGGTCTACGGACACAATCACACTCCCGTTTAATATTTGTTTTTATGGCACCTCAGTAAATAAAATTTTTCTGAATAATAATGGAAATATTTCTATCGGCGCTCCATATTCTACCTTTACTGCAAATTCATTTCCCGATCCAACATATGTAATGATTGCTCCCTTTTGGGCTGACGTGGATACACGTGGTTTTCAAAGCGGTATTGTTTACTATAGCTTAACAGCAACACACTTAATTGTTCAATGGGAAAATGTTGGATACTATGGTACGCATGACGACAAGCTTAATACTTTTCAGCTCATTGTTACCAATGGAGCGGATCCGATTATTCCAAACGGACAAAATGTTTCTTTTTGTTATAAAGACATGCAGTGGACAACAGGCGATGCTTCTCAGGGCATAAATGGTTTCGGCGGTGTTCCTGCAACTGTTGGTGTTAATAGGGGCAATGGTGTTGATTATTTACAATTTGGTTTATTTGATCAGGCAGGAAGTAATTTTGATGGCGCCTACGGAGCACATGATGGTGTTGACTGGCTCGACAATCAATCGTTTACTTTGAATGCTTGTATACTTAATGCAAATATTCCTCCTGTTTTAAATTCATTAAACATATGTGATACTATTCGTCTTTGTCAAAATACAACGTATCAACTTACTGCCAATTACCTTTCTCCGGAACAAGCGCAGACAACGAATGTTAATTTTTCTTCTGGCGGAATGACCGGAGTTACGGTGCTTTCAAACACACCCGGAAATGCGGCAAAATTAGTTCTTGAAATTGTCGGGCAAACGTCTAATCTTGGTTTTCACACTATATCTGTTACCGCCACTGATAATGGAACACCGGCAGCAACCACTATCAATAATTTTGTTGTAGAAGTTCTACCTGCACTTGCGCCCGAATTTACGTTCTCACCAAACAATTTTATTTTGGTTAACACACCAATAAATTTTTTAAACACAGCACTACCCGGCAGTGTTTTGACCTGGGATTTCGGTGATGGAAGTCCAACAACAAATTCACGTAATCCACAACACGCTTATACAAATGGTGGAACCTATACGGTGACTTTAACAGCGACGTTCCCAAATGGATGCGAAACACAGGTTTCACACCAGGTTGTAATTACACAATGCGCTCCCGCAACATTCACTGTTAGCAAAGCATGCGTAAATCAACCGGCGACAATTACTTATACAGGATACTCTTCTCCAAACGCTCAATACATTTGGAATTTCAATAATGGAAATGTTTTATCCGGTTCCGGAATGGGACCTTATAATGTTTCCTGGAATGGTGTGGGAATATCTTCTGTTGAGCTTACTGTATTAGAAGGCACTTGTTCTTCAACAGTGAGCATGCCGGTTAATATATTTGAGATTCCCTTTTCTTCCATAACACCTTTGCCACAATTATGTAGTGGAGAATCACACAACATAAATTTTGATGGAACGGCAGGATCGGGAGCTTCTTATGCATGGAATTTTGGTAATGCTACATTACTTTCGGGCTCTGGGAGCGGGCCCTATAACATCAGATGGAATGGGTCCGGCAACGACAGGGTATCATTGATAGTGAGTGAAAATGGTTGTAGTGATACATCACAAATAGATGTTGAAATCAATCCTATTCCCACAGCTAATTTTATTGTTGCATCTACAACATGTGCAAATGAACCGGTAAATGTTAGTTATACCGGAAGCGCAAGTCCCACTGCTAACTATAATTGGAATTTTGACGGTGGTATTGTAAGTGCAGGTACAGGTCAAGGTCCTTATACTGTGAGCTGGAAAAATGCAAGAAATTATTTACTTTCATTGACGGTAGCAGAAAATGGTTGCACCTCGCCACAAGCAAGTATGCCTTTAAGAGTAACAGGAATACCTGTAGTTTCAATTTCTCCGGCACCAAACATTTGTTTGGGGCAAACAAGCAACGTTACATTTACAGGTAATACAGGAAGCGGTTCAATATTTAATTGGTATTTTGGAAATGCCACAGTGATTTCCGGATCAGGTTCGGGTCCCTATACACTTCAATGGAATAGTGCAGGAAATAATCAGGTTCAGGTTGAAGTAAATGATAATGGATGCGTTTCACAATCTTTTATTGATGTAAAAGTTTTTGACAACCCAACTTCAGATTTTATTATTGGTAACACGGTTTGCGCAAATACACCTGTGTTGATGAATTATACAGGGACAGCATCATCTTCTGCAAATTATAATTGGTCGTTTAATGGAGGTACCATAGTTTCCGGTTCAGGAGCGGGTCCTTATTCCGTTGTTTGGAATTCGACCGGAGTAATTTCTGTTTCACTTTCTGTAAATGAAAATGGTTGTTTGTCGCCGCCAACATTTTTAAGTGCTGTAATTAATCCACTGCCAATTGTCTTTGCAGGAAATGATCAAACAGCATGTTCCGGGACACCGGTTACCATTGGAAGCACTTCAGCTGCCGGCGAAACATACGAATGGACACCTTCGGCAAATCTTTCAAATTCTTCGATTAGCAATCCAACAACGACAACAATAAATAATACTTCAGAGAGTATTCAAAATTTATTCATTCTGTCTACAACGAATTCAATAGGTTGTAAAAATACAGATACAGTTTCAGTTTCAACATATCCTATTCCTATTATTAATTTTCAAAAACCGGCTGCACAGTGTTTAAGAGGCAATAGCTTTTTAATTTCTGCTTTAGCGAATATTCAGACGGGTATGAATTACTCCTGGTCATTTTCCCCTGAAGCAAACATTGCATCGTCCAATCAATCCGTTGTTTCATTAACGTATTCTACTGTTGGAACGTTTCCAATAATACTAACCGGAGATTATAATGGATGTCCGGCATCTTCATTTGTTGATAGTGTTTCTGTTTATGAAATGCCGATCTCAAATTTTTATCCTATAATTACGAGTGGCTGTGAGCCATTAACAGTACCTTTTAAAAACATTAGTATTGGAAATACAAATTCGTATTATTGGAATTTTGGAGATGGAGTTGTAGATGCTTCAAGCAATGCTGTACACGTTTTCCAACACGCAGGAGAATATACAGTTTCACTTACGGCAGTTAATAAAAATGGTTGTTCGGTTGATACTTCATACAATTCAATTATTTCGGTTTATAGCAAGCCGGTAGGTCAGTTTGCGACAAATCCGGATTTAGCGGATATTGTTTTACCCGTATTTCAATTTCAAAACTATTCTTCTAATGCTGTATCTTATATCTGGAATTTCGGAGATAATGATACATCAAACGTATGGAGCCCGAGTCATACTTATTCTGACACAGGAAATTATTTAATCACTTTAATGTTAACTTCTGTAAACGGATGTACCGATACCGTGAAAGGTATAGTAAGAGTAGAAGACTCATTTTCTTTTTATGTACCGAATTCATTTACACCAAACGGCGACGGTGTTAACGACTCATTCAAGGGATATGGAGTATCAATAAAAAATTATCTGATGAATATTTATAATCGCTGGGGTGAGTTAATTTATACCACTGATAACTATGAAAGACCATGGGATGGCAGATTGAAATCTGAAGTTGTACAAAATGATGTTTTTGTTTATCGTATTGTATTAATAGATCAACATGACCATAAACATACTTATTTAGGTAATGTTTCCGTGATTAAGTGAAATATAAAATAACAATTCTTTTTCGAATACCATTTTATTTTTTCTTTTAATTTAGCAGAAATTAAATAAAACAGCAAATCAATTATACTAAATTATGAAATACAATTACTGGATATTATTGTTTGTGTTATTTACAGCATGTAAAAACAACCCTGAAAAAGAGAAGCCAACAGAGATGAAAAACATAAAAGAAATATTGGATTCTTATTACGAAGAAAAGCTTCAATATTTTCCTCTCGAAGCAACTGCTATAGCAGACAATAGATATAATGACACTTTACCCGTTGATATCAGCGATTCATTTCGTGAAAAGCTAAATGGGTTTTATAAAAAATATCTCGATGAGATTTTACAAATCGATAGTTCTAAACTTATTGGTCAGGATGTTTTAAGCTATGATGTTTTTAAGCGCGAAATGCAAATACAATTGGAAGGATTGTCATTTAAGGATAATCTGATGCCGGTAAATCAATTCTGGGGAATGCATCTGACTTTTCCTTTGTTGGGATCCGGAAGCGGTAACCAACCGTTTAAATCGGTTAAAGATTATGATGATTTTCTAAAGCGAATTGATGATTTTTCTTTATATGTAGATACCTCTATTGCAAATATGAGAAGAGGAGTAAAAGAAAAAATGGTTCAACCCGCAATATTGATGGAAAGAGTTCTTCCACAATTAAAAGGAATTATTGTAACCGACCCTGAAAAAAGCGTATTCTTTGGTCCGATAAAAAATATTCCTTCATCTTTCAGTTCGGAAGAAAAAACAAAATTTACCGAATCATACAAAAAAGCAATAACAGATAAAATTGTACCGGCTTACCAAAGACTTTTAGATTTTATATCAAAAGAATATATTCCTAATTGCCGGACAACAGCAGGTATTTCTGAAATTCCTAATGGGAAAGAATATTATGCTTATCAGGCAAAGGTTTGGACAACCACAAATCTAACACCGGATGAGATTTTTGAAATTGGGCAAAAGGAAGTTGCACGTTTACGCGCTGAGATGGAAAAAGTAATGAAAGAAACCGGCTATAATGGTGATCTGAAATCTTTTTTCCATTTCATACATACTGACAAAAAATTTATGCCTTTCAAAACAGATAGCGAGGTTATAAGTGCATATAGATTGATTGAGGAAAAGATGAAGCCGAAACTGAGTGAATTATTTAACCTCGTTCCAAAAGCAAAATTTGAAGTCAGACAAACAGAAGAGTTTAGGGAAGCATCTGCAAGTGCAGAGTACAGTCAGTCAGCACCCGATGGTTCTAGGCCGGGAATATTTTATGTGCCTGTATTAGATGCAAAGAAATTTAATGTAGTGGGAATGGAAGATCTTTTTCTACACGAAGCAATTCCGGGCCATCATTACCAGACATCTATTCAACAAGAAAATGATTCGTTACCAAAATTCAGACGCTTTGGTTGGTTTGGAGCTTATGGAGAAGGATGGGCTTTGTATACAGAATCATTAGGAAAAGAATTAGGATTATATACAGACCCATATCAATATTTTGGAAGTCTTAGCGAAGAAATGCATCGGGCCATTCGCCTGGTTGTAGATGTTGGCATTCACACAAAAGGCTGGACGCGTGAACAAGCAATAAAATTTTCGCTCGACAATGAAGCAGAAAGCGAATCAGATATTACCGCTGAAATAGAACGCTACATGGCCATTCCCGGACAAGCTCTCGCCTATAAAATCGGCCAGTTAAAAATCATTGAAATCAGAAAAAGAGCAGAACAAAAACTAGGAAATAAATTTAACATCAAAAATTTTCATGACGAGGTTTTAAAAGATGGTTGTTTGCCATTAGATGTATTTGAAAGAAAAATGAATAATTGGATGGAGAAGCAATTGACTAATTAATTTAAATTCCTACAACAGCAAAGTTTATTGCTTTGCTGTTGCAGTTTTTTTTAATACCAGCAATGAAATTATTTAAAGACTGATTGATTCAGTTTTTCGAATAATTTTATTACTTTTTCTCTTCCTGAATTTCCATTCATATCGAAATACCAAAAATTTTCAAAATCACCACGATTCATAAATGTTTGCATGGAGCCTTGTGATTTATGTTCAGCAATTTCCCAGTTTACAATTATTTTATAGGTAAGCTGATTTTTAAAACCAAAGGAAACATTTCGGTCAACACTGTTAATCGGACTACTATCTGTGATATTAGTTAATGGAAAATTTTTAAGTCCGTGAAATACAATAGATGATGTATCGGTTTTACCGGAAGTTGAAGCACCCAAAACAACAGGTTTTTTCAAATTCAATTCACTAACAGTTTGTAAAGCAAGTATAGTTGCTCCTTTATGATGGCCATGTGTTTCTTCTGTTGGAAGAAGGCAAAAAATAAAATCATATTTACCGTTTTCGATAATATCATGTAACCGTTTTTTTATAAGAAGAACATTCCAGACATCTTTAAGAACAGTATCAACATCAATTGTATAGTGATTATCCTGTTGATCGAAAAAAAAGTAATTACTAATTCCTAAAATATTTCCTGCGGCCATTAATTCTTTCTTTCGAATGGTAGGAAGATACTTGCGGCCTGTTGCTTCATCGGTAAGTTTAATATTGTAATAAGGTTCTGCAAGAAGAGAATATTTATAGCCGGCTTCTCCATTGGTAATAACGGCAAGATCAACTACACCTAAAAGCTCATGAGTGATTTTATATACAGTTGCGGCGAAACCAGATTCATCATCGGGATGAGCCGTAACAATTAATACTCGCGGGGGAATATCATTTATCTGAGCATTCAGGTAAAATGAAGAAAGAAAAAAGACAGTAAAAACTATTTTATTTTTCATTATTGTTTAATTTTACTTCTTATAAAATTTTTATTGTTTAATTTTTGTTTGTGATTGGTCAAATTTATTAAATCGGTTTAAAATATAATATACTAAAACTCCTGCAGAAATAATTCCTGTTGCATAGAAAGCCATTTCTTTACCGGTACTTATAAAAATAAATAACCAGATTATGATTGCAATAATTACAGGCAAGGGATAAAACATCATTTTAAAAGGAAGGTTATTAGTTCCATTTCTTTTTCGCAACAGCACTAAACCAATTGCTTGTCCGATAAACTGTACCAAAATTCTCATGGCAAGAATAGCACTGATTACCATACTTAATTTAAACAGAAGACTAAAGATAAAAGCAAGGCTTCCGAGAAAAAGAAGTGAAACATAAGGGAAATGTTTTGTCGGATGCAATTTTGCAAATACACGAAAAAAACTTCCATCAACGGCTGCAGCATAAGGAATTCTTGAGTAGCCGAGTAATACGGCAAACAAAGAGGCAAAAGCAACAATGAGAACAAGTGCTGTTGCAAGTATTGCAGCATTGTTTCCGTAAATTTTTTCTATAAAAGTGCTTACAATAAAAGTTGAATTTTGTGCTTCTTGCCAAGGAACTACACTTACAACACTAACATTCATTGCGAGATATAATATAGAAATGCCAATCACAGAAATAAAAATACTGCGTGGAATATTTTTTTCAGGGTTTTTAATTTCTCCGCCGAGGTGACAAACATTATAATATCCTAAATAACTATAAATTGTTTTAACGGTTGCTTGTCCGAGAGCGACAAAAAATAATTGAGCGGAAAAACTATTTCCATCAGGCAACCAATTATTATTAATAGAGTGATGAGTCAGGCCTCCATATATTATCCAACCAAGTGTTATCAAAACCGCCAACCACAATACTGTACTGATATTGCCAATGGTGTGTATTTTTCTATAAAGCAGGAAGACCAATAAAATAATTAATAAACCGGAAATAATTTTTTGTTGAAGGGCAGAAAATGGATACAGATAAGTGCAATACTGTGAAAAACCAATAGCCCCGCTAGCGGCTACTAAAGGAGCGAGTAAAAGTGTTTGCCACACAAAAAGGAAGGAGAGTAATTTCCCCCATTTTTTTCCATAAGCTTCTTTCAGAAAATTATAACTACCACCTGCTTTTGGATAGGCAGCACCAAGTTCAGACCAGATCATACCGTCAATTAATGATAAAATAGCACCGGCAATCCAGGCAAAAATAAATTGCGGACCTCCCATTATCTTTATTACCATTGGCAATACGATAAAAGGACCGATTCCAACCATATCTATCATATTAACCGAAGTAGCCTGCAAAAGCGACAAACTTCGATCTAGTTGTGGTGGTCGGTTTTCCATTAAAAGGAAGGGAATTTTTTTATATTATTATTACAGAAAATTAATTTTGTGTCAAAGATATTAATTGTAGTCATCAAGTAAAGATTATCTTAATTTTACAATAAAATAATTATTTATGGATTATAAAGATTATTATAAAGTTCTGGGGATTTCCAAAAGTGCAACACAAGATGAAGTGAAGAAAGCATTTCGGAAACTTGCCATTAAATATCATCCCGATAAAAACCCCGGTGATAAAAAAGCAGAAGAAAAGTTTAAAGAAATAAATGAAGCGAATGAAGTTTTAGGCGATGTTGAAAAGCGCAAGAAATATGACGAACTCGGAAGTAATTGGAAACAATATCAACAACAAGGTGATCAATTTGCAGGGCAAAGAAGATATAGCGGATCGCGTCAACAGGATTTTAATCAGGGTAGTGAGTTTTCAGATTTTTTTGAATCATTTTTTGGCAGCAGTTTTTCGGGTTTTAATCAGGGACAACGGCAACAGCGATCAAGGCCGGGAGGGGATCTTAATGCTGAAATGGAACTTACTCTTCATGATGTTTTTTATGGAACAACAAAACAAATTTTATTGGACGGACAAAAAGTTAATCTGAAAGTAAAACCAGGAATAAGGGACGGACAAATTCTCCGAATGAAAGGAAAAGGATCATCGGGAATTGGAGGCGGAGATAATGGCGATCTTCTGATTACGGTCAAGTTAAGAAAGGATCCAGTTTTCGATCGAAAGGGCGATGATTTATATTTTGATCATTCATTAAATGTTATCACTGCGACTTTAGGAGGAAAGGTTTCAGTAAAAGGATTTGATAAAACTATTTCGATGGAAATTCCCGAAGGAACCGATAGCAATAAAATTTTTAGATTAAAAGGCATGGGAATGCCCATATTCGAGAATCCCGAAAATAGTGGCGATGCATATGTTAAAATGATTTTACGTGTTCCAAAAAACCTTAGTGAAGAAGAGAAGAAAATTCTGATAAGTTTTTCCGCAATGCGCAAAGAGACAGTTTAAAATTGAAATAATATTATTAGAACAATTTAAAAAATAAAATGTTCAAAGATCTTTTATTTTTCTTTGAGAAATATAAGCTTGCGTGTACCATTCAAATTGTTCAATAAAGCGATTAAAAGTTTTATCAAAATTTTTCAGGAAAGATTGTCCTTCCGGCGCCTCCGCTTTATTTGCCAGACCCCATGCCGGTGAAATAGGAATTGGTGGCATGCCAAGAGTTGCACATACAAGCCTTAATTGTTCTGTTGAACGGGCGCCACCAATGGGGCCATCAGAGTATGAAATAATTCCGCACGATTTAAAATTGAATTCACTCCCAAAATGGTCAAGCATATTTTTCAAAGCAGGTGGAATTCCATGATTGTATTCAGCAGTAATGATAATAAAGCCGTCTGAATCTGTAAATAAATCATGCAATTTCCTGAAAGGTGCTTCGGGCTCTTTCATTTCAAAATATCTTTTATTAAGTAAAGGAAGCTTGTATTCCAAAAGGTCAACGAGAGAGTAATTGAATCGGTCACCTACTAATTCTTTGAATTTTTTGAGGACACTATCTGCCAGTCGGTTCTCTCTGACGGAACTGATAATTACTGTAATTTTCATAATTGTTTATAATTGAAAAACTATCTGCAAATTAGCATAATATTTAGAATAAAACATTATAAATGAACACTGACAAACAAAAGAAAAACTCAATTATATTAATTCGCGGCTTGCCCGGTAGCGGCAAGAGTTCCTTGGCGCTTTTATTAAGCGAAAATGGAAAACACCCTGTTTATTCCGTAGATGATTACTTTACTGACGAAAATGGAAACTATAATTTTGATCACCTCAAAAATCATCTTGCTTATGATGAGTGTAAGAAAAATGTATTGAAAGAAATTCAAAACAAAACAGAAAAAATTTTTGTAGATAACACGTTTACTCTTGATTGGGAAATGGAGCCATATTTTAAATTGGCAAAGGAAAATAATTATCAAATTTTTGTTTTAACGACAGAAAATTATCATTCAGGTGTGAATGTACATGGTATTTCAGTGGACCAGATAAATAAAATGGCGGAAAAATACAAAGTAAAATTATTGCCATAAAAAAAGTTTTTATAGGAAATAAAAAGAAGGAAGAGAAAATTAATATTAAAATATATTTTATATTTCTTTGGGTTCTAATTAAATTGAAGAATCACAATAGCTTTATTACATTTGATAAATGAAAATCATTAAAAGATTTTTACTTTTTATATTATTACTTATTTGCTTTAAATCGCATGCCGATAAACTCGAAAAAGGGTTTGAGAAACTGAAGGTCTTTGATTATTTCGCTGCAAAGGAATATTTTGAAAAAACTCTCGAAGATGAACCTGCCGCCGCAGCATATGGATTAAGTAAAATTTATTCAATTGAAAAAAATCCATTTTACAATACAGATTCGGCAAGAAAATATATTTTGTTTTCAGACTCTGTTTTTAAAAATCTTAAAGAAAAAACCAAAAAGAATTACATACAATTTAATGTGACCGACAGTTCTATTCATATTTTGAATGATTATATCTGTAATGATGCATTTAAAAAATCCCAACAAAATAATTCGGTTGAAGTTTACAATCACTATATTCAAAATTTTGCAACGTGTTCCCGTATTTCTGAATTCATAGCTTTACGCGACTCGGCTGCATTTAGAGATGCTCAGGTTCAAAATAAGTCTAATGCATTTAAAGAATTTCTTTCATTATATCCCCACTCTGCTCAATACCGGAAAGCATTAAGTAAATACGAGGAGTTAATTTATATTGAAAACACCTCGGATAGTTCCATCGAATCCTATGAACACTTTATGTCCAATTTCCCTGAGAATCCCTACTGTTCTACTGCAGAGAAAATGATATACACATTAAGTGTCCCGGATAAAATAGTGTCACAATATATTTTCTATGTAAGAAAATATAAGAACACACGCTTTTCTGCTGAGGCATGGCATGAAATTTATAAACTATCTGTGAAAGAATATACACCGCAATCGTTTGATAAATTTAAATCCGAATTTCCCGACTATCCATTTCCTGAAGAATTAACAAATGATTTTCAATTACAGAATTATTTTTTTCTTCCTTTTAAAGAGAAAGATAAATGGGGATATATTAATGAGCTTGGCGACTTAATGATTAAACCTTCTTTCGAAGAAGCCGCTCTTTTTTCTGATGGCTTGGCCGCTGTTTCAAAAAAAGGGAAATATGGATATATTGATAAAGCAGGGAAGACAATAATTGAATTTCAATTTCAGGATGCTGAAGCATTTCATAATGAAAGTGCTATAATAAAAAAGGATACGCTTTATGGCTTAATTGACAAGAATGGTAAATTTTTAATTCAGCCACGATATCAGGAATTATCAGAAGCAACAGATGATATTTTTATGGCTGTTAAAAATGAAAAGTCAGGATACCTTCATAAAAATGGAGAAAAAGTAACTGAATTTATTTTTGATTTGGCTGGAGATTTTATAAATGGTTATGCTGTTGTCAATAAAAATGAAAAGTATGGACTTATAAACGAAGTGGGTGATTTTAAAGTTGAACTAAAATTTGCCGATCTTAATTTTATCCAAAATGGATTACTCAAAGCGTTATCTGAAAATGAATCATGGGGAATACTAAATGTAAACGGTGATACGATTCTTCCATTTATTTACGATGATATAGGAGAATTCCAAAATCATCGGGCACTTGTTGCAATAAACGGAAAATGTGGGTATGTAAATGAACAAGGTGAATTGATGATTCCCATTAAATATTTTTATTCATCCGTGATGCTTAATACCGGCCAATTTCAAGGAGGCTATTCTTTGTTGAAACAAAAAAACAAATCTGTACTAATTGACACAACAGGGAAAGTAATTTCTTTTTCCGGATATGAAGATTACTCGCACCCATCAGGCGGTTTTTTCCCCATTAAGAAAAAGAAAAAGTGGGGTTATGCTGATAGTAATGGAAAAATAAAGATCCCATGCAGATTTGAGTTTGTAGAAACATTCGATGAAGGATTTGCTATTTTTAAACAGAATAAATTAACTGGATTAATTGATACAACAGGAAAAGAATTCATACCACCAACGTACGAAGACATAAAAGTGCTGGAATATGCGATATTAGTTCGAAGCAATAATAAATATGGTTTGCTTAATAAAGAGGGAATTTTGCTAATTCCTTGTCTTTACGATAAGATAGAATTTATTTCATCTACTATTGCCAAAGCAATAGATAAAAAGGGACTTACTTATATTAATTTAAACAGTGGAAAAATTATTTTTAATTCTTCTAAGAATTAAAAAGCTTGACATTAAATAAGTATCAAGAAGAATTGAATTTTTTGAGGATTAGATTATTTTTTTAAATTAATAGCTAAATAGGAACATTTACATCGCCGGAGAAGCTGCGATTGGTTTTCCTAATAAGTATTGTTTCCAGGGTTTCCAGTAATGAGCATTCCAACCTTTTTTAAGACTGTCCGCATGTTTTTCAGGAACTAATGCATGAACCATTTCGAGAATAACATTTCCCCCTTTTTGGCTCAGATTAATAATAAAAATAGAATCAACATCATCAGTTTCCCAGCCCATTGCTCTCCATGTTTGAACGATCATTTTATTTTTTTCAAGGTGTAAATTTTTGCCGGTAATATATCCTCCATGAGCTGAATATTTTCCACCAATTTTATCGGAGAATTTAGCGGGAGCGCCAGTGGCAATTGTATGTTTTTTGGTGTCCATGTACAACTCATAAAGTGCTTTTGTAGTTGTATTTTTAAAAACAACTTTTTGTGTTATAGTTTTTGTCATAATTATTTTTTTACATGTTCTTGCTTTCTTTTAACAATCTTTGAAGCTATAAAAGAAAATAGTCCCAGTACTAAACCAAATAAAATTCCGAACGGAAGCCCTGAAAGAAGCATTATAATATGAGGAGAATACGGCATTGGCAATTCGGCCATCATTGATAATTGATCCGGATGGTTGGCCATGTATGTCTGAAAAAATAAAATATGTATGGCTGTTATCCAAATGCTATTTACAACACTTACTATAAAACCATGCATAAAAAATTTACCTGAACAATGTTTGGCAATCATGTATGCGCAGAAAATAAAAATGATAAGCCAGAAAAATGGTTCAACATTTTGAGGAATCAGAGAAATTGTTGCAAACCCCATCGCTATACCAAAAAGCGATAGTTGAAAAATTAGTTTTCTATACATAGATTTCGAGTATTAATATTTTTGTTACCATAATGATACGAATGATTTTTAACATAGGAAAGGAGGTATCGGGTATCGGGTATCGAGTATCTGGTATCGGGCAAGAAAAATGGGGTTTATGAAATAATATACTTTTTTAGACAATATTTATTTTGTACTAATATTAAAAATTAGTTCAATAAATTTCTCCATATTTTCCGAGAACTATCAGAATTGATTCTTGGCTCTTGATTCCACTCATAAAGTTCCGAAAAATCTTTCTACATTCGCCGCCACATGACCGACATTATTTCTGCATTACTTTTTTATATAATTATTCTTCCGATATCATGGCTTCCTTTTCCATTACTCTATGGATTGTCTGATATTCTGTTTTTTATTTTTTACTATATTTTTCCATACAGAAGAAAAGTTGTTCTTCAAAATCTTAGGAGCTCGTTTCCCGAAAAACCTGAAGCGGAAATCAGAAAAATTGAAAAGGAATTCTATCGTCATTTTTGTGACGTTTTGGTCGAAACCATTAAATTATTTTCCGCTTCACAAAATGCAATTGAAAGTCGTATTCAATTAGTCAATCCGGAATTATTGGATGAATACTTCACAAAAGGAAAAAGCCTTATTCTAGTAACAGGTCATTATGCAAATTGGGAATGGCCGGCTGTGACACTAACCTCACACAGCAAACATAAAGGGACGGGAATTTATCAGCGATTGTCGAGTAAATTCTTTGATAAAAAATTACGACAAACCCGTGCTCGTTTTGGAATGGAATTAATGTCGACGCGGGAAGTAGCCGATTTTTTTGAGAGTCATCAAAATCAATTGTGCGCATATGGATTTATAAATGATCAGAGTCCGTCAGACCCAAAGAAAGGACATTGGATGAAATTTCTTAACCAACCGACTTGTATGTTAACGGGTGCGGAGAGATATGCTGTAAAGTATAACTATCCTATCCTCTATGGAGCGATCACGCGTATTAAAAGAGGACATTATCGAATTGAATATATTCCTGTATCTGATTCACCAGCTTCTGAAAAATCATTTTTTATTACAGAGAAATGTGCGATGATTAATGAATCCATTATTCGTAAAGATCCGGCTTATTGGCTTTGGACGCACCGGAGGTGGAAGCATAAAAAAGAATAATTTCTGAAGCAATAATACGACCGGAATTTTTTCTCTTTAAATAATTGTAGAGGTGTAAAAATGTTATTCAAGTTTATTAACGATATTTTCAAACCATTCAATAAATTTTACATATTCTTCTCCAGTTGCCGGCCCGCTAAATCCGGTATGAATTTTTACCACCCTTTTTTCTTTATTCAAAAAGATTGTTGTTGGAAAAGCAAAAACCCGGTTTAGCATGGGTAATGTAAGTGCGGCTTCTTTTTTATCGGACGAGCCGGCAAACAAAACCGGATAATTAATATCGAATCTTTTTTTTAATCGCCGGATGTTATTATTAACAATTGTAGTATCTAAAAAACGTTCGTAAGCTAGCGCAACAACTTCAATATTGTTATTACGATTCTTATTGTACCAATTGGAAAGAAATTTTGTCTCATCCATACAATTAGGACACCACGATCCCATTAGTTGAATAATTACGCTTTTATTTTTAAAGCGCTCATCAGTCAAAGAAATATTTTTTCCATTTTCATCAAGGAAAGTAAAATCGAATTTATCAAAACCGGGATTGAGAAAAGTTAAAGAGTCGGCCGGCAAAAGTTTTGCATTTCCTTCTTTCCATCCATGCCATGTTCCATGGTAGTGTTGTCCTGAAAAAAAATCTCCATTAATTAAAGAGTCGCCTTTAACGATAGCTTTAAATAGAAATAAATGAGATCCATCAAAAGCGGATAATGAAATTTTACCACCAACTATTTCTCCGAAAAGAAAGCGGTAATCACCGGTGGTTGTTAGAAACGTTCCAGACAGATTAATTCCATTTTGAGTAAATACACCTACAGCATCTTTCGAATTGGGATCTTCATCATCAAAAATTATGTGATATTTACCTGTAATATTTAAAGAAGGAGCATTTGGTTTAGCAAGATTACTAATTGATAAACCATAATGCGCTTGAAACGGAATTATGTTTTTGTTTTTACGTGCATGGTTATAAAAAAAACCGGTCAAGCTATTTTTTGAAAACCGGCAACGAAATTCAGAATCAAAAACCGGCATACGAATAAATATGGAATCTTTTTCAAATGTTATTTCGTCTGCAATTATTTTTTCTTCACCATTAACGAATATAATCTTACCCGCTTCAAACATAAAAATAACCGGCAATTCAACCGTATCATTTAATTGTAATATGCCCACCCAGTTGCCTGGTTTAGGTTTGACATTTGTTTTTGAAAAAACAGATAACGGAAGAAGCACAAGGCATAAAATGACTTTTAAATAAAAGCGAAAAAATAGTGTCGAGGATGTTGACATACTGTAAAGTAATAAAATCTTAGCGAACTCTTAACGAAATATTTATTCTCCCACATCAAATTTTATCCCCTGCGCTAATGGCATTTCGGTACTAAAATTAATTGTATTTGTTTGACGGCGCATGTATATTTTCCACGCATCGCTTCCGGATTCTCTTCCTCCACCTGTTTCTTTTTCGCCGCCAAAAGCACCGCCAATTTCTGCGCCTGATGTTCCTATATTTACATTAGCTATTCCACAATCACTTCCTTCGTGTGAAAGAAAGCGTTCTGTCTCCAGCATATTGCGGGAAAAGATTGCAGATGATAAACCTTGCGGTACACCGTTATGAAGAGCAATGGCTTCTTCCATTGTTTTATATTTAGATAAATAAAGAAGAGGCGCAAATGTTTCATCGCAAACGATGTCGAGATTTTTTTGAACTTCGGCAATGCATGGTTTTACATAACATCCGCTTTCATAACCATCGCCTTTCATTTCTTCACCGCCATAAATAATTTTTCCACCTTCTTTTTTAACGCGATCAATTGCATTAAAGAAATCTTTTACAGCACCCTTGTCAATCAATGGTCCAACAAGAGTTTTTTCATCGAGCGGATGACCGATTCGTATGTGTTGGTATGCATTAACAAGTTTGTTTTTAAAATTTTCATAAACAGATTCATGAATAATGAGTCTTCGTGTTGAAGTGCAACGCTGGCCGGCTGTACCAACAGCACCAAAAAGAACTGCACGCAATGCCATATCGAGGTCAGCATTTTCGGTGATGATAATAGCATTGTTTCCGCCAAGCTCTAATAGACTTCTGCCAAGACGTTCTCCAACGATAGCTCCGACTTTTTTTCCTACTCTTGTTGAACCTGTTGCAGAAATTAATGGCACTCGTTTATCGGCAAGGAAATTATCGCCAATATATTTTGATCCGCCGGCGGCAAGGTTTATAACGCCTTCGGGAACATTGTTTTTCTTAAGAACATCTGCCATAATTTTATGTACGGCAATAGAACTTAGCATAACTTTCGAACTGGGTTTCCAAACAACAACATCACCACATACAAGAGCAAGCATTGCATTCCATGCCCAAACGGCAACAGGGAAATTAAAAGCAGAAATTACTCCGATAATTCCAAGAGGATGATATTGTTCATACATTCTGTGGCGAGGGCGTTCGCTGTGCATGGTGAATCCGTGAAGCTGGCGCGAAAGGCCAACAGCAAAGTCGCAGATGTCAATCATTTCCTGCACTTCTCCCAAACCTTCCTGATATATTTTACCCATTTCATAGGAAACAAGTTTTCCAAGGGGATCTTTATATTTTCGAAGCTGATCGCCCATTTGCCGAACGATTTCTCCTCTTTTAGGAGCAGGAATCATTCTCCAGGTTTTAAAAGCAATTTCCGCTTTCAGAATAATTTTTTCATAATCCTCAGCCGTAGCTTGTTTTACTGATGCAATCAATTGTCCATCGGCAGGAGAATAGGAATCTATACTTTCGCCTTTTGTATCAAACCACTCGGTACCGGTAGTGGCACCGCTGTTTATCTTTTTTATTCCAAGAGTTTCGAGAACTCCGGTAATGCCGTAATCTTTTAGATTGATTGTATCTGTTTTCATTGATTTATTTTTCGGCTGCAAAGGTAGTCAAGATTTTTCAAAAAGTTAACCAGGAATAATAGCAGTACATTTTCTTTCATTATAGACGCCAAAACAATAAATTGCCGTGATATTTAAAACACTTTTTTGAAGAAGCGCTATCTGTTTTCATGCATTTTTTACCTTTTTGCTGCGGCTATTATCTTCCCTTATATTAGATGGTATGCCGACAATCCGGATACATTTCAATATTTAGCGATTGCAACTAAATATCTTTCGGGCGATTGGGAATATACTGTAAATGGATACTGGAGCCCAATGATTAGTTGGCTTCTCACTATTCCATTGATGTTTTTCACTGACCAGCTTCTTGCATTCAAAAGTCTTCAGGTATTAATTGGCTTATTAACATTATGGCAATGGGTAACTCTTTTAGATAAGACCACACTCAATAAGACCACGAAAAATATTTTGGGGCTCTCTATCATTCCATTTCTTCTTGATTATTCATTATTAAACTGTACACCCGATTTATTATTTATGAGCCTACTATTTAAGCTTATTAATCTTTTACTTTCAGGAAGTATTTTTACCAATAAATCACTTGCAATTCAAACAGGATTAACGGGAGGTTTATTATATTTAACAAAAGCATTTGGTTTCCCATTTTTTATTGTATTCATTTCGATAATTATTTTTTTCGAAATAAAGAAAAATGATAGAATTAAAACAGAATGGAAAAATGTAGTTAGACTCTATGGAGTTTTTTTTCTGGTTAGTTTTATATGGATAATGACTCTGAGTTTTCATTATAATCATTTTACGATTAGTGAAGCAGCCAGATTTAATATGAGCCGTGAAGCAGCTCCATTACCGGGTCGGCCCGCGAGTCTACCGGTTTTAAACAAAGGATTGTTTGCTCCACTTGAACATTCCTATTCAGCCTGGGAGTCTCCCGGCGAATATGTAAGCAATGAAAAAGTAACACTTTTTAATTCTACTTCTGATTATTTAAAAATTGTCAAGAGAAATTTATTATCTATTTACTATTTTGATTTTTCTCATCAGACAGGAATTGTTTTTTTGCTTCTGCTTTTACTTTTTATTATTGTAAACGGTTTCCGTGAATTATTTAAAGAAAAATGGGTATTGATTTTATTATTATTTATTCTCCTTTTATATGGTGGATATTCTCTCATTTTAGTTCACTCAAGGTACACATGGATAAATAATTTATTGATGCTGATATTGTCTGTATATTTTATTCAAAGCATCTTTATTAAGAAGGGATTTAAATTTATTGCTTCTATTTTTTTTCTTTCCGTTTTACTTTTGGCAGTTAAAAGACCTGTAAAAGAAATTTTATTTTCCACGGATAGTGATTATCCGGCACTCTGGCTATTTAATGCAATGAAGCATCCTGTAACAACAATGCGAATTTTTTATCGTTCAGATATTGAATTGCATAACGTAATTGAAGACATAAAGTCAACAAATATGTTAAGCGGAAATGTGGCATCACTAAAAATTGTTGGAAAGGACAGAGATCCCTATACCCGTTCGCTTCAAGTGGCACAAATCCTTAAGTGCCGTTACTACGGACAACTTGATGATGAATTAAATTTTTCTCTTCAGGAGGATGAATTAAAAAAAATGAATATTGACTATTTAATTACCTGGGAAAATACAGAGTGGGGAAATAAGGAACCTGTTTATTATTCTGAGGAAACAGGTACGAGAATTTATTCATTGAAGTAACAAACTACTTCGTCGCTCTATTAAAAGAGTTCAAAATATAATTTGAAATTGCAGGAAAGTTTTCATTTATAATTTCATTTACATCATTTGTATTAGAACCAAAATGTGAAACAGCAACATCTCCATAAATTTGTTTTCCGGCTCTATCAAAAATAGAATAGTGAATCTTAAGATCGCGGCGGTATATTTTTAAAGCCAGATTAAGACAATCATCAAAGTGAGTTTTGATATCTATTTCATTAAGAAAAATAATATAATTGGCATTGTATTTTTTTGAAAGGTCAGGGATTAGCATTTCATCATAAATTCCTACATTCATGTATTGTGATTCGGGTTTTAATTTTTTTGTTCCTTTTTTTACAGGAACAGTATCTTTAATTGCAAAGCGTTTCGGGTTTTTTAATGGATAAACGCTGTCGCCTTCAAATAACAGGGTATGATAAAGAACGTCCATATCACGATTGTCGTCATTTACAAAATCACTATTTAAATGCTGAACATTATATACTTCGGCAAATTTTTTATTTAATGCTTTTACTATTCCTTGCCTTAATGCTGAACGCATTTTAGGCATTTCCATTTGTGATCCGTCTGCAATATCATAATCGGCATCTGAAAGATGCATGGCAGGCATATATGGGATTACAAGAACCGACGCCTGCTCATTGGCTGATGAAGAATCCGGCAAAGAGGAATTTGCAAAATGTGAAACGAAAATAGAAATGAATAATGTTAAAACACTCTTCATTAGTTTAGGATATGCTTCCAAATATCATTACCAATAGTAAACACCATTAATGAAAGTAAAATAATCATTCCGGCAACTTGAGCGCGCTCCATAAATTTATCTGAGAATTTTTTACGAGTTACACTTTCAATAATCAGGAAAAGAACATGCCCGCCATCGAGAGCTGGAATAGGAAGAATATTCATGAAAGCAAGTATCATAGATAACAGTCCGGTTATATTCCAGAATCTGCGCCAGTCCCAAACACCGCCGTAGATTGTTGCAATTCCAATAGGCCCTTGCAACGAATCGCTTGCTTTTTCTTTGCCAACAAAAATTTGTTTGAGTCCTTTGAGATTCATTGTGATTGCCTCAAAAGCATCGGAAGAACCAAAGCCTAATGCATTGCCGACAGTATATTTTGTTAATGTATAATTCCCAAAATCAGAATAATTAACAAGCCCGATTAAACCGGAATCATTTACAACGGGTTGAATCAACAATGAATCTGAACCACGAAGAATTTGCAGAGCGATAGGTTTACCTTTATTACCTCCTATTGTTTTTTTAAATTTTTCAGAAGAAAAAATTCTCTCGCCGTTCAAACGAATAATATGATCATTCTTTTGCAAGCCAGCTGCTTCTGCGGGTAAGCCGGGAACAACACTGTCAATTTTCAAATTGGCGCGATAAGGTCCTATAAAATTTCCACGTCCGACTTTTATAGTAGATCGGTAAAAATCAGTTGGAACAATTACCTGAATTTCTTTGCCATTACGTTCCACAGTTAAATCGGAACCAAACAATACCCTGGAAGAAAGAACATCTTCAAAACGAACAACCGGTTTACCATCGATAGCAATAATACGATCATTGCTTTGCAAACCAACTTCTTTTCCAAGATCAAAAGCATAAATACCATCGGTTATATCTTCATTTGCAAGATAATCCTTGTCGTATTTTAATAAAGACATTGTATAAATTGCAATACCCAAAAGAACATTCATAGTAACGCCGGCAATCATAACGATTAGTCTTTGCCATGCAGGTTTAGAGCGGAATTCCCATGGTTGCGGAGGCAATTTTAAAGCCTCTTTATCCATACTTTCATCAATCATTCCTGCTATTTTAACATAACCTCCTAATGGAAGCCAGCCGATGCCATATTCGGTATCACCTCTTTTAATGCTGAAGAATTTAAAACCCCAGGCATCGAAAAAAAGATAAAATTTTTCAACCCTTATTCCAAACGCTCGTGCAGCAAGGTAATGTCCTAATTCGTGAAGTGTTACTAATATTGAAAGGCCCAGAATAAGCTGAGCAGCCATTATCAATCCTGACATCTATATTTATTTTTTTTTATAATTGTTTAAATTAAAAATTAAGCCGGAATTAATTCCATTGCTTTTTTACGGGTTTCCATATCTGTAGCTACGTAATCTTCATACGTTGGATTTTTTACGAATGAAATTTTTTGCATGCAATCAGAAATAATGTCACTCATTTCTAAAAACCCAACCTGGTCATTCAGGAATGCAGCTACAGCTACTTCATTCGCAGCATTAACAATGCATGGAAGATTTCCTCCACTTTTCATTGCTTCGATTGCCAGTGCAAGATTACGAAAAGTTCCTGAATCGGGGTTTTCGAATGTGAATGTCGGGTATTTCAAAAAATCGAATCTTGGGAATGTTGATTTTAATCGAACGGGATAACTGAGAGCATATTGTATCGGAAGCTTCATATCCGGAAGTCCCATCTGAGCTTTCATCGATCCATCTTGAAATTGTACGATACTATGAATGATACTTTGCGGATGAACGATTACGTCTATCTGTTCAGGAATAAGTCCAAATATCCATCGTGCTTCAATCATCTCCAAACCTTTATTCATAAGTGTTGCGGAGTCAATAGTAATTTTTGCACCCATTTCCCAGTTCGGATGTTTGAGAGCCTGTTCTTTTTTAACGGTACTTAAATAGTTTTTATCTTTTCCTCTAAAGGGTCCTCCGGAAGCTGTCAGATAAATTTTTTCAATCGGATTATGCATTTCGCCTACGAGACATTGAAAAATTGCAGAATGTTCTGAATCGATAGGGAAAATATTTACTTTATTTTTAATTGCCAGTTCAGTAACAAGTTTTCCTGCCACAACAAGCGTCTCTTTATTTGCCAGAGCAATATGTTTTCCCGAACGAATGGCATTTAGCGTTGGCTTTAGTCCGGCATAACCTACAAGTGCAGTTAATACCATATCGATAGTATCCATCTGCACAATCTCGGCAAGAGCATCTTGTCCTGCATAAACTTTAATAGGCAAAATACTAAGAGCATCGCGGACGAAGTTTAATTTACTTTCGTCTCCAATTACAATAGCATTAGGCAAAAATTCCTGTGCTTGTTGAATAAGTAAAGCGGCATTATTAAATGAAGAAAGTACTTCAACTTCAAAAAAATCTTTTTGTTGCCTGATTACTTCAAGTGCTTGTGTCCCAATGGAGCCTGTTGAACCAAGAATTGCTATTTTTTTTCTGTCTGACATTCGGATGTAAAGGTACTGAAATCGTTTGGTGTTTCTGCAATAGAATACCGATGATTTCGTTTAATGTTTTAGTGAAAATAAAGTTCGAATTTCAGGGGATTTTTTATTTTATTGACTATTAAAGCAAACGATATACAGACTATCTCTCAACAAACTTTAATAATTCATCGGCCAATATTCTGTCGTTTGATAGGCGCGGAACTTTATTTTGTCCGCCAAGTTTACCAAGCGTACGCATATGGCCTATAAAAGCATTTTTTTGAAGCAGGCGAATTTTTAATGGTTGAAGAACATTTCCATAAATAAGATCGCGGTAATAAATATTTTGTTTTTGCAGACTTTCATCAATAGCGAGTCGAAAGCGTTCCAGGTCGTCGGGTTGTTTATGAAATTCTATAAACCATTCATGGTAAGGCAAACCATTTTCCGGATTTACCTGAGGAGCTACAGTGAATTCAACAACCTCTGCATGTTGTTCCTGTGCTGCTTTCATCAGAGCTTTTTCTACCTCTTCTGCAATAATATGTTCACCGAAAGCGGAGATAAAATGTTTTATTCTTCCTGTAACAAGAATTTTATAAGGATTGATAGAAACAAATTTTACTGTATCGCCAAGACTATAACCCCACAATCCTGCATTTGAATTTATGATTACGGCATAATTAATTCCTATTTCAACATCTTTTAATGAAATGCGAGTTGGATTTGTATTAAAATATTCATTGGAAGGAATAAATTCAAAAAAGATTCCCGCATTAACCATTAATAGTAATGATGGATCGTTTTGTTTGTCCTGATAAGCAATAAATCCTTCGCTGGCAGGATATAATTCTATGCTATCTACTTTTTTACCTATGCTTTCTTCCAGTTTTTTACGATAAGGTTCATAGTTAACACCACCATAAATGAAAAGATTAAAGTCAGGGAAAATTTCTTTTATTTTTTTACCCGTTTTGGCATTTAATTTATCGAAATACATTTGAACCCAAGGCGGAATTCCGCTTATCAATGTCATATTTTCATTGAGGGTTTCATTTACAATGGCATCTACTTTTGTTTCCCAATCTTCAATACAATTGGTTGGATAAGCAGGTAATTGATTTCTTCGCAGATAAGAAGGCACATGATGATTGACAATCCCCGACAATCTTCCAACAGGAATTCCGTTTATTGTTTCGAGTGCAGGACTGCCGGAAATAAATATGAGTTTACCATTCAGGAAAGAAGAATTTCCTGTTTCATTAATATAGCTAAGCAAAGCATTCCTGGTTGAATTAATATGGTTGGGCATAGAGGCACGAGTTATAGGAATGTATTTAATTCCCGACGTTGTGCCTGAGGTTTTTGAAAGGTAGAGAGGCTTACCGGGCCATAAAACATTTTCTTCGCCATTTTTAATTCGATCGATGTAGGGCCGGAAAGCTTCATAGTCTCGAATTGGAATTTGTTCTCTGTATTCTTCATAAGACTTAACAGACGTTATCCAATGATCCCTGCCGAATAAAGTATTTTTCCCGCTATGTAGGAGTTGTTGAAAAATGCGTTGCTGCATAAGCACAGCATTTCTACTCCAAAAATGGGTTTGCTTTGCGGTGTACGCCGCCAATGGCTTACTTAAAAGTGAAAGAATATTCATTAGAAAACAGAAAACAAAATTAGATATTTATCTGTGTACAGGATAATTTTTTATTAAGATGAAATACTATTTACGGAAAGCTTTTTTAGGAGCGATAGAATTAAAACGAAATATATTGCTGCGGATTCATCGGACTGCCATTAAACCAGAGTTCGAAATGAAGATGGGGCCCTTCGCTAAACTCCCCTGAGTTTCCTATTATGGCGATTACCTCTCCGGCTTTGACAAAATCACCTGCTTTTTTTAATAAAGCAGAAGCATGTTTATAAAGTGAAAAGAGATTGTTTGAATGTTGAATACCGATAATATAACCTGTTTCCGAAGTGAAATTAGCAATAACAACAGTGCCGTCCAGCGTTGTTTTAATGGGCTCGTTTGCATTGGCAGTGACATCAATTCCAAAATGTTTTTTTACCGGATCGAATCTGTTTGTAATAGTTCCTTTAACAGGTGGGAAAAAAAGAAAACTATTCATGGTATTGCGAAGAGATCCTTCGGAAAGGGAGTATTGATCCTGAGTTTCTATCATTTGCCGAAGCGCTGAGTCTTCGGGAGATTTATATAGTTTATGTATTGTGTCATACTTTTTTTCTTTTTCCCCGCTCATCATTAATGAAGAATCTTCTACATTTCCATTGATGACATTTTTGAGATTGCCAATAAATTTATCTCTTGATTTAAGACTTTGTTCAAGCGAATCGGTTTTTAAAAGCAGATTATAAACCCTCCATTGAGTATTAAGATCGGCATATCCCGGAATATATTCTCTGAGTCCGGTAAAAGCAATTAAAAAAGTTGTTATTGTAATGAGCAATATAATGCTTAGTCCGACCGTAACAAAAACATTTAAAGGACGAAGATTAAATGAGGCTTTTTCTTCCAGTGTTTCGTCATTCATAATCACAAGACGAAACCGGTTTTTAAGATTTTTTAATAATTTTTTTTTTATTCCGCCGGCCATGAAAGAAATTACTTTTGGTTAAAGGTTGTTTGTTATTGGTAAATTTTTCCTGATTTATGACACCTTAAAAAGTGATCCAAGATCAGTATAGAAACTTAATATTCCTATTTCAATTGCAAAACGCTGGTTTAATATTAGAAATGGAAACATTTTGACCGTCTAATTGCACTATCATACAACCATCTGTATAACAGTGAAACGTTTTTCTATCTTTGCCATTCTTTCCTCCCAAAATATTATTGCCGTTTTACAGTTATAGAAATTCCATGATTTCAGGCGCATTTAAACGCTTACCTTATTTTCTTTTTGTGCTGGTTTTTTGTGCCTGCTGGATGTCGTGTTCCAATACGAAAGATACGATTGTAAACCGCACGGCTCATAATTTATCAGCTCATTATAATGGATATTACAATGCCGGTTTAAAGCTGGAAGAAGCGCTCGACAAACTGGCTCTGTCTCATGAAGACCATTATGACCGTGTGCTTACTGTTTTTCAATATGCTGATGCGACAAAAGCAAAAGCTATTTACCCCCAATTGGAAGATATTTTAAAACGTACAACTACCAGCATTAACCGTCATACCATGTATGATAAGAGAGGTAATGAGAAGCCGGAATCTGAGAAGTGGATTGATGATAATTGGTTGTTATACGGTAAGGCACAGTTTTTCAAGCACGATTATTTTGAAGCGATTGAAACATTCAAATTTGTAGAGGCGACATATAAAAAAGAACCTACACGTTTTCTGGCTTCGATGTGGTTGGCTAAATCATATCTTGAATTAACAGAATTAAGAGAAGCAGAAGAAAAACTTGACTATCTCCGCAATCAATCGGAATTTCCTCAAAAAAACAAGTGGGAAATCGAGGCGGTTAATGCAGATTTTTATCTACAAACAAAAAACTATGATAAAACAATTCAGCATCTTATTCGTGCAGCTGTTTTAGTGCGTGACAGAGAAAAGAAAATCAGGTATAATTTTATTCTTGCACAATTATATCAGCAAAAAGGGGAATTCAAACAGGCTTATGATCTGTATACTAAGATTGTAAAGATGAATCCGAAGTATGAAATGGCTTTTAATTCCAGATTAAATCGTGCACGTTGTTATGATTCTTCTTCAGGCAGCAGCGAATCCGTACATAAAGAATTGCTGAAAATGCAAAAAGATCCAAAGAATAAAGATTTCATGGATCAGATTTATTACGCCCTTGCAGGTCTCTCTAAGAATGAAGGAAAAGAAGACGAAGAAATTAAATTTTTAAATCTTTCTATAACAAGCAGCGTTGGTAATCAGAATCAAAAAGCATTATCATACCTGGAACTTGCAAAGATTTTTTATAGTAAACCGGAATATAGAAAAGCACAGGCATATTATGATAGTACGATCACTAATATGTCAAAAGATTATCCCGATTATACAGACATCCTGACCCGGAGAAATAGTCTTACAAAACTTGTTAAATACATGAAGACAATTGAAACGGAAGACAGCTTACAGCAGCTGGCAAAACTTTCTTTGCAGGAGCAGTCAACATTTGTAGATAAATATTTGTCTGTTGAAGCAGAAAAAAAAGCAAGAGTAAGACAAGAAGAGCAATCGAATCAAATTTTTGATCCATCTAAAACAGCAAATGCAAATGCATTTAATAATGCTCAAGGTTCAAATTGGTATTTTTATAATCCTCAGGCAATCAGTTTTGGATTGAATGAATTTTTAAAAAAATTCGGAAATAGAAAACTTGAAGACAATTGGAAAAGAAGTAAAAAACAAGTATCGGTTTCTACTTCAGAAGATGTGGTTGAGAAGGAAAATAGTTTAATTCAGGGGAGCAATGATAGCCTTGGATCGAAAGATACGTTAAATCGCCGCGACAATTTATTGAAAAGCATTCCTTCGGGAGATGAAGCGATATCGAAATCCAATGCCAGGATTATAGAAGCTTATTACAACATAGGAATGATTTATCGGGAGTTGCTTAATGATTTGAAAGCATCAGCAGAAACATTTGAAGAATTACTTCGAAGATTTCCAACTTGTAAATATCAGTTACAATCGTATTATCAATTGTATCGTACCTATGCTGTGCTTGGAAATTCTACCAAGTCGGATTATTATAAAAATATTATTCTCAACGAACATAGCGATACAGAATATGCTGAGATTATTCGCAATCCAAATTATGCAATTGAAAAAGCAAACAAAAAAAGTAATCTCGATATATTTTATGAAGAAACATACAGAAAATATCTAAACGGAGAATATGCATCCGTAATTACAAGGAAGAACGAATCTGATTTACAGTTTCCGCAAAACGTACTCACTCCCAAATTTGATATGCTTAAAACCTTAGCTATTGGGAGAACACAGCCATTAGCTGTATTCGAAGCATCACTTAACGATATTATCAGAACCTATTCCAGCGATTCGATTAAAGATGTTGCTCAGGGAATTCTCGATTATATCCACTCTAAAGGCTCAGAGAACATAATGCCATTAGAAACATTGCCTACTTCAGAAGATACAACATTAACAAGCGATAATCAATTTTCTTATTTGCCTGACACCTTACATGTAGTAGTATTGATTTTTCAGAATATAGGCGGGCCATTAAATCCTGAACAATTAAAAAATAAAATATCCGATTTTAATACCAAGTTTTTTAATTCTAAGAATATTTCATTTCAGGATTTACTTTTTGATCACAGGAATAAAATTTTTATTTTTAAATCGTTTAAGGATAAGCCCGACGCTCTTCAGTACAGTTCTTTACTTAATAATCATGATGAAGTTTTCGGAAACGTAAGTACAGAAGCCTACCAGATTTATGTGGTTTCGGTTAACAACCTTTCCTTATTGTTAAGGCTTAAGGCCACTGATCAGTATGAGGATTTTTACAGAGACTTTTATAGGTAATAATTAGTATCGGGTATCTGGTATCGAGTATCGGGCAATGGTATGGAAAAGGTCTTTTAATATTAAATAATTTGTAATTGAAATTGAGTGCAATCTGTTTTATGGTGTGGTCAAAAGGCTGTAGAATTTTTTTGATATCATTTTGTAATTGATATCATAAAGCACTCTTAATTTATCTGAATAACGGAAGTTAAAAATAGGGAAAAGATAAATATACTTTATTTGAAGCCATTTTAACACAGTAATTACAAAAACAAAGGATTGTCATTCAGCGGATAAATGACAAAACAAATAATTTAATACAATCATTTATAAAGGACAAATTAATTTGCTCCCTCAGATTTTGTTATATATTTGTCGCCATGAAATAATTATATGATTATTAAATATTAAAAATATTCAGTCATGTTTAATAAAAACATCAAAGAAAACTCATCAGTTAGCGGCAGACAAGAGTTTGCGGGGTCTTCCATCAATTTAATCGGAACAGGAACCGTAATAGAAGGAGATATTCGTTCCAATGGGGACTTAAGAATTGATGGCGCTGTTCATGGAAATGTATATTCGAAAGCAAAAGTGGTAGTAGGCAGCACCGGTCATGTTGAAGGAAATATTAATTGTCAGAATGCAGATGTTTCGGGTACTGTTAAAGGTAAGAGTACTGTTAACGAATTACTTTTCTTAAAGTCATCTTCAAAAATGAATGGCGACATCGTTACGGGTAAATTAGTTGTTGAAGTAGGTGCAACATTTACAGGTTCATGTAATATGGGACCATTGATTAAGGATATAAAAGATGGCGACAAACCAGGAGATAACTCCAAAGAAAAAACAGCCTGAGAATAGTAATGCTTACATGCGTTATGCTACTATGGGTACCCAAATGCTCGTTATCATTGGCATCGGTGTTTTTGGTGGTTACAAACTTGACAAATGGTTAGAATTTCAAATACCTGTTTTTACTTTACTGCTTAGTCTTCTTTCAGTATTCGCAGCAATTTATCTTAGTGTAAAAGACTTGATTAAAAAAAAATAATCGGCTTTTTTTTATTTGTGTATGAAAAAATATTTTAGTGCCTTTCTCATTTTTATAGTTTGCATAGCAAGCATTATTTTTCTTAGTTCATCAAAATTGTCGGTAGAGGAATACAAACTGACATGGATAATCTATTTTTATTTTATTGTGCTGACTACACTTTTTCATTATGGAATTGTTCGAACAACTCAATCAAGACCTCAGGTTTTTATTCGATATTACATGGGTGCGACCACTATAAAGTTATTGCTCCACCTGGGGATAATTATTTTTTATTCCTTTTTTCACCGCCCGGAGGCAGTTCATTTTATTATAACTTTTATGGTTATGTATTTACTTTTTACTGCTTTTGAAGTTATGGCGGTTTGGAGGAAGATTAGGGATTAGTAATGAGTATCAAGTATCGTGTATCAAGTATCATGTGTCCGGAATAGGGGAGCGGTTTGAGTTACACATTGATTTTGAGTAAATTATGTTAGTTTTTTTATTTATTGCTTTTCAATAGTTTTTGTTTAATTAGTTAAATAAGGGGTTTGTAGCCTGTTACATTAATCCAGGAAAAACCGTTTCTCCCTTGTTCATTCCCTGTACAAATATTATCTTTGCGCTCTCTTAAAAAAATTAACGAAAAAACATGTTGCAATTCATTCAGGGTCAGGTAGTTTTAGGGGTTCGGACCACTTTTTTGATTATTTCTTTATTATGTCTTTCCGGCAATCTTTTAGCCGATGAATCGCTTGTAGGGGAAAAAAAGTTTAATGCAGGAGAATTAATAATTGAACACGTTGCAGATAATCACGAATGGCACATATTAGGTGGAGAAAAAGATGGCATTTCATTGCCATTGCCTGTAATTCTTTATAATAAAGAGCGGGGATTATCTTGTTTTATGAGTTCTAAATTTCATCACGGTGAAATGGCGTATGCGGGTTATAAATTACATCATGGTAAAGTATCAGCTGTAAATGAAACCGAAGAAATACCTGCTGATCAGTCAACAGAAAATGAAGAACTGACAGCCTCTACATTCGATATATCAATAACAAAAAATGTAGCAGCACTTTTTATTAGTCTGATAATTATGGTTTGGATATTTTTATCTGTCGCCAAATCATACAGCAGACGCTCAGGCCAAACTCCGAAAGGAATGCAGGCATTTGTTGAGCCACTAATAGTATTTGTTCGTGATGATATTGCAAAAGGAAGCATTGGTCCAAAGTATTACAAATACATGCCCTACCTCCTCACCGTTTTCTTTTTCATTCTGATAAATAATCTGCTTGGATTAATTCCGATACTTCCCGGAGGGGCAAACGTAACCGGAAATCTTGCAGTAACCGGAACTCTTGCAATTATAACTTTTGTTATAACAACATTGTCGGCGAATAAACATTACTGGCGACATGTATTTGCTATGCCCGGTGTTCCAATTCCTGTATTAATAATTTTAACACCGATAGAAATTCTTGGAATTTTCCTTCGACCGTTTGTATTGATGATTCGATTGTTTGCGAATATTACTGCAGGACATATTATAGCATTATCATTCTTCTCCTTGATTTTTATCTTCGGAGAAATGAGTACTGCTGTTGGATTAGGAGTTTCCATAGTTTCAGTTGCATTCGTAGTATTTATGACAATGCTTGAATTGCTGGTTGCTTTCCTTCAGGCTTATGTTTTCACACTGTTATCAGCAATATATTTTGGTGCAGCATTGGAAGAACATGATCATCCGCATGATGAAAATAATCATGAATCAAATCCTCACTTTAACCCCGAGCGGCATATTGCTGAAGCGGCCATAGTTTAAAAATTATTTTAACCCTTATAAATTCAATTCTATGTTAAATTCAATTCTTCTTGAGGCAGGTAATCTTGGTATAGGTTACGGTATTGCTGCTTTGGGTGCAGGCTTTGCAGCACTAGGTGCCGGAGTCGGCATTGGTCGTATCGGTGGTTCTGCATTAGAATCCATTGCACGTCAACCTGAAGCACTAAACGATATCCGTGCTAACATGATTCTTACTGCCGCTCTTGTAGAAGGTGCTGCTTTCTTCGCGATGGTAGTGGGACTTCTGGTAGTATTCAAGAGTTAATTATTAATGATACGATTCAGCGGTTGGCTGAATCGTATCATTTTTATAAAAAAGAATTGAAGATAAATTAATGATTAATGAATAATGATTAACGAATATCGAATAACTATTAACTATTAACCAATAACACTATGGAGCTGATTAAACCCGAGATTGGACTTATTTTTTGGATGACATTATCATTTTTAGTGGTATTGTTTATCCTTGGAAAATTTGCCTGGCCAATGATTTTAAAAGCACTTAAAGAGCGCGAAGAATCAATTGCTAATGCCTTGAACTCTGCTCGTAAAGCGAAAGAAGAAATGGCAGCTTTGAATGCGGACAATGAAAAATTGATTATGCAAGCCCGCGCTGAACGGGATCTTCTTCTTAAAGAAGCCCGTGATACTCGCGACTCTATCGTTGCTGAAGCAAGAACAAAAGCACAAACGGAAGCCAATAAAATTATGGCTCAGACCCGCGAAACAATTAATACAGAAAAGATGGCTGCTCTAACCGAATTGAAAAATCAGGTCGCTGCTATGTCAATTGAAATCGCAGAAAAAATTCTTCGTCATGAACTAAGCAATGACGAGAAACAAAAGAGCCTGATGGAAAATCTTATTAAAGACATTTCATTGAATTAATTGTTTTTTTAATTATAGCAAGACATTAAATAATGGAAACCAAAGTAGCAAAACGGTATGCAAAATCTTTGATTAGCCTCTCCAATGAGCAGGGTGTTATCGATGCCGTTAATAACGACATGAAATTATTTACTACTGTATGCAGTGAAAATCATGACCTGGCTTTATTGCTTTCCAATCCAATCATTCACGGCGACAAAAAACTTTCTATTCTAAAACAGATTTTCGAAAAACAAATGAATAAAGTGACAATGACTTTTTTTCAAATTGTTGTCAGAAAAGGAAGAGAAAAATATCTTTTACAAATAGCGAAAGATTTTATCGATCAATATAAAACACTTAAGAAGATTCTCACTGCTGAAATTATTTCTGCAGTCGGATTGGATGATAAATTACGCAAACAAGTTTATAATTTACTTCGCAACGATACCAATTCTGAAGTAGAGCTGGTAGAAAAAGTAGACAAAAAACTAATTGGAGGTTTTGTGCTTCGAATAGGCGATCTTCAATACGATGCAAGCGTGGCTTCAAGTATAAGAAAACTAACACAATCGTTTGCGGAAAATCCTTATGTAAAAAGAAACTAGACCGCTGATTGAAATGATTAAATGATAAAAATGATTTATTGTTTAAAATGGAATAATCAAGAAATCAAATTTTAATAACTGTAACCATTAACTTTTAACTATTAACTAATAACAACAACAATGGCAGAAGTAAGACCCGATGAAGTATCAGCTATCCTGCGTCAGCAGCTAGCGGGCTTCAAAACAGAAAAAGAACTTGAAGAAGTAGGAACAGTGTTACAAGTAGGCGATGGAATTGCCAGAATCTACGGACTTACCAAAGTTCAATCAGGCGAATTAATCGAATTTGAAAACGGCCTTCAGGGAATCGTTTTAAATCTTGAAGAAGATAATGTAGGTGCAGTATTACTTGGTGTATCTTCTACGATAAAAGAAGGCGATGTTGTAAAACGTACCGGCAAAATCGGATCTATTCGCGTCGGCGAAGGAATGCTTGGTCGTGTCGTTGATACTTTAGGAACACCCATCGATGGCAAAGGCCCAATCAGCGGCGAACTTTTTGAAATGCCGCTGGAGAGAAAAGCTCCGGGTGTAATTTTCCGTCAGCCGGTTACTGAGCCATTGCAAACAGGTATCAAAGCTATTGATGCAATGATTCCAATTGGTCGCGGACAACGTGAGCTTATTATTGGTGATCGTCAGACCGGTAAAACGGCTGTGGCTATTGATACCATTATTAATCAGAAAGAATTTTATGATCAGGGACAACCTGTTTATTGTATATATGTTGCAATTGGGCAGAAAGGATCTACTGTTGCTCAAATTGTAAAAACACTTACTGAAGCAGGCGCAATGGCTTATACGGTAATTGTTGCAGCTCCTGCATCTATGCCAGCACCGATGCAGTTCTTTGCTCCAATGGCCGGTGCTGCTATCGGAGAATATTTTCGTGATACCGGTCGTCCGGCATTGATTGTTTATGATGATCTTTCCAAACAAGCCGTTGCATATCGTGAAGTGTCTTTACTTCTTCGTCGTCCACCGGGACGTGAAGCTTATCCGGGGGATGTATTTTATCTTCACTCCCGTCTTCTTGAGCGCGCTGCAAAAATTATCAACTCAGACGAAATTGCCCGCACAATGAATGACCTTCCTGAATCGCTGAAGGGAAAAGTTAAAGGTGGAGGTTCACTTACCGCTCTTCCAATTATCGAAACTCAGGCTGGCGACGTTTCTGCATATATACCAACCAATGTTATTTCAATTACCGACGGACAAATATTTCTGGAAGCAAATCTTTTTAACGCCGGAGTTCGACCTGCTATTAACGTAGGTATTTCAGTTTCGCGTGTAGGTGGTAATGCACAGATCAAAGCGATGAAAAAAATTGCCGGTACATTAAAATTGGATCAGGCACAGTACAGAGAATTAGAAGCCTTCTCAAAATTCGGTTCTGATCTCGATGCTTCAACGAAAGCAACTCTCGATAAAGGAATTAGAAATGTGGAAATTTTGAAACAGCTTCAATATTCTCCATTACCGGTAGAAAAACAAATTGCAATTATTTATTGCGGAACAAAAGGGTTGTTACGCGACGTTCCTGTTAAAAGAGTGAAAGAATTCGAAAACGAATATCTTGCACTTTTAGAAGCACAACATCGCCCGACGCTTGACAGTCTGCGTAAAGGAATTATTGACGATAGCGTTACTGCCGTATTAGAAAAAACCGCAGCAGAATTAACGCCGAAATATAAATAAGAGTATCAAGTATCATGTATCAAGTATCATGATACAAAAAACAGTAGTATCATGATACTTGATACATGATACCTGATACAAAAAAAACATTGGCATCTTGATCATGATACTTGATACTTGATACCTGATACAAATAGTCCCATGGCTAATCTAAAAGAAGTTCGTAATCGTATATCGTCAGTAATCTCTACACAGCAGATTACAAAAGCGATGAAAATGGTTAGTGCCTCAAAGTTGAGACGGGCGCAGGATGCAATTATTATGATGCGTCCTTATGCATCAAAGCTGAGAGATATAATGGAAAATATTTCGGGTTCGCTCGAAGGAAATTCAGGCGGACAGTTTGCTACTGTACGACCTGCCAATAAAATATTAATTATTGCTGTTAGTTCGAATCGGGGATTGTGCGGAGCATTTAATGCGAATATAAACCGAACCGTAAGCCGTTTGATCAGAGAAAAATATCCGGAACAGTCAAAGGCCGGCAATTTAAAAGTTCTTGCAATCGGAAAAAAAACAGCTGACTTTTTCAGCAAGCTGAAACAAAACTATGCAGGTAATCATAATGAAGTGTATAACAACCTGAATTTCGAAAACGTATCTCGTATTGCCGAAGGAATAATGACTCAGTTCGCTGCCGGAGAATATGATCGTGTGGAATTGGTTTACAATCAATTTAAAAATGCAGCCGTTCAAATTGTAATGACTGAACAACTTTTACCAATCGCACCTGCGAAACAAAACTCAATTGCTGGAAAGAGTAAAGCGGTGAATGACTATATATTTGAACCTGATAAAGAAGAACTCGTTCTTCAGTTAATACCCAAAGCCGTTAAAGTTCAACTTTATAAAGCTGTTCTGGATTCACATGCATCCGAACATGGAGCACGTATGACATCAATGAGTAAAGCAACCGACAATGCCGGTGAAATTCTTAAAGAACTTAAGTTGTCATACAATAAAGCACGTCAGGCTGCAATCACCGGAGAAATTCTGGAGATCGTTGCCGGCGCAGAAGCTCTTAACGGTTAAACATACAGAGCATTTATTGCATTAAATTTACCAGAATTTATTTTCCTATTTTCTTCGTTTGAATGAGGGTTAACCGCACTCACTCCTGATGTTTTATTTGCACCGATAAAAGATAAATAGATATTTTTTGTTATTTACAAATACACGATTTTTTCGATTAATAACTTTTATTGGCCCACCTTCTGAAATATTATAAAACTTAGTACTTTGTTCGTTGAATAAAATACAGTGTACCAAATAAAATTTAACGATGAATATAAACCTTCATGATATTCTGACAGTATCAATGATTCTGTTTGCAGTAATTGATATTATTGGATCTATTCCCGCCCTTCTTCAGATAAAAACAAAAGTAGGTTACATAAAAGCGGAACAGGCAACTTTCGTATCTTTTTTAATAATGATCGGCTTTCTTTTTTTAGGAGAAACAATATTGCGCTTTCTTGGCGTCGATGTAAAATCTTTTGCCATAGCAGGTTCACTGGTAATTTTCTTTCTTGCAATGGAAATGATTCTCGGAATAAGATTGTATAAAGATGATATTCCCGAAACCGCTTCTATCGTACCAATTGCTTTTCCTCTTATTGCGGGAACCGGTACAATGACAACTCTTCTTTCCCTTCGTGCAGCTTATGATTCTCAAACAATAATTATCGGCATATTCATTAACCTTGCTGTCGTTTATTTGGTACTCAGAAACCTGTATAGGGTTGAAAGATTTTTGGGAGTCGCGGGAATAAGTATTTTAAGAAAAGTATTTGGAATCGTACTTCTTGCAATTTCAGTCAAACTCTTTCGTACAAATATTGGTGTTTAAATAATGTATAACGGAAAATCATCTTAATTGAAAAGAATTAACGAACAAATCAAATGAAAAAAATTATACGGAGTAATTTTTTTATTTTATTTTTCTTTTCTATCGTTCAGTTTCAATCTGCCGCACAGGGAGTTTATACTATTTGTTCGACAACTTCTATTACTGATTCAACCGGAACCTTATACGATTCAGGGGGACCTAATGATATTTATCACAGCAATGAAAATTGCACGCTATTAGTTGCACCATCCTGTGCAATAACAATCACTCTTTCGTTTCAGAACTTCGCTACCGAATCGGGCTTTGATTCATTTACAGTGTATGATGGCAATTCAACAAACGCTCCCGAGCTACTTATAGCTGATGGGAATATTGTTCCTTCCCCAATAACCAGTTCAACAGGCTATATGCTTATTGTCTGGAGTGCGGATGGTAGTAGTGAAGACAGTGGTTTTGCCTGTACATGGACATCAACCATTGCACAAAGTTCAACACCAACAGCAGCATTTTCTATAGGGAACACTAATCCACCACTAGGCGTCGGCGTGAAATTTAATGACCACACCATTGGAGCAACGTCAGCTTGGTTATGGAGTTTTGGTGATGGCGATTCTTCACGAAACCAAAATCCAATTCATGCTTATGCTGCATCCGGAATCTATACCGTTACTCTTATTTCTTTTCATTGCAGCGAATCGGATACAATTTCAAATACAATTACCGTTCAACCGGCACCGCATATTAATATTACACCTTCTCCCGGTTTTAATGCAAATGCTGCTTGTGGCGATTCTGCAAATTTCACACTGAGCATTAACAATTCTTCCGGAGGAAAACTTGTTTACAATTCAACTGGTGCAAATACGGGAGCGATTAAAGTACTTGCTATGACCTATGGTTCAAATCTTTTTGTAGAATTTCCCAGAACACTAGCAGCCATAGATCAATATTTTACAAATTATATTCTCACTACGACGGATACTGTTGATCCTGTTGGTTTGAATGGATTATTGCAAGGAAAAAATGTTTTACTGATTACCGAACAACAGAATGGCTCTGATGTAGTTTGGATAGCACTGGGTCCTGTGATACGTCAATTTTTAAGTAATGGCGGTTCCGTCATTTTCTGTGGTTCAGCATCATCATTATCGAATAATTTATTTAGTACCGGGGTTTTCAACGGATCGTTTGTCGGAGATGAAACAGGGAAAAATCTTGAGGTTTTAAATAATACAGATCCACTTACCGCAGGTCTAAATATTCCTTCATTTACAGGACCCAATGCTACATATTCATTGAACATTACAAATCCCGATAAAGTGACCCTTGTAAGATATCACAACAAAGATGTGGTTGCATATCGTTATTTTGGTTCAGGCAAAGCAATTTATGTTGGATTTGATTTTTATAATTCAGATTCTAATTCAAAAAAAATTATTGCTAACGCTATTGAATGGGGTGGAAAAAATGCGTTACCACCATGGATACATTTAAGCTTAACAGGAGATACTGTAAATCCGGGGACAACTTCTTCTGTAGGAGTTACTTTTCTCGCAAGCGGACTTTTTGCTGGAACCTATTTTAATAATATTGGAATCAGCAACAACGATCCTTCGGATCCATTTATAACAATCCCTTGTACACTTACTGTAAGTGGTTCTCCAATCATTGAGTTTTCCGATAATTGTTTGACTTACGGACAAGTCATGCAACACAAAAGTATTCGTGATACATTAAAAATTACTAATACGGGTTGTGATACTCTTTTTATTTCAAATATAAATTCAACATCACCGGCATTTATTATAAACGCTAATTTTAGTTACTTGCTACCGGGAGTATTCGCTGATGTTATAGTAACTTTTAACGGACATACCGTAGGCACATTTCTTGACACAATACATATTCTAAATAACGATGTTGATACATTTGTATGTCTTAGTGCCACAACATTTCCTGCGCCTGTTATTAATGCATCAACAAGTTCTATAATACTAAACATAAGAGCATGTAATAAAACCGGTTCTGTTGCATTCAATATCTTAAACACCGGTGGCAGTAATCTTATATTTCATTTAAACAATTTACCGTCATGGTTAACGGCTGTTCCTGAATCCGACACACTTTTACCGGCATCTGAATCAATCATTACGCTAAACTTTAATTCGGCTTTTTTCCCGGCGGGACCCCAAACAACGAATATCCAAATTGTTTCCAATGATCCATTGGCACCGAATAAATTTATTTCTTTTACAATGAATGTCGATTCAAATCCTTGTATAGATTTTTCAATTGTTTCCAATACCTGTACAGGAGTTTCAAATTTTACAAGCACTGTTGTTAATTTACCTGTGTATTATCATTGGGATTTCGGAGATGGAGACACAGCAAATGTTTCCAATCCTTCTCATGGCTATTCACATGCCGGTGCTTATTCAACAATAGTTACTGCCTGCAATGCTCATGGATGCGATACAATGACAAAAACAGTGAATGCAATTATCACAGGCCCAAAACCAGCGGATTGTATTCCAACAACATTGGCCTATTCATTAGGAGTTGGTATAACTCTATTTCAGGTTACGGATTCATTAGGATTTCGGTTTAATAAAACATCAGCAGATGCCGCAGATGGTTATAAGGATTATACCTGCACCGATAATTCAACTCTTATTACCAATTTCCCCTACAACATAAATATCAATACAGGTTTCTCTTTAGCTGAAAATGTTAGAGCCTGGCTGGATATGAATAATGATGGCGTATTTGATTCTAATACTGAATTGATTTTTTCTGATTCTTCTGTTTTAAGAAATCATTCCGGCACATTTAGCATTCCTGCATTGCTAACGAATATTTATAATGCACCAATACGTTTACGATTAGCTTCTGATTATAGCGGAAACCCGGATCCTCAACCCTGCCAGGATCTTATATCAGGGCAAGTTGAAGATTACTCGGTCTTTCTGTCATTTAATATTGATGTCAATGAAATTAATCGCGAAGCAGGATTCAAAGTTTATCCTAATCCTTTTCAAAATGCAGTGACGATTGAATACAATCCTAAAAGATCATCAGAAATAAAAATTGCCGTTTTTAATATTGTTGGAGAAAAGATTAAAAATATTTCTAAGAAAGAACAACAGATTCCAGGCAAATATTTTTTTGAATTCCCCGGAATACCTTCGGGAATATATTTCGTGAGACTTATTGTTGATGGAAAAACAAGCGTTCAGAAAATAATAAAACTGTAAAGCAGAATTTTTTATTTTTTCTATTGATTGTTTTTCAGAAGGCCTCTTTGGATTCTTCGCTTTCTCTTGGAATGTTTCTGATAACCATCTGAGAGAATACTTATGCTTCCGTCAATTTCCAGAACAGCCAGATTGATATCATTTAGTGAAGATACCCCATGCTCTCTTGCGGCCAGTTCTAATTCATCGATAGTTATATGTTCTTTTTTTAAATGCTCTTTTAATACAACTCCTTCGTGAATTAACATGACGGGATCCCCTTGAAAAATTCGGCTTGCCTGACGGTTTTTATATAGAAAAATTTTCAATAAATAATTAGTTATAAATAGCGATGCGGCAGCGACTACTCCTCCAAGGAGTGAACTATTAGTACCGACCATTGCATTTTGAACGGAATTGCTGATTAGCAAAATAAAAACAAGATCTATGATAGTAAGTTGCGAGAATTCCTTTTTGCCAAAAAAACGGATGGCTACAATTATAAAAAGATAAACGGTAACACTTCGTAAAATAATTTCTGTTGGAAATTCCATTGGTTATTTTTTTAAATATCAAAGCTAATTAATCTTATCCATTATCTTTGCACTATGAAATTTGAAAAACACATTTTTATTTGCACCAATCAGCGTGCTCCCGGGGAAAAGAAATCATGTGGCGAAGCTTGTGGATTGGAATTAATCAAGGAATTTAAAAAGCAAATGAAGGATCAGAATCTGAACAGCAGAATGCGAGCCCAAAAATCGGGTTGCCTGGATGCTTGCGAATATGGACCAACGGTTGTAGTCTATCCTGAAGGAGTTTATTATGGCGCCGTTACTCCGGCCGATGTAAACGAAATAGTTCAAGAACATCTTTTAAATAACCGCCCGGTTGAGAGGCTGATTATTAATTTTAATGAAAAGTCGCCTGTCTGATGGAATTAATTCCGGAAAAATATCGCTATGATCTGGAAATTATTCGCGGGACTGCTGAGCAAATCATTAGAGATTTTAATATTGATGGCTTTGAAATTATTTTCAGTGGAAACCCTCACAATGCTTTCGAAGAATTAAAGACACAGATCAGGCCGGTAATTAAAAAACAATTTACGGATGACAAATCAACCTTTCAATCACTTCTTTACCGTATCGATATTAATGAAAAAGATTATAAACACGCACTGGCTTCTTTAACATCACCTGAAGTTGAAGAAAAATTATCAGAACTCATCATTCGAAGAGAGTTTCAGAAAGTAATTACCAGAAAATATTTCTCAGATACTGAAGGAGAAAAATGACATTCAAAAATAAATATATTTTCCAAACAATTATCACTGCTTATAACAAACCAATAACATTTCTTATTTTTGTAAAATGAAAACAGGCATAGTCGTATTTCCGGGTTCTAATTGTGACGAAGACATGTTTAATGTTCTAAGTAACATACTTAACAAAAACGTAATAAAACTCTGGCATAAGGATCATAATCTTCAGGGATGTGATTTAATAATTCTTCCCGGAGGATTTTCTTACGGCGACTATCTTCGCTCAGGAGCCATCGCACGTTTTTCGCCAATTATGAAGGAAGTAATAGCTTTTGCTGAAAAGGGCGGAATTGTTTTAGGTGTTTGCAATGGGTTTCAGATTTTGTGTGAAGCCGGACTTCTTCCCGGAGCTTTGATGCATAATGTACACCATCAATTTATCTGTAAAAATGTTTTCATTCGCGCAGAGAATAATAACACACTTTTAACGGCCGGATTAAAAACAGGAGCACCATTAAAAATCCCAATAGCTCATGGCGAAGGAAATTTTTATGCAGATGATGAGACGATGAAAAAATTAAACGAGAACGGACAGATTCTTTTCCGCTATTGTGATGAAAAAGGAAATCTTAATTCATTAGCAAATCCTAACGGTACAAAAGACAACATTGCAGGCATTTGCAATGAAACTAAAAATGTTTTTGGAATGATGCCACACCCTGAGCGTGCCGCGAATCATATTCTTGGCAATACCGATGGAAGAAAAATTTTGGAATCTTTATTTAGTATGGTTAAAGTCTGAAAGTGATTTGAATAAGAATCTAAGTGGAATAAAATAAAAAAACCCCCGAAATTTCCGGGGGTTTTTTTTCATTGAAAAATAATCTAAACTAATTACTCAACAATTATACGTAAGACTTCGGTTTCTTTACCTTCTGTCTGTACGGAAATAAAGTACATTCCTTTAGCGACATTTTCAAGATTGATTTCCCTCTCATTGTAACCTTCTTTAACAAGCATGTCTTCTTTAATCATCACCTTGCCAATCAGATCAACAACTTTCAATTCATATTTAGCATTGCGATCAGAAACAAAAGCAACAGTTGCTTTACCCGGTGTCGGATTCGGATAAACGGTTAATGTCGATAATGCTTGATTTGCATTTGCAGGGTCAACATTTGCATCTTCACCAACCGCAATTCTGCAACCTGCGCCTTTAACTACGTTTTTAATTTTATCCCCGCTGTTTCCTTTGCAATTAGATGCTTTAACTTTTACATTGCCGCTCACGAATCCTAAAGGCGCTTTTACAACAACAGCGATTGTACCTTGTCCGGAAATGATTGACAATCCTCCGCTACCCGACCAAATATAACTTGATGCATTCGGAACAGCAGCAATACTGAAGTTTCCGGAAGCAAGCGGACACAGTGTTGAAGGTCCACTAATGTTACCCGGTGTATTGGGCTTAACAGAAATCAATACTAAGTTAATGCATGAATTCGGACCACCGCTGCAACCCAATGCTTTTACACAAAGCGGCCCGCCATTAAATTTAGAGGAGAATTTTAATGTGATACATGAACCCGTAGAAGGGCCTTGCACAATTGCTCCAGGAGGTAAAGACCACATATATTGTGTAATTCCCGGAATCGGTGTAATACAATAAGTAACACCTGTTTGATTTCTGCATACTCCATTCAGACCTGTAATTGGTCCGGGTGCAGGAGGGGCCGGATTAATTGTAATGCTAAATTGTATTGGTGTTCCCGTACATGTTACTCCATTGTTAGTATAAGATGCTACAACACTAAAAACAGAAATGGTTGGAGAAGCACTTGCATTGGCAGCAGTAAATGAAGGAACATTACCGAAGCCGCTATTTGATCCTAATCCAATATCCGGCGAAGGCACTGTACGACTCCAACTAAATGTTGCACCGGCAACAGGACTGCTGAAAACAACAGAAGGCACTACTGCACCTGTACAATAAATTTTGTTTGTTACTGCATTGACTGTAGGTAAAGGATTTATAGTTATTGTAAAAGTCATTGTTGGACTGCTACAAGTCAAACTATTGTTTGAATTAAATCCTACTACACTAAATGTAGACGTGATTGGAGAAGTACTGGTGTTGGTTGCAGTGAATGATGGAATATTTCCGGTGCTACTGTTTGTTCCTAAACCAATATCAGGAACAGGCACAGTTCGTATCCATAGGTATGAAGTTCCTGAAACGGGACTGCCAAATACTATGGAAGGAACTATATCACCTGCACAATACGTTTTGTTTGTAACTGCATTCACTTGTGATATAGGGTTTACAGTAATTGTAAATTGTATTGTTGGACCGGGACAAGTCAAACCTTTACTTGTAAATGATGCATAAACATCAAACGTTGCAGTTAATGGAGTATTGCCGCTGTTTGTTGCAGTGAATGTTGGAATATCACCGGTACCACTTGTAGTTCCAAGTCCAATGGATTCCGATGTACGGCTCCAGGTGAAAACAGAACCGGCAACGCTACTGCTTAAAACAATAGTTGGAACAACATCACCGACACAGTACGTTTGATTAGCAACCGGATTAACAGTTGGAATAGGATTGATAAAAACATTAGCGGTACAAGTAGCAGTATTACCTGCAGGATCCGTTGCAGTGAATGTAATTTCTGTAGTTCCAACAGTGAACACTGAACCAGAAACCGGACCACCGGTTTGTGTAACAATAGCAGAACAATTATCACTTGCGGTTGGCAAAGAGAAATTTACAACCTGGCTTCCGCATTTAACGATATTTGCGATACATGATATGACAGGTGGTTGATTATCTTCAACTGTAACGGTAAATGAACATGATGTTCCAACCTCACTGGAAACGTTTACGATTGTAGTACCTACATTAAAGAAAGAACCCGGTGCTGGATTTGCTGTAATTGCACCACAGGTTCCTGTAGTTGAAGGTGGATCGAAATTTACCAATGCTCCACATTGGTCAACATCGTTAGGAACAGTAATATTAGCCGGACATGTCATTACACAATTAATGCAATTGGTGCATTGAACAGTCGTTGTACGACAGTTTGATTGAGATCCACAATTAGGAGTATTCCAATGAGCATAAAGGGTACCGGTAAAAGTATTAGCAAATGATAGCGCTGTTGTACCTGCGGCAATCACCGGTCCACTTGGCGTTCCGGTGTGTATGGAAATATAATCAGTAGGCACGCTGCTTGTAAATGTTAAATTTTGACCGGCTACTGCTCCGTTTATAGTAGAATATTCTCCGGCAAATGAACAAGTTGATATAGTAACTGAGGATCCGCCCAAATCAATGGTAGCACTTTCAAAAGGAGTAGAATTTGTACATGACGGAGTAGAACATGCTTGTACAGAAGGGCCTGTCTGCGCTTCGGAGCATGTTGGTTCATCGGTGAAGTTCATTGAAATGACAGTTGGCGTTCCATCAGCTTTAAATTTTACCCCAGTAAACGTATGTGTATTTCCAACTATGCTGGCAACGGGTATGGTGTAAGTTCCTATTTCATCACCACCTGGAACGATTTGTAAGTCGCCTGTTAATGGACGATTAATAAAGTTTGACTGTATATTTTGAGTGAAGAAATCGTCGCTGATATCAAACGGTGTTCCATTGTCATTGCATGAGCTTGGAGATCCGAGGAAATTTACACTGGAAATATCACAAAGCGGAGCAGCGATACAACAAGTAGTACCAGAAAAAATCAAAGAGAAACGATTGAGGGTTCCTATATCAATAGCAGCATTATCAGAAACATTAAGTGTCCAGTTACCATTGGCATCCTGACCATCAAAAACTGATAAGGGACTTTCAGGAGTAAAATTTCCGGACACGCCACCGGTAGAAGGAATAGTTGTAGCAGCCGGAAAACCACCATCGTCATCCAGAAGAACAGTACAAAAGTTATTGGCTCCTCCACCACGATTAGAAATTAAAGCAACCGTCGTTCCACCGGGCGAAGTAAGTTTGAAAGATAAGTCACTATTAAATGTATGAGTCACCGAGGCATTAGGATTATTAGAAACATTATCACATCCTGACAATGCATCCAATCGGAAGTTCAGGTCGGCGATAGCACCTACTACACCACTGACAGGAAGAACAATATTAACACCTGCAGGAACATTATCGGGTATTGCCACCGATGGTCCACTATAGCTAATTGTTGTTGCTGCTCCAACAAGACCGGTAGGTAATGTATATGTCATGCTGCCGAGATTGTCTGCTCCATCAATATGTGCGATGGTTGCAGTAATATTCGCACCACATAACAAAGCAGGGTCGGCAGTAAATGTGAAATTCCTGCTTACCGTAGCACCACCTACGACTATTACTCCATAATTTTGAGAAGCACCCGGATTAGTAACTCCGCCAGTCGCCTGAAGTGTACCTATATCATTTACAGTATTTGCTGCACCTGAATTTTGTACACCGAAAGCTACGGTTACAGTTTCTCCCGGATCAATTACACCATTTGCAGGTGAGCAGCTTTCGCTTATCAGTGAAACAGAAGTTGAAGCAAGAACAGGAAAACCCGTTAAACATAAATTAACAATTGCAGTTTCTCCATTGGCAACAGTTACGGGCGGTGCATTGTTAGAGAGGAAACCGACTCCTTTAAATGCTGAAACGGTATAAGTTCCGGGAGATACAGTCATCGAATAAGTTCCGGGGGCACCGGTTACTCTGTTAAATCCTCCTGTAGCATTTACGGAAGCACCACTAATCGGTAATCCACCTGCACAAAAAGTAATGGTTCCCTGAATAGTTGCTTTCGCTTCCGGTGTACAACCCGGTAAAATAAAATTACCGACACGGGTTGACCAACCTGCCGAACTCGTAGCGGCATAGTATTCTTGTGTATACCAAAATGTACAACCATCAACAGGATCAACATTCATCGAACTGTAATCTCCCCAACGACCGCTTGTGCTTGTTTGCGAGCCATTGGCAGCAAAGAACAGCGCTTCACCTTCATTCAAAATTCCACTGTTCAACACATTGTTGGTTCGACCCGCTATTTTAATATCTGCTCTTTGTGTTGTTGAAGATTGACTAAAGCCTAAAGCAAGATTTCCTTTATTGTCCTGAGCGATACTGCCCATCCAATTATTTAAACCGGTGCCACCATTACCTGGAGTCAGGTTATGTGTTCCCTGATCAAATACAGAAAATACATCTGCAATCCTCCGCATTTCAAACCAGCGAATGCCGGGTTGAAAAGTCGCAGCAGTAGTTGGATTAACTCCACTGACATTCACAGAAAAATTTCCAACAAAAGAATTGACAGGAATAGCTTGTGTGCCAAGATTTCGATAAGCGAAACGGTGCATCAACCTGTCGCTGATTGCATCCAGATTTGCGCCTCCGCTAACTTCATTTTGTAAACGGGTAGCAGGACTTCTCGCATCAAAAGGAGCTAATACTACATCCGGTAAAACAGAAATACTTGAACTGCCAGGTGTAATAAAATCTGGCACCCATCGGTAATATCGGATGGCATCGTTAGGATCACCAAACTCAGTCGCACGAAATTCGGCAATAACTTCTGCCATGCCTGCAGGAGGAGGCACAAGGCCATCGATATCTGCTGGAAGACCACCACCGGCATTAGGGTCAATGGTAGCAATATTTGTATAAACAACGGAAGTTGTCGGATCACCGGCAAGTGCTTTCGGACGATCCTGACTTAAAATTCCCATTCCCAAAAAAGCTGTGCCTGCATTGTTAAATTGATTAAAAGTCATGTGGTAAGCATCTGTCCAAACACCGACTTTAGGATAATCGTTAAGTAAATTATTAGGATAATTGTATCTCCAAACATAATAAGCACCAGTGGGATCACCACTAACTGAAACGGCAACACATTGGCAATTAGTTGCTCCGGTTAAAGCAAACTGGCTAATATGCCAGCGATCTGCCAATGGATCGTAAACCACAACAGGGTCACCATCGTTATTGATCCTGCACGGATCCCCTGCCGGAAGACCGCTGAATAAATCACTCGTCTTGAAAGGACCTGCCGCAACAGTACCGTTCTTATTAAAAATTTTATAAACTAAGTTGACAGAACTCACATAGTGATTTAAACCGACATCGCCGTTTACATCGGGTGGATGCACCGCTCCGATTCCTTGCGCAGTGTTGTCTAACTGAGTAGCGCCGTCAAATGTTAAAATCGGTGTTGGCATTGAAATTCTCCGTTGAGAATTAAATTCTAAGTTGCGATTAACTAAGGGATCTACAAATAAACCTTGTCCGGCACCGGCATTGGGTTGTGTTTTTTTAACTCTTTCAGAATTTTGCTGATTTATTTCATCTTTTTCAATTTCTTCTGCAGACAGGCCTTTTTCAATCAACAGTTGTCTTCTGGCTTCTTCGCGTTTTTCTTCGGATGTTAAAAATTCCTTTGAAGCAGAATCTTTTTCAGCTACGGTTGGCAAATTGCGAACCGATTGTGTAATTCCAAAAACAACTGGTTCCATTTTATAAACACCATTGGGATATTCGGTTATTTTTGAATTATTGGCGGGGTTTTGTGCAATAGCATTAACTGCAATAAAAAAAGTAAAACTTAAAAAAAACAGGAATACTTTTTTTAAAAATTTATTGTAAGAAATAATATTTCCCGATAAAATAAATGCCGGACAATTTAGTAGTAGTTTTTTCATGATTGCAGGTGTTTGTTTATGTGTGTGGTTTATTGTTTTTCTATTTAGGATTTTATTAAGAGTGTTGGTAAAAATGATACAGGTATTATAATAATAAAAAAAGGGTAGATGTTTTTACAAAATAATTTCATAATAATTTGATTAAAAAACAACAATGACTTAAACATAAAAATTATATCTCCTCAATTCGTTAACCTCTAAAGTCTTAAAGTCGTATAAACATATTTGTAAAAAACGTCAAATCCAAATTAATAAATAATTTACTGTTTCAATGTTTGAAAAAACTTTAAAAACTCATTATTTGTTAAATTTATTTATTAGAAGGAATCCCCAAAAGGCAGGATTGGCAGGCTTTTACGGATGGTGTAATTTTATTATTATTTTTTTTCTCTTCCTTGATTTTATTTATGGCACAATCACTAATGCAGTTTTTAGTGAACATATATTTCGAGAGGTGGATAATTTAGGAAGAAGAGACATCGAAGTTTTTTTTGAATCTGAAAGAAAAAAGATTTGTGAAAAACATTTCACTCATGTTTTGCTGAAGTGAAGTATGTCTGAACGTTGATTTAGCTGATTATAGGATTTCGCTGATAAATACAATTACTCTCAGCGTAAATCATTAATCAGCTAAATCCTGGTTCAGACATTTTTTTATTCAACAACCTTTTTACCTCTAAACTTTGCGCTCCGAAATTAATAAGCAATCCGATTTCAAGATTGTAAGCTTCAAGGTAGTTGATAGCCTGAGCAAAATGTACCTTTTCTAAATGGATCAATGCTTTTAGTTCAAGTGATATCTTTTTATACAATAAGAAATCTACCCTTCGAGTTCCTATTTCTTCTCCTTTGTATAGTACGGGCATGACAAATTCCCTGTCAAATGGAATCAAATTTTTACTAAACTCAATTTCCAATGCGCGTTGATAAATTACTTCTTGAAAACCATTTCCTAATTCCCTGTGAACCTCCATTGCTAAACCAATAATCAGAGACGTCTCTTCGGAATATTTGTAATTTTTGTTAATCATATTCAAAGGACGATAAGCCAAGAACGTATATCAACCAATAAAAGCAGGAATTTATATGCAGACAAAAAATTCAGCAGAATCCATAAATCAGCTAAATCAAAGTTCAGACAAAAGAGTGAGCCATTTGGATGCATTCGTATATGAACTCCATCGAAAATTCCGTTGATAAGGACAACTCAGACAAATAATTCCAATCATATTGGAATTCTAATAAAATTTCAATTGCAAAACTCCGGTTTTATATAGAAATTAATAAACCTACTGAACCATTAATTTTTTAATAACAAAATAAGAATCAGTATTAATCTTAAGCAAATAAATTCCTTTCGAAAAAGAAGATAAATCTATATTGACTGATGATAAATCATTTGCATCAACCATTTTTACAACTTCGCCTGTAATGTTCAATATTTCGATCTTAATTTCTGAAAATGAAGGAGGATATAAAATCGTTATTGAGCCATTCGTTGGATTCGGATAAACTGAAAATAATTTATCGTTCTCAAATTCAGAAACGCCATTTATTATATCTACAATAATACAATCATCATTCTTACATCCGTTGACATCTGTAACTGTTACACAAAAGGTGTCTGTTGATGAAATTGAAATTGTCTGGCTTGTTTCTGATGTTGACCATAAATAAGAACTAAAGCCTGAGCCGGCATTTAGCTGATAAGAAATGCCATTCACTATCGTATCCGTGCCAAGATTAATTACTGGCAATGGATGTACTGTTGCAACTGTTGCTATTCGATTACTCGTACACGTTCCATTATTTGCCTGAGCATAATAAGTAGTAGTTTGTGAAATTACCGGTGTGGTTAATGTATCACCAAATCCAACCTGATTTCCTCCGCTAGCAGCATCAAACCATATTACTGCATCGGCATCAGTTGCATTAATTTTTACAATCCCCGGCCCGCACCGCTGATTCGAATAGGTTACCGGATCTAAAGGAGGAGTATTGATTGTCGCTGTTGCTGCAATTCGATTACTTAAACAACCATTATTTGATTGTGCATAATAGGTTTTCGTAGATGTAAGTGATGGTGTTGTAAAAGTAGCACCTGTACCCACCTGACTTCCGCCACTTAAAGAATCAAACCATAAAATTGGATCAGGTGAACTTGCAGTTAACAATACTGTTCCCGGACCGCAACGTTGCGATGAAGTTGTCCCCGGATCATTGGCAGGAGTACCAATGGTTGCAATCGTAAGTATACGACTGCTCGGACAATTTCCATTCGTCGCCTGTGCATAATAATTTGTCGTTGCCGTTAATACAGGAGTTGTAAAAGAAGTTCCCGTTCCAACAGAACTTCCGCCTGATGGAGCATCGTACCAGGTAATCGGATCTGAAGCAGTTGCCGAAAGTGTAAGTATTCCTGAACCACAGCGGCTATCACCAACAGTTACGGGATTTGCAGATACAGGATTAACAGTAGCAACAACAGGAATTCGTGCACTCGGACAAGTAGTTCCTGTCTGAACATAATATGTAGTTGTTGAATTTAATGAAGGTGTTGTATACGATGTTCCTGAATTCAGAGAGGATCCTCCTGAAGAAGAACCATACCAATAAATAGTTGATGTAGCACTTGCGCCAAGTACAACGGTCCCATTACCGCAACGAGAATTATTTGTAACAGATGTTGGCGCAGCAGGAGTTATATTAATTGTAAATGTTGCCATTGAAGAATTCCGTGCCGGATAAACATCATTGTTATTATTTGTATAAAAATTAAATGTATAAGTACCTCCCGCTGATGTATTAATAGTTGTGTTAAAAGTTACAGTATCGGAGGAGGCACTAAATGTCTGATTTATAGTTTGTGTAATCGCTCCTGTAATTTCAACAGTAACAGGAATATTTGTGACAGACTGATTACCGAAGTTTCTAAGCTTAATTTTTAATTGCGTATTAGCACTGCCACACGTTGTTGAAGTTGGCGAAACAATTGCAAGAACAGTTGTATACGTAAGTTTATTTGGATCATTTCCTGAAGGGCCAGTTTTTACTATATATCCTTCTTCGTTATTAAATCCAAAACTTCCTGTATGACCTGCAATAATATATCCTCCATCCGAAGTTTGCTGGCCACTATAACCATGATCATGATTATCGCCGCCATAAGCATTTGACCAAAGAGAATCACCGGCAGAATTTGTTCTCATTAGCCACATATTCGGGAAAAGACCACCCGTACTGGTTGTAGTACCAGTTAAAATAAATCCACCATCGGATGTTGTATCGACTGTGTGAAAATCATCCGGCAACGATCCGCCAAAAGATTTTGCCCACAAAACAGTACCTCCGGTATCTGTTTTAACAAGGTAACCATCATCGCCGTTAGAATCCGTATTTGTATTACCTGCCAGAATAAAGCCATCAGGTAGTAAACTGACTTCATCTATATTTTCGCTTTTTACAGTACCAAATCGTTTGCTCCATATAACAGTTCCTATAGAATTAATTCTGATAAGAGACTGATCATATCCATTTAATCCATTAAAGCTTTGGCCTCCCAAAATAAAACCTCCATCCGGAAGCAGCTTTATAGAATTGGCGTCATCGTAATTGGATATCCCATTTGATCCCCCATATCTTTTAGTCCATAATGTATCACCGGAACTGTTGGTGCGAACAATAAAGGCATCATAATATTGTGCAGGTAGTGTTGATGTATATCCAACAATTGCATAACCATTGTCAGCAGTTTGAATAATATCCTGAGCCCGTTCTCTTCCTGAGCCCGTATAAAATTTTACCCATTGCTGTTGGCCTGCTGAATTTAGTTTTAAATACAATGCATCATCCGAAGTTCCTGATACACTGGAGGTATATCCGCAAAGCGCAAACCCGCCATCGGAAGTAGTAATGACTTTATAAAAAAGATCTTTTTTACTTAATGGACCATTGTAGGTAAATGTCCATGTCGTATCTCCGCTGCTATTCAGCCTTACCACATAAGCATCTGTATCGTTTGCGGTAAAATCGGATGTGTAACCTGCGACAATATATCCTCCTGCAGGCACTTCACGGATACATCGAAAAACATCGGTACTGTTTTTACTGAATAATTTTTCCCAGGTTATTTGTGCTTTTCCGTCTACAACGAATAACACTGTAATCGTTATTATGATAAATAATTTCTTCATTGAAAATGATAATGGTTTGTTTCGTAAAAGTAAAAAAACAAACCTACTTTTTAGCAGGTTTGTTTTTTTACCATTATTCGTTTTACTGAATAATTAAAGTCCGTGTAGCTTTCCCTTCCGCAGAGAAAATGGTTAAGTAATAGATTCCTTTCGAAAATTCTGTCAGGTTATATTTTTTATTAAATAAACCTGAGTTATTATGTGAATCGGAAACAATAACTTTTCCAATTACATCCGTTATCTTCAGTTCAAACAGTAATGAAGGATCATTAACTTTTACATTTAGTAATCCCTGAGATGGATTAGGATAAATTTCAATGGTCTTATCAAGGAATGATTCGTTACTGATATTATCGATAAGTGTTATTGTTATCGAATCAGAGTTCGAACAATTATGAACATCTGTTACTATAACAGAATAAACTCCGGCGGAATTAACACGTATCGTTTGTGTTGTAGCATTTGTGCTCCATAAATAACTTGCAAAGCCCGGTCCCGGATCAAGAGTATACGATTGTCCTGAATTTATTGCAAGCGTTGGAGGTCCCAAATCGACAGTTGGAATTAAATATATCGTAGCAGTTGCCGGAACACGATTGCTACTGCATGTACCATTAGAAACTTCTACATAAACTGTTGTGGTAATATTAAATGTTGAAGTATATGTCGGTCCTGCATTTAATAGATTGCCTCCGGTAGCCTGATTATACCATGAAATAGTATTTGCAGATGTTGCAGTAAGTGTAAGTTGTGCCGGACCACAATGATTAGCATTTGTAACTGTTGGATTGGCAGGCATTGCATTGATAGTTGCAAGAGCAGAAACCGGACTACTTGTGCATCCGCTTATTCCTGCAACTGCATAATATGTTGTATTCGTTGAAAGCGTCGGCGTTACAAAAGTTGCTCCGGTACCTACAATGTTTCCACCCGGCGAATTGTACCATGTTATTGGATCAGGCGATGTTGCTGAAAGTGTAACAGAACCATTGCCACAACGAGCAGCACCTGTTGTCACAGGGCTTGCAGATGGAGATGCAATAACAGCTTCTACAGATACTCGGGTGCTCGGACAACTGTTTCCGGCCTGAGCGTAGTATGTAGTAGTTGTAGTAATGGAAGGTGTATTAAAGCTAGTCCCATTTGCAAGAGGAGAACCTCCGGATGCAACACTATACCAGAAAATAGAATCAGATGCAGTTGCTGTTAATGTAACTACTCCTGAGCCGCATCTTGAACCACTATGAACCACAGGCGGAGTTGTGATATTTACTGTTGCAGTTACAGGTGTCCTTGAACTGTTACAACCATTACCTGTTGCCCTAGCATAATAAACTGTTGTTGTATTTAATGAAGGTGTAGTAAATGTTTGTCCGGTACTTACCTGTGTGCCGCCTGTTGCTGCTGTCCACCAGGTAATGCTGTTTAATGACTGAGCTGAAATTACCAATGAACCACTTCCGCAACGGGAAGCACCTGTTCCTACAGGAGGATCAATGGTAATTATATTTGCCGTAACAGCTACACGCGGGCTAGGACAAACGGTACCGGCCTCCACATAGTAAGTTACAGGATTTGCTAAAATAGGTGTTGTATAAGTTGATCCGGTGTTTATAGATGAACCACCGGAGGATACAGTGTACCACGTTATTGGATCCGGCGAACTGGCACTAAGAGTCACTGATGCAGGGCCGCATTGGGTAACACTTGTAACAGTTGGAATAACTGCTGCATTTATTATTGCGCTTACAGCTTTTGGAGTGCTCGGACAAAAAGTTCCGGCTACTGCATAATAGGTTGTTGTTGAATTTAAATATGGGGTTGTATAAGAACTTCCAAAATACATCTGTGTTCCATTTGTTGCAGCATTGTACCAGTAAATAGGATCCGGTGAAGAAGCAGTTAATGTAACAGTTCCCGGACCACAACGAGTAACATTAGAAGCTGAAGGTTGTGCAGATTGAGAACGAACGATTGCATCAACGGCAATACGGTTTCCGCATGTTCCGTCTTCCAGATAATATGTTGTCGTTGATGAAATACTAGGAGTTGTAAAACTATTCGATGTTCCAAGTGCAGAACCTCCGGTAGGAACATCATACCAAGCAACTGAATTTGATGAATTCGCTGATAGTGTTACAGTGCCGGTTCCACAGCGGGAACCATCAAAAGCTGAAGTTGACCCTGAACCAATTATTGCCTGAACAGGAATACGGTTACTTTCACAACCTTGACTAGGAACAAAAACATACCAGTCATAGAAATAGTAATATTTCCCCGGATCAGGATCATTTGATCCATAAATTTCTAAAGTTTGAGAAACGCTGTATGGATATGATGCTCCCTCAATGTTGCGAAATAATTTAGCACTTCCACTTGTAAGCCCTAATTGTAAATCATTTCCCTGTGGAACAGTAAAATTGAGATATACACGTATTCCACCGGGCGCGACAGGAAGATTTATTGTTTTAGATTGTAATACTGTGCCTGCTGAATTTCTTAATTCAATTGTTCTGTTCCCTGAAACAAACGGATAAACTAATACCGACATTATTTTAAAAACTTTTCTTGAATCGAATTTTAGATAATTACCCGAAGATGTTCCTCCTGTAGCTAATCCTACAACATTGTCAACTTTACCCACTTTGCTTCCTTTTCCTTTTTCTGACTGAACGTAATAAGTTGTTGTATTACTTAATGAAGGTGTTGTATAATTATTTCCGGTTTCGATAAGGTTGCCATTTACTGCTGCACTATACCAAAACAAAGAATCACCTGCGGAACCGGGAGCAGCTGTTAATGTAAAAGAACCACTGTTGCAGCTTAAGGAAGAAGTAGTTGTTGGATCTAAAATCGGCGGGATTACATTTACTATAATTTCATTGGAGTCATTGGAGTATGAAAGATCACCATTCCTATGTTGTGTATATGCTTTTATTGAATATACACCATCTAAATTGAAGTCATAGGTTCGTGTAAACGTCAGTGTCGTTGAGCTATTTGGAGCAAGTGTTCCCGGAAAAGTATCAACAAGAGTTGTTACCGAAGAGCCATTGTTAATTAAAAGAGTAACTAAAATGTTTGATTCGTTTGCACTTCCATAATTTCCTAAGTCAACAGAAAGGGGCACATTATTTTCCCTGCATAAGTTTACTTTGGGTGCGATTATATTATCTATGGCTACGTCTTTAACAATACCTGCATTTGGAGGTAGTTTAACTAGAGCGAAATTTTTAAAATCCAAATTATTTCTAAAATATCCGAAAATTGCAAATCCGTAATCAGAAGTTTCAATGGCTCGATAAGCATGATCATGCCGGGTACCTCCGTAATTTTTCTTCCAGTCGAGATTACCGTTAGCGTCAATCTTAAATAAAAAATAATTTGGATTGATTAGTCCGAAACTGCGTGTGATCCCTGCAATAATAAAACCACCATCAGATGTATTTTCAACGGTCTTACCACCATCTTTTTTTGAACCTCCGAAAACTTTATCCCAAACGATGTTTCCATTCGAATCAGTTTTAATCATCCAAACATCCGTATCTCCCAATCCATTGGGAACAGTGTCTGCATCACCGACAAGAATATATCCGCCATCGGGTGTAATCTGTGCATAGTGACATTCCTGAAGGTGTGGTTGTCCATATGTTTTTTCCCATTGAACATTACCTGAGGCGTCTGTTTTTACAAGGTAATAATCACCGTCAAGATTTCCATAGCTATACGTTTGACCACTTAAAATATATCCGCCGTCTGCAGTTTGTTGAATAGAATTTCCGATTTCATAAGAACCGCCGCCAATATTTTTTTCCCAAAGCTTCGTACCGGCGCCATCAAATTTTACAAGATAGATATCATAACCTCCATGAGTACCTGCGCCTGTATTTACACCTACAGCTGTATAACCTCCATCTGTATTAGCAACAAAGCCTTCGAACCATTGAATATTTGCATCACCCAAAATGGTCGTCCATAATGTATTTCCCGATAAATCTGTTTTTAAAATAATTGCATCATCGCTACCATTCCTATTTGTAACACCGCAAATTACTAATCCGCCGTTAGCAGGTTTTACCATATTTGCAAAATCAAACATTGGTCCCCCTATGGATTTAGTCCATACTGTATTCCCATTCGCATCTGTACGAACCAGCCAAATGTCTGTTTGGCCATTGCTATAAGTGTCGGTTCCTCCGGTTATGATAAAGCCGCTGTCAGGCATTTGCTCCATCCATCTTCCATCTTCATTATTCGCTCCACCGTATTCTTTACTAAATGAAATTTGAGCATTCACACTCTTTCCGGCAAATAATGTTATTAAAATAAATGGCAATAGTATCTTCTTCATAAAGCTTATTTGAATAGGCAAAAATAACTGTTAATAAAGGTATTCCATCTATATTATGTAGAAAAAATGTATACTATGGTAAACGTTCGGTTTTTAAGGATGAATACAAAGAATTTCTCAACGACTATCTGGTAAATCCCCTTAATTTGACTGCAAGAACAGGATAAAAAGTTGAATTTTAAGTGAGTTTTTAAGCCCTTTTCTCATTTAAATGTAATATTTCCAAAACTTCAAAAAAGGATTTAAACCCAGATTGTGGTATTAAACCAAAATTGTGAATCAAGAGATTAAAAGAGTTCCCTTTATTAATAATCAGGTTTTGTATAATACACCGGCGAAAGCTCCAAATGAAAATGGCACGTCTGACCAATCATTTAAATCATATTGAAACGATAAGACCATTTCAAATGCAAAATCCAGGTTTAATGCACCTCCGACTTTTTATATTCTTCTGCTAGTTTTCTTTGAATTTCAGAAGGAACATAGGCATATTCAAAAAATCGTCCGGAGTAACTTCCTCTTCCCTGAGTTATTGATCTAAGGGAAGTGGAATATTTATCCAGCTCTGACAGTGGAGTTTTTGCTTTTATAATTTGGTAATGACCGTTTGAATCCATTCCAAGAATTATAGAACGCCTGGTCTGTAAATCTGTTACTACATCTCCCATCAGTTCTTCCGGAACGCGGATTTCTATTTCATAGATTGGTTCCAGTATTTTCGGATCTGCCTGATGAAAGGCTTCTTTGAATGCCATCATTCCGGCAATCTTAAAAGATATATCATTTGAATCTACCGGATGCATTTTACCATCATAAACAATTACACGTACATCACGAACATAACTTCCTGTTAACGGTCCTTCGTGCATTTTTTCCATAATACCTTTTTGAATGGATGGAATAAATCGCTGATCAATCACACCGCCAACAATGCAATTGTAAAAAATCAGTTTCCCGCCCCATGGGAGTTCATGGATTTCTTTTTCACGAATGCTGTGACCTTCCGGTTCAGGCATGCCATCATGAAAAGGTTCTATTTTAAGATAAACTTCTCCAAATTGCCCGGCTCCACCACTTTGTTTTTTGTGTCGATAAGAAGCCATCGATGTTTTTTGAATTGTTTCACGGTATGGAATACGCGGTTTTATATATTCAACTTCCAGATGATATATTTTTTCAAGCCTCCATTTAATAACTGATAAATGTAATTCTCCCTGTCCCGATAAAATAATTTGTCTTAACTCACGAGAATATTCTATGGTTAATGTAGGGTCCTCCTGATGTATTTCACTCAGCACTGAACCAAGTTTTTCATCATCTGTTTTATTTTTTGCAACGATGGCTGTTCGAATACGAGCTTCAGGAAAATGAATCGGATCGATGATTATTGATTTACCAGGAGAGCATATTGTTTGATTCGTCAATGAATCTTTTAACTTCAGAGTTGCACCGATATCACCGGCACTGAACTTTGTAACCGGATTCCTGTTTTTCCCATCCATAATAAAAAGCTGATTTAGTCTTTCCGTTTGACCTGTTGTGGAATTTACAAGATCGATTCCTGTAGTTATTTCTCCCGACATCACTTTAAAAAATGATAGTTTACCGAGATGAGGTTCAATTAAAGTTTTGAAAATAAAAACTACAGCCGGGCCTTTTGGATTGCATGGGAGTTCGTTTCCATTTTCCATTTTCTCCGCGAAAAGTTCAGTAGCGGATGGAACAACATTGTCGATGAAACTCATCAATCGACCACTTCCCATATTCTTTTTTGCAGAAAGACAAAAGACAGGATAAACATCGTGATGCAGCATTCCTAATTTAATACCGCTTCTAAGCTGATCTTCTTCGAGAGAACCTTTTTCAAAATAAAGTTCCATTAATTTTTCATCATTCTCAGCGGCTTTTTCTACTAATTCATTATGTAGTCTTTCTGCTTTTTCTTTTTCTTCGGCAGGAATGGGAAGCTTTTGTGGTTTCCCTCCCTGCGGAGGAAATTTATACATAACCATATTCAACAAGTCAATGATGGAGTCGAAGCCATCGCCTTGCTGAACGGGATATTGCATTAATGTTATAGCTTTTCCGAACCGTTTTTTTGCTGATTCTACCGTAGAATCAAAATCGGATTTACTATGATCAATATGATTAATGGCAAATACAATAGGCTTTTGAAATTTTTCTACATAATTCCAGATGAGTTCTGTTCCAACCTCTACACCATTTTCTGCATTAAGTAACATGACAGCAGTGTCTGCTACTCGCAGCGACGAAATTACTTCGCCGATAAAATCATCTAAGCCGGGTGTGTCGATTATATTAATTTTATAATCTTTCCATTCAGTATGCATTGAGGTAGCATAGACCGAACTACCTCGGTCATGTTCTACATCATGAAAATCTGAAATCGTATTTTTTTCTTCAACTGTTCCCCGTCTGTTTATGAGTCCGGCTTCAAACAACATGGCTTCGGCCAATGTCGTTTTGCCGGATTTCGGGGCGCCGGTAAGAACAATGTTTTTTATGTGTTTATCATCATATTCTTTCATAGCTATGAATTTTTAGATTTATGTGAAGTTTATTAATTTAGATACAGATAAAAAATTTTTTGCAGATGATTCTTATCATCTAAAATTAAAAGGCAGATAAACTATGGATATGGCATATAAGAAAATTGTACATTAAAATAAGAGGTTTTATAGATAATATCCTAATGTAAATAAGGAAATTTTTTGGTTAAGGGAATTCTACAATAATCAATGGGATATTTTATTGTAAAAAGTAAGAAAGACCTACCTTAGAGGCCTTATAACACTAACTTTTATGGCCCGGAAAAAGAAAAAAGCATCCTCTTTTAATGCCGCTAAAACGCTGCAAAGAAAGCTTGCCCTTCAGCAAGGCTATTATGATGGAAGATTTAAAGAAAAAATAGTGAAGGATAAAAAGAAGGAAGAAAGAAAAAAGCGAGCCAGAAAAAAGGTAAACATAAATGAAGAATAAAACGCCTTGTTTAATATTGAATTAATTAAATAAAAAGCATTTTCTAAAAGTTCAATTTTTTTATGGTAAGTATAAATTCAAAATCTTCCATTATAGAATTTTCATCACCCATTTTAAAGTTTGGTAAAAAAGGAGAAAAAACCGGATGGACACATATCGAAGTTTCTCCTAAACAAGCCCTTCAATTATTTCCCGGTAATAAAAAGTCATTCAGAGTAAAAGGATTTCTGGATAATCAACCAATTTCAGGAATTGCTCTTTTGCCAATGGGTAAAGGTTTTTTTATTCTGCCTCTAAATATTTCTTTACGCAAAGCATTAAATAAAAAAGAAGGAGATAGAGTCCAGGTACAATTGCAAGTCGATTTTAAAAAGTTGCAAATCAACAAAGATTTAATGCAATGTTTAAAAGAAGAACCCCGGGCTTTTTCTTATTTTAATGAATTGCCAAAATCACATCTAAATTATTTTTCAAAGTGGATCGACACTGCTAAGACAGACTCTACTAAAGCAAAAAGAATTGCAAGAACATTAGATGCCCTTTCTCAAAAAATGAATTATGCACAGATGATGAGAGCCGGGATTTAATTTGGTTAATTGTTATTTGTGCACTAATTTTTACAAATAGCTATTAACGAATAATATTTTTCTTTCAGCAGTAAATAATTTTTAATAAATTCACAGTATTAAATAATTTATTTCTAACCTTTAAAAATTACAACCATGATTATCGTAAGAGATGTATTCCGTTTAAAGTTCGGAAAAGCAAAGGAGACAAAAATCCTTATGCAGGAAAGTAAAAAAATTATGAGCGAAGACCGATTGCAAAAGTCACGAATACTTTTTGATCTGGTTGGACCGGCCTATACAATGGTTCTCGAAGGCTCTTATGCCAACCTTTCAGATTATGAAAAAGAAATGGCTTCTGTTTTTAATAAGGAAGAATGGCAAAAATGGTATCAAAAATTTATTCCTCTGATTGAAAAATCGAATAGAGAGATTTTTACGGTTATGGAATGGTGAAGGAGAGCCAAGAGCCAAGAATCAAGATTAAATTAACTTGTTTCTTGGCTCTTGTTTCTTAGTTCTCTAACTAAAGATTGTCTTGGCTCTTGATTCTTGACTCTCTCAACAATATGCGCAAATAATCCCGCCCATTAATGCTAAACTAACGAGCCAATATCCTGCATTAATAAAAATGTATTTAAAACCTCTGCGCTCGAACATGGCATTTATCGCTACAATAGGGAAAATCAAAAATATGCCTGTTATTACCCCATGAACAATTCCATGTTTGAAAGTGCGAAAATTATTTCCGTATTTATCCATAAAGTCTTTAACATATAAACTTATCGATGAATTAGGATCTTTCATTCCTGCATCGTTTGCGAAAATTGAATAGATGTGGTATTGGTGAATCACAATAAATTGGAGTGACATAGCTATTAAAAAGCTAAAGATGAAACTCATTATAAAAATCATCGCCATATTTGAACCTTTCATTTTTTCCTCTGTAACGCCACTTGCTTTCATCCATGCATTGCCAAATACATTTGGATGATACCAGACAAAACCAATGATCATAGGAATGACCGAAGCTAAAAGAAGGATTAACCAGTTAATTTCCATTTTATATAGTTTTAATGTTTGACCAAGATTACGAATTATTAATTAAATCGAATATATATTATAGAATAATTTTAAACCATTATTTGTTTGTTTTATAATGATCATTCTAAAAAAAAGAAAATAATCAGACAATTTTTTCTTTCTGTGAAACTACTGAGAACTAAAACTCGTAATGGAGCTTCCATGGAGAAACGGATATTATTCATATTGCTTTTTATTCTTCAAAAATCATTTGCCCAAATTCCAAATCAAGGATTTGAATATTGGAGCGGAGGAAGTCCCGATGAATGGCAAACAACAAATATCCCTATTGTTCCACCATCAATTATTATTGATAACGATGCTCATTCCGGTACATCTTCGGTAAAAGGAATTGTAGTCAGCGATTCTTATAATCACCCTTTTCAACCTTACCTTGGAATTTATGGATCCGGAGCACAAGGTTTTGTAATTACGCAACCTTATATAAAGGTTAGCGGTTGGTACAAGCTATTTCTTAATCCAAACGATCGTTTTCTGGCTAATGTCAGATTGTACGACTCCAATCAAAACCCAGTTGCTGATGGAAAATTAGTAATTGAATCTTCTGTTGATACCTGGTCACAATTCAACATGAATATAAATTATTACGGTCCGGCAGTTCCGGTAACCTGTTCATTATTCTTTACAATTACTGATTCAGGTTTATTAAGTTCAGGACAAACAGGATCATATTTTATTTTAGATGATTTATCAATGTCGGGATCATACAGCAGCGATCCGATAAACAATGAAGATGATGTTTCCGTTTTTCCCAATCCGGCTCATTCGGAATTTCATGTAAATAATATGCATGAAGAAAAACATTTTTTATATTATTTGTATGATGCAACCGGAAAAGTAGTAATAGAAAATAAAAGTCCCGTTACCAATGAAATTGTAAATACAGAAAACTTTTTACCGGGAGTATATATTTTAAATGTATTTTCAGAAGACAAAAACATCAGAAAAAAAATTGTTATTGAATAATTTTTCAAGTGATTAAATAGTTTTTTTTGAATAATGTTTTTTAAGATTTTCAACAACTACAGCCACGGCCGGGCAAATCATAGAATTTAAAAAAGTAACTGGTATTTTTTCGGCAATATTTCTTTGTTGTGTATGAGGATAATCGCGGCAAGCAGTTGGTCGGGAAGAATAGACGGAACAATAGTTGTCACTTCCAAGAAATGGGCAAGGGAGCTTTTTAAAAACCCAATCACCATCTTCATCAATTTTTAAATATTGTTCTGTGAATTGAGACGGGCGCAATTTAAATTCCCTGGAGAGAATATCAATGTCACGATTTTTCAGGAGCGGACCGGTGGTAGCACAGCAATTAGCACATTTCAAACAATCGATGGTTTGAAATGCAACATCATGAAAATTGTTCGTTACAATATCGAGGTCTTTTGGTTTTTGCTTTTTTAATTTTTGAAGAAATGCTTTATTCTCTTTTTGATTTGCTTTTGCAGTTTGCAATAGCTTTTCATATTCAGGTAGAATCTTGTGTGACATTTCTAAAGCGAAAAATTAATTTACAATCAATAATCAGAATTTGAAAATGAAATTGTTTAATTTATTATTTTCTAATTACGTTTTATTTTTTTTCCGAAAGTTCTTTTCTTTTTAAAACTGCTTTTAGAAGCATCGGGATTCCATTCAGGTGAATTTCCCATTCCTGCCGGAAGAGGGATTTTTATCACCTCTTTCTCTATCAGTTTTTCAATTTGAGCAAACCGATACTGATCTTTATCATTGATAAATGTTATTGCTTCACCGGTTGTTTCTGCACGTGCTGTTCGTCCGATACGGTGAACATAATCTTCAGCATCAGCAGGAACGTCGTAATTGATAACAAGGCCTATACTTTCAATATCAATACCTCGGGAAAGGATGTCTGTTGCGACAAGAATTTTTGTTGATTTGTTACGAAACGATAGAAGAACATTTTCTCTTTCTTCCTGAGAGAGGTCGCTGTGAATTGCCTTTGCCGGTAATCGAAGTTGGCGTAAATCACGTTCAAGATCTTTTACTGCGATTTTCGTTGATGCAAATATCAACACACTCGATAAATTTTTTTCGACAATAATTTTTTTCAGTAATTCCGGTTTTTGATGATTGTTTACCAGATATGCTTGTTGTAAAATACCCTCGGCAGGCTTACTCATTGCAATATTAATTTCAACCGGATTGTGAAGAATTTTTCTGGCAAGTTCTCGCATACGCGGAGGCATGGTTGCACTAAACAATAAGGCTTGTTTTTTTTCGGGAAGAAAACGAATGATTTTTAAAATATCTTCATAAAAACCCATGTCAAGCATCTTATCAGCTTCATCAAGAATCAGAAAATCCAATTGATTGAATTTAACATAACCCATATTCAAATGACTAAGCAAACGCCCGGGAGTAGCAATCACAACAGAGGCGCCTTCCTTTAAAGCTTTTTTCTCTCTTTCAAAAGTAATTCCATCGCTGCCGCCATAAACAGCAATTGAACTCGCATGGGTGAAGTAAGAAAATCCCTGGAAAGCCTGATCAATCTGCAAAGCAAGTTCGCGAGTGGGAGAAATAATCAAAGCACATGTGTGAGGGATATTATCTCTTGAAATTTTATCTAATACAGGTAATAAATAAGCGGCGGTTTTTCCCGTGCCGGTTTGTGCACATGCAATTACGTCGGCTCCTCTTAAAATATGAGGAATAACTTGTTCCTGAATTGGAGTTGGATTATTAAAGCCCATTGTATCGAGACCATCAAGTAATAAATCGGATAAATTGAAGTTTTGAAAAGACAAAGTCATATTAATTTAGGTGCAAAGATACAGTATTCATTCAGCCAATTTTTCGTTTTTAATGCGTTAATTAGTTAATTGTTTCCAGATTCTCTATTTTCACGTTTCAAAATTTCGATATGCCTTCCGACAAAAAACTTTTTTTACTGGACGCAATGGCTCTCATCTACCGGGCTTATTTCGCCTTCAGTAATAATCATCGTATCAATTCAAAAGGCCAGAATACATCAGCCATTTTTGGATTTACAAACACACTCCTCGATGTATTTAAAAGAGAAAAACCAACTCACATTGCTGTTGTTTTTGATACGCAGGCACCCACCGCCCGTCATGAAGAGTTTGCCGCATATAAAGCACACCGGCAGGAAATTCCAGAAGATCTTGCAAGTTCAATTCCTTGGGTCATTAAAATTTGTGAAGGATTTAATATTCCTGTTATTTTTCTCGATGGTTATGAAGCGGATGATATCATCGGAACGCTTGCCAAACAAGCAGAAAAGCAAAACTTCGACACTTACATGATGACTCCCGATAAAGATTTTGGTCAACTTGTCGATGAACATACTTTTATTTATAAACCTGCACGTGCTGGCGGAAATGCAGAAGTGATGGGCATCAAGGAAGTTTGTGCACGATGGGAAATTCAAAATGTGGATCAGGTAAAAGATATTTTAGGATTGATGGGCGATAGCGTCGACAATATTCCCGGCATTCCCGGTGTAGGTGAAAAAACGGCTATACTTCTCATCAAACAATATGGATCCATCGAAGAGTTGCTTAAAAATACAGAACAATTAAAAGGTAAACTGAAAGAAAAAGTTGAACTCAATAAAGACCTTGCCATTCAATCCAAACGACTGGCGACAATTTTATTGGATGTTCCGCTTTCAATAAATCCGGAAGGACTTAAAGTTGCAGAACCTAATAAAGAAATACTAAAAGAAATTTTTTCCGAACTTGAATTCCGGCGATTGGCGGAACAATTAAATATATCATCTGTATCAAAAGAAGAAACAGTAACTCAGCGTCCTGTTAAAAAACCATCCGGACAAACATCAATGTTCGCTTCTAATGATGAAGAGTTTCTGCAAACAATTACAGAATCAGAAGAAAAAAATGAATCCCCTCAAACAACATTCAAGACGATTCAAGATACATTGCATAAGTACGAAGTAGTTGACACCTCTGAAAAAATAAATAATCTTATAACATTACTTAATAAACAAAAATTTTTCTGTTTTGATACGGAGACAACTTCAATCGATGCAAACAATGCAGAGTTAGTCGGACTTTCATTTAGTTTCAAAGCGCAAGAGGCATATTATATTCCTGTTCCTTCGGATAAAAATGAAGCCAAAAAAATTGTCACTGCCTTTAAACCTGTTTTTGAAAATAAATCGATAGGAAAAATTGCACAGAACTTAAAGTACGACATGACTGTTTTGAGATGGTATGGAATTGAAGTTTTGGGAAAAGTTTTCGATACCATGATTGCTCATTTTTTAATTCAGCCCGATATGAGACACAATATGGATGTAATGGCTGAAACATATCTTAACTATTCGCCAGTCTCCATTGAAGAATTGATCGGCAAAAAGGGAAAAGATCAATTGAGCATGCGGGATATTCCAATTCCTGTTGTCTCAGAATATGCTGCTGAAGATGCAGACATTACTTTTCAATTAAGAAACGTTTTCGATAAATTACTTGATAATGGTTCTGTAAGAAAATTATTTGAAGAAATAGAAATGCCTTTGGTCAATGTTCTCTCTGCCATGGAAGCAGAAGGTATTACAGTCGATCAATCCGTGTTAAAAGATTTATCAAGCGTACTTACAGTCGACATACTAGCTGTCGAAAAAGAAATTCAATCAATGGCAGGCAAGCCATTTAATGTTTCTTCACCAAAGCAAGTGGGAGAGGTTCTTTTTGAAAATTTAAAAATTACAGAAAAACCGGTAAAGACAAAAACCGGTCAGTATTCAACGAGTGAAGACGTATTAAGTAAACTCGAAAATAAACATCCGATTGTTAGACGCATACTTGATTATCGAGAACTTGTTAAATTGAAAAACACTTATGTCGATGTTCTTCCTTCTATGGTAAACCCTCGTACAGGCCGCATTCATACAAGTTTTAATCAGGTAGTTGCAGTAACAGGAAGGTTGAGTTCCGATAATCCCAATCTGCAAAATATTCCGATACGTACAGAAAGGGGAAGAGAAATCAGAAAAGCATTTATTCCAAGGAGCGAAGATTATACATTACTTTCTGCCGATTACTCTCAAATAGAATTACGAATAATTGCAGAGCTCAGCGGTGATCCCGCCATGCTCGAAGCCTTTAAAAGCGGAGAAGATATTCATGCAGCAACAGCTTCAAAAGTATATGGTGTTGATCTCGATAAAGTAACATCCGACATGCGGCGAAATGCAAAAATGGTAAACTTTGGAATTATCTATGGCATCTCTCCATTCGGTCTTGCCGACAGGCTGAACATTTCTCGTACGGAAGCAAAGTCAATCATAGAAAACTATTTCAGGCAGTACTCATACATTAAAGATTATATGGATTTGAGTATTCAGAGTGCACGGGAAAAAGGATTTGTAGAAACTATTATGGGCCGACGAAGATATTTACGTGATATAAATTCGGCCAATGCAACTGTTCGTGGCTTTGCTGAAAGGAATGCAATTAATGCTCCAATCCAGGGAAGCGCAGCTGATATGATTAAAATTGCAATGATCAATATTCACAACGATCTTAATGCCTCTAAACTACGCTCAAAGATGTTGCTGCAAGTACATGATGAACTTGTTTTCGATACGCATAAAGATGAAATAGAAGCTGTGAAAAAAATCGTTTCACACCGTATGAAAACGGCTTTAGATTTAAAAATTCCTGTAGAAATTGGAATGGGAACTGGGAAAAATTGGTTGGAAGCTCATTAATACCGGATTTTGTAATCGAAATTATTTCAGGATCAAAAAGACATTACATATTTAACCGGAGTTTTAATCCGATTAATATATAAGGTCGCATATAAAATGATTTATCCTCAAAATCAGGGATAGATTGATTTCTCGATTGGTTGCTTGGATTTACATAATTAGCATAACGATTATAATCAGTTCGTTTTGAAATTGTGGCATTTATTCCGGCGCCATAATAAAAATCAAAAGTTAATGTCCTGCCCGGTTCAAATACTTTTCCCCATAAAAACTCAACACCAAAAATACTCCTGCTTCTTTTTTGTAAATAAGTTTCTTTATATCTTAAATTAAAATAATCTAATTTTTCAATGGAGGTTAAATCTTTATCATTATAATATAGATTTTTATAAACGATACCCGGAGAAATATATTCCTGCCATCGGGTTTTTTCTTCTGATCTTTTAAAAATTTTATAATGAAAACGTCCGGTATATCCATGTTCGGAAAACAAAGTGGATTTACTCCAATCTTTGATTTGGTCATTTAGAAAATCGTTTGTGTAAACCAGTCCTCCGTCAAATTCAATACTACGTCGTGAGTTTAAAAAATGCTCGTAACTTAAATTAATTTCCGAAACCGCGAGGCGTGTAAGGTTAATTGAAAATGCGTTTTTACCATAAACTGCTGTTTCCTGGGCATTAACAATTGTTGCTGCCTCCAAAAACAAAAAGAGAAAAGATATACAGTAGTAAAAAAATCGTTTTTTCATTTCAATCAGCAAATCTTCAAAAAAAAAAGGAATGTTTTATGACTTAGTCAACTTTTTTATGAAATAATTTAATTCGGATAAAAGTAGCAATCAATAAAAAAGCCTTCCGTTAATTGGCGGAAGGCTTTTAGGGGTTTCTTTACAATATTTATGAAACAACTAGTTTACGAACAACATGTTTATTATTGACAGTAAGGTCAATCAGATAAATCCCTGACGAAAGAGCCGGTAATTTACTTTTGTGGAATCCCGAACCAAACACCTCATCAAAAACAACAGTCACTGTTTTACCCAAAATATCTTTTACTTCAAGTCTTACTTTTTCGGTTTTTGAAAGAGTAAAATTAACATCAGCTATTCCTGATGTTGGATTAGGAAACAATGTAAAATCTGTTTCTAAATCATCCATATCATTTACACCGACATTACCTCCTGTGAAATTGATATCATCTATGTAAATATTATTTCCATGATCACAAGTATTCTGAAATTTGAAACGAACATTAGGTTTTAATTTGACGGCATTTACAACAACACTTTCTTCGCGCCATTGAGATGAGTTATTGGGTGTAAAATTGGTAGATGATACACCTGCTGTAGCAAGTAAAGCCCCTGATTTACTATAACTGGTCGGTATCCATGAATTGCCACAGGTAAGCGAATAGAAAAGTTTTAATTCATCAGAAGAAAGACTATTCCTTTGCACATTTGAAACTTTAAATGTTAGAGTTATAGGAAAGTTGACATTTGAAAAATCAAAAGAAGGAGTGACCCAGCTGTCAATTGACCCTGTAGAATTAAGATAATTGTTCATTTTAATGCAAGATGTACCCGTGCTTCCGGTATTTGTTACCCTTGCCCACGTTATACCACCACCAGGATTATCAATCCAACCATCATTTCCGGGAAAGGAAACAGAATCTTCAAAACTTTCAACATAAGGAATTGCATTTAATGGATTCGCTGTTGTACGAATGATCGAAGTTCTGGTAATTGAATCCGAGCCGGCAGAATTGCTCACAATCAGTTTGGCATCGTATGTCCCTGCAGCCGCATAAGTAACTGTTGGATTAGGAATTGTTGAAGTTGAAGGAGTGCCACCTTGAAATGACCAATTCCAGTTTGTTACTGTTCCATTCCAGCTTTTGTCTGTAAATTGAATTACATTACCGGTACATGCATAACTACGATCGAATATGAAGTCTACTTTAGGAGCGCATAAGCTGGCAGATGCATTTGCACCTGTTGCAATAAGATTTTGACTGGTCCAAAGATTATTCCGACCGCTCAAAGACGAATTTAATGCAGCGTGCATTCTTGTCCTCTGATCATAGGAAAACATTTTATCACAGTAAGAATAGTCCATGTAATTTTGTACGTTTTCTACAACAGGAGGATTACAAATAGAGCCGTTTAAATCGCAATGGCCGGGCTGCCATCCTTTGGTTACAGGAGTATCATTACAATTATCATCCCCGCAAGCAACTTCTACATTATTATTATCTCCCCATGGATGTTTAAGATTAAAACAATGACCTGCTTCATGAGAAAGGGTATGGTTAAAATTATCTACATAAGTATACCAACACATAATGCCATCTCTTAAATTTGAGGTACTACCTGGATAATAAGCATAAGCTGCAGCACCAGCATTTGCAAGTGAATGAGCCACCCAGATATTCAGGTATTTATTATTAGGCCATGGATTCAGCTTTGAATTTTCTCCGGCCGAATATGTTAGTTCAGTTGGAATATGATCAATACCATTTGTACAATTTCCATTCGGATCAATTGTAGCAAGTCGGAATTCAATTTGGCAGTCGGCAGCAATTGGCTTGAATGGAGTAATGATATCAACAGTATCTGCATTCAATTTGCGAAAGTCAAGATTCATCCTTCTGACAGCTTCTATGATTACATTATCCGAAACATTTTCCGGACCATAATTATGGAGGATGTGAAATACGACAGGAATTATATAACGAAGCGTATCGGCTTTACGTTGAAAGGCTTGCGATTGTGAATACTGTCGGGTAAAATTTTCAAGGATAGACTGATTTCTCGCTACCTGAGGATCGTTGCGAAACGCTTCCTGATAATACTCTGAAGTAAAACAAAGTGCTTTTTGTGCTTGAGCCGATAAGCTTAATAACCCTGCGAAAGCAAGGAAAAGTAATGATTTTTTCATCTTGTTTGGGAAATAGATTAGACTATAAATGGATGATTATTCAATAGAATTACAAATTTAAAAAAATATTCTAATAAAATAAGTTAATAAGACCTTAAGACAAAACAATGACGTTTGTGCCTGTCACTCTTATAATTTATTAAAATCCCCGAACCGGGTAATTAAATGTTAAAACCCTGTTTTCTCTTTAAATTTTAAGTAATTCAGCTATTAGTCTTGAGTGTAGAAAGACGTATAACATTCTAGATTACGAAACAACAAGCTTAAGAATATGGTTTTTATTATTGATAATAAGATTTACCAGGTAAATTCCGGAAGGAAGAACAGGAAGTTTGTATTCGTGTAATCCTGCTTCTAATGCCTCATTCGGAATCAGTGCAATAACTTTTCCGAGAATATCTTTGATTTCAATATTCACGTTAGCTGATTTTGATAAAGAAAAATTAATCACAGAAATTCCGGATGTCGGATTTGGATACAAAATAATCTCGGATTGCATTTCGCCTAAATCATTAATTCCGTCTATAAGTCCTGTGATATTAATATCATCTATAAAAACATTGTTCCCATGATCACAGGTGTTTTGAAATTTGAATCGTACATTCGGTTTCAGTTTTACGGCATTAACAATTAAAGATTCTTCACGCCATTGCGATGGATTATTGGGTGTAAAATTTGAAGATACTACACCGGAAGTTGCCAGCTGCGCACCCGATTTAACATAGCTTGTAGGCACCCATGTTTGGCTGCAATTTGTAGAATAGAAAAGTGCCAGCTCATCATTGGACGTACTATTCCTTTGAGCATTCGCTACTTTAAAACTTATAGTGACCGGTGCTCCGACATTTGAAAAATCAAAAGAAGGACTTATCCAGCTATCGACGGCTCCGGTTGAATTTATATAGTTACTCATTTTTATTGAAGAGGAACCGGTACTACCTGCATTTGTTACTCTTCCCCAAGTAGCTCCTCCGGTAAGATTTTCAATCCAACCATCGTTTCCGGGAAATGAAGCAGAGTCTTCAAAACTTTCTACATAAGGAATTGTATTTAATGGAACAGTTGTAACACGAACGATTGCATTTTTAGTAATTGAATCAGATCCGGATGCATTACTTACTACTAGTTTCGCACTATAAACACCCGATGCTGAATATGTAATAGAAGGATTTTGAAGAATAGAAGTTGAAGGGTTTCCTCCCGGAAAAGACCAATTCCAATTAGTGACATTAGCATTCCAGCTTGCATCTGTAAATTGAACAACATCATTAAAGCAAGCAAAGGAGCGACTAGTTTGAAAATCCGGTTTCGGAATACAAACATTTGCAATAGATCCATTCGTTCCCGTGGCAACAAGATTTGAATCTTGCCATAGATTATTACGTCCGCTAATAAAAGAATTTAAACAAGCATGCATTCTTACTTTTTGTCCGGCAGTATACATATTACGACAATCAGAATAATCCATATAGTTCTGAGTATTTTCTAAAACCGGAGGATTACAAGTGGAAACATTGAGAAGGCAGGTACCTGCCGAATAACCCGGTGTAATGGGTGTGTCATCAACCAGATCATTTCCGCAATCTGAACCCTGGCTTCCATTCCCCCAGATGTGCTGAAGATTTAAGCAGTGACCCATTTCATGTGTAAGTGTTCGCCGTGGATTATCAACAGCATAATACAAACACATAATTCCATCCACTGATCTATCTCCACCCGGAAATTGTGCATACGCTGCCGCACCGGAATTTTCAAGAGAATTGGCCAACCAGATATTGACATACTTGTTGCTTGGCCACCCACTTATTTTGGAATTATTATTTGCCAGATATGTTTTTGGTGTTACTATGTGTTCAATTCCATTGGTGCAATTTCCATTAGGATCAATGTTAGCAAGACGAAATTCAATTTCACAGTCTGAAGCTATTTGTTTGAACGGAGGAATAATATCGGATGTATCTTCATTTAATTTTCTGAAGTTGAGATTCATTTGTCGTAAGGCTTCAATGATTTCAATATCTGAAACATTTTCCGGACCATAATTATGCAGAACATGAAACACTACAGGTATAATATATGGAAGTGCATGCGTTCCCCTTTTAGTTTTTTGCATTTCCTGTGAACGGGAAAATTGTTCCGTAAACTTTTCCAAACTCTCGCGATTAATGGCATACTGAGGGTCTTTTTGCATTTCTTCTTTTGTATACTCATCCGTGAAGCAACGTTTTATTTGTCCCTTTGAATAAATAGTACTCATAACAGAAAATACAAAAAGAAGGATTATTTTTTTCATTTTTTTACAGTTAAGAAAACCAAATTTTCAGATTTTTTATTAATCGGTTAAAAATATTTTATTATTCTATGCAAATTATTAATCAGAAGACAATTCATTATAAATATTAACCAATTGCTTGTCGAAGATCTTCAATGAGATCTGATTCATCTTCAATTCCTACACTTAAACGGAGTAATGAATTAACTACACCTGATTTTTCTCTTAGTTCTTCAGGGATTGATGCATGCGTCATTGAAGCAGGATGTCCAATGAGCGATTCAACACCACCCAAAGATTCTGCTAAAGCAAATACTTTTGTTGCTGATGCCATTCGAAAAGCATCTTCTTTTGAATTTCCTTTTAATGTAAAAGAAATCATTCCCCCAAAATCATTCATCTGTTTTACTGCAATTTGATGATTGGGATGATCAGGAAATCCGGGCCAGTATATTTTATCAACTTTCGGATGTTGTCTGAGAAATTCAGCCACTGCTTTACCATTTGAACAATGTCGCTCCATACGAATGTGTAATGTCTTAACTCCCCGCAATACTAAAAAACTATCCATAGGTCCCGGCACAGCGCCGCATGAATTTGCAATAAATGCAAGCTCTTCATTTATCTTGTCGTTATTTAAACAAATAGCTCCCATTACTACATCTGAATGTCCGCTGATGTATTTTGTTACTGAATGTACAACGATATCGGCACCCAAATCCAGCGGGTTTTGCAAAAATGGTGAAGCAAATGTATTGTCGACAACAACTAAAATATTTTTTTCCTTAGCGATTTTACAAATGGTAACAATATCAAGAATCCGCATTAACGGATTTGTCGGTGTTTCCACCCAAATCATTTTCGTTTTTTCAGTGATAAAGTTTTCTATGGAAGTAGCATTTGTCATATCAACAAAACGGAATTTAATTCCGAAATGCTCATAAATTTTTGTAAACATCCGATACGAACCACCATAAATATCATCGGTAGCGATTACTTCATCACCGGGACGCAATAGTTTTATTATAGCATCTTCCGCTCCTTGCCCACTCGAGAAACAAATACCGTGTTTTGCATTTTCAAGTGAGGCCAAACATTTTTCAAGTGCTACACGAGTTGGATTTTTACCCCGAGCATAAGCGTATCCTTTATGTTTACCCGGACTTTCCTGAACATAGGTTGATGTTTGATAGATCGGTGTCATGATTGCACCGGTAGTCGGATCAGGTTCCTGACCGGCATGAATTGCTCGCGTGCCAAATTTGTACATATCTTTTTTTGTAGATTTTGTGGTTTCTTTTTCTAAAACAGAGGCAGGTTGCATTGTCATTGGAATGTAGTTTATTTTTTCAATGATTTTATGGGAGGTAAAATGTACGTTTTAAGAGAGTACAAGATACAAATGTTAGGCAAAATAGCAGTGATTATTTAACAATTACAACATTCAATTAACGATTAAATGGTAACCAAACCACTATCTGGTTTTGTAAAAATTCATTTCATCAATATATTCCCATACTTTTTCGGGTAACATATAACGAATGTCTTTTTTATTATGGATGGCATCTCTGATGAAACTTGAAGAGATTTCCATCAGTGGGGCAGATATTTTTTTCACTTTTGGATGATTGATTAATTCGCCACCGTCAGAATCTTTCCTGGGATAAACATACAATTCAACCTGATCCAAAATCTCTGTATAGTTTTTCCATTTGGTAAACGACTCAAGATTATCACTACCGAGAATTAATACAAATTGATGGGTAGGGAATTTTTCAAAAAGGTAAGCCAGGGTATTAATCGTATAACTCGGACGGGGAAGTTTAAATTCAATATCAGATGCTTTAAGTTTACGATTATCGCCGATAGCAATTTTTACCAACGACATCCGATGATAATCCTGCAGAAGCGAATTTTTAAGTTTGAGCGGATTATGAGGTGAAACAATAAACCATACTTGTTCGAGGTCGGTAAATTCAGACATATAACCGGCAAGAACCATATGTCCGCAATGAACGGGGTTAAATGAACCAAAAAATAAACCGATTTTCATGTTATAAATAATTAATGATTCTTAGACTAATTTGATTCAAGAAAATCGTTTACAATAATTTGGGCTTCTTTGAGAGCGAATTTAAGATCGTCGTTAACAATGAATTTATTGAAACGAAAAGCATAAGCCAATTCATGTTCTGACTTTTCGATTCTGGCTTTAAACGATTCAGGAGTTTCGGAATTTCTTGCAGTGAGTCTTTTGCGTAATTCTTCAACAGAAGGAGGGCGAACGAAAACAGCGAGGAGGCGATTGCCGAACTTTTCTTTAATCTTTAATCCGCCTTCAACATCAACATCGAAAATCGGGATCTTACCATTTTCCCATATTTTATTGACCTCAGAATGTAGTGTTCCGTAATATCTTCCTGTATAAACTTCTTCCCATTCGACAAATTCATCGGCATCGATACGTTTGCGGAACTCTTCAACAGAAATAAAATGGTAATCGACTCCATCAGTTTCATTATCGCGTTGTGGCCGCGTTGTGGCGGATACAGAAAATGCCAGTCGCGGATCGGTTTTCAAAAGATGATGAACGATCGTTGTCTTGCCACTGCCACTCGGTCCGCAGAACAAAAGCAATTTTCCCTCACTCATTATAGAATATTCAAAACTTGTTCTTTAATCTTTTCCAATTCGTCTTTTAATATGACAACATTTTTCTGCATTTCCGCATCGTTTGCTTTGGATCCGATTGTATTAATTTCTCTGCCGATTTCCTGGGCAATAAATGAAAGTTTTTTCCCGGCAGAAGAATCTTCTTTCAATGTTTGAAGAAAATATTCGCAATGACTATTAAGCCGGACTTTTTCTTCAGAGATGTCGAATTTTTCAATGTAGAAAATCAATTCTTGTTCCAGGCGATTGCGGTCTATATTATTTAATTGAATGAATTCTTCGAGATTTCCTTCCAGACGTTTGCGAACAATTTCTATTCTGGAGTTTTCATATTTGGCAAGTTCCTTAATTCCTGTTGTTATTGCTTTTATATGTTCTCTTAAATCCTTTTCCATAGCACTTCCTTCGTTTTCGCGAAAACTGTTAAAAGCATTCATTGCAAGTCGGAGAGCGTTAGAAGAAGCATTCCATTCTTCATCCGTTAATACCATTTTTTCGTTTACCATAACATCGGGCATCATCATGATAAGTTGTAAATAATTCGGTGTAGAAATATTGAGTTCCGAATCGATTTTTTTGAATTCTTCGAAATAGGCTTTAACAAGAGGCTTATTAAAATTTGTCTTTTTATTGCTTTCCTGAGATTCTATATTAAATGTTACCTCAGTTTTTCCTCTTTCGATTAATCTTGCCAATTCTGTTCGTAATTCCATTTCTTTTTCTCTATAAAAAGGAGGAAGCCTTAGAGTTAAATCAAAGAATTTACTGTTTACAGATTTTATTTCTACAGAAATAGTTTTTTGTTGGAACTCAACTGCGGAAGCACCGAAGCCGGTCATTGAACGGATCATTGGGGAAGATTAAAAAGAGGAACAAAAATAGGTTAAGATTTGGCTTTAACAAGTGTCGAAGGAATAAGATCGTTACTTTATTGCTTTTTAAGACATTCTTCAGCTGCTTTCACATTTTTTGGAGAATTACCGATGAATATTTCGGAATCAACAATTAACACCGGCCGTTTTAAAAAAGTGTATTCTTCAAGGATATATTTTCTAAAATCTTTTTCGTTTAATTTTTTTGTATTCAACCCCAAACTTCTATATTTAAGAGCAACTCTGCTGAAAAGAGCTTCATAACTTCCGGCTAAACGCGCCATTTCATCAATTTGTTTTGGTATTATTTTTTCAGTCTTTATATCTTGAAGATGAGTATCATCAGAAACTTTCCATTGTTTTAAAATCCGCTGACAAGTACTACAAGTCGCCAGATAATATATTTTTTTCATAATTGAATCTCTGTTTTTTAGTATGCCAATAAAATAAAATGGGAAGGTAATTTATTTACCGTTTATCGTTAATTCTCGAGAGTTTAAATTATTAAAAATATCAAATACACCCCCCTTCCCACCTCAATCCTCATTTTATTTTCTAATATGTAACGTTTTACTTATGTTTGATTCCAAATTCAACAGTGTGGAAAAGATTTTTGAAATAAAACTACCTCAATTCGAAGGACCTTTTGATCTTTTGCTGTTTTTTATTGAAAGAGATGAGATTGATATTCATAATATTCCAATCTCGGATATAACTAATGACTTCCTAACCTATATTCACAGGTTTAATGAATTAAATTTAGAACTCGCAAGTGAATTTATACTTGTTGCGGCTACATTAATGCGTATTAAAGCAAAAATGCTTTTGCCAAGACCTGAAATCGACGAACAAGGAAATGAAGTGGATCCCAGAAAGGATCTTGTTGAACGCCTGCTACTTTATAAACAATACAAAGAATCGTGTGAAGAACTTCGTAATCATGAAGATGACAGGAGTATGAAAGCTTCTCGTGGCAATATCCAAAAGGAATTGGCAACTATTGCCATGCAGAATGTTCAAACAGAAGAGTTAATGAACCTCACACTCTTTCAACTTCTAAACAGTTTTAACAAAGTTCTAAAGCGTTTTGAAACGGAAAAAGAAAAAGTTTTTCATAAAGTAGTTCAATATCCATATACAATTCCTGAACAGAAAGATAAAGTGAGAAGTCTTCTTCAGGGAAAAGAAAAAGTTTCTTTTAGCGATCTTATTTTTTCTTGTGAAAATAAGGTTCATGCCATTTTTGTTTTTTTGGGAATCTTAGAGCTTCTTCAAGAGCAGATTATTAAAATCACTTTGGGAATGGGCTATAATAATTTTTGGTTGAGCGAAAGCTGATAACACTAATGCAAATTGACAGCAGTCAAATTCTTAAAACATTCCGGCCAACTCGGATATTAATACCAATCATAATTGGATTGGGTGCTGCTACTTTTCTTTTAGCGCGAAATTTTGATAAACAAGCATTTGAAAATATTCATTGGACATGGTCGAGTTTTTTCTGGATGACTATGGCTTTTATGATGATGGTTGTTCGCGACGGTGCTTATATGATAAGAATACGGGCACTTACCGATCAGGAACTTAAATGGAAACAAGCTTTTAATGTTATCATGCTTTGGGAATTTGCTTCCGCACTCGCTCCGGGTATGCTTGGAGGCGGATTTGTTTTTGCAATTTTTATTCTAAACCGCGAAAGAATAAATATGGGCAGAAGTATTACTGCCATTATGCTTTCATCCTTTCAGGACGGCGTTTTCCTGGCTATCATGGCTCCATTGGTTTATTTTACCATTGGCCGCGACAGATTATTTTCGACTATTGATATGATGAATATGAGCCCCGTAAAATTCGGAGACGGATTTTTTTATACTTTCTGGGCAGTGTATTTTATAATTCTTGTCTATAAAATTTTTGTTGCTTATGCTTTATTTATCAATCCCCGTTTTATTAAAGTTCTGCTTGTCAAAATTTTTTCATTACCAATTTTACGACGATGGAAAAGAAATGCTCTTGAAACAGGAAGTCAGTTAATCATTGCTTCAAATGGATTAAAAAATAAAAATCGTAAATTTTGGATTAACTCTTTTGCAGGAACCTTTTTTTCCTGGACAGCCAGGTATACCATTGTTAACTGTCTTATCCTCGCTTTTCATAATGTGCCGGTAGAAAATTATATCGTCTTTGCAAGACAGGTAGTAATGGGTATTATCATTCTTTTTAGTCCTACTCCCGGAGGAAGCGGCATTGCCGAATTTATGTTCACTGATTTTTTGGGAGAATTTATTCCTCATGGTTTATCAGCATCCCTTGGCTTGCTGTGGAGGTTGGTTAGCTATTATCCTTATCTTTTTATCGGTGCGATTATACTCCCTCGATGGATCAGAAGCCACTTCAAACGCGATGAAATTTTAAAAGCTAAAAAAGAAGGAATTATTATCGAAGAGTGAAGATTGAAAACTGAAGAGTTATTGAAGATTTTATAGTTAACCCTTTAATTTCTCTTTGTCAACCTCCCAGTTCTTCCCAGACCTGTTCGAGTACCTTGTGCGATTTAATGTTACCGAAACCTTCAATATGTAATTCAAAATATTCGAGGATAAATGCGATTAGTGTTCTTCTTTCAGGCGATGTAATGTTTAAGGTAAAAGAATAATCGGCGTTTATCAAAGCAGCGAAGTGACCACTGAGAGGAGCTGCAATAAAGTGCGGATGGTTTGGGTATGTAGATTGAAATTGACCTTCTTTTAGATTAAAGATATTTCGTTCAGAGGTAAAATTTTGCGATGGAGAAAATCCAAGATAGCGGCTTAGTTTTAATAGAAAGAGCAGATGAAAATCAATGCCTGCCGGCTGTGGGCCATCCAGCCATTGGATAGAATCAAAAATAAAATCAAACAATGATGAATTGGATTCTATTTCACGAATAGATTTATATAAAACTTCATCAAGAAAAAAAACCATTGAATTTTTAAAAACGTCGAATGGAATATTTATCAACGGAGGATTGGGTCGTATATCTGAAATTCGTTGAAGGCCGGGTCGGTCTTTGTGATAGATAACAAGGTCTACGGGAGTTAAAGGTTGAAAAATATTTGAATGAATTCGAGCATGTTTTTTTCGAACACTATTCACAATATAGGATTGAATTCCAAAAAGCTCAGTATATATTTGGACGACCAGGCTTGTTTCACCGAAGTCGGAAGAAACTAAAATGATTCCGCGTGATTTGTGAAGCATTAATTTGCAAAAAGCATTTTGGTGGTGCAGGTTTGTGTACCATCTTCATTTGTAATATAAACAATATAAATACCAGTTCTTGCCCGTTCACCATTAAAATTATTTCCATTCCATATAGCTTCGCCACCATTGGCTTTTGTATGATAAACAACATTCCCCGCAACATCTGCAATTTTTACATCAGCATTTGCGACAAGTCCACGAATGGCAATAGGCCCATGATATTCATGCTTAATGGGATTTGGGAAAACATAATAATTGCTGCATTGTTCGCCACCTTCTGTTGCATCACTTCGATAGGAAATAATGCCCTTATCTGTACCAATAAATACTTCTCCGGTTAAATCATCTATGGCAATTCCAATAATTGAATTGGATGGAAGAGGAGAATTATCCTTATTGAAATTTAATATCTGTTTTGTTCCATCTGCAGACATTAGAAAAATACCACCGCTGTACGTGCCAAACCATTTTCGGTTGGCACCATCAATTGCAATAGAACTAACAATTTCAGTCTCGAGAAGATATTGATTGTATCCATCTTGCTGAATAATTATTTTCTGGGCATCGTAATTTCCACCTGTAAAAACATTTCCGGGATTGTAAATTACTGCAACACCTTTGTCAGTACCTATCCAAATAGAACCATCTTTATCTTTAGAAATTGCTCTTACGAAAATGTGAGGCAATGCTCCGTTTCCATCGCTATCTTTAAGTCGGGCGAAGCTGGCATTGTTTGGATTATCAAGACTTGCCTCTTTAAAAACACAAAGCCCTTGTCCGGCGCTGCCACCTGAACGAGCGATAAACCACTTCTGCCCGAAATCATCAATAGTGAGTCCATACAAACCAAATCCCGCCACTGCAATTTCAGGAATAATAAAATTTTGCCAGGTACGATCTTTTTTCATTACTGAAATTCCATTCGTGTTACCGCCGGCAACTGCCCAGAGATTTTCATCGTCATCAAACGCTAAGCCACCAACAATTATGGATGTCGGATCCGCAGCGTGTGCTCGCAAAGAGCTGTTGCTTGTGTTAAATAAATTCACTCCGCCTTCTTTACGATATTCAAGTATTCCACCATGGGGGCCCCAAGCACCAACAAAGGCATGATCAGGGTCGGAAGGATCAATGGCAACATTAATAACAGATTTAGTTCCTGAAGAACAAAGAATACCATAGATTGAATCATTAGAACAATCAAATGTATTCCATGTATTTTCTGCAAATCGGGATACACCATTTTTAACATTATAGAGAGGACTGTCGCCCGTTAATGCACCTGAAGCAACCCAAAGCCTCCCTTTACTTCCGGCAATTGCCCATACTGCTTCAGAGCGCGGCCCATTGGGGCTTGTCATCTGAATGGTACCATCCGGTTTTTGCCAAACCAAACCATTATTAAAATCGGCAATCCAGAAATTCCCAGCTGCATCTAAAAACCCATTTCTAATATCCGGATTAGTATATCTGTAAATATCAACATTACGAAGCTCATTACCGGAAAGATCATAAGCGCTGATTTTATTTTTAGTACGGTAAATAAGATTGTTATTATAAGAATCTATATGTGCATTTTCAGAAGATTCATTTATAAAAGGTTGCCAAGTATTATTTTCATTGTAAAGAAGAGAATCCAAACCGGCAGTGAGATTAGTTTTTACAACATAAAACTTGCCATTAAGAGAAGTGGCAGATGTGTAATTTGCATTTGGTTCAGAAAGCGAGGTGTCTTTGTTCCATGCATTGTAATTGAAAATATTCGGATCGTTAAAATTTGCTTTAAAAATACCGGCATCTGTTGCCGCTAAAAGATTTATACCATCATAAGCTACACTATTCACATTTATGGTTGTTCCATTAGGCCCTATGTAATAAGTGTCTTTAATTTCTTTTCTTTTAATATCGACAACAACAATTCCGAATTCACAACCCAGGTATGCATTATTGTTTAAAAAAAGTATAGAATTTATATGTTTTCCCCCTACAATGTTTTTTTGCTTTATATCGGGAATATTTACAACATTTTTATCTGAAAAAATCATATCTATATTTGAATTCTCATAGGCAATAAACAAAACCTCTGTAACAGGATCAAAACGAATTGTTGTAATTTCAAGATCAGATAGTTCTTTTAAACGTGAAAGAGTATTTAATTCGCCATCGCTTTTTGAATAAGAAAAAATACCAAATTGACTTGCGCAATAAATAACTCCTTTATTATCTTCAACAACATTTATCCCTTTTATAAATGGAGTATGTTCACGCCAGGAACCTATGCTAACAGTTGTATTCTGTGCAAATGCAGGTAATTCAAATAAAAAAAGAAAAAACAGTATAACACTTCGAGGTAAATTTTTCATATTAATGGTAAATATGTTCAGAAAACGACTATTGAAACGATTTATTGTATTTTTTGACTATGTTAGGAGCAGTAAAATTACTAAAGATTAACGACAGACGAATATAGTTTATGTATAAATTATTTCCTGCAATAGATGATTTTATAGAAAAAGCAGAACTACGTTTTGGCAAAGTAATTATAGCCGTTTTTGTTGGTTTCATTTTTCTTTTTTTGGCATCAATTTTTTCAGCCATTCGCCTCGAAACTTTTTATCATGGAAATGGTTTTACACGTCTTTCTGTAAATCCTTACGAAACAACCAGCGAAAATGATCTACGTTTTCGAATTCTTTCACCATTACTGGGACATCTTTTATTTTTACGGGGACCTGCGTTTAAATATTTCATGTTAATAATCCTGGCACTTTTTTTTGGAGCTATTTATTTTTATCAGAGAAAAGAAAAACTATTTCCAACCGAGGCAATTGGATTAACGGCTCTTTGTGTATTTAGTACATTGTCTTTCTATCAACTGTACTTTCCGGCTTATACTGATCCGCTTTCTTTTTTACTTATTTTACTTTTCATGTTCAATTACAGGAACATTTATTTGGCAACCTTATTATTATCACTAATGCTTTTTAATCATGAAAATACTTTATTTCTATTTCCTTTTTTCTTTTTATTGATTGCAAATGGAAACTTCAAACCAAAAAATTTATTAAAGATTACATTATATTTTCTAACGGCACTTATTCCATACATAATTTTTAGAAAAATTATTTCTTCGCAAGCCGAAATTGCATTTAATGTTTCATACTATTTTGATCCGCATAATATGCAGTGGACACGAGAGCATGTAATCCCACATTTATTATCGGGATTTTTTCAAGCTTTCCGTTTATTTTGGATTTTTCCTTTGGTAGCCATCTCAATAAATATTTATCAAAGACGACATTTGGAATTAATACTAATAATTATTGTAATAGTATTTGTTCTTACACAACTTGCTATTGCCTGGGATATTTCCAGATTAATAGGAATGGCATTTCCTGCTATATTAATTTCAGCAAGAAGAGTCAGAGAATATTTTGGTACTACAAAATTCCTTTGGATGATTTATACAGTTATTCTCATTAATTTTTTTATTCCCGCTTATTGTATCGGTGCTTTAGACCCGATTCCATACGCTCCTTTTTGGATGAAATAATTTGCAAAATTAATTAGACATGAAACGAACGTTAAAAAATTAAGTATTTATTTAAATATTTTATTTTTAATTACTCTTTATTTATTTCTAGACAATTCTTTTTTTGTTGTTCTATAAAACCTGGCTGATCAAACATTTTTTTATAAATCAGTTTATTTTTCATTTTAAAAAATGGAAACTGCCATTTAAAAACCTTTATACTACCCATTGTACCTTCCTGAATATTAAAGCATTTTTCCTGCATTCCTTTTTTTGTTTTAAAAATTGCACCTATAATTATCCACCCGGGATATATACTTATTTTCATCTGACACTTATCCCAATATGCATCTGCAATACAGGGTTTATTCTTTAACCACATTGTTAATGTGTCTATATTGTATTGATGGGTAATTTGCATTCCGCTTCCCGGACCATTATAATATGGAGTACCGTTTCTTCTTTTGTTTATCTCTCTTTTAAATATTCTTTCAACTTTTTTAAATCGATTATTTTCTACAGCTTTACAAAACGATGAATTTATTTGTGAAAATATTTTGGTTGATATTAAAATAAATAAAACTATAAATATTGAAGTTCTCATTTTTCTTTTATTAAATGATTTTTCCATTTTAAAACGGATGATTCAAATTGTAAATCATTTTTATACCAATCATTTAAATTTTTTCCATCAACTATATTTTCAATTGTTAATAAATCCAAATTCCATAAGATGTTAGACATATATACACCGTGAATTGTTGCATTCTCGCTTCCGTTTATAAATAATGGATTGCTCTCCAATAAGAATAGAAGGAATTTAATAGCAACCTGATCATCTTGTTTAAGTTGTTTAAATCTTTCTTTTGTTGCACAAATCAACGGCCGGAGTTTGATTAAAAAATTTAAAGACTTCAACGCGGATATCCGTGCATCAGGATTCCAATGGGCGGTTAGGGCAAGAATAGAATACGAATTTTGATGGTTTTCAAAAAACGATAATGCATTTTTATAATTTTGATGAGATTTAAAATTTGCGGGACTCAATGACTCAAAATAGTATTTTGTAGAATCATTTTTCAGTTCATCTTTTAACCCTGTTAAAACATCTTCAGTTAATGGCGGAGGCTTTGGATATTCTTTCCACTGATTTGTAGAATCTTCAAGTATGGTTTTAATGTATTTATTAAACAATATAAAACCAGGATCTATTTCTATAACTTGAGATATACAAGTTTGTAGAAATAAAAAAAAGATAATTGGAATTGATATTATTTTCATTGTGCAGATGGGAAGTTTTTAAGAATACAAAAGGTAAACATTTTAATCAATTATTTATATTTCATCCATTCGATTGTGCCAACACTAACCAATAGCCAGAGAAACCCTAGTATATATCCCGCAATTACATCACTAAAATAATGAACTCCCAGATAAAGTCTGCTTAGGCCAATTAAAAAAATGAAGATAAAGGCTGATAGGGTAAATTGAGCTTTTTTCTTTAAAGAAGAAGAGTTACGAATGAATAAGTAAAATAGGAATCCATAAAATGATACCGCAATCGTAGCGTGTCCGCTTGGGAAAGAAAAATAATTTTCAAGATAATACGAGAATTCGGTTGGGCGGTTAATTTTAAAAACATATTTACCTAAATAAATCGTAAATGCACTTCCCAAAATAGAAATAAGTACACCAATAAGTAAGTTGTAATTCTTTTTAAGCAAGGCATAGATGCCTGTCATTGCTCCCAAAACTGCCACTGTTTTAATATCACACAATTTAGAAAATAAATAAAAAAGTTTTGATAATGGTTCATATCGAATGGAAAACAATAATTCCGCAATAAAATTATCAACAACAATAAATTCTTTTGAATTTATAACGTCTTGCGTAAAATCAAAAAGCAATAAAAGGTTAAAGAAAACAGCAATTGAAAAAAATGTTAATGGTAATCCTTTGAATTTTTTTAATGTAAATCTTTCAATAATAAAACGAAATAAACGTGGATATTTATATTTAAAACCAGCTACGAATTTCGAATGAATTATTTTAGTTTCGTACAGTTTTAAGTTAAAAATGTTTTTCAGCATTTAATATTATTTGAAAAGCGCTTATATTATAATATATAAAGAAACAAGAACACATTTCTTATTTTTAAATATATTCAAATTATATTTATCCGTTTGTTTGATTATCGAATTCAACCGTTTCAGTTCAACTAATTTGAATTAATATAAAGTTAATATTTTAAAACAGTAAATTATTTTTTTATCATAACGACAGTAATTTCTTCATTGCCGATAAAATACCAATAACGAAAAAAGAATGTAAATAATTTTATTATACTCTTTTTAAAAAAACTCACGTTTGATTTATTATTTCGAAAACCAAACAAATTAATTAAGTTGAGAAGTAGCATTAAACTATCGCCCCCTTTGTATCTTGTTTTTTCAATTATCATTTCAGTATTACTTGCCATTTCTGCCAGGGCAGATTCACGAAAATGATTAATATGAACAGGAACTTGCCACCAGCCCCAATTTCTACCGAATAATTTCCTGTTATATGAATTTGAATTGGGAATGCTGATTATCAATTTTCCTCCTGATTTCAGACGATTACTTAATTGCCCAAGTATTTTTTCAGGTGAAAGTAAATGTTCAAAGACGTGTGATAAAATTATCAGATCAAATTTCTCATCATTATGTGAAAGATGGTCTTCAATGCTTATATTCTGTACATCTAATCCATTTTTCTTACAAATTGATACGGCATCCTCACCGATTTCAATTCCTTTAACATTGAAATTATTTTTTAATTCATCAAGAAGATAGCCAAACATACATCCGACTTCTAAAATGGAATTATAATTTTTTTCAACAGAAATTTTTCGTACAAATTTTGCCATCCAACGCGAACGAAATTTTTTTTCATTCAGGACCAATAAGTGAATGGAATATAAATAGGTGTCTGAATAAATTTTATCTAGCAGTCCGCCGGTTGGTGCGGGTAATGTAATTATATTATTACAAACTGAACATTCCGCTAAATTCCAGGGTTGATCCGAATATACTGAAGTTAATCCCCGAAATACTAAATTACCTGTTTCACCTTTGCAACAACAGCATTTAATTCTGACACTCATAATTAAAAGATAATTTTTTAATTCAGCCGGTCGACAATTCCAAGTGATGTTTGTCCATCGTTTTTTAAAAACTCCATTTCCTGTGTTAATATTTTTCCTTCATAAGTCGTTCCGGATAAAATATCTTTGCATAACAATTCAACTTCTTTAACCGTAATCTTTTTCATGCATTGATTGTCTCCTTTACATGGAGGAGAAATAAAATCATGCACACAAGGACTGCAGTATATATTTTTATAAATTCCAAAAGCATTTTTATTTTGTCCATATTGTGTAGGAGAAGCGGGACCGAATAGTGATATTGTCGGTTTTCCCAATGCAAAAGAAATATGCATCGGACCGGTATCATTGCTTATAACAAGTTCACAGGATTCTATCAAAGCAAATAATTCAAAAAGTGTAAATAGACCGGCAGAATTAAAAACACGTTGTTTAGTATGTTCATCAAGTTTTGAGTGTAACCCATTGACCCAATTATATTCATTTTGAGAACCGGTTAGTAAAAATATTTTTTCCGGATAAGCCAATCGAAGTGTTTGAATTAATTCAACAAAATTTTGCCATGGCCAACGTCGTTCGATTCGTAGATCTGATGCATTCGGATTTATTATAACGTAACTTTCGGAAATGTTTCCTGCCAAAGTAACCAGTTTTCTTCGGCAACCCATGCGATCCGATTCTGTTATAATAAAAGGATAAAGCGTATCAACAATAGTTTTACAACCGGCCAATCTTGCCATTTGAAGATAAGATTCAGATATCGGAGCCCTCGCGTTGAAAAACATCATATGCGTGTATACTCCCATACGAATATTTCTTTCCACCCTGTAAAAACCGAAACGATTTCTTGCACAACTCATCGTTGCCAATGCAGTACTGTAAAAAGAGTACGTTTCCAGGTCTATATATAAATCTGCCTTAAATGTCCAAAGCGTTCTAAGTACTGAAAAAGTTGAACGCAGTATACTGCCAAAACTGCTATCATCAACATCGTAAATTTTGTCTATGACACCGACTGATTCAAGCAGTTTTCTATTTGTATTCGAAGTAATAAATATTATTTCAGCCGTGGGGAAATTTTTTCTTAATGTTTGTAAAAGAGGAGTCGACTGTATTATACTTCCCATACCAAGAAATTTACAGACAATAATCCTCGATGGATGTTTTTTTAATGAATGATCAATTCGAAGTATGGGACCAAGTATTCGTGCAAGAATGTTTAGAAGAAAAACAATACTTTTTCCCAGCCATTCGTCGATGATTATTTTGGTTTTTGTTCTCATCAATCACCTTTCAATATTCTAACATTCGTTAATTCAATATCATTGCCAACGGGTAAAATGCTAATCCACGAATTATTTTTACAATACCAATTGTATTGTGCACTTATTCGGACAAGATAGTTATGATTAATGGAATCATTTTTTAATGCAAAATGAAATGACCCGTTTTTGTATTCATTGTCACCATAATTTAATTTTACTTCTGTTTGTTTTTCCGAAGTAGTTCGCGCAGTTATCAATACATAATTCCCCATTTCTTTTTCAGACAAAGGAGAAAAATCAAATTTAGTTTCTAAACCGGAATGAATAATTTTATTACCTGAATATATTTTTTGTTCTTCTATTATACTATTTGCCTGAAAGTTTTTATCAAATGATCCCCAAATGTAAGGAATCCATTTTAGAGAATATTCTGAAGGAAGTGCGGAAAAATTATCAGGGTAATAGTCTGAAGAAAATATTTTTAATAAATTGATTTTAATTCCATCATTTTTGGAAACGTTAATGGAAACATTACTTAAGTCTTTTTCATTTTCAAGAGAATTAAACATTAAAAAAATTGTATTTAATCCTTTGTGAATTTTATTTATACTTTTCTGATTATCGTTAAAATTACCATTTAAAGATTTATACATTATTATTAATTCACCGTCCTTGTTTGAAGCAACATCTAATGACATATAAATCTTTTTCTCTCCATAGTGTAGGGGGTTTTTTAATTGACAATTCCAATTTCCTTTTTCATAGTTGAAATTAATTTTATCGGTTTTTATTAATGTATCATTGGTAGGGTTAAATTCGATAAACGGGACCGAGAAGATCTCAGTAATATTATTTTTTAATTGAAGATTATTTTTAACCCATACACTATGGTTATTGATTATATATGTCGGTTTGTAATTTCTATAAATATATTCCGATATCCGGTAATGACGAAGCGTATTCGGGATTCCATCAAGATTGTCCCAAAAATTTAATGGCACATTGGAAAAAACCGCTACGGGAATGTCAAATTTATTTAAATCATCTATAAAACGTTTTTGTAAATATTCATTATGAGCTGTGTGTGGAATTTGATCGAAATAATTTGGAACAATTCTATTCGAATAATAATAAAGCATCGGTGTGTTGCTAAAATCAAGAAAGGTGCTTTGAGCAGTAAAATTATTTTTCATCAATTCCGAAAACTCAAAATATTTGTAAACATTCGAAGGGTTTTCTGTTATCCTGTTTATTTTATTTCTAGATAATGGAACAGTAAGCGGATTGTTCAGTTTTAAAGTTAAGAATTTATAATTATTATTTTTATTTAACTCCGGAGCCGTAAATACATAATTGGAAATTAAAAGAGTACTTGCAATAAAAAAAATAAAAAAACGCAGAAATATATTTTTGTTAAAATATTGTATAAAAGCTACAGAAGAAATAATAAAAAAACCGAATGAAGTGAAAGCAGTATCCCATTGTTCGGCAAGAGTATGTCTAACTAATCCACGCTGAAGGTTTGACAAATAAAACAAGCATAAAAAACACAATGCCAGGCTATAATAAATGCTTGTTTTATTTACTTCTGATTGTCTGACAATTTTGAAAGCATTATAAAAGAAGATAAGAATAATGACGCATGGAAAAATAAAATAAAGAGAATAATATTTATAGTCGTGCAATATGGCAAGGTCTTTCAAGCCATAGGATTGAAAAGAGGACATGTATGCCAGAGAATCTTTTAATGCAACGAAAATGGCGGAACCCGAATAAATATAAACGGCAATAAAAACAATCATCGATAGAATGAATGGAATCCCAAATCCGAAAAACAGAAATTTTTTCTTTGTTTTAAAAGTAGGGACAAAAAAGATTAAAAACAGCAAGCTAATAATTCCGGCTATAAGGGTAGAAGAGCCTAAATCGATCCGCCAAACCAACATAAAAATTAAGGTGGAAAAGAAGAAGACATACCGACCAATAGTTTGTTTTTCATAGAGTAGAATAAATGCCAGTGCAGAGAGGGGAACAAAATTAAAATAGTCGGGAATAAGCATACTTGTATAAGGGTAGGCTAAAGCAATCCATGTTGCGAGGAAGCCATCGCCGCTTATTTTGTAAATGAAAAAATAAGTAATAAGAATAAAAATAACCCCAATTAAGAAACGATAAACAAAAATGCCCATCGGATCAGCTCCGTTAAAAACCGAATACAAAACTCCTGCACCAAAATCAGATAAAGCATGGGAATTGAAGGAGTCGATTAAAGGAATTTTTCCAAAAGAAAATAATTGATGAAGCGGTAAAACACGGTTTGCATCTTCGAACCAATCAATGTCGGGTTTTACGATTGGTTCGTAAAAAGTAATGATAGCTATACCGGCAATCATCAAGGGCATCCAATTTTTGAAAAGTATAGAAAGTAGTGGCTTATGATTTGCCGGAAAACTTTGCCTTCTATTTTGTATGAACGATATCAGAATAATTAGAATTAAACCGATTCCATAAATAATTTTTGGTGGTACATAGAATCCGTGTTGATTAAATATCATGTATAACTCAATAGCAAGAAATGAAAGAAGCGGAAAAAATATGAAAGGCTTGCTAGTCTGAAGTAATTTGTAATTTAAATGAAACCTACTGGTAAAGAGTAAATAAAGCGGCACTCCTACAAAGACTAATATTTTCGGGAGCGAGAAAATATTTTTTCCTATAGCGAAAATACTAACCTGCCACTGAAGGAAAAAAATAGATATTGAAATTAATATTGTCCAGAGAAACGTCGTTATAAAATCTCTGTCATCACGTTTTTTTACAAGATGGGAAACAAAACCGGCCAGGCAAATAATCAACAAAGAAAAAATAAAATGAAAAGAGTCAGCCATATCTGCCCCGAGAAGCTGGAAAAACAGGAGGCAAAAACCCGCTAATGAAATTCCATTAGCTAAAATCAGTTCATCTGTATTAAAGTAATTTTTAATTATAATAGTTAAACGAATCAAAAGGAAAAGCAATACAATCGTAAAGCCGATAGCCTTGTAAAAAAGAGAAACTCTTTCTCCAATATCAATTCCTTCATACGTTGCTATTGAAATATTCCGACCACTAAAATTTTGCAGCAAAAAAGCCGATGGTTCAAATGTTTTAATAACAATATAAAAAACAAAAAAGAGAGGTATAAAAATAAAATTTCGATAGGCCAGATTGGGAGGGAATATTTTTTGAATAAAAGCGAAGCTCATAAACTGATTTTGATGGTAAAAGATAGCGGTTAAAAGTAGTAAATTCAATTAGCTAATTAACTAATTCTATTACCTTTGCCAGCCTAATTCATATTTATGAAAGACTCCATTCTGGTAATTGGTGCCAAAGGTCAAATTGGCTCGGAACTGGTTGAAGAACTTAGGCGAATGTATGGCGATGTAAATGTTATCGCGACAGATATTAAGCTTCCATCAGACGATTTTATTAAATCCGGTCCGTTCTATCAGCTTGATGTCCTTGATTTTCCTAAATTATTGGAGATCATTAAAAAGCATAATGTAAAACAGATTTATCTCCTGGCTGCATTACTTTCTGCCGTCGCAGAACAAAAGATGAAAGCTGCCTGGAAATTGAATATGGAAAGCCTCATAGGCTTATTGGAAATAACACGAGATGAAAAATTAAAACTTTTCTGGCCAAGTTCGATAGCCGTTTTTGGCCCAAGCACTCCAAGAGAAAATACGCCGCAATTTACAATTACAGAACCAACAACAGTGTATGGGATAAGCAAACTTGCCGGTGAAAGATGGTGTGAATATTATTTTAAAAAGTTTAATGTAGATGTAAGGTCGATTCGATATCCCGGACTTATCAGTTACAAAACAGAAGCAGGCGGAGGAACTACCGATTACGCAGTCGAAATTTTTCATGAAGCGGTTCAAAACCGACAATATGAAAGTTTTCTTTCTAAAGACACCTTTTTACCAATGATGTATATGCGAGATGCATTACGGGCAACTATTTCTCTTATGAATTCCGATCCTGACGCTATAACTATTCGTTCGAGTTATAACGTTGCTTCAATGAGTTTTTCGCCTCAACAATTGGCAGATGAAATAATTAAACATATTCCTGATTTTAAGATAACCTATAAGCCGGATGTACGGCAACAATATGCCGACTCATGGCCGAAAAGCATCGACGATAGTTTCGCCAGAAAAGACTGGGGATGGAAACCGGAATTTAACATAGCGACTATGACAGAGGATATGTTGCAGCATATTCAGATGATTGCAAACCATTAATACAATTGAAGATTGAAAATTGATGATTTTATTTAAACTTCAATCTTTACTTGCATATTTGTTCTACCTATGATAAAACAGGAAATATTATTATACAATTCGCTTTCACGAAAAAAGGAAAAATTTATTCCGTTGGTTCCCGGTTACGTCGGAATGTATCAGTGCGGTCCGACAGTTTATGGTCCTCCACACCTGGGTCATTCCCGCCCCGCAATCGTTTTTGATGTACTTTTCCGGTATTTGATGTATATTGGTTATAGAGTACGTTATGTCAGAAATGTTACTGATGTAGGACATCTCGAAAATGATGCTGATGAAGGAGAAGATAAAATCGCAAAGAAAGCACGCATAGAAAAACTTGAACCTATGGAAGTAGCTCAGTTATATACTAACAGCTACCACGATGCAATTGGAAAATTAAATACACTCAATCCAAGCATTGAACCTCTTGCCTCTGGCCACATTATTGAACAGATTGCTATGATTGAAAAAATCATGAAGCATGGTTTTGCCTATGAAGTGAATGGAGCAGTATATTTCGATGTACTTAAATACAATTCATCACATCATTACGGAAAATTAAGCGGACGCATACTTGATGAACTCATTTCCGGTGCCGGAAATGAACGCCGCGAACTCGAAGGCCAGGACGAAAAAAAGAACTCTGTTGATTTTGCACTTTGGAAAAAAGCGTCACCTGAACACATTATGCATTGGCCTTCACCATGGAGCGAAGGATTCCCCGGATGGCATATCGAATGTTCTGCAATGAGTGGAAAATATTTAGGAGAAACATTTGACATACACTGCGGAGGTATGGATCTTCTGTTTCCACATCATGAATGTGAGATTGCCCAAAGTGTTGGCGCAAATGGAAAAGATCCGGTTCGTTATTGGGTACATAATAATATGATTACCATCAATGGGCAAAAGATGGGAAAGTCGCTGGGTAATTTTATTAATCTCGACGACCTTTTTACCGGAAATAACAAATTGCTCGAACAGTCATACAGTCCTATGACCATTCGCTTTTTTGTATTAATGGCACATTATAGAAGCACACTTGATTTTAGTAATGAAGGATTAAAAGCTGCGGAGAAGGGATTAAAAAAAATGCAGAACGCTGGCGAACTTTTAAATAAATTAAAAACATCATCAGCTTCTACCAGTAACGTTCAGGATTTAAGTAAAGCATGCTTCGATGCAATGAATGATGATATGAATACCGCTATCGTCATTGCAAATTTATTTGAAGCTGTTCGAATCATTAATTCAGTTTATGCAGGAACAGAAACTATTACAGAAAAAGATCTTACAGAGTTAAAAAATATATTTAAAGAGTTTACTGTTGATATTCTTGGATTGAAGAACGAAGAAGTAACCGGCGGTACCGAAGTAAAGGACCTCATGTCTTTACTGATAAATATACGCGATGAGGCAAAAAAGAAAAAAGACTTTCCTACATCGGATAAAATTCGGGACGAACTCAATGCAATCGGATTTAAAATAAAAGATGAAAAAGACGGAACGACGTGGACCAAAGAATAAGTTTAAAAAACAACAAGTGAAAGTCATAAAAACTCTTTCGGACTCTTTTCGTTGCCTGCGGCTTAAGCAAGCTGCATTTGAATTCTTTTTATTTACACCTAAAAAAAAACACAGTAAGATTTTTTTTTTAGGAATATTGCTTGTGTTTTTATCAATTTATGCTTGCAAAGAAAACAAGACTCAGCAACAACAACAAAAGCAAGTAGAATTACCACCATTACCTGACTTTAATTCAGATTCAGCTTATGCTTTCGTTAAAGCTCAGATTGATTTCGGCCCCCGGGTTCCGAATACTAAAGCACATGTTAATTGCGGAGATTATCTTATTAATAAAATGAAAGGCTGGTGCGATACTGTTATAGTACAGGCAGGAACAGTAACAGCTTTCGATAAAACAAGATTAAGCTTCAGGAATATTATTTCATCTTTTAATCCGCAAACCAAAAGAAGAATTTTACTTTTTGCCCACTGGGATACCCGGCCATGGAGCGATCAGGATACAATTAATAAAGATAAACCATCACTCGGTGCAGATGATGGAGCGAGTGGGGTAGCCGTTCTTATGGAAATCGCCCGTCAATTAAAAAAAAATAAAACGGGTATTGGTATCGATATTATATTTTTTGATGCAGAAGATTGGGGCATGGAAGGCGGCGGTCCGGGTGCAGAAGATTCGTATGCTTTAGGAACGCAATACTGGGCTGGCAAACTGCATGTAAATAATTACACTGCCGATTATGGAATTTTGCTTGATATGGTTGGCGCTAAAGGAGCGCAATTCCGTAAAGAAGGTTTGTCTAGAACAGAAGCCGGTTTTGTTGTTGATAAGGTTTGGCAAATGGCTAATCGTTTAGGATATAGCAGTTATTTTCTTTATGAAGATGGTGGCTGGGTAACCGATGATCACGTTTATGTAAATCAAATTAATATTCCTTCTATCGATATCATTCATTCGAGCCATGCTACTAAGAGTGGCTTTCCTGCGCATTGGCATACACATGCAGACAATATCGATGTGATTGACAGAAATGTCATGAAAGCTGTAGGGCAAACATTGATTGGTGTAATTTATTGGAGTGAAGAAAATTATTAAAAGACTTGCTAACGGCTATTGGGATCATTCCTGACTTTGAAACATTAAACGTACTTCAAAAATTTATAATCTATCTTTTTAAATAGATATTTTGTCGAAAAATAAAAAAAATATTCATCCTAAAAAGATTGCCGAGATTACATCACCACAAGAGAGTAATCGTCAATCATCTATCATTTACATTTTATTATTAATACTTATAACGTATTTATGTTTTTCCAATGCCTTTAGTAATGGATTTACAAATTGGGATGATAATAAATACATTACCAACAATCCTCTTATTAAAAGCCTTTCTTTTGACAACATCAGGAATATGTTCAGCACCTATGTGGTTGGAAATTATCACCCATTTGCTATTTTGTCACTGGCTATCGATTATCATTTCTATAAATTAGATCCATCGGGGTTTCATACAACCAGTATTTTATTACATATTTTAAATGTTGTTCTTGTTTTTCTTTTTATTAAAAAACTTTCCGGAAAAACGATAACCGCTTTTATTACAGCTTTGCTTTTTGGTATTCATCCAATGCATGTCGAATCAGTAGCCTGGGTTGCTGAACGGAAAGACGTATTGTATGTGCTGTTTTACATTTCTTCGCTATACTTTTATGTTCTTTATAACAGGGAATCCAATAAAAAACCATTATTTTATTTTTTGACTTTTATTTTTTTTATTTTTTCGTTATTGTCGAAAGGGCAAGCTGTAACATTGCCAATAGTTCTTTTACTTGTTGATTATTTCACAGGTCAAAAAATCAGTAAGAAAATAATTCTGGAAAAAATACCATTTTTTATAATGTCTTTTATTATGGGAATAGTAGCAATTCAAGCACAGGCTAGTTCCGGCTCCATAGTAGATATGCCACACTATTCTTTACTGGAAGGGATTCTATTTGGTTCATTTAGTTTTCTTGTATATATTTTTAAAATGATTTTGCCGTTTGATCTTTCAGCGTTTTATCCGTATCCGGAAATTGAAAAAAGCCTGCCATTTTATTTTTATTTATCGCCGCTAATTTTACTTGCTGTAATTTATTTTATTTTTCGTTTATATAAAACACACAAAGCCCTGGTTTTTGGTTTTGGTTTTTATATGGTCAATATAATACTATTACTTCAATTACTTCCTGTGGGTGGAGCCATTATGGCCGAACGATATTCATATTTAAGTTACGTGGGATTATTTTTTATAATGGGTTATAGTATAAATTGGATTTGGCAATCAAACCAGAAAAAAATTAAATTTTATAAATATATAATTGCGGCAATTTTCTTTTTATATGCAATTTTTTTAGGTGCCGAAACTAAAGCGCGAAATAAAGTCTGGAAGAACGATGAAACTTTATGGACAGATGTTATAAAAAAATACCCCAATGTAGCACTTGCATATTCAAACAGGGGAAATTTTTATCAGCAGGTAGGGAAATTTGAATTAGCTATGGCAGATTATACTTCAGCTCTTAATTTAAAAGAAAATAATTACGAAGTGTTGATCAGTCGTGCCGGCATATACCGAATGGCAGGAGAGTTTAATCTAGTAATTAAAGATTGTGATAAGGCTATTGCAATAAATAAAAACAAAGCAGGAGCTTTTATAAATAGGGGAATTGCAAAATCACTTTTGGGAAATAATGATGAAGCAATGAAAGATTTTGACTTGGCAATACAATTGGAACCTGATAATTCGAGCGCATATACTAACAGAGGTTTTTTATTCGGTAAAATGGAAAAAGTTGATGAAGCGATTAGTGATTATTCAAAGGGAATTGCTTTAAATCCTGAATATGCTTTTGCATACTTTAATCGGGGTATAGCTTATTTTAAAAAAGGAAAATACGATGCGGCTATTTTAGATTTCAATTCAACTATTAGTTTAAATAATACAAAAGTGGAGACTTATTTTTATCGTTCTCAAGTTTACGAGGCTAAAAAGGATTATGCGAATGCTTTACAGGATGCATTAACCGCTCAGCAATACGGAGTGCCGGTAGATTCTTTGTATATAAATAATCTAAAAAGTAAAATGTCAAATCCTGCAAATAATTGAAATTATTTTTCAGATTCCCCGATCTACCTGGTTTTTAATTTTCGGAACAGTTTTAAGATAAGCATAAATAGCTTTTATTTCTTCATCAGTAAGATAAACAAAAGGCATCATCGGTTGACGAAGCGACGGCCCCTTTGGTACTATTCCGCTTCGAAGGGCATTTATAAATTGCTCTTCACTCCATTTTCCAATACCTGTTTCTTCATCAGGAGTAAGATTTAGCGATGATATTTTAGAACCATCAGGAGCCGTCATAATATTTCCGCCTCCAAAAAAACCTTCCGACTTTTCGGGTTCTAACATATTCATAGTTTCAAATGATTTGGAATGACAAGCATAGCATTCGAGTTGATATAGGGTAAGATATTTTCCCCAAACCAATTGGTTTGTTGTGTCAGGATCAGGGACTGGTTCTTTTGGAAAATCAAAAGGTTTAAAGGCAATTGCACACAAAAATTTTGTAAGAAAAGATGGCTGCGATGGCGGAAGTTCACTCTTGTTAGCCTGAACTTCCGGACTATCGGAACGGAGAAAGGCAACAATGGAGCGCAAATCTTCATCTGAAATGTGAATGAGTTTTGGCATGTATGGCGGAACAAATTGCCCCGTAAAAGGATTGATACCTGTACGTATAAAATAAATCAATTGAGCATCGGTCCATTTACCAATTCCAATGTCTGGATCGTTAGTAATATTTTTGGAATTGATGACGCCAAACTCAGGTATTTCAAACATATTGAGACCCGATAGTTTACCTGTTTTATTATCGAAGTGACAATTGTTACATAACATAGATGCAATTTTTGCCCCACGCTCAATGCGATGCGGAGTTACTTCTACATTTGGAATGTCGGGAACATTAACCTCATATTTAGGTATGCCTCGTATAGCTATGAAAGCTGCAAAACCACCGGCTAATACGGCAACAATTAAAACAATAATGCCAAGAATCTTGAAGATTTTTTTCATGGGAATATTTTTTAGAATTAATTTTAATAAATTATTTTAGAGTCTAATTTATAAAACAGAATCAAATATAGAAAAGTTTCAATTATAATTTTTGTTTTTTAAATTTTATAACAGCTCAAATAGAATGAAATATATTGTTTAGGAATATTTTCCAAAAACACAGAAAAATTATTGTTATGAAAAAAAATAAAACTTGTCTGTAAAATTGAAAATTTTTATTTTTTGATACTTGATACTTGATACTTGATACTTGATACTTGATACTTGATACTTGATACTTGATACTT
>JANOVV010000006.1:0-3829 GCA_031417555.1 Bacteroidota bacterium
TATAAAATTTGCATCGGCTAAAGCAGCCCAGGCAAGAGCAAAATTTGGATCAAGATCTATAGCCAACTGGAAATAATCAATACTAGTTAAAATATGTTTTCCTCTTCGTCCTAAGTAAAATCTTCCTTTCAGATACATCTCATATGATTCGGTGTTTTCTGTAGTAGATTTAGTGATAAGTTCTTTGTCTTTTTCTAATAATGTTACTTTCAATTTTTCGGTAATCGCCAAAGCTATTTCGTCTTGTATGGTAAAAATGTCATCGATTTCACGATCATATTTTTCACTCCATAAATGAAAACCATCGTTCGCTTTTATTAACTGTACAGTTATCCTTAGCCGGTTGCCGGATTTACGTATACTTCCTTCAAGCACGGTGTTCACACCTAATTTCTCTCCAATTTCACGCAGGTCAATATTTTTTCCTTTGAATTGAAAGGAGGAAGTTCGTCCGGCAACTTTTAAATCTTTTATATGTACAAGCGAATTGATAATTTCTTCGGCCATTCCATCACTGAAATATTCCTGTTCCGGATCATTCGACATATTTACAAAGGGGAGAACAGCAATACTTTTTTCAGAAGATTTATGAGAATGTTCGTCGGTTGTCAGACTAGAAAATTTTTCGACTAAAGCAGCAAATACTTCATAAATTTTAACGGGGTCTTTTACATTCTTTAATAGCTCTTCTTTAATATACCTCGTTTCAATACCGTGTTTGTTTGAAACATTATTTTGAACGGATTCAGAAATGTAAATGGTTCCGGGGTAGGCAATGGCTTGAATTCTCGAAGCAATATTTACTCCATCTCCAAACACATCTTGGTTTTCAAAAATAACTTCACCCAAATGAATTCCTATTCGCAATTGAAATTCACGGGCGGCGCTGCAGCCTTCCTGGATTTTAATAGCAGCATTTACGGCATCGGATACCGTATTAAAACTTGCCATTACTCCATCACCTAATTCTTTTATCCAAAGTCCATTATGTGCTTCAATTATTGGTTTTTGTAATTCCCTGTTTTTTTTAAGAAAGCCAATTGCTTTCTCTTCATCCGAACCCATTAATGCTGTATAGCCGACAATATCGGTAAACATGATGGCGGCAAGTTGGCGGGTTTGGGTCATTTGTCTTAGGATAAATATTCTCTGACTTTTGTTTGAATAGATGCTTGCACGCTTTCCCAGGTTTGCTTTTTCAGACTGATAGGATCTTCGCTTTCTTCGGCATCTGCAAAATATGTAATGGCTTGCGGAACGGTAATGAGCAGGTTTTGTGTAGTATATTTCTCTGAATGAAATTTAATGAAATCAGGGATAGTAAAATGATTTAAAAGTTCTGCTACATCCCAAAAGTCCTTCTTTTTTCCCCGGCCTAAAATTGCTTGCACTTTCATAGCGATTATATCTTCGGTTGAAAACATTCTTATTCCGTCAAAATTTTGTACAGGTTTAATTAACGGATGAGAATAACGAACAATATCGATTTTTACTTCTTCAACAAAACAAAAAATACCAAAACGTGGATTAGTCGATTTGTTCTCAAAAGTTTTTGCAAATTGTTTTTCCAATGCACTTAAAATTTCATTGTTATCAAATTGTTCATTTGAGAACAAATCCAAATCCTCAGAAATTCGATGTCCATATAAAAGAGATAATGCAGTGCCGCCAACTAAAGAAAAATTCTTTAATTCAGGCATTTTCATTAATTGATTTAATATGGAAAAAGTGTGGGATTCAACTGTCTCAATATGTAACATCTAAATTCTTTTAGTGGTTTGTTAATTACTGCACTTGCCAAATAAATTGTAATCTCGGGCAAAAATTTGGCTTTTAACAATGCTTCTGTTACCTTTTCATCGCCATAATATCTGCGGCAATTTCGTATATCATCTACATCACCTCTTTCAAATACACGTTCGATTACAAAATTTGCTTTGGTGTCGTAGTTGATATTTTCAAATACGACATCCCAAAAAATTCTCTTGTTAAAAACGGGTGCTGTTTTTTCTGACATTTTACAAAGATATGATTCCGATGGGTAATTCGGGCAATTGGTCCAAAAACTTTTAAGCTCTTACATTGCACATTTTCAATTAATTAACGCTTCCCAGAACACTATTTGTTTATCATTAAAATTTGAGTCGAAAGAATAAAAATTTAGTAAAATATAAATATATAAAATAAGAGTTTGAGTCATATAAATTTAACTGTTAACGCTTAGAGAACAGAAAGCATCAATTTGGAAATTCCAATTTGTGGAGCAGAGTCTGAAATTCCGGATTTCCGTTTAATGAACGAAAGAAAGGATTCATTCTTAAAAATGGCATCCAAGGACATTTTTCAATATATGCCTGATTCAGATACTGAAGTGCTTTTTCCTTCTTTCCCACACCGAGCGAAATAAGTGCCAGGTCCTGTTCTGATACATATTTTGTTTGAGCCATTTTAAGAAGTCTGGATTCAATTCTTTTAGCATTTTCCATTTCACCAGTTACACCTTCAACATATCCAAGTGCTGCAAGGATACCGGTATAATCAGGCAGAATATCAGCCGCTTTGTGAAGATAATGCAGAGATTTATCATATTGTTTCAATTCGAAAAAAGCAAGACCTAATTGCCAATGTGTAAATGCAAATGTAGAATCATACTCCAGTGTTTTCTTTAACTGATCAATCGCTTTTGAAAGTTTTCCTGCATATCTTAAATGCATACCATATTGAGTGTTGATGATAAGAGAGTATGGATCAATTTTCAGAGCGGCCTCACTTTCCTTTAAAGCATTTTCAAATTGCTTTCGTAATATTAATACCTCCGAATGCCAATGATAAGCACTGGCATACAATGGATTTAATTCAATTGATTTCTGGAAATTTATTTCCGCAACATCCAAATCTCGGTAGTAATGAATATTTATATCGATTAGTGTAGCATAAGCTTCCGAAAGAGTATTATCAAGTGCTAAAGCTTTTTCTGCATATTGGCTCGCTATAGGAAAACATTCGCTAGGCCTAACCATTCCATGGACGCCTAACATCAGGTATGAATCTCCCAAACCTGCATAAGCCAGTGCATAGTTTGAATCTAAAGTGATGGCATTTTTAAAAAATTCAATCCCTCGTCTTACTGATTCTTCCGATCGTTTATTCCAGTAATAGCGACCTTGAAGATAAAGCTGATAAGCTTCTGTATTTTCTGTATATTTTTTTTCAATATTTTGCTTTTCATTGGGTGAGAGTTTTGCTCTTAGTGTATTTGCAATTTGATTTGCAATGTCCGTTTGAATTTTAAAAATATCTTTCATTGACCGATCATAGGACTCGGCCCATAAATGTTCATCGGTTAATGTATTAATTAACTGTCCGGTTATTCGTAACTGATCACCCGATTGTTGAACACTTCCTTCGAGAATAATTTCTACACCCAGTTCTTTTCCGATTTCTTTAAGTGATTTCGTATTTTTCTTGTATTGCATTACTGAAGTTCGTGAAATAACCTTAAAGGAATTTATTTTAGCCAGTTGTGTAATGATATCTTCAGTTAGTCCATCACTGAAATACTCCTGATCTTTGTTTTTACTCATGTCGGTAAATGGAAGTACGGCAATCGATTTTTCATTGATACCTGTTTCTTTTCCGAAAAAATATTTTTGATAGACCATGAAGACTACTACACCCAAAAGGAGGAGAACAGCAACCATCGTCAAATTTCGTTTTTGAATATTTTTTTTCTGAATCTTCCCTTGCATTCTGTTCCGTTGTGGCACAATCAATCCTTCATTGGTCAATGCGAAAATTTCCAACGGCTTGTTTACATTTTTAAAATCAA
>JANOVV010000007.1:0-25530 GCA_031417555.1 Bacteroidota bacterium
ATTTTGCCAGACGTCTTAGCGGTTTCGTTACTTAATCGGTGGATTCACTTTCGTTCATCTTTATTTACTATACGTGCGTTATTATTAACGCTTTTCTCTACACGTTCACCACCTTTGCTTTACAGCATTAGCAGCGTAGAGTCGTTTTACTGCTCCACCAGAATAGCGCTGTCAATGGGTCAGGTACTAATTAATTAGTACTTCCATCATCTTAATCAAAGCATGTCAATGAACTCGCATTCATTTACTTCATGGCACAAGCAAAGTTCCGCAAAGTTCCGCAACGAAAATTAATTCTACCCTTTAAACTTTTTACAGTTCCATTAGCAATCTTCAGCAGGAAACTTTTAGCATTACTTCCCCTCCTTCTATAAAATTTACAAACCGTCATCTCGCCAGAGATCTTTTAGCATTACTTCTCAAACTTCTATAAAATTTATTACCCGTCATCCTTCAGTTGACGGATCTTTTAGCATATAAACCAGTGTCATCGTTCCAATTTACAGATAATAGAACACGGATTGAATGGATCAAACGGGCTTGCACATATTTTATCCGTAAAATCCGTGTCATCCGTGTTCTATTTGACCGTTAATAGAACACGGATAACACGGATCAAACGGATTAGCACGGATTTTAACCATCCTAAAATCCAAATAAACCTACTTCGTCCTTTAAAAATTAGCATTGGCAATTGCATACAATGCGTTTACAACTTAATTGATAAAGAATTGAAGAAATTGTTGCATTTATCCTTTTATTTTAAGATTTTTGGAGTTACTTAAATTTAATAGGTAATCCCCATATATCTCCCATTCCATTCAAAAATCCTATTAGCAAACAACAGACTATGAAAAAAATATACATAAAGTGCGCCCTTTTCCTTTTTGTAATGGTTTTATCCAATGTTTCCAAAATAGGAGCACAACCCGGAAGAGGAATTTCGTATAGATTTGCTGCTGGTGCTGCACCGAATGCTTTTCCTCCTGGTGGTCAAGTCTTACAAGTTGTACCTGTTGGAAATCAGGATGATTTTGTATATAATTTTGCACCTGCGGGTTCAGTTAAATTTGGTGGTGTTACCTATCCGAATATCATTGTTTCTACTAATGGCTGGGTGGTTTTGGCTCCCAATGGAGCAATTCCTCCTGCTTTGGCAACAGGTTTACCAATAAATCAACTTTCGACTTACGTCGGGGGCCTCCCAATCATAGCTCCTTTTTGGGACGATATAGCCACAACCGGAATTGCCTACAATTACGTTGCCGGTGAATTATGGGTAAAGTGGACATCAAAAATTGATAAAACTAATGCTGCTGCTTTTGGTATTTTTTGGGTTAGGATTAATGCAACAACAGGCCTAATAAGATATTATTATACTGCTTCTGCATATGCTATTAGTGGTATTCCAAGTGCATCCATAGGCATGGCCGGTGTTTGTCCGGGAGATTTTTATTCTTATAATTTTACTACTCCTCCTCCTTATGGTCTCGATAGTACTATTGAAACAAGCGACATAAGTACCAGACCAACTGCAGCAACCTTTACATTTACTCCTTACCAAATCGGCGATAGTTGTGCTATAGCTCAGGATCTTGGTACCGTATCAGGTTCTTGTACGAATACTACTTTCAATATTAACAATGCAACTTCCTCAGGTTCTAAAATTTGTTCTACCAATGATTCATTAGATGTTTGGTTTAAGATCGTAAAACCTGTTGGTGTTTCCAATGTTAAGTTTACAACTTCTCCTTTTGCCGGTTGCCAGCCTGTGGCAGGAACCAGTCTAGAAGTTTTTGCTTCTTGCGGTGGTTCTTCACTGGGTTGTGCAAGTTCAAGCTCAGGAGCGAATCCATTTTTCGGAGAACTTACCTTAAGCCGTGCACCCTGCGTTGCAGAAACTTTATATGTTCGTGTAACTTCCGATTCTGATTTAGGAGGCAAATTTAATATTTGTGTTACCGATGCCGGCACTGCCGGTGTACAGGGTACCAATTGTTCTTCACCTTACTGGATATGTGCTATTCCTTTCACTTCTCCGGGTGGATCTACCACTGCCGGTTTTGGCGATGATATTGATAGTGTATCTTCTGCTTGCCACTCCTCTTTTATGGATGGCGAAGATTATGTTTATGCTTATACAGCGCCGGCAACAATATGTGTTAATGTCGTTCTTAACAGTGGCGGTAATAACCCCGCTGTTTTTGTTACCAGAGGTTGCCCTACATCCCTTGGATCTGCTTGTTTAGCTTCTACACAAATAGTTACCGGAATCGGAACTATAAATGCCGTTTCTTTAGAAGCCGGACAAACCTATTATTTTATTGTTGATAATAATCCTGTCAGCGGAAATACAAACATTCCATTTTCAATTTCAATTTCAAATGTTGGAAGCCCACCTCTCGGTGACAATTGTGCTGCTCCGGGTGTTCTTACTGGAGTTGTGCCGGGTGCAACTTGTGCAACTACAACAACTACATGGACAACTGCATGTTCAACACCGACAATAGGAAACCCCGGTGCTGCACCGGCTTGTGGTGTAACATTGCCAATAGCATCTTTTAATGAAGGAGTTACAGGCGATATCTGGCTGAAATTTACAGCAGGATATACCGGTCCCTTGCAAATTAATACAACACCGGGTGCAGTAAACCCAACTTCAAATGCCGCCATGGCAGTTTATACAGGAACATGTGGAGCTTTTGGGCCACCCATTGCTTGTGATGCAAACTCAGGAGTAGGCGGAATGCCAAGTCTTTCGATATCTGTTGTAAATACTATAACTTATTATATACGGGTTTGGTCAGAGCATCCTGATAATGAAGGATCATTCAATATTTGTTTTCAAAGTAATTGTGGACCGGTGAATGACTTACCATGCAATGCAACTTCTGTCCCAATTGGCGGATTTGCTAATGGTTTTAATACTTGTGCCACAGACAGCGCTCCTCTTGAGCCCGGTAATGCTGCACAATGTGTTGCCGGTGGCGGTACAATAAATACGGTTTGGTATAAAACTATTGTCCCAGCTAGTGGTTTGGTAAATGTTCGTGTATTAAACGGAACCTTGACGGACAGAGAAATGCAAGGATTTTATTTTACGAATGGTTGTGCAAATGCTGCAACCGTTGCTACAACAGTACGACTAACTTGTAATCGTTTAGGAACCCCTTGTAATGGAAATACTGTAAATTTTTCCGAGTTTACATATTCAGGCACCCCCGGAGACATGCTTTATATTGCGGTAGATGGTGTAGGTTCACTTACTGGTACTTTCACAATATCGTTTGTTGATGGAGCAAATACAGCATTACCGCCTATAGCAGTGCAGGATTGTGGTGCCGCTCAGGTTGTTTGTAGTAATGCTGATGTTGTAGTACCGGAGCCTGGTTATATTGGAACCGGAAATGTTTGTGATCTTAAATTCGGGGTGACGGGTCCAAATACCTGTTGGGCCGGAAATGAAAGAAATTCGTCATGGTATCAATTTACACTTGACCCGGCATTAACTGGTGGTACAGCCACTATTGCATTTGATATAATTTCATCTCCTTTGGCTACTATAACTTTAGGCCTTTGGGATATAACTAACTTTGCAGACCCTTGTGATTCGATTTTTGAGGGTGCAGTTACAACCACTTGTACTACTAATCATCCACCAGAAGACTCTTCCGGAATTTCACCGACAGGTACAGCTTCAGTATCTGATTCATATGCCCCTTCTACGAGTTTTTCCGGACCGCCAAGAACTTTTATATTGTTGTTGACAGGCCATCCCTTTGTACCTCTTGTTCCGAATGGATACACAATAAAATGGGGTACTTTACCTATTGCTACTGCCTCTACGGTAGTTTGGGGAGGTGATACTGACACATTATTTGAAAAATTATCTAATTGGGGTGTCTGTGGTCCTGCTCCTGATTGCGGAATTAATGCTACAATAATCTTCACACCAAATGGTCGCCAGCCCTATGTAGGAGTAGGCGTACCGAGACAAGTTAAAGACGTAGTAATTAGTGCTGGGGCTACTTTAACAATTGCGGGAACTTTGCAAGTCTGTGGTAATTTTACAAATAACGGTAATTTGATTTGCTTGCCCGGATCAACTATTGAATTTATTGGGTCAGCTGCACAAACTATTGGCGGCGCACTTACCGGCGCAAACTCATTTGCCAATCTTAAAATTACAAAAGGAGCTTCAAGCGGTACTGTTCAATTACTGGTTGACATCGATGTAAAAGAAAACTTTACGACTTCAAATGCAACAAGTATTTTTGACATTAATCGTAAATACATGAAATTGGGTGGTAATTTCTTAAACGCCAATGGAACAACAACATTTACGGGTATCGGAGGAAGTATTCTTGAATTTTATCTTTCATCAAATCAGAATTTCACAAACAATCTTTTACCTGTTAATCTCAATCGCGTTGTAATGAATAAACCAGCTGGCAGAGTAAATTTAACCGGTGGTGTTACGAGTATTATGAATATTGACTCAACACTTACTTTGACTTCTGGTATAATCTCTACCCGTTCTTTTGCAGGTCTCGAAGTGAATATGAAAAACAATGTACCGGGAGCTATATCCGGTCAAAATGCACTTAGTTATATCGATGGTAAATTAAGAAGGAAAATTTCTAACGGTCCTCCGGTATCAGGCTCCTATGCTTTTCCTGTCGGTAATATTTTAAGTCCGGGCGGATATAATAGAGCAGTAATTGATTTTACTACTACTACTACGATGACAGATTTATTGGCAACATTTACAAACTGGGCACCACCGTTAGGACCTGTTACCTCAGAATGTATTGTTGCAAATTATTCTGTATTATCATTATTCAATAATGGATATTGGACATTTACAAAAGCATCCGCTCCATTTACAGGCAACTACAATATTACCCTGCATAACAGAGGATATACCAATAATACCGGCAATGGATGGACTGTTGTCTCAGCTGACATAGCATCAAATGCACTTCTTCAGGCTTCCTGGACTGTCCCTTTACTTGGCGTTTGTGTTATACCAAGTATTCCTGATTCTGTTAAACGAGATATTATAAATCCGGGACCAAGTGCTGCAACATCTTTCAATCATCATTATGCAACAGCGCAAACACCATTGAAATTGCCAATTGAATTATTATACTTCACAGCAGAGCCAAAAGGAGAAGAAGTATTGTGTTCATGGGCGACAGCATCAGAAACCAATAATCAATATTTTGAAGTTGAAAGAAGCACGGATGGATATGAATACGGTACGATAGATAAAATTGCAGGATATGGAAATGGTATTAGTTCAGAAACTAGGAAATATTCTTCTCTTGATAAAGAATTGTGCGAAGACATTCGTTATTACCGACTGAAGCAAGTAGATATTAACGGAGACTATTCTTATTCAAAACCTGTTGCTATCAATTGCAGAAGAACTTCAGGTATTGAATTATATCCTAATCCTGCGAATACATTTATTAAGTATCAGTTTTACTATCCTGTAAATACAGAGTTGACAGTTAAAATCACAGATATTTCAGGACGCATTGTTCGTTCAGAAAAAATAAATGTTCAGAAAGGAATTAATCTGATAACAAGCAATATTCAAGACCTGGCTGCAGGCGTTTATAATTTAAAAATTGACGCTTTGGAAAAAGGAAATATAATGCTTCAGAAACAATTCTTTAAAGATTAATAAAATCTGAAAATCATTTTAGCTCTTAAAAAAACGTTATTTCCTTGTTAATTCATAGGCGATAACGTTTTTTTTTGACTAAATGCCCTATTTTCATTGAGTTTCCCAACCTTTCTCCCTATATTTATTCATTAAAAACTTTTTTGAAATTCATTTGAAAAAATTCATTTGAATGAAACTGTTTTAAACCTAAACCCCGGATTGAAAATTAGACAACTATATATTTTCTTTTAACTTTAGAACACACCACACCATTGAAGTAATAATGAAAAAATTAAAAACAAAGCCGGCTTTATTATTTTGTGTGCTGATGTTTTTATTCACTTCGAATTCATCGGCACAAAACGGCTTTACTATTTTAAACAATAAAACAAAACTCTCTTCCCCAGATTTTTTACCGAATAATTATTCTGAAAACAATAGCATCATTAAACAATCAATTCAAAATTACAATTCTTGCGACGAGGCTAACGATCCCGGATCAATTAAAGAAAAAGCGAATTCCATTATCAGCAGACTGAATGCTTTTGTGCCTGTGAATGATCTTCCCTGCAATGCTATTTTAGCTCCATTAGGCGCTGTTGTTCCGGGAAATAATGTTGCTGCCACTTCATCAGGAGAACCAACCTCTCCTTTACCCGCGCAATGCTTTGGACTAGGAAATGTAAATACAGTTTGGTTTAAAGCAGTTGTACCCGCAAGTGGATCTTTAGATATTCGAACACATTCAAATCCTTTAGATACTCAAATTGAAGCATTTCTTTTTCCAAGCGGCTGTAGCGCTGCTGCAACAGATAAAACACGGCTAGGTTGTAACAATGACGGTATCGCTTGCCTCGTCGGTGATGGTGGTTTTCATGAATTTTCCGAATTGGTTTTAACCGGACTATCTGTGGGTGACACAGTATTTGTTGCAGTCGATGGTATTGCATTTGCGACTGGTTCTTTTGATATTACTTTTGTTGATGGTGCAGCTACATCTTTCCCTCCCGTTTACCAGCAGGATTGCGAATTACCACAAACACTTTGCAATAGCAACAATTTAGTTGTTACCGATCCGGGTTTCAGAAACACCGGAAATATCTGTGATCTCGCCGGTGGTGTGAGTTGCTGGGGAATAGGAGAAAGGAATTCAGCCTGGTATCGTTTTACGATCGACCCTTCTTTATCGGGAGGTACTGCTACATTTTCTTTCGATATAACCTCCGATCCACTTACCGATATTGATTTTTTAATTTGGGATATTACCGGACAATCGAATGTTTGTTCATCCATACAATCCCTTTCTTTAACACCTGCTTCCTGTAACTATTATCCTCAATTTGCAACAACAGGATTATCTCTGGCAGGAACAGGAAGTCCGGCATCCTCATACTCTCCTTCTATTACTTTTTCAGGTGCGCCAAGAACTTATTTAATGTTGATTAATGATTTTAACAATGCAGGTAATGCAGGCTTTACACTCAACTGGGGAACGACACCCATTAGTTCTGCCACTACAAACTCTGTTTGGACTGGAGCCACGGATAATCTTTTTACAACATCATCCAATTGGGGAAATTGCGGAACAACACCTGATTGCGGTATAGATGCTTTCATAAACAGCACCTCTAACGGAAGACAGCCAATAGTTACAGCCGGTGCAACAAAAAGTGTTCATACTATTGTAATAAATGCAGGCGCCTCCTTAACACTTCAAGCCAATGCGACTTTAAAAGTCTGTGGCGATTTTACAAATTATGGTTCACTTATATGTAATCCCGGTTCTACGATTGAATTTACAGGAACGGGAGTTCAAACAATTAAGGGATTGCTTACGGGAACAAATTCTTTTGCAAATCTTGTCATTACCAAAAACAGTGGTAACGTTCAGCTTACAGCAAATATAGATGTAACAGAAAATTTTATTACATCAAACAATACAAGCATTTTTAATATCTCCGGTAAGTACATGAAAGTAGGCGGAGATTTTTTAAATGCCAATGGAACAGTTACATTTACCGGTATCGGCGGAAGTACTGTAGAATTCTACAAATCGATAATGCAGAATTTTACCAACACAAGCGGAAGCATCAGACTAAATCGTGTTGTGATGAATAAGCCCGCAGGAAGAGTTTCTTTAATGGGTGGAAACAGTAAGATGAATATTGATTCTACACTTAAACTAACTTCCGGAATTATTACGACTCGCTCCAGCAACTTACTTGAAGTAAATGTTAAATATTATCTCCCTGCAGCGATTACAGGACATAATCCGTTTAGTTATATTGATGGTTTATTAAGAAGAAAAATTTCTAACGGTTCTTCGTCTGTTACAGGTACGTATGATTTTCCGGTAGGTAATATTGTTGCCCTCGGAGGTTATGAGCTGGCAACAATAGAATTTACGACGCCAACGACCATACCAAATATAACATCCATATTCAACACATGGGCCGGCTCCACGCCTGCACAAGGTCCTGTTGCCTCTGATTGCATTGTTGCAACTTATTCGACACTTCCAATTTTTAACAATGGTTACTGGGCATTCAAAAGAAGTAATTCAGTTGTTGACGGTAATTATAATATTGCTCTTCACAATGTAGGTGAGAATAATATTTTAGGTGTCGACTTTACGGTTGCTAAAGCAGATGATATATCAGATCCATTGGCAATTTTATCCTGGGGGTTGCTTGGCGATTGTGATTTAACAAGTACACCTTCTAATACCCGGAGAAACAATATAAATCCAGGGCCGTCTGCAGCTACATCCTTCAATCATTATTATGCAACAGTACAAACAGGAACGATTTTACCGATAGAATTGCTTTTTTTCAATGCACAGACCGAAGGAGAAAGTGTAAAATGCAAATGGGAGACTTCATCAGAAACGAATAACGAATACTTTGAAGTCGAGCGAAGCATTAATGGAAAAGAATTTTTTCCTATCGGGAAAGTCAGGGGTTTTGGTTTAGGAACAAGTACAGAAAGCCGGTCATATTCTTTAATAGATGATGATGTTTGTAGTGATATCAGGTATTACAGATTAAAGCAAGTAGACATTGATGGAAAATATTCTTATTCAGATGTTGTAGCAATCGATTGTTCATCGGATAAGAAAAGGATTAACATTTATCCTAATCCGGCAGAGTCGACGATTTTTTGCACTTTCTATGAGAATAAAAACAGTTCCTTAACTTTTCAATGGCGAGATATACTTGGAAAAGTTATTAAAGAAGAAATTCATGATGTTATAAAAGGATATAATACAGTCCAATCTGATGTTTCAGACCTTGCCAAAGGAATTTATTTTTTGCGTTTAAAGGAAACGGGTAAATCGGCAGGAGAAAATGAGAGACAGGTTAAGTTCTTAATCAACTGATCTTCATTGGACTTAAAAGCATTTTTTCTTTTTTTTTGCCGTCTGTCATTTTTCAGGCGGTTTTTTTTGAATAATAGATTCGTCAGTTTAGGCATGGAATAATTTTTATCTTTGCGATCCTTTTTTTTATACTAATCATGGACAGAAATTCGATTATCGGGCTCTCGCTTATTGGCTTGATCATCATAGGTTATTCGATTTATACACAACCGTCGCAAGAAGAAATTCGTGCTTCACAACAAAGGCGCGATTCAATTGCAAAAATTGAAGAACAAAATCGCACATCCAAAGCTGTTGAAGTGTTGCCGGCAATTGTTGATACAGTTGTACATCGCAGTGATTCCGCAAACCTGGAAATAGAGAAACAGCGTTTAGGTGATTTTGCTGAGAATGTAGAAGGGAATGAACAACTTTTAACCCTTGAAAATAAACTTATAAAAGTTATTATTTCTTCCAAAGGCGGAAAAATTAAAAGTGCTGAATTAAAGAACTACAAGACATGGGAAGGTAAGCCATTAAAATTACTGAATAGTGATTCGTCTTCTTTTAATTTAAGTTTCTCGGCTCAGAATCGGATAATAAATACGCAGGAATTATTTTTTCAGGCTGCGGGTACAACAGGATCATTGAAAAGCGTTAACCTAAAACTCCCTGCAGGTGAAGGACGTTTTATTGAATTTGTTTATTCGCTTCCGGAAGATTCTTATCTCCTCAATTTCAAAATTAATGTTAACGGTTTACAGGAAGTAATTGCCTCCAATGCTTCCTATTTAAATATTGATTGGAGAGATGTTGCATTGAGTAATGAAAAAAGTATAGAGAATGAACGTTCAGCAACAACTATTTATTACCGCTTTTCAGATGAAGATGTTGATTTCATTACAGAAACCAGCGATGAAAAAAAGGATCTTAAAACAAGAGTAAATTGGATTGCGTTCAAACAACAATTTTTTACAGCTGCTTTAATTTCAGATAATAGTTTTGATTCACCGGTTGTAGAAACGTTTACCAACAAGGATTCTAAAACAGCTGTTAAAAATCTTTCGGCATCCTTTTCTCTTCCATATGAAAGAACTTCAAACCAGTCGTATGGCATGCGTTTTTATTTAGGCCCGAATCACTATCAATCACTTAAAAAAATAGAAGGACTAAATCTTGAAAAACTAATTCCTTTAGGTTGGGGTATCTTTGGTTGGGTAAATCGCTTCCTTGTTATACCAACATTTAATTATCTTGATAGTTTTAATTTGAACTACGGACTTATTATTCTTATCCTAACCATTTTAGTTAGAATAATAATTCTTCCATTAACTTATGGTTCATTTAAATCGCAGGCAAAAATGAAAATACTTCAACCGGAAATGGCTGAACTTAATGAGAAGTTCAAAGAAGATCCGATGAAGAAACAGCAAGAGGTAATGGCTATCTATAAAAAAGCCGGAGTAAACCCGATGGGTGGATGTATTCCCGGTTTATTACAGCTTCCTATTCTTATTGCCATGTTCAGGTTTTTTCCTTCATCGATAGAATTACGTCAACAAAGTTTTTTATGGGCAACAGATTTATCAACGTATGATTCAATTCTTGATTTGTCTTTTGAAATTCCTTTTTATGGAAGCCACGTGAGTTTGTTTACACTGTTGATGACTGTTTCTACAATAATCTATACGAAAGTTAACATGCAGATGACGACAGCTACAAATCCACAGATGAAGTGGATGATGTATCTGATGCCGATTTTATTCCTTGGATTTTTCAATAATTATTCTGCGGGATTGAGTTATTATTATTTTCTTTCAAACGTTTTTGGTTTCGGGCAACAATATCTTTTTAAAGCATTTATTAATGAAGATAAGATTCATGCTCAAATCCAGGAAAACAGAAAAAAACCGGTCAAAAAATCAGGCTTTCAGCAGCGTTTGGAACAGATTGCAAAAGAACGCGGTATTAAGCCTCCTTCCAGGAAATAAATATTGATTTTTAAGAAGGGATTAACGAATTTTACAGGAAAATTAAGAGGCCTTATTTTATGAGGCCTCTTCTAATGCACATAACTATGTCTGACTTCCTTCCATTACTCGGTACCGATCATATAGAATTCTGGGTCGGTAATGCAAAACAAGCTTCTTACTTTTATCAGAACGCTTTTGGCTTTGAATTGATTGCTTATGCCGGACCCGAAACCGGTGTAAAAGACAGGGCGTCTTATGTTCTTAAGCAAGGAAAAATTCGTTTAGTAATGACAACTTCCCTTGTGCCCGAATCAGAAATTAATAAACATGTGATGAAGCATAGCGATGGCGTAAAAGTTCTTGCCCTCGGTGTTGACGATGCAGAGAAAGCTTTTTATGAAACGATGTCACGCGGCGCCAAAGCTCACACAGAACCAAAAACACTGAAAGATGAATTTGGTGAAGTTAAAATTTCAAGCATTCATACTTATGGCGATACCATCCATACTTTTGTTGAACGTAAAAACTATAAAGGCGCTTTTATGCCCGGCTATCAGTCAGCAAAATCAACTTTTACAACAGAACCCATTGGACTCGAATACATCGATCATTGTGTAGGAAATGTTGAATTGGGAAAAATGAACGATTGGGTGAAATTTTATGAAGATGTTATGGGTTTTAAAATGATCATAACATTTGATGATAAAGATATTTCAACAGAATACACAGCACTTATGAGTAAGGTCGTTTCTAATGGAAATGGTTTTGTAAAATTTCCAATTAATGAACCTGCAGAAGGAAAGAAAAAATCTCAGATAGACGAATACCTCGAATTTTATAAAGGTGCAGGCGTTCAGCATATCGCAATCAGTACTAACGATGTTGTAAAAACCGTTACTGAACTCCAAAACAGAGGAGTTGAATTTCTGCGCGTTCCTTCCAATTATTATGATGAATTAAAAAAACGCATCGGAAAAATTGATGAAGATATGGAGTCACTGAAAAAATTAGGAATACTGGTTGATCGTGACGATGAAGGATATCTCCTGCAAATTTTCACAAAGCCTGTGGAAGACAGACCAACACTTTTTTTCGAAATCATTCAACGCAAAGGTGCTCGTTCTTTTGGTAAAGGAAATTTCAAAGCACTTTTTGAAGCGATAGAAAGAGAACAAGCACTGAGAGGAAACCTTTAATATTTACATATCGTTTTATTTGTCTTTTGACAAAATGAATTTGTTCATCCAAAAGATTAACATCATAGTTGGTCTACACTTCACTTCCGATGAACATATCATTAAAATATATTGTAATAACTTGATTATCAAATAATTATTAAAGAAGGCCCACTTTATTAATTCTTCATACTTGAGTTCTACATTTACACACAATTAAAACATTAAACTAAAAAAGACGTACCATTGAAAATGAATATGAAAAAAAATCTTCTTAATTCACTGTTGTTTTTGCCCTTGCTCCTTTCTTCATTTTTTTCTTTGAATGTAAATGCTTCCGGAGGTTATGAAATTAAAGTTCATATTGAAGGTTTAAAAGACTCTTCCATTTATCTTGGAAATCATTACGGTGAAAAGCAATATGTAAGAGATACAGTAAAGCTTGATCACAATGGTTGGGCTACATTCAAAGGCAATGATCCTTTACCGGGAGGAATTTATCTCATTGTACTTCCGGGAAAAACCTATTTCGAAATAATTGTTAATGAACAGAAATTTACCATTGAAACTGATACTCTCGATTATGTCTTACATTTTAAATCGACCGGTTCTATTGAAAATAAATTATTCAACGATCATCAGCGTTTTATAATAGATAAAACAAAAAATACTCAGGAAATTAAAAGCAGGCTGGATGCAAATAAAAACAATAAAGATTCAACAGCAATCCTGAGAAAATTAATTACAGACGTTGATAAAGAAGTAAAAGATTACCGACTTAAAATAATTAGTGATCATCCTAAAACTTTTATGGCAAAAATAATCGCTGCCATGCAGGAACCTGAAGTTCCTGAAGCTCCTAAAGACGACAAAGGCAATATTACCGATTCTACTTTTCAATTCCGTTATTACAAATCTCACTATCTCGAATACTTAGATTTCAGTGATGAGCGACTGCTTCGCACACCTATTTTTCAAAATAAAATAAAAACATATACGCAACAGCTTACCATTCCAATGCCGGATTCTATTATTGTTTCTATTGATACCATCATTGAAAAGTCAAGGGGTAATAAAGAAGTCTTTAAATATTGTGTTGCAACCCTTGCTAATTATTATGAGACATCAAATATCATGGGTTATGATAAGGTGTTTGTACATATAGCAGAAAAATATTATTTATCGGATGAGGCATATTGGGTAGATTCGACTTTAAGAGCTAAGATCCATGAAAGGGTAGAAAAAATCAAACCAAACATTTTAGGTGAACTCGCTCATGACCTTGCCATGCCTGACACTGCATTAAAAATGCATACGCTTCATGGTATCAAAGCAAAATATACTATTCTTGTTTTCTGGGATCCTACGTGCAGTCATTGTAAAATAGAAGTTCCCAAACTTTGCCAGTACTACGATAGTGTAAAAACAAAAGGCGTTTCATTGGAGGTATTTTCCGTAGGAATAGAATCGGATATTGAACTCTGGAAAAAATTTATCAGAGATAATAAACTCGACTGGATTAATGTTTCCGATTTATATAATCAAACAAACTTTCGAAAATACTACGACATCTATTCAACACCTGTCATTTATCTGTTGGATGATAAAAAACACATTATTGCCAAAAGACTCGATACAGAAAAGATTCGTGATTTTATAAGTAGTGCGGAGAAGAAGAAGTAAGTTTTAACATAAAGCGTTGCGAACCATTGCAATCGTCGCGGCCTTTGCGTTAAAATAGAAACATGTTTTCTTATTAATGTCTATGAATTGAAAACGAATTCATTACTAAATTCTAAGTCGGATTTTTAACTAACGCTCATCGTAGTCTAGCGCACGTAATAAAATATTTAATTTGTACCAACGGATATTTGCGTGACTACGCGGCATTATAACCTTTAGACTACCCAGAGCGGAAGTTGAGGTAAAGTTCGCGGCGTAGTCAAGCAAAGGTGAGTTTGTGATATTAACCCAATTGTGTTGCTTGCTTTAGACTACGCCGAGCGGAGTTTCGCTACGACAATAATATAGTGTGACTAACGCTCGGCGTAGTCTAGCGCACGTAATAAAATATTTAATTTGTACCAACGGATATTTGCGTGACTACGCGGCATTATAACCTTTAGACTACGCAGAGCGGAAGTTGAGGTAAGGTTCGCCGCGTAGTCAAGCAAAGGTGAGTTTGTGATATTAACCCAATTGTGTTGCTTGCTTTAGACTACGCCGAGCGAGAGCTACAAACTATCCGAAAATAATACTACTTTTCCATAATCCTACCGATTGCATTTTCATAAAGCTCTTTCGCATCGGTAATATGTCCGAAAGATTCTTCATCAATTAATAGCGGACCATCGGTAACAGTACCCAGATTTGAAAATTCGATATTGGAATCAGCAATCAAATCAACGAAGGCATCAAGTTTATCATAGTTTACAGTAACAATTACCCTGCTTTGCGCTTCGCCAAAAAGGAAAGCATCGGCACGACAATCAAAATCAGTTTCGATGGCAAAACCCAATTCGCGCGGCATGGCGCACTCTGCCAGTGTAATAAACAACCCACCATCTGATATATCGTGTGCCGATTGAATTAATTGTTTTCGGATTAACTGCTTTATAATATGATGTACAGATATCTCAGTATCGATATCAAAAGAAGGACATGGTGAATTTTTTATTTTGTGATAAGAATACAAATATTCAGAACTATTTATATCATTCACAGAAGCGCCAATCATAAATATACTGTCGCCCGGATTTTTAAAATCCAAAGTCATCTTACTTTTTTTATCCTGAAGCAATCCAAGCATTCCAATTACAGGTGTTGGGAATACAGGACCTTCATCAGAACTTTGATTATAAAAACTAACATTGCCGCCCGTTACAGGCGTCTTGAATTTCCGGCAAGCTTTTGACATGCCTTTTATCGATTGAACAAATTGCCAGTAAACTTCTTTATTATACGGGTTTCCGAAATTGAGACAATTGGTAATTGCTAATGGTTCGCCGCCACTGCAAACAATATTACGTGCGGCTTCTGAAACAGCAATTGCGCAACCTTGTTCTGGATCAGCATAAACATAACGGGAATTACAATCAACCGTTAATGCCAATGCTTTATTGGTATTTCTTACATCGATAATAGCGGCGTCAGAAGGAGAATTGGTATTCATATTAATTGTTCCGACCATGGAATCGTATTGATTATAGACCCATTTTTTAGAAGCGATGTTAGGATGACTTAAAAGAAAATCGGCAACTTTTTTAAGATCCTGAGGTTCATCAACAGAATCAATATTGAATCTTTTATTTTCATTTACATAAGCCGGCATGGAATATTCGCGTTCATAAACCGGTGCCCCGCCGCCAAGTACGAGAGACTCTGCAGGAACATCGGCAACTAATTCATTATTCATAAAAAATTTCAGTTGGTTACCTGAAATAACTTCGCCGATACGAATACAATTGAGATCCCATTTTTCGAAAACCTCCAGCACATCTTTTTCCTGTCCTTTCTTAACAACAATGAGCATTCTCTCCTGAGATTCGCTTAAAAGAATTTCCCATGGAAGCATATTTTTTTGTCGTGTCGGAACTTTGTCGAGATAAATATTCATTCCATATTTACCTTTTGCCGACATTTCAGAAGTTGAGCAAATGATACCGGCAGCGCCCATATCCTGCATACCGACTACAGCACCGGTTGTAATTACTTCGAGTGAAGCTTCCAATAAAAGTTTTTCTGTGAACGGATCACCCACTTGTACAGAAGGCAGGTCTTCAGCAGAATCGCGGTGTAAGTCGCCTGAAGCAAACGTAGCACCATGAATTCCATCTTTTCCTGTAGTGGAACCAACAATGAAAACAGGATTACCTATTCCATAAGAAATTGCTGAAACTGTTTTTCCTTCTTCTACAATTCCAACAGACATTGCATTTACTAATGGATTTACATTATAACAATCGTCGAAGAAGAGTTCGCCGCCTACCGTTGGCACACCAAAAGCATTACCATAATCACCAATACCTTTGACAACACCTTTCATTAACATCCGTGTTTTTTCGAGATCAGGGTTACCAAATCGAAGAGAGTTTAGTTGAGCAATAGGACGAGCGCCCATTGTAAAGATGTCACGATTAATTCCTCCCACTCCTGTAGCGGCACCTTGATATGGTTCAATAGCAGATGGATGATTGTGTGATTCAATTTTAAAAGCACAAGCGAGGCCATCACCGATAGAAACAAGTCCGGCATTTTCCGCCCCTGCTTTTACGAGCATCAGAGGACCTTCCTTTGGTAGAGTTTTAAGCCAAACGATAGAGTTTTTATAGGAACAGTGTTCGCTCCACATCACGCTATAAATACTTAATTCGGTATAATTCGGAATTCTTCCCAGATTTTCTACAATTTTTTCAAATTCCTCGGGTAAAAGTCCAAGCTCTTTAGCCGTTGATGCATTCACAATTTGTTCAAGTACTTCTGACATAATTAAAGTTAAAATTTCAATACGAAAGTAGTGATAATTTAATTCTATACTTTTGAAGTCTTACTTAAAAAATCAACGAGCCTGTAAATTTTATGGAATTTATTCTGACCGGTGCTTATGCTTTCTTATTTTACTACATAATACGGAAAAATAATTTTTTCAAATTAGATTCTATTGCAGGATGGCTGCCGGGATTATTTTTTCTTTTGAAATGTATATCAGGAATTTCTTTAGGGCTTATTTATACTATTTATTATACCAATCATAATGATACTGACACATTTAAGTTTTTTACAGACAGTAAAATTATGTTTGACAGACTCTTTAGTAATCCACTTGATTTTTTTAAAATGTTTACGGGAATCGATGGAAAGTCGAAGGAATTATATCCATATTATGAAAAAATGAATTCCTGGTTAAATACGAACCTGATATTCAATGACAACAAGACGATAATCAGACTGAATGCATTTTTTAGATTTTTTTCTTTGGGTTATTACAATGTGCATGTGATTTTTATAAATTTCATCTCTTTTGCCGGACTTATTTGCCTTTATAAGGCTTTCTCAATCCATTGTACTAACAAGAAAAGGGAACTTTTTATTTTTATTTTTCTTATGCCTTCCGTTCTTTTCTGGGGATCAGGATTATTGAAAGATTCTATTTTACTTTCAGGATTTGGATTATTAATTTATTCATTTACCCTACTAATTAAAAATGGTGTTAATCCATTAAGGTTAATTATGTTTACGATAGGATTATTAATTCTTGCAGTAACTAAAACCTATGTAATAGCTATAATATTGCCCGGTTTATTTGCCTGGTGGACAACAAAGCATAGCAATTTACGAAAGGTTATCCTTACATTCCTTTTTGTATACGGTTTATATTTTTTCGTTGCATTTAATCTTTATCGTTTTAATCCGGATTACAATATAGCTGCATTGATTTTCTATAAACAGAAAAATTTTATTGATTTAGGAACTATTCATAATGCTTCAATGATTTCTTTTCCGGTTATTGAGTGTAGTGCTATATCAATTTTAAAAAACTCTCCGATGGCATTTTGCAATACCTTGTTCAGGCCATTTTTAACAGATGTTCATGGAAATCCGATGATATTATTATCTGCAATGGAGAATATATTGATCATATTTTTAATAATTGCTTGTATAATTTCAGCTAGAAAAATAAAAACAGATCCAATTGTAATTTTCAATATTATTTTTATCACATTACTCTTCGTTTTGATAGGAATGATTTCTCCGGTTTTAGGTGCTATTGTCCGTTATAGGATTGTCGCATTACCATGTTTAATGTTTGTACTTATATATTTTTACGATAGAGAAAAACTAATCAGGAGATTATCCTTTTTTCTTCCAAAAAATAAAAAAAACGGTGCATAGGAATATCTTTTTACATTTGTTCGGTTAACTTTATATATTCACACAATTTGAAATTCGTAAGAAATTAAAATAAGATACTTGTAAATCTTAAACGACATTATGAATCTATTTCGTAAAAAAACAGTTGCAAAAATAATAGAGCAGGCTTCAGCGGATGAAAAACATTCGTTGGCAAAGCACTTAGGTGTGCGTGATCTTACGGCTTTTGGTATAGCCGCCATTGTTGGCGCAGGGATATTCAGTACCATTGGAAATGCAAGTGCAAACGGCGGGCCCGGAGTTGTCCTGCTTTTTATTTTTACAGCGGTTGCCTGTAGTTTTGCCGCCTTTGCTTATGCAGAGTTTGCCTCTCTTGTACCGGTTTCCGGTAGTGCTTATACCTATAGTTATGTTGCCTTTGGAGAGCTAATGGCATGGATTATCGGTTGGGCATTGATCATGGAATATGCTATTGGAAATATTACTGTAGCTATTTCCTGGTCTGATTATTTTACGGGATTGCTTGAGAGTGGCGGACTGCATCTTCCAGAATGGATGACGATGGATTTTCTTTCAGCAATGAAGGGTCATACCAAAGCAGAAATCCTAATGTCCAGCGGAAAACTTTTTGAAAATCTCGATCCTTCTCTTCAAATTGCTTTTAATGCCTGGCAACATTCGCCCATAATTTTCGGATTACACATTGTGGCTGATTTACCGGCTCTATTGATAATTTTTCTGATTACATGGCTTGTTTATCGCGGCATACGCGAATCAAAAAATGCAGGAAATATAATGGTGATTATAAAAATTGCTGTTGTTTTACTAGTTATTATTGTTGGATCATTTTATGTGAACACCGATAATTGGCATCCTTTTTTACCAAATGGAATTTCCGGTGTGTTAAAAGGAGTATCTGCAGTATTCTTTGCTTATATTGGATTCGATGCAATTAGTACTACTGCTGAAGAATGTAAAAACCCGCAACGTGATCTTCCAAGAGGAATGATGTGGGCACTCATCATTTGTACAATACTCTATGTAACGATTGCTTTAGTATTAACAGGAATGGTGAAATACAGCGATCTTGCAGTAGGTGATCCATTGGCATTTGTATTTCAAAAGTTGAATATGAAATGGCTCAGCGGCATAATTGCAGTTAGTGCCATCGTTGCTATGGCCAGCGTTTTATTGGTATTTCAGCTCGGTCAACCGAGAATTTGGATGAGTATGAGTCGCGATGGATTACTTCCTAAGAAATTTTCTACCATTCATCCAAAATATAAAACACCTTCATACGCAACTATTGTTACCGGTTTTGTTGTTGCCATTCCTGCATTGTTCTTAAATCTTACTATGGTTACAGACCTTTGCAGCATTGGTACATTGTTCGCTTTTGTATTAGTCTGTGCCGGTGTCTTACGAATGGATATGATAAAAGACGGTCCTAAAGGAAAATTCAGAACACCTTTTATCAATTCCAAATATTTTATGATCCCTTTGGTAATCCTTGCAATAATACTGAGTTTTAAATACAATAAAGAGAGTACAATTCGTTTTCTAACCAATGAAACAATACTGGTGAGTCAGAATGATTTTGTAGGACGTTTAACAAAAGATGAACTTTTAATTGTAAGAGAAAAAACTATTTCTACCGATAAGGTAGCTTTCGCTGCCGAAAACTCAGACCTCGATGCTTATGTAAAAAGTCTTGATGAAAGCCATTACGAAGCATTCATAAACAGTTTATCAATTTCTTCTGATAAAAAAACGAGTAGTGGCTGGAATCTTTTCAAACATAAAATGCCTACCTGGATATTTATTTTTACAGCACTTGTACTCACTTATTATTCTGTAACAAAAAATCTTTCTTTGATTCCGTTGCTCGGACTAATTTCCTGCCTTTATATGATGAGTGAATTAGGAATAAATAATTGGATTGGGTTTACCCTATGGCTTTTAACAGGGTTAGTTATTTATTTTACTTTTAGTTATAAAAATAGCAAACTCAATGTAATTGAAAATTGAAGAATGAAGATTAGAAAATTTATTTAACAAATGAATAGAAAAAAAAATGTCTTTATTACCGGTGCTACTTCCGGATTTGGGAAAGCGATTGCTTATAAATACGCTCAAGAGGGATATGATTTAATCTTAAACGGAAGGCGTGAAGACCGGTTAAAAATTATCGAAAAGGAATTAACTGATCTCTATAATGTCAAAGTAATTTCGCTCGCTTTTGATGTTCGTGATAGTGAAAAAGTTTCAAAAGCGATCATTGGACTTCCGGAAGATTCAAAAAAAATAGACATACTGGTAAACAATGCAGGACTTGCAGCCGGTTTATCAACTATACAGGAAGGAGATATTAATGACTGGAATACGATGATCGATACGAATATTAAAGGATTGCTTTATGTATCAAGAATTATTATGCCATTTATGATTTCCCAAAAAAGCGGACATATAATCAACATAGGATCCATTGCAGGCAAAGAGGCATATTTAAGAGGAAATATTTATTGTGCTACTAAATTTGCAGTTGATGCATTAACAAAAAGTATGCGTATTGATTTATTGGAGTATGGAATAAAAGTAACCTCCATTGATCCCGGTGCTGCTGATACTGAGTTTTCACTCGTTCGTTTTAATGGTGATGCCGAACGTGCTAAAAAACCTTATGAAGGTTACGAGCCGTTACATGCAGATGACATCGCCGAAATAGTTTTTTTTGCTACCAGTCGTCCGCCACATGTTGTATTGAATGACATTGTTGTAACTCCGCTTGCTCAAGCTAATACATCTTACATGTATAAAAAACCTTCCTGAGTAATATGTCGAGGCACAAACGATCTTCGTTTATTGTAATTACTTCGTTGATAACGGGTTTATTACTTTGGTTGTCATGGCCCGAAAGAGGGTTTACCCCTCTGATTTTTATTGCATGGGTTCCGCTTTTATTTGCTGAATATAATTTTTCTTCAAATCACAAAAAAGGAAAAGGTTATAGAATGTTTGGTAACTTTTTTTTAGCGTTGCTGATCTGGAATTCTTTAACATCCTGGTGGATTTATTTCGCAAGCGATATAGGTAGCTTTGCCGCAATCGCTGTCAACACTCTGTTAATGGCTATTGTATGGCAATTGTTTTTTATATTAAAAAGAAAACACGGCTCTGTCGTTGGCTATGTTTCACTTGTTATTTTTTGGATTGCTTTCGAATATCTGCATTTAAACTGGGAGATTAGCTGGCCCTGGTTAACATTAGGAAATGTTTTTTCAACACATCCTGAATGGATACAATGGTATGAATACACCGGAGCTCTTGGCGGTTCTGCATGGGTTTTAATTATTAACTTAGTAATCTTTCAGCTGCTGAAAAATTTATGGTATCAGGATCTACTTTTACGAATCAGAAAAATAAATGTATTTCTTATCTCATTTATTATCTTCGGGCTACTTGCTAGTCCGCTGATATTATCTTTGTATCTCTATTACAATCATACCGAAAAAGGTGAACCCATAAATGTTGTTGTACTTCAGCCAAACATTGATCCCTATAATGAAAAATTTGCTGGCACAGGCAAAGATCAGCTCGCAGCTATTTTACGATTGGCATCAACTGTAACCGACAGCAGTACGGATTATTGTTTGGGTCCGGAAACTGCAATTCCTGAAGGTATAAGAGAAGAACAAATAGATAGTGATCCGTCAGTCAAAACTATTCAAACTGTTATTTCAAATTATCCTAAATTGAATATGATACTTGGCCTTACAACATTCAAAGTTTATTCTGATGATGATGTAATTCCGCTAACAGCCAGAAAATCGAGTGAAGCAAATACGTATTACGATGTTTTTAATTCTGCAATGTTGCTTACAGGAAAAGAATTTCCACAGCTGTATCATAAAAGCCGTTTGGTTCCCGGTGTAGAAAAAATGCCTTACCCGAAAATATTCGGCTTTCTCGAAGATTATGCAATTAAATTAGGAGGCACTTCCGGTAGTTTAGGAGTACAATCTAACCGCAGTTGTTTCATTGCCAACGACGGAACAAAAATAGCTCCTGCCATTTGTTATGAATCCATCTATGGAGATTTTATGAGTGCTTATATGCGCGACACAGCACAATTAATTTCCGTTATTACCAATGATGGCTGGTGGGGAAATACACCCGGATATCGTCAGCATATGAATTATGCCCGATTACTTTCTATCGAATTTCGTAAAAGTGTCGCACGCTCCGCAAATACCGGTATATCCTGTTTTATCAACCAAAGAGGAGATGTATTACAACAAACTTCATGGTGGAAAGAAGATGCTCTGAAAGGAACACTTTATAAAAACAAAATCATAACCTTCTATGCAAAGCATGGAGATTACATTGGCTTTGTTTGTGCTTTTCTGGCTGTAACACTGATAATTTATTTAATCTTTAGAAGGATTATTCATTGGTTTTGAGATAAGAGGCAAGAATCAAGAATCAAGAAATTAGGGATTAATTTGAAGAGGATTTTTTATATTTCATGTTTTTCTTTGGAGTATTAAAATGATTTTTTTTCTATTAACTTCGGTTAAATCAGAAACTGCTGATTAATTCATTTTTCTTTTCGGATTATTTTAACAGGTGGAAATGAAATTATAAATTTGCAAGATTCAAAAAGTTAAATAGCAATAAATCAGGATAATGGACTCATTTGATGTCATTGTAATAGGCTCCGGGCCGGGGGGATATGTGGCTGCTATTCGTTGCGCACAGTTGGGTATGAAGACAGCAATCGTTGAAAAATACCCTCAACTTGGAGGGACTTGCACCAATGTCGGCTGTATTCCATCCAAAGCTTTACTTGATTCTTCCGAACATTTTTATAATGCTACTCACAATTTTAAAACGCATGGTATAGAACTGAAAGATTTGCAGGTAAACCTGGGACAAATGATTTCCAGAAAAGAATCCGTCGTTAAGCAAAACAATGATGGCATTAATTTTCTAATGAAGAAAAATAAAATTACTGTTTATACCGGTAAAGCTTCATTTGTAAATTCAGAAATAATTTCCATTCAAGGAGAAATGAAAACTGAAATCACTTCTAAAAATATAATCATCGCTACAGGATCGAAACCCTCAACATTAAAAGGAATTACCGTAGATAAAAAAAGAATAATTACCTCAACAGAAGCATTAAAATTTTCTGAAATACCAAAGCATCTAATAATAATTGGCGGTGGTGTAATTGGTTTAGAACTTGGATCTGTATATGCACGGCTAGGATCTAAAATATCCATTTTGGAATTTACAGATTCCATCATCGGTACAATGGACCGGTCGCTTGGAAAAGAATTACAAAAAGTTTTACAAAAAGAAGGTTTTGAATTTTATTTGAATCATAAAGTAACATCTGCAACAACAACAGGGAAAACCGTAAATGTAAAAGCTGAAAACAAAGAGGGAAAAATAATTTCTTTTGATGGTGACTATTGTTTGCTTAGTACGGGTCGTAGTCCATACACAGAAAACCTTGGACTTGAAAATGCCGGACTCAAAACCGATGAACGGGGACGAATACCAGTAAATGAAAATCTTCAGACATCTTCAAAAGGAATTTATGCCATTGGCGATGTAATTAAAGGAGCAATGCTTGCACACAAAGCAGAAGAAGAAGGAATTTTTGTTGCGGAAGTAATTGCTGGACAAAAACCACACATTAATTATTTACTCATTCCAGGAGTAGTATATACCTGGCCTGAAGTTGCATCGGTTGGTTTTACAGAAGAAGAATTAAAAATTAATACTAGAGAATACAAATCAGGTTCATTTCCATTCAAAGCCAGCGGTCGTGCGCGTGCCAGTATGGACATAGATGGTTTTGTAAAAGTTCTTGCTGATAAAAAAACGGATGAAATACTCGGTGTGCATATGATAGGTCCTCGCGCAGCTGATATGATTGCAGAAGCAGTTGTTGCCATGGAATACCGCGCATCGGCAGAAGATATTGCCAGGATGAGTCATGCACATCCAACATATACTGAAGTTTTTAAAGAAGCATGTTTAATGGCAACGGCAAACAGAGCAATACATTTATAATTGAAGATTGAAGATTAGTGATGATAAATTTTTAATCTTCAGTTTTAAATAGAAGCCCTTTACGAATGAAAACCGGAATTTTACTTGTAAACCTTGGAACACCTGACAGTCCGTCAACACCGGATGTGCGAAAGTATTTAAGGGAATTTTTAAATGATCCAAGAGTGATTGATATTCCGGCATTTTCTCGCTGGTTATTGGTGAATATGATCATCGTTCCATTCCGTTCACCAAAATCAGCAAAACTTTATTCGGAAATCTGGCGAAAGGATGGTGTATCACCTCTCCTCTATTACAGTCTCAAACAACAAAGTGCTTTACAACAATTACTTGGTAACGACTACAAAGTAGAATTAGCCATGCGTTATCAATCACCGTCGATTGAAACAGCATTGATTCAATTCAAAAATACCGAATTCAAAAAGATAAAAGTATTTCCATTATTTCCTCAATATGCTTCTGCCTCTACGGGATCTGTGGTAGAAAAAGTTATGGAGATAGTTAGTAAATGGGAAGTAATTCCTGAGATAGAATTTATAGGAAGTTTTTGTAATGATGAAGGTTTTATTGACTCATTTGTAGAATGCGGAAAAAAATATAATCATGCGGCTTATGATCATGTACTTTTCAGTTTTCATGGTTTACCGGAAAGGCAAATTAAAAAAGCAGATGGCAATGATTATTGTTTAAAGGATAATTGCTGTTCCTCACTAAATGAAAAAAATGCCATGTGTTACCGTGCACAATGTTATTCGACTGCGCGACTCATAGCTCAACAATTAAATATTCCTGAAGAAAAATACACGATTAGCTTTCAATCGAGACTCGGAAGAGATCCATGGATTAAACCATATTCCGATTTTATAATTAAAGACCGTGCAAAAGCAGGTGATAAAAAATTATTAATCTTCGCTCCTGCTTTCGTCAGCGATTGCCTCGAAACACTTTATGAAATTAGCGTAGAATACGATGAGCTTTTTAAAATAAATGGCGGAGAAAAAGTTGACCTTGTAGAAAGCTTAAATGATTCACCAAGGTGGATTGAGGCGATGAAAAAAATTGCAATCCGTACTGGCGACCCTGCATAGTCTCCCTCGGCGTAGTCTAAAGCAAGCAACACAATTGGGTCAATATCACAAACTCCCCTTTGCTTGACTACGCCGCGAACCATACCTCAACTTCCGAGCGGCGATTTCTCCTCCGCTCGGCGTAGTCTAAGGCAAGCAAAACAATTGGGTTAATATCTCAAACTCAACTTTGCTTGACTACGCCGCGAACCCTACCTCAACTTCCACTCGGCGATTTCTCCTCCGCTCGGCGTAGTCTAAAGAAAGCAACACAAATGGGTCATTATCTCAAACTCCCCTATGCTTGACTAAGCCGCGAAACATACCT
>JANOVV010000008.1:0-23939 GCA_031417555.1 Bacteroidota bacterium
GCATCCAAAAAAAATAATCAATAAAGTTACAAGTCCAGATATTCCCGGCGATTATTCTATGAATCCTTACCAAGGCTGTGAACATGGTTGTATCTACTGTTATGCAAGAAATACTCATCCCTATTGGGGCCTAAGCGCCGGCCTCGATTTCGAATCAAAAATATTGGTTAAGCCTGATGCACCTAAATTACTTGAAGCAGAGTTCAGGAAAAAATCATGGAAGCCTTCGCCAATTATGCTTTCCGGAAATACCGATTGCTACCAACCTGCTGAGCGAAAATGGAAGATAACACGTGGAATTCTGGAAGTTGCTCTGAAGTTTAGAAATCCGGTTGGTATAATAAGTAAGAACCAACTCATCCTTCGCGACCTTGACATACTTAAACAAATGGCTGAATTAAATCTGGTTCATGTTATGATCAGCATTACTTCTCTGGATGAAAATCTTAGACTCTCCATGGAACCCCGCACTGCAACTGCAAGTAACAGACTAAAAGTTGTGGAAACATTAAATTCAAATGGTATACCTGCCGGAGTTATGGTTGCACCTATTATTCCCGGACTAAACAGTCATGAAATTCCAGCCATCGTCGAGGCAGCCGCAAATGCGGGAGCAAGAGGTGCCGGCATGACTATCGTACGGTTGAACGACGCTGTAGCTGTTATTTTCACTGATTGGATTCACAAAGCATTTCCAGATCGTGCAGAAAAAGTTTTAAAACTCATAGCCGCATGCCATGGCGGTCAATTAAACGATAGTCGTTTCGGTACTCGAATGAAAGGATTGGGTAATGAAGCAGAAATGATTAATAAACTTTTTAAAAATTCTGTTAAAAGATTTCTCTCTGACCGAACTTTTCCGGATTATAATCTTTCCGCTTTTCGACGACCGTCTGAATATGGGCAATTGGATATTTTTGAATAACTTTTAATTAATGAATTGTTTGGTTGATAGAACACGGATCAAACGGATTTTACAGGTTTACACGGATTTTATTTTTATTTTCAGTGTTCTTTTTTTTCCGGAAGTGAATATGACGGATAGGTGGGAGTGTTTTTTAATTCTTCCTCAATTTTAGCCTGCCAAAAGAATTGTTTATCTGAAATTATTCCATGACCAGTTTCATCGTCGTAGCTTTGCTGTTGATTCTGATATTCGTTCCAGGTATCACTGAATAAAGAATTTATTTGAACATCAAATTCCATTGGATTGAGGGTTAAATTCAAAATCCTTTTTCTGAGATAACGTATGTTTAATTCACAAATATCAAAATGCAATTGTTCATGTGCCAACAGCGTATCTTTTTGATGTCCGGCAATAACCCAGGAATGATTACGATCAAAAGAAGCGTTCAGTCGTATATTCAATTCCATAATTCCATTTTTCATTTTGGGTATTGCCTTGTATGAAAAAATGCAATTGCTTTGCGCCATAAAAGAAGACAATCCGGAACTGCCTTTAAAATCAGTCCATTTAAGTTTATAATTTTCATTCCAGATAATTGTATCGCCTTTTATATTTTTTCTTTCTTCATTTTCATTAACAAAAACTACACGAACAGTTTTTGCAAGTAATGGAAAATCAGGATTTACATTTAACCAATTCTGAAAACCAAAAATCACATTTTTTATTGTAGAACTGATTATTTTTTCAGGTGCTTTAGCATAATTACCCTGGATATTCATTTCGGGTTTACCGTTAGATTCGTAAATCAAGTATCGTTTATTATTTATGAAACGATAAAATTTTATTGAAAAATCTAATTTTAGTTTGTGATTACTGATCGATCCTGTTTCTTTTAAATCGAAACGTTCAAGAGATAAAATTATAGAAGTAGCAGAGGTGTCTTTTTCTATGGAAGCATCAATCAGATTTTTTAAATCAATTTCTGCCGAATTTCTAAATTTAGCTACAATCAATTTATTAGAAGAAAGTACTTTACCGGCATTGCTTTTATCATTTCTTTCATCAAGAATATCTGAAATATAAAAAGAGGTATTCTTTAAATTCCATTGCTCAGATTTTAAGTCAAGTACATATTTGTTTTGTCCATTGGCTGAAAAGTTGGAAAAAATAAGAAGAATGACGATTAAATTATTAAGAAAATTCATAAACAGTTATGGACAATTAGCTCAGTTTTATTTGTAATTTTACAAAATTCATTCATTAACATGCAAATCATTTTTTTAATAACAGGTTTATTAGCCGGTGCAGCAATTGCATTGCTTTTTATGATATATCGTTCATCTTCTTTCAAGAGGGAAGCCGAAGTTAGGTATAATGAAGTTGATCGCGAACGAAGTATTGTAAACGACCGGCTTCAACAAACATTGCTACAATTGAAATTGACGGATGATCACTTGACTAATGAAAGAAAATTATCGGGCAATATAAATGCCTCACTCGCAGAACAAAGAATTATTTCTGATAATCTAAGAGAAAAATTAGGTACTCAGAAAAAGGAAATGGAGGAGATTCATCAACGTTTTACAGCTGAATTTGAAAACCTTTCATCTAAAATTCTGGATGAGAAAAGTAAAAAATTTACTGAGCAAAACCGTACAAATCTTGATGTTATTCTTACTCCTTTGAGAGACAAAATTAAGGAATTTGAACAAAAAGTTGAGCAATCGTATAAAATTGAATCGGCCGAAAGGAATTCCCTTAAGGGTGAAATTAAAAGCCTGATTGAATTAAATAAACAGATTAGCGAAGAAGCGAATAATTTGGCCCGCGCATTAAAAGGCGATACAAAGAAACAAGGGAATTGGGGTGAAGTTATTCTTGAACGTATTCTTGAACGTTCCGGTTTGACGAAGGGCTCCGAATACGAAATACAATTCAGCACAAATAACGAAGACGGACAAAGAATTCAACCTGACGTCGTCTTGCATCTGCCGGATAATAAACATATAATTATCGATGCTAAAGTGAGTCTTATTGCATACGAAGCATTAGTTAATGCCACATCAGAAGAAGACCGGGAAAGATTTCTAAAAGATCATATTCTTTCAGTTCGTTCTCATATTCGTTTACTTGGTGAAAAAAATTATTTTTCTTCACAGGAATTGAACACTCCCGACTTTGTTCTTATTTTTATGCCTATTGAACCGTCATTCGGCATTGCCATTCAGGCCGATGCTGAATTATTTAATTATGCCTGGGACAGAAAAATTGTACTTGTTAGCCCATCTACATTATTAGCAACATTAAAAACGGTAAGCGCCATTTGGAAGCAAGAGAAACAAACTAAGAATGCACTTGATATTGCAAGAGTCGGCGGAGCATTATATGATAAATTTTATAATTTTCTAAAAGACATGAACAGCATAGGTGATAAAATTAAATCAGCACAACTTTCGCACGATGAAGCAATGAATAAATTAACAACAGGCAATGGGAATATTATTAGAAAAGTTGAAGAACTGAAGAAACTTGGAGCTAAAACAACAAAAGATATTCCTCAAGACCTTTTAGAAAAAGCAGAAGAAAGTGATACGGATGCAAATTTCTAAAAAGATATTATATTTTCTATTGATGCTCATGGTGTCTTGCTTACCAATCCGTGATATGAGCACAATGAATATGGCTTCAGTATACCGTATGGCCGATCAGAAATATCATCCTGAATTTGTAGCATTCAATGAAAGTGATTCAACGGTTCAGCTTTTCTTAAAAGTTTTACCTGGAGAATTCCTCTTTACGCGTCAGAGCGATGATCAATTCCGGGCTACTATAAGTGTTCATTCAGAGATTATCGGTTCTTTTGAACTAGCTAAAATAATTGACAGTACAACAACAGAATTTTCATTTGAACTAAATGAGAAGTCTGATTCAAAGATATTGTCAACCTCAATCCCTCTTAAAATAACCGGAACATTTCTTATACATTGTTTTATTACGGATAAGAACAAGGGGACGTATGATGATTATTTTATTTCTTTGGATAGGATTTCTAAATCTTCTCGACAGGATTTTCTTGTTACTGATTTAAGGAATTCACCTTTGTTCAGAAACTATTTGTATTCTTTCGATACAATAAATATTATTTATAAGGATAAGTCATTAAATAATCTTTGGTGTAAATATTATAACAGAGATTTCCCTCTAGCGGCTCCACCTTTTAGTTTTGATATTCACAATGATTTCAATTATAATCCTGATAGTGTTTCATATTTAAATATTGAACAATTTAAAGGACTCCAATTGGAAAAAGAAGGATTTTATCATTTTCAAACGGATACAATCGGAAAAACCGGACTTACCCTTTTTCGTTTTTATAATGGTTTTCCTGATATTACTTCACCAAAATATATGATTGAAGCTTTGCGATATCTGACAAATAAAAAAGAATTTGAAGAATTGAAAAACAGTTCCACACCGAAATCGATGGTTGATAATTTTTGGCTTACACACGGAGGCAATGAAGAAAAAACCAGAAACCTGATAAAAAAATATTACGGAAGAGTCAGAGAAGCAAATAAATATTTTTCTTCTTTTACAGAAGGCTGGAGAACTGACAGGGGAATGATTTATATTATTTTCGGTAGTCCGGGAACAGTTTACAAAAGTACTGAATCGGAAAGCTGGATCTATGGAACTCCAAATAGCCCTTTAGCTTTAAATTTTTTCTTCGTTAAAGTAAATAATCCATTTACAGAGAATGATTATTTATTATCCCGATCTCCAACTTATGAAAGTAACTGGTACCGGGCTGTAGAAATCTGGCGACAGGGCAGGGCATACAATAATTTTAACTAATAGTATAATTTAAGAAATGATGAACAATTACAGAAGAGAAAGAGAAAGAAGCTCATCAGATGATTCTCAGCTAGTTTATGGAATACGACCTGTTATGGAAGCCATTCATGCCGGAAAGGAAATCGACCGAATTTTTATTACGCGGAATTCCAACGGCGAATTAATGACAGAATTAAAAAAACTGTTGACAGATCAGGAAATACCATGGCAGGAAGTTCCCATTGAAAAGATTCATCGCATTACAAGAAATAACCACCAGGATGTTGTGTGTTATATTTCTCCTGTTAGTTATTCATCCATTGAAAATATTATTCCAGGTATTTTTGAGAGAGGTGAAACGCCGCTCATATTAATACTTGATCGTATTACCGATGTACGAAATTTTGGAGCCATTGCACGCACCGCAGAATGTGCCGGGGTTCATGCAATCGTAATTCCTTTTCGCGGAGCAGCACAGGTAACTGCAGACGCAATTAAAACATCAGCCGGTGCACTTAATAGTATTCCGGTTTGCAGAGAAAATAATTTTCGAGATACATTTGCATTTTTAAGACAAAGCGGATTACATATTATTGCCGCAACCGAAAAAGGAACTCAAAATTATTATAATGCTGATTTTACAGGACCATTGGCCATTATTATGGGTTCTGAAGAAAATGGTGTTTCCGATGATATTTTAAGAGTTGCTGATGAACTTGTTAAAATTCCTTTGCTAGGTTCAATTTCTTCTTTGAATGTTTCTGTGGCTTCAGGAATTCTTCTTTATGAAGCGATAAGACAACGCAGTATTTCTCATTGAGTTTTTTATTATTATGAATCAAATTCCAAAAGGTAAACGAAATGGAGGAACATTAACCATTGGGTTCATTATTCTCGTTTCTGCAATTTTGCGATTGATTAATCTTGGATCAATGTCTTTGTCCAATGATGAACTCAGTTCTTTAGTCCGGGTAAGGTATGATTCATTTTCAGAAATGATTTCAAAAGGAGTCTATATTGATTTTCATCCGGCAGGATTACAATCCTTTCTTTTTTATTGGGTTAAATTAGTCGGAGAAGAAACATTCATGGTTCGGTTTCCTTTTGTTGTTTTTTCTCTCATTTCGACCTGGCTTATTTATAAGATAGGAAAAAGGTGGTACAATGAATTAACAGGATTATTATCTGCCTGTACTTTTGGTTTTTCAATTTTTACAATTCTCTTCACACAATTAGCCCGGATGTATAGTCCCGGAATAATGTTTTCTCTGCTAACAGTTTATTTTTGGACGGAATACTTATTTCCCAACGGAAATAGAAACAAAAACTATTTATGGATTGGTTGGATAATCTCAATGAGTGCAGCACTACATCTGCATTATTTCAGTTTTATGTTTGTCGGTTTGGTTGGTTTATCAGGATTGTTTTTCGTTAATCGCAACAACATATTAAAATATTCATTGGGAGGATTTATTGCTTTACTAACTTTTCTTCCTGAGTTGCCGGTTTTTTTATCTCAAATGAAAACAGGTGATATTGGCGGTTGGCTCGGGCCACCATCAAAAAATTTTCTGAAAGAATTTTTCTTTGAATTGTTTAATCGTTCTTATCTGATTTGTACGTTAGTTGGTTTGCTTTTTGTTTCCGGTTTACTTTTTGAAAAAAAATTAGCAGGAATAAATCGTTGGCGACTACTATCTATTATCTGGTTCGGTATAACTTTTTTAATTGCTTATATTTATTCCATTTTAGGACATCCGGTACTGATGTTTTCTACTATGCATTTTGTAATTCCTTTTTTATTGTTGTTAATCTTTTCTTTTGTTCCCCAATTTCTTTTGACAAAACCTCATACACGTATTGTTACATTAATATTTTCTTTAATTCTTATTTATGATACAATCGTTCCGGGAAAAAATTATTCAATTAAGCAATTCGGAGTCTTCAAAGAAATTGCTGAAGATGTTGAAGGATGGTCGAAAAAATATGGTGTTAAAAATGTCCCGGTAGTAATTAATGTTGTAAACACTGACTATCTCAATTATTATTTCCGAAAAATGGAATTGCAACCATTAATAGTTGGTGATAAATTAGAAACCCCTTCAGATTTCACTAAATTATATAACATTACGCGGGCGTCTAATACTCCTTATTTTGGTTTTGTTTGGACAAATAGCTCTCACCCATGGGAAATTCCTGAAATAATTAAAAAAGATTATCCGTTTTTAATTGAGTCGAAAAATTATTTCAATGCTGCTTCTTGTCTTTTCGCTAAACAACCGGCCTATCCTGTAATTAATACCCGAATATTTTCTTCAAAATGCGATTTCGATTTTAATTATTGGTCTGAAGATATTAAAGCAACATCAACTGAACACTATTATTCAGGAGCCCATTCTCAGAAAATAGATGGTGAATACAGCGTTTCATTAAGAAAAAAATTGTCGGATATACCGGGTGACGGATTCAGATATATTACATTCTCAGCTATGATTTATTTAACGGGAGAATCTGAAAATATCAAGATGATTATTTCATTGGATCGTAACAATAAACCATTTGATTACCATGGGTCAAATATTTCTGACTTTAAAATTAAAAAAGGCGAATGGCAACCAGTAATCGTTTGTGCAGAATTCCCCAAAGAAATATTGCCTGAAGACATCTTACTTGTTTATTTTTGGAATCCTTTCAATAAATTATTTTATATTGATGATTTGAAAGTGGAAGTAAATGAAGGAGTTGATCCATATAAAAGATTTACCCGTTGATCGGAATATTTGTCGCGCAGAGATCGCAGAGCACGCAAAGAAATAGCCCCTCTGCGAGCTTAGCGTCCTCTGCGTGAAAAAAACCACCCCTACACTCATTCCTAAAGTTGCGTGAAGCCAGTATTTCATAGGGTAAAAATTGTCGCGCAGAGATCGCAGAGCACGCAAAGAATCCCCTCTGTGAGCTTAGCGTCCTCTGCGCGAAAAAACCTCCCCTACAACCTCATTCCGAAAGTATCTCTGCTAGCTTAGCGTCCTCTGCGCGAAAAAAACTTATCAGAACGAAACCTATCAATCTTTAACCACAGCTCCAGTACCATACATTTGTTTTTTATACTTCAAAGATGGAGAGGATATCAAAGCCCCCAAACCGAGTTTATCCCATATTGAATCTATTTTTGCAATAGTAGTATCGTCTGAAGCAAGTACATTAGGCCAGTCACGCTGAAAGCCATCCAATTCTTTAGTTTTTCTTGTACCATCAAAAGCGATATGACTTATCTTGTTATTATCAGTAAAAATATAATGATCTCTTTTAGGATCGATATTATTTGTGAATCGCCATACAGAATCAGCGATTTCATTTACATCAACGGATCCTTCAACGAATAAAATAACTTTTACATATTTAAATTCTTCTTTTTGAAAAAGAGTATCAGTTATTTCCCGAATATGATTTGTGCGGTTTTTATTAATAGATATCAACACAATAGAAATATCTTCAGATAAAAGATTTGTATTAATATCAACAATCTCAGGAAATTCTTTTTTAATTTTTTCCTTATCTACAGCTAATCTATTATTCAAAATTTCCGGATTTCTTCCACTTTGCTCTTCCACTGTTTTTGATGTAGCATCAATTCCGATTTTTCCGCCGTAAGCCATAACAGAGCAACTGTGATCTAATACATCAACCGGGCCTTGTGTGAAATAAATATCATTGGCCGGATCGAAGTTATTGCTTACATAGTTTGCTACTTCCTTTGAGTCGTGGATATTTACGTTACCATCAACAACAATCATAATTTTTGTAAACATCATTTGTCCGGCACCCCACAAACTATGCATGACCTTACTGGCTTGACCTGGATATTCTTTATTTATTTTTACGATTACCAGATTATGAAATACACCTTCAACAGGTAAAACCATGTCAATGATTTCGGGAACCATCGTCATTTTAATAGGAACAAGAAAAATTCTTTCTGTCGCTTTACCTATCCATGCATCTTCTTGTGGCGGTATGCCAACAATGGTCGCAGGATAGATTGCATTTTTTTTATGTGTAATACACGTAATATGAAATTTCGGATAATAATCAGCAAGAGAATAATAACCTGTATGATCACCGAAAGGACCTTCCAGAATATAGTCTTCATTTGGATCTACAAAACCTTCAATAATAATATCAGCATCGGAAGGAACCTGAACATCCTGCGTTAAGCATTGTACAAGTTCAACTTTTTTCTTGCGTATAAATCCTGCAAGCATGTATTCATCAACATTGTCGGGTAGTGGCGCTGTGGCTGCATACGTATAAACAGGATCACCTCCGAGAGCTACAGCCACCGGCATTAATTTGCCAAGTTTTTTATATTCATTAAAATGCCGGGCGCTGACCTTATGGCGATGCCAATGCATTCCTGTTAATGTCGGACCAAAAACTTGCATTCTATATAAGCCGACATTACGTAAACCTGTATTTGGATCTTTGGTATGAATAATAGGTAATGTTAAAAACGGACCACCATCTTCGGGCCAGCATTTGAGCACCGGAAATTTAGTTACATCAGGATTTTTCATTATAACTTCCTGGCATTCCCCTTTTCCTTTAATTGTTTTCGGCATCCATGATGCTATGGAGCCGAGTGCAGGTAATAATTTAAGTTTGTCGAAAATATTTTCTTTTGGTGATGTCAGCTGTTTGATTAAGTTTTCCATTTCCATTGCAACATCATCCAATTTTTCTTTTCCTAGAGCCCAAGCCATTCGTTGCTCGGTTCCCATTGAATTGATTAATAACGGGAAGTCGGTTCCGGTATTTTCAAAAAGAAGGGCAGGGCCATATTTTTTTGAAATACGATCTGTGATCTCAGTAATTTCAAGATGAGGATTTACATATTCCCGAATACGAACCAATTGACCCTTAGATTCAAGGGTTTCAATCCAATGTTGAGTGTTTTTGTACATAATTTTGATTTCATTCCGCGAGCAACTACGGAAACGCCAAAGTGGCTTTTAACAACGCAATAATTAATGCAAATATACTAGCATTTGTTTAATTGCTGCTTCTTTTAAAGCTGGTAAATCATCCTGAGTCATTCCTGCTGTCGAAATAGGTTCGCACCATTGACCTGTTATATTTCCGGGAGAAAGTTCTAGTGGATGCTTCGGTGAATTAAGTTTATCGACACCATTTAAAACCAGCAATGCTAATGGATTCTGTGATTGAATAGCAAGCCTGAAGGCTCCGTCATGAAATGGCAACAAAGGTTCATTTCCTTTATTTCTTGTTCCTTCCGGACAAATAAATACTGAAATACCATCACTTAATGATTTAATCATTTTCTCCATACTCTTTGCACGTGCTTCTTTATCTTTTCTATCTACGGTTATATATAAGTGACGGATAACATAACCGAGCAATGGAATTTTAGTCAATTCTACTTTTGACAAAAAACGAATAGTATGATCAGTTGCTATAGCATAACAAGGTATGTCTAATTGTGAACGGTGATTTGCAATAAAAACATAAGTTTGATTCTTATCTAGTCTTTCTTTGTTTTTTACAATCAATCGAATTCCGAAAAAGAAAAATAATACCCTTGACCAGTATCGGGAAACATATTGATGAGCGATAAATGGAGATTTTTTTTCACTTGCCAGTAAAAATACCAATACATAAGAGCAGAACGATATCAAAAGCGTAGAAGCAAAAATGATAAAGGCATAAATCCCCCATAATTTTTTTAAAAGCCGAACAATTAATTTAATAATCATAGAATTAATTATTTGGCTAATGTATAATTATAATTCTTTAATGTATTAAATCCATTAGTTAATTCATCACGTAAGTCTGGCAAATAACAAACTAAAAAATACTAATTATGAAAAAATCAATTTTATTAATGGCAATAACAGCAACGTTCATTGCAACAGTACCACAAGTGAATGGCCAAATGAAGTCAAAATCAGACAATACAGTTATGGTTGGCGGAGAATCCATGTATCCGCTAAAAAACATTATTGAAAACGCAGTGAATTCGAAAGATCACACAACATTAGTCGCAGCAGTCAAAGCAGCCGGACTTGTAGAAACTCTGCAAGGAAAAGGACCTTTTACCGTTTTTGCTCCGGTGAATAATGCTTTTGAAGATCTTCCAACAGGAACAGTAGAGAATTTATTAAAGCCTGAAAATAAATCTACCTTAGGAAGCGTACTTACTTATCATGTTATTCCCGGCAAAGTAACTTACGATGATTTAATAACTGCAATTAAGAAAGGCAAAGGAAATACATCAATGAAAACGGTGCAAGGTCAGGAGTTAACTTTTATGATGAATGGCATGCATAATATTACTGTTAAAGACGCAACCGGTTCAATTGCAAACATAACAACGTATGATGTTATGCAGTCGAATGGTGTTATTCATGTTCTTGATAAAGTAGTAATGCCGAAGATGTAATTATAATGCAATTATTATCACCATTTGCAGGATGATTTATTATTAATCAGTAAACAGGAATTTCAATTATCCGAAATTTCTGTTTATTGATTTGTAATTTATATTTTAACTCAGTAATTAATTATGAATAATCCTATTTTAATTTAACTTGAAATGGTAAATTAAGTCCGTCTCTTAAATGTTTGTTTGTAAAATGAGTTGTGTCTTCCGACAATTCATCCCAGTATAACATTCCTTCCGGCGGTATTTTATTTAGTTCTAATGTTTCTTTTTGATTATTTAATAAAGCTGTTTTTATAAATTGAAGTCTTTCATCGCAGGCTTGTGAAAAAAGTTTAGCTACCTTATATTGAGAATAAATAGTAAAAATCAAAAATAAAATGGATATCAATGATAAAGATGATAACAATATTTTATAAAATATTTTATTTGTATCAATAAAAATACCCAATAAAGAAAATAATATTGCATAATAAATTACAGTTAAAAGCGAAACAATCGATAACGAACGGCCGGGTCCGGTTTCTGACATTATAAATGAAGTAGGGAGTAACGATACAACAAGAAATACTAAAAATAATAATGTAATATTTTTAATAGTTTTTACTACTTCTTTTTCTTTGAATGACTTTTTCAGATAATTCGAACCGATATATAACCATAAGAAAGAAAATAAAAGAAGATAAATTATTTTATCAGGCAGAAAGCGTAAAAAATATTTTATATATGATTTTGAAAAAATCTGTAACTTTTCTAAAATAGGAGTATGAGGAAGAAGTGAATGCCTGATTTCTGTTCCGGGTGCGAAATAGGAAATTGAAAAAGATAAAAGAAGTGCTGAAATCGCAAGAATTAATTTGTAATCTATTATTGTGAAAGATTTATTAATTTTTAGTTTCTTTCTGTAAAGAAATATTGCGATAAGTGAGAACAAAAATATTAAAGCATAAGATTCCGAAGCACCACCGATATATGCCGAACAAACAATTATAAATATAAAAGTCAAAAAAATATTTTTAAACGAAAATATTAAGTTAAGCAAAAATATAAATGCAATAATACTCCATAGATAAGTTAAAATTATAATATACCAAAACCATGTTTCTCCAATACTAAAACTTGTAAAAAAAAATGTTGTAATCAAAACTATTATTAAAGGTGGAATTATTATATTATCTATCGTTATTTTTAGTAAAGCCGTGATTTTTTCGAATCCTTTCTTCAATGAAAAATACAATAATACAAGAGTAAATAAATTAATTATGGGTAGAAAGACCGGGTTCTGCCAATTTGAAATCATTGCACAACCAATCCAATGTGCCGCCCAGCGACCGCTCCATTTATTGTATTGATAAATCATACCATCCCAGGCACCGAATGTGTTTTTTAACCATAAATAAAAATAATCATCTCCTGCAATTCGGGAATGAACACTAAGAATAAAATAAAGTGTTAGAAAAAGAATTGCAATAGAATAAATTGAAAAAGTATAAAATTTATTTATTGATTTTCTCGGAAACTCCATATTAATTATTACAGGATACTAAATCTGGAAATTGCAATAAGTGAAAATTAAACCCTAATCAAAGAGAAATATGCTTTATTAAAAATTTAGTAATTGATACTTTCAAACTTTAACTCCAATTCACTATAAGCATCTTCCATTTCATGGATTATATCTTTCACAATTTCTTTAACGGGTTTAATATCATTAATCATTTCTACTGTTTGTCCTGCACACCAAAGACTATTATAATTTCCAGGTTTAACAGCTTCTTCCAGCCAATTGAAACCACGTCTTTGAATAATCATTTTAAAATATTTTTTCGTTCTTGGATTTTTACTCAGTAACCTTTCAAACCAGTTTTGCTTTGTGCCGATTTTTTTTGCAAAGTCAGTATTGATTATCGTACAAGGTGTCCCGCTGATTCTATCTGTCATTACAATATCCTCCATCCCTGATTCTACGATTGCTTTTTTATAATCAACCGACACTCCTGCTTCTGTACTTGCAATAAATCGCGTTCCACAATAACCGGCCGACGCTCCAGCCGCTAAAACACTTAACAAAGCTCTGCCATTAGCAATTCCCCCTGCAGCAAGAATCGATTTATTAGGGAAATTATTTTTTAAAGTTTCTATTAAAAGAATTAATGGAAAAGGTCCTGCATGTCCACCCGCTCCCTGACCAACGGCAACAAATCCATCGCAACCTGCTTTGAAACATTTGGCAGCATGCTCAACATTCGTTACATCACAAAAAACTTTTCCGCCATAGTTATGAACTTTACGAATTGTTTCTTCCGGATTGCCAAGTGATGTTATAATAACAGGGACTTTATTTTCTACACAAACTGCTAAATGTTTTTCAAACCAGGGATTTGATTTTTGAACAATTAGATTTACACCGTAATTCCCTCGTAACCCTTTTCTGCCGGCTAAGTACTTATTAAGTTCTACTAAAATATCATTCAGATCTTCCACCTTTCGGTAATTCAATGTGGGAAAACAACCCAGAATTTCTGCATTAATTGCTTCTTTTATCATACTCAAATTGCTCACAAGGAACATGGGCGCCATGATTAAAGGGTGACGAATGTTCAGAGCTTTTATGAGGTTATTGGAGTAGGACATAGGTAATTTAATTTTGCTTTTGGAAAATACCGGCCTCAAGGTACGACCTTTTTAACATTTTATGAGCTTCCTTTTATGTTAACAATACAGTTAAAAAATATTTTTAAGCATCATTCACGTATGAACAAAAACTTTATTTTGGCAGATTAACTAATGAATCAATTTCATATGAGAATTCAAGGTAGTTTTATTGTCATGGATTCGTTTAGCTTTTTTATTAGATAATGGTAACTATCCAACGAATTTTTGATATTCCTCAACGTCAAAAGGAATTATTTTCAAAGCCGGACTCTCTGTTGTCAAAATGTAATGGTAAATGGATTCCAATTTCAACCGATGAATTTATTGAAACAGCTGACAAATTCGGTATGGGATTAATAAATTTGGGATTAAAAAAAGGTGATAAAATCGCCATTATTTCTGCCAATCGCCCCGAATGGAATATTATCGATATCGGAATGCAACAAGTTGGAATAATTAATGTTCCGATTTATACAACTCTTTCTGAATTGGAAATTATTTTTATTCTCAAGGATTGCAATGCAAAAATGGTAATTGCCGGTGATAAAGATCTTTATAATAAAATTGAACAAGTAAAATCAAAAGTGCCTTCGTTGACTGCTATATTTTCTTTAGATTTAATTAAAGATATTCCTAATTGGATGGAAATTGTTTCTAAAGGGAATCTCAGTGAAAACAAAGAAACTCTTAAGAAAACTAAAGACGAAATTTCTTCCAATGATATTGCTACAATACTTTATACCAGCGGAACAACCGGTACTCCTAAAGGTGTAATGCTTTCTCACAATAATATTGTTAGCAATGTTCTTGCTTGTGAACACCTTTGTCCGGTCGATAACAGACACAGAGCGTTAAGTTTTCTTCCGCTTTGTCACAGCTATGAAAGAATGCTTACTTATCTATATATGTTTATTGGTGTTTCAATTTATTATGCAGAAAGCATGGATAAAATTGTGGACAATCTGAAAGAAGTAAAACCCCATGTATTTTCAACGGTTCCACGTTTGCTTGAAAAAGTTTTTGACAGGATAATGGTTAAAGGCAAAGAACAAAAAGGAATTAAACGAGCAATTTTTCTTCGTGCAGTAAATCTTGGACTCCGCTACGAACTTTATGGTAAAAACGGATTATTATATGAAATGGAACTGAGAATTATGAATAAACTTGTTTTTTCTAAATGGAGAGAAGCCCTCGGAAATGAAGTTAAAGTAATTATCAGTGGTGGCGCTGCTCTTCAACCACGACTTGCAAGAGTATTCTGGGCTGCCAAAATTCCGGTATTGGAAGGATATGGTTTAACAGAAACCTCACCGGTAATTGCAGTAAATAATCTGGAAAAGAATAATACTCATTTTGGTACCGTGGGTACTGTTATTAAAAATGTACAAGTAAAAATTGCTGAAGACGGCGAAGTACTTTGTAAGGGACCAAATGTAATGTTAGGTTATTTTAACCGCCCCGACTTAACCGCTGAAGTGATTGATAAGGATAACTGGTTTCATACCGGCGATATTGGAACAATGATCGAAAACCGGTATTTAAAAATCACCGACAGGAAAAAAGAAATTTTTAAAACCTCAGGCGGAAAATATATTGCTCCTCAAGCCATGGAGAATAAATTTAAAGAATCAGCTTTCATCGAACAAATTATGGTTATTGGCGAAAACAGAAAATTTCCTGCCGCACTTATCATTCCTGATTTTGCTTATCTTAAACAATGGTGCGAACTCCATGAGATTGCTTTTACTTCGAACAGCGAGATAATTAAAGAAAGTAAAGTAATCGAAAGAATTCAACAGGATGTTGATGAGTTTAACAAAGATTTCGGAAATGCCGAACAGATAAAAAAAATTAGTTTGTTAGACAAAGAATGGACAACTGCTAATGGGGAATTAACTGCCACGTTAAAACTAAAAAGAAAAATAATTGCAGAAAAATATAAATCAATCATTGAAGAAATATACGCTGAAGAGAATCTTCTTGTTTCTTAGGTGTAATAAATAATATATGAAAAGAGTTATCAAAAATGTTGCAGTACTGGGTAGCGGAATTATGGGAAGCAGAATTGCGTGTCATTTTGCAAACATCGGACTAAATGTGCTTTTGCTTGACATTGCACCCAAAGAATTAAACGAAGATGAAATTAAAAAAAATCTTACATTAGATTCCACGGGAGTAAAAAACAGAATTGTTAATTCTGCATTACAACAATCTATTAAATCGAATCCATCTCCGCTCTATAAAAAAACTTTCGCATCTCGTATTCGAACCGGAAATTTCGACGATGATTTAAAAAATATTTCTGAATGCGACTGGGTTATTGAAGCCGTAGTTGAAAATCTAGATATCAAGAAAAGTCTTTTTGAGAAAGTTGAAAAATTTCGGAAGAATGGAACCTTGATAACTTCTAATACATCAGGCATTCCAATAAAATTAATGGCTGAAGGCCGAAGTGCAGATTTCGTTAAACACTTTTGCGGAACTCATTTTTTTAATCCGCCTCGTTACTTGCGTCTTCTTGAAATTATTCCGGGTCTGGAGACCTCTAAAGATGTAATAAACTTTTTACTGGAATATGGCGATTTATTTCTGGGTAAAGCTACCGTAGAATGTAAAGACACGCCTGCTTTCATTGCCAATCGTGTAGGCGTTTTCTCAATTATGTCATTGCTTCACCTCGTGGAAAAAAAAGGTTATACCATCGACGAAGTAGATAAATTAACCGGAGCTGTTCTTGGCAGACCTAAGTCCGCTACTTTCCGAACATCCGATCTGGTGGGTTTAGATACTCTGGTAAAAGTTGCAAAAGATGTTTATGACCGTTGTCCGGATGATGAATCACGAAATACTTTTTTATTACCCGACTTTATCCAAAAAATGATAGAGAAAAAATGGCTGGGCGATAAAACAAATCAGGGATTTTATAAAAAAGAAAAAAAAGAAGGCGGGAAAAGTGAAATACTTACTTTGGATCTTAAAACACTTGAATATAATTCTAAATCAAAGACTCGTTTCCCTTCCCTCGACCAGGTAAAAAATATAGAAAATGTAAAAGATCGTTTTAAAATATTATTCAACACGAAAGATAGGTCAGGAGAATTTTATCAATTATCTTTTTGTTCATTATTTAGTTATGTATCTTTCAGAATACCGGAAATAACCGAAGATCTTTATAAAATTGATGAAGCTATTTGCGCAGGTTTTGGATGGGAAACCGGTCCTTTTGAAATTTGGGATATTTTAAGAGTGGCTGATTGTGTTAAAATAATGGAAGGATTGAATTTGAAACCCGCTCAATGGGTTTATGATTTTTTATCTAAAGGCAATACTTCATTTTATACGTTGAAAAATGGTAAAAAATATTTTTATTCGGTTTCTACAGGACAATATATTTTAAAACAAGGAGCCGATAATTTTATTATTTTAGATGCGTATAGAGAAAAATTAGTCTGGAAAAATGCAGGTTGCAGTTTGATTGATATCGGCGACGGTGTTCTCAATCTTGAATTTCATTCGAAGATGAATACAATTGGTGGTGAAATTATCGAAGGAATGAATACAGCAATTAACACTGCAGAAAAAGATTTCCGCGGTCTTGTTGTTGCTAATGAAGGACAAAAATTTTCTGCCGGAGCCAACCTTGCAATGATCTTTATGTTTGCCACAGAACAAGAATTTGATGAAATAGATATGGCTATCCGTGCCTTTCAGAATATGAATATGCGGGTTCGTTACAGCAATATTCCTGTAGTTATTGCTCCTCATGCACTCGCTTTGGGTGGAGGTTGCGAAATGTCATTACATGCAGATAAAGTTATTGCTTCGGCAGAAACATATATCGGCATGGTAGAATTCGGTGTTGGTTTAATCCCCGGTGGTGGTGGAAGTAAAGAATTCGCTTTGCGCGCAAGTGATGCCTATACCGAAGGAGCAATTGACGAACATATTTTGAAGGAGTATTTTTTAAATATTGCCATGGCAAAAGTTTCAACTTCTGCATCAGAGGCTTTCGATTTAAAAATATTCAGAAGTGGTCACGACGAAATTGTAATGAATTCGCAAAGAAGAATCAGTGAAGCCAAAAGAGCAGTTTTGGAAATGGCTGACGAAGGGTATACCCGGCCAACTGAGAGAAAAGATATAAAAGTATTGGGAAGAAGCGGCATGGGAATTTTTTATGCCGGTGCGAATGCAATGTATTCAGGTCATTACATTTCTGAACACGACCAAAAAATATCGCAAAAACTCGCTTACGTTTTATGTGGAGGTGATTTATCATCCTATACATATGTCTCCGAAAAATATTTACTCGACCTTGAAAGAGAAGCTTTTCTTTCTTTATGCGGAGAACGTAAAACCCTGGAACGAATTCAGAGTATACTGACATCAGGTAAAGCATTACGAAATTAGAAAACTCAATGGCATGAAACAGAATTACTTTTCCAAGAAAACAGCGTTACTATTTACTATTGTTATTGCCGGATTCCTTTTGAATTCAGAAAACTGTATTGCTCAGGCAACTGAAGAAAAACCAAAATACTCTCCGGGCAAGGAAAAAAACCGTAACAAAACGGATGAAATAGGTAGAAAACAAGGTAAGTGGGTTTTCTACAATACCTTCGGTGAAAAAATTTCTGAAATAGATTTTGTCAACGACAAAAAAGAAGGAATCGAAAGAAGATTTTATGGATACGATAGAGTTAAAGAAGAAACTGAATACCTGGCCGGCGTTAAGGAAGGCCAATACACCAGATATTATTTTTCATCCCAGGTTCAAATGGAAGGCACTTATAAAGATGGAAAGAAAAATGGTAAATGGACCAAATACTTTGAAGATGGATCTAACCGGCAAGAAGGATCATATGTAAATGGTAAAAAAGATGGGCCATGGAAAACATACAATAGAAAAGGAGATGTGGTAGGACAAGCTACTTATAAGGATGGAATTGATGTTGATGTCCTCGATGCTAAAAAGAAAAAAGAAGAAGAAGCTAAAAAAGCTGCCGAGAAAAAAGGTGGTGAGAAAAAAGGTCCTGCTCCTAAACCAAACGAACCTAAAAAATAATTTTAAATAAACGTTAAGCGCTAAACGTTATAACGGATAATGATGGAAGCATATATAATCGCAGGTTTTCGCTCCGCAGTAGGGAAAGCTCCCAAAGGAAAATTTAAAACCAAACGCCCGGATGACCTGGCTGCCGAAGTTATCAGACATCTTGTTGCTTCTTTGCCGCAATTAGATAAAGAACAAATCGACGACGTAATTGTTGGAAATGCAACCCCCGAAGCTGAACAAGGACTTAATGTCGGAAGAATGATTTCTTTAATGGGACTCGATACTGTAAAAGTTCCCGGAATGACTGTAAACCGTTATTGTGCTTCCGGACTCGAAACAATTGCTATCGCTACTGCAAAGATAAAAGCCGGAATGGCAGATTGTATTATAGCTGGTGGAGTGGAATGTATGTCACCTATACCTTTCGGAGGATGGAAGATTGTACCTAATCTGAATTTACTGCAAGCGCATCCGGATTATTATTGGGGAATGGGACTTACTGCCGAAGCTGTTGCCAATGATTTTAAGATATCAAGAGAAGATCAGGATAGATTCGGTTATGAATCCAATCAGAAAGCAAGTAAAGCAATTAAGGACGGAAAATTTAAAAATGAAATTGTTCCTATTAAAGTAACAGAAATTTTTCTGGACGAAAACGAGAAAAAAAAATCAGTCGATACAATTGTTGACACTGATGAAGGCCCTCGTTCGGATACGACTTTAGAAAAGATGGCTCAATTGAAACCGGTTTTTGATGCCCGAGGAACTGTCACCGCCGGCAATTCTTCTCAGACTAGCGATGGTGCTGCTTTTGTTATTATTGTCAGCGAAAGAATGATGAAGCAATTGAATGTTAAACCCATTGCCCGACTTGTAGATTTTGCTGTTGCCGGAGTTGAACCACGTGTTATGGGCATCGGACCAATAGAAGCAATTCCTAAAGTATTAAAGCATGCAGGAATGAAGCTCAACGACATTCAACTGATAGAACTCAATGAAGCCTTTGCATCGCAATCTCTCGCAATCATTCGTACGCTTCAATTAAATCAGGAAATCGTCAATGTAAATGGCGGCGCTATTGCGCTTGGGCACCCCCTCGGATGCAGTGGAGCAAAACTTTCTGTTCAACTTTTTAATGAATTAACCCGCCGCAAACAAAAATATGGAATGGTAACAATGTGCGTCGGTACCGGACAAGGAGCTGCCGGTATTTTTGAAATGTTGAATTGAATTTTTTATTAATAATTAATACTCCATTGAAAAAATTTTTACTTTTTCTCCTCGGCATATTTTTATTATTAATTTTAATTATTTCGATAAATACTATCCGGTTTACTTCAAAACAATTAAATCCGGCTTCTGCAAAAAGTAATTTTATAATTGATACTCTTGCAATAAATCACTTATCTACATCAATTCGGATTCGTAGTATTTCATACGATGACGATAGCCTTACTAATTATTTATTTTTTGATTCACTTAATACTTTTCTACGTACCAATTATCCTCTGGTATTTAGTAAGTTGAATTTGCAGGTTATAAATAATCACAGCCTGTTATTTCATTGGAAAGGATCTGCACCGAATAAAAAACCGGTTATCCTTTATGCACACCTCGATGTTGTGCCTGCTGATGAAGGTGATTCGTCTCAATGGGAGCATCCTCCTTTCAATGGAAAAACGGATTCAGAATTTATTTATGGAAGAGGGGCAATCGACGACAAAGGAAGTGTAATTGCCATTCTTGAATCGGCCGAAAAACTCATCAGTGAAAATTTTATTCCATCAAGGGATATTTATATTGCTTTTGGTCATGATGAAGAAGCAGGAGGGGAGCAAGGTGCACAAAAGATAGCACAGGAATTAGAAAAACAGGGAGTGAAAGCAGAATTTCTGCTCGACGAAGGCGGACTCGTCGCAATCGATATGGTTCCATTTGTGAAAAGTCCGGTTGCTTTAGTATTTACATCTGAAAAAGGATACCTCACGCTAGAATTATCAGTAAAAAGCAATGGCGGCCATTCCAGTTTTCCACCTATTGATCCACCCATAGAAATTTTAACGGCAGCCATTCAAAAAATACATAATCATCCATTCGATAAAAGAATGACAGAATCTGTTTCTGATTTTATGGATTATGTGGGACCGGAAATGAAGCTGCCTTTCAAAGCGCTTTTTGCTAATCGCTGGCTTTTTAGTTCTGTTATTTTCAATGAATACGAAAAAATTCCTTCCGCTAATGCAATGATTAGTACAACTGCAGTCACTACAATTATCAATGGTGGTACAAAAGAAAATGTAATTCCATCAGAAGTAAAAGCTAAAATAAATTTCAGACTCCTTCCCGGTGATAGTTCTGTTTCTGTACTTCGAAGGGTAAAAGAGTTGATTAGTGATGAAAGAATCTCTATTTCAATATCAGGTGTAGCTGAGGAGGCTTCCGAAGTTTCATCGGCAAAATCAGAGGGATTTAAATTGTTGAATGGAGTGATCAGTAAAATTTATCCGGATGCAATAGTTGCTCCGAGCCTTTTAATTGCCCAAACCGATTCACGCCATTTTAAGAATGTTACTGAAAATATTTTCCGTTTTATTCCGATAAGAATGGATGATAAAATTCTTGACGGCATGCATGGTACCAATGAAAAAATAGGCATACATGATTTTATGGAGAGTATTGCTTTTTATAGGTTGTTGATGGAGAAGATTTAAAAAGAATCAAGAGCCAGGAATCAAGATAGGGGTAAGAATATATTAGAATTAATTTCATTTAATTAACAGGAATTGAATTTTTATACGACTTGGCAAATTTCTTTTTTCGGACTTTTAAATATTACCCAATCGTAAACATATCATAAAATATTATAACTTTAATCAACCGATTGCGTATCTGCAATATGTTATAAATCAAAAAATTTTATGGAAACTGTTACCCGCTCAAATAGTACCAAAGGAGGCGAATTTTTAATAAAAGAGACCCAACCTGAAGATATTTTCATTCCTGAAGAATGGACTGAAGAACAAATGATGATAGCACATTCTTGCCGGGATTTTCTGGAGCAAGAAGTTTATCCGAATCTCGATCGCATCGATGCTCAGGAAGACGGACTTATGGTATCCATACTTAATAAAGCAGGTGAGCTGGGCTTACTTGGTATTTCTATTCCGGAACAATTCGGTGGCTTTGGTAAAGATTTTACGACCGGTATGCTTGCTACTGAATGGCTCGGCGCCGGACATTCATTTTCTGTTGCCTATGCGGCCCATACCGGAATTGGAACGTTGCCTATTTTATACTATGGAAATAGTGCTCAAAAAGAAAAATACATTCCTAAACTTTCAAGCGGGGAATGGAAAGCATCTTATTGCCTTACTGAACCAGGCTCAGGCTCTGATGCTAATTCAGGAAAAACAAAAGCTGTGCTTGCAGCGGATGGCAAATCGTATATCATCAACGGACAAAAAATGTGGATTACCAATGCCGGTTTTGCAGATATTTTTATTGTCTTCGCTAAAATTGATAATGATGAAAACCTGAGCGCTTTTATTGTAGAAAAAAATTATCCCGGACTCACTCTAAATCCCGAAGAACATAAAATGGGGATTAAAGGAAGTTCAACACGCCAGGTTTTTTTCAATGACTGCAAAGTTCCCGTCGAAAACCTACTTAGTGAAAGAGGCAATGGTTTTAAGATAGCAGTAAATATTTTAAACCTCGGTCGCGTTAAACTTGCAGGTGCTGCTATTGGTGCTACTAAAAGAGTGAGTACACTTTCTATTCAATATGCAAACGAGAGACAACAGTTTGGACGGCCAATTGCAAAATATGGTGCCATTCGTTATAAAATAGCAGAACAAGCCATTCGTATTTTCGCTTGCGAATCCGCCATTTATCGTTGCAGTCAGAATATTGAAGATGCCATAAAGGAACTAATTGCCGGCGGAATGGAAGAGGGGAAAGCCAAACTAAAAGGCGTTGAACAATTTGCTGTTGAAGCCGCAATATTAAAAGTATATGGAAGTGAAGTACTCGATTATGTCGTTGATGAAGGGGTTCAGATTTATGGGGGAATGGGCTACAGCTCCGATGCACCAATGGATCGCTCTTACCGTGATGCCCGTATCAATAGAATTTTTGAAGGCACCAATGAAATTAACAGAATACTCGCCGTTGATATGATGCTTAAACGGGCTATGAAGGGTGAATTAAATCTTATCGGCCCCGCAACTGCAGTAGCCGGTGAATTAATGCAAGTTCCTGACTTTTCAAGTGAATCAAATGCATTGCTTGATGCTGAAAAAAAATATATCATCAACTTTAAAAAAGCAACCCTACTCGTTGCCGGAGCCGCTGTTCAGAAACTAATGATGCAATTAGCCAAGGAACAGGAAGTCCTGATGAATATTGCTGATATGATGATTGAACTTTATATCGCCGAATCATTGTATTTAAGAGTTTCTAAAATGGTTGGCATGCGTGGAGAAGAAGCTTGCAATGTACAATTGGATATGCTCAGAACTTTTCTATGCGACTCTTCGGATCGTTTGCATAAATCAGGAAAAGACGCTATCAATTCTTTTGCAGAGGGTGATGAACAAAGAATGCTCCTCATGGGACTAAAACGTTTTACGAAAGTCAGTCCAATGAATGTGAAAGATTCCCGAAGACAAATTGCTGCAAAATTGCTGGAAGAGAATAGGTATTGTTTTTAGAATCAAGAGTCAAGAATCAAGAGACAAGAATCAAGAGCCGGGAAGCAAGAATTAAGTGATGGGTTTGAAAATTGAGGTAAATCATGGTATTTATTAAATATTGATTTTGTTGTGGTTTTTGTTTATCAGCTAAACGATTGTTTAATCGATTAAAATATAAATCCTGATGCTTGTTGCACTTTGATTAATACTTTATTTTTACATTGTTAATATAGTCTTCTACTAAAGGGCTTACCTTTGGACTTACAAACAATGCATTTTTTAAATCCACGCTCGCTTTTCCGCTTATTTTTGACTTTTTCGCTTGCAATTTTCAAT
>JANOVV010000009.1:0-67298 GCA_031417555.1 Bacteroidota bacterium
TTTGGGTCGGAAGAGTCGCCCAGACAAATTCAGGAAATAAGCGAAGCTTTTGAATATGCACACGAATTAGGAATGACAACAATTTTGTGGTGTTATATGCGTAATGCAGCATTTAAAAAAGATGGTACCGATTATCATACAGCTGCAGATCTTACCGGACAAGCAAATCACCTTGGCGTAACCATACAGGCTGATATTATAAAACAAAAATTACCTACAACAAATGGCGGCTATACTGCATTGAGTTTCGGGAAAACACATCCTAAAGTTTATTCCGAATTAACGACTGATCATCCGATTGACTTATGCCGCTATCAGGTTGCCAATTGTTACATGGGTCGTGCAGGTTTAATTAATTCAGGCGGAGAATCTAAAGGTGCAAGCGATTTAACTGAAGCAGTAACAACAGCTGTTGTAAATAAGAGGGCCGGCGGACAAGGCCTCATTTCCGGTCGTAAAGCATTTCAGAAACCTGTCAAAGATGGTATAACATTATTGAATATCATCCAAGACGTTTATCTTGCAAAGGAAATAACTATTGCATAAATTAATTAGTGATTTTTAGAATAGAAAACATAATTTATTCTACTTGTTCATTGTAATAAATATTTCGCTCTCTAATTAATAAACGATAACCGATAAATAATGTCCTGGTTTAAACGCATCAAAGAAGGAATTACCACTTCCACCAAAGAGAAGAAAGAAACACCCGAGGGGTTGTGGCATAAATGCTCTTCTTGTAAACATATCGTGCCTTCAAAAGACCATGCTACCAGAATGTATGTTTGCGAACAATGCAGTCATCACGATCGGATTAACTCTCAAACCTATTTCGAAATTCTTTTAGATGATGATGATGCACTCGAACTGAATCCAATGTTAAGTTCTGATGACCCGCTTTTATTTGTTGATACAAAAAAATACACGGATAGAATTAAAGAAACTCAGAAGAAGACCGGGCTTACTGATGCTATTCGTACTGTTGTTGGCAAAGTTCATGGCGAAGGACTTGTGATTGCATGTATGGATTTTTCATTTATTGGCGGCTCTATGGGATCCGTTGTAGGGGAAAAAATTTCACGCGCCATTGATCATTGTATTGAAAACAAACTTCCTCTGCTTATCATTTCAAAATCGGGTGGCGCACGAATGATGGAAGCTGCATTTTCACTCATGCAGATGGCAAAAACTTCTGCCAAGCTTACCCGGTTAGCAGATGCCGGACTTCCCTATATTTCTCTGCTGACTGATCCGACAACCGGCGGCGTTACTGCATCTTACGCTATGCTTGGTGATCTGAATATTGGCGAACCCGGAGCCTTGATTGGCTTTGCCGGCCCTCGTGTTGTAAAAGAAACTATCGGAAAAGATCTACCTAAAGGATTTCAAACCGCCGAATTTGTGCTTGAACATGGTTTTTTAGACTTTATAGTCGACCGCCGTGAATTAAAAAACCGAATTGGACAAACTCTAAGGCTTTTGAAAAAATAACAAGGGGAAAAGAGTATCATGTATCATGTATCAAGATATAATATTTCGGATATAAATAAAATCAGATCTTGAGACATGAGAATTAGACTAATTTTTTAAACAAACCCATAAAAAATCAATTTTTTTAAATTTTAAGCCCAATACTAGATATTAGTTATTAGTTACTAGAGACAAGTTACTCGATACATGATACATAATACTTGATACTTGATACATGATACATGATACCATTTTTCCCTTGCAAGTAATCAATAAAAGCGTACATTTGCCCCTCATTTTAAAGAATTAAACGATTACAATGCTATCTACAGAAACAAAAAAGGGAATTTTTAAAAAATTCGGAGGTTCAGAAACAAATACAGGATCGGCTGAAGGCCAAATTGCTATGTTTACTGAAAGGATCACTTTCATGACCCAACATCTTCAAAAATCAAAAAAAGATTTTTCTACACAACGCTCTCTTATAAGATTGGTAGGAAAAAGAAGAAGTCTTTTAGATTATCTTCTAAAAAAAGATATCGAGCGTTACCGCAAGATTATTAGCAATTTGAATATCAGAAAATAATAGTATTATCAAAAAATTCAAAAAAGGCGATTCATGGGATTGCCTTTTTTGCTTTTAAAAAAAAGATGCAATCATGTCACTAAAAGGAATAGTAAAAGAATTTGATCTGGGCGATGGCCGGAAAATTTCCATCGAAACAGGCCGTTTGGCTAAACAAGCCGACGGTTCTGTAGTTGTCCGAATGGGAGATTCTATGATTCTCGCCACCGTTGTTTCATCACAAAATGCTAAAGAAGGAGCCGACTTCCTTCCACTATCCGTAGATTATCAGGAAAGATTTTCAGCAGTTGGTCGTTTTCCGGGTGGCTTCCTCAAAAGAGAAAGCAGAATGTCGGAATATGAAATACTTACAAGTCGCTTAGTCGATCGTGCGCTTCGTCCAATGTTTCCAGATGATTATCATGCCGATACTCAGGTAATAATTACTCTACTTTCAGGAGACCCCAATGTTCAACCGGATGCTTTGGCAGGATTAGCCGCTTCGGCTGCTTTATCTATTTCAGATATTCCTTTCAACGGACCGATTTCTGAAGTTCGGGTAATACGTGCCAATGGAAAATTTATAATCAATCCTTTTACTGCCGATATCGAACAAGCAGACATTGAATTAATGGTTGCCGGTAATGCCGACAGCATATTAATGGTGGAAGGTGAAATGAAAGAAGTTAGCGAAAAAGAAATGTTAGACGCAATTCGCTTTGCCCACGATGCAATTAAAATTCAATGTAAAGTTCAGCTTGAATTACGTGAGATGTGCGGCAATAAAACGAAACGTGAATATTCACACGAAACTAATGATGCCGAATTAAAAGACAGAGTCCGTGCTTTCTGCTACGACAAAGCGTATGCTCTTGCCCGTTCAGGAAATCCAAACAAGCATGAACGTTCTGAAGCGTTTCATAAATTACAGGATGATTTTATTGCAACACTTTCTCCTGAAGAAGCTTTGGAAAAAGGTTCCATGTTAAAAAGATATTTTTTCGATGTTGAAAGCGATGCAATGCGTGCCTGTCTTCTAAAAGAAGGTGTTCGTCTTGATGGAAGAAATACAACTACCATTCGTCCGATCTGGTGTGAAGTAAATTATCTTCCTGCACCGCACGGTTCAGCAATATTTACACGAGGTGAAACACAATCATTAACATCTGTAACACTTGGCAGCAAGCTCGATGAGCAAATGATTGATGTACCTATGAAAGAAGGATCTACAAAATTTCTTCTTCATTATAATTTCCCCGGATTTTCAACAGGTGAAGTAAAACCAAATCGCGCTCCGGCCCGTCGTGAAATCGGTCATGGTAATCTTGCCATGCGTTCATTGAAAATGGTTCTTCCTCCTGAATCAGAATGCCCTTATACTATTCGTGTTGTTTCCGATATTCTTGAATCCAATGGTTCTTCTTCTATGGCTACTGTTTGTGCGGGTACTCTTGCTCTTATGGATGCCGGAATTAAAATTCGCAAACCGGTTTCAGGAATTGCCATGGGATTGATTACTGATGGAAAAGGAAATTATGCCGTATTAAGTGATATCCTCGGAGACGAAGATCATCTGGGTGATATGGATTTTAAAATCACAGGGACTGAAAATGGAATTTGTGCTTGTCAGATGGATCTTAAAATACAAGGACTGCCCGAAGAAATAATGATCAAAGCTCTTGATCAGGCGAAAGCAGGTCGTCAGCATATCCTTCAGGAAATGCTTAAAACACTTGCTGCTCCTCGCGAAGATTATAAACCACATGCACCTCGCATTGAACGATTGATCATTCCTAAAGAATTTATCGGAGCAGTAATAGGACCCGGTGGAAAAATTATTCAGGAAATGCAGAGGGAAACAAATACTACTATATCTATTGATGAAGTAAACAATGAAGGTATTATTGAGATTTCTTCCAGCGATAAAGATGGTATAGAAGCAGCAAAGGCTCGCATTCGTGCAATCACAGCAGTTCCTGAAATAGGAAGCGTGTACGAAGGCAAGGTCAAAAACATTATGGACTTCGGTGCATTTGTTGAATTTATGCCGGGGAAAGACGGACTATTACACATTTCAGAAATTACATGGGATCGCCTTGAAACGATGAAAGGAGTCTTTAACGAAGGAGACAGAGTTAAAGTAAAATTAATCGATGTAGATAAAAAAACGGGAAAATTCAGACTTTCAAAGAAAGCTCTTGAACCAAAACCGGAAGGCGCAGAAGATTCAGAACGTCGCCCTCAGCGTCGCCAACCTCAACCGTAAACCTTAAAATAAAACAAGTCGGTTTTAAATTTTTAATACCATAAAAGAAAAAGCAACTCAAAAGGTTGCTTTTTCTTTTATACATATTTTTTGATTTTTGTAAGATTCAACTCTTATTAATAGAAACCTTGTTTATGAAGGCTTCCAATTTTTATTAACATAAAACCTTGGTTTATGTGTAAGATGCTCCTTTAAATTCTAAAAATATCTGAAACTTATGAGTATTGCCCCCGTTTCACACATTATATAAAATAGCATAAAACACATGAGACAACTTAAAATTACAAAACAAGTAACGAACCGTGAAACAGCGTCGCTTGACAAGTACCTGCAGGAAATTGGCCGCGTCGAGCTGATTACTGCAGAAGAAGAGGTCCGTTTGGCACAACGGATTAAGAAAGGCGATGGGGAAGCCCTTGAACGCCTGACAAAAGCGAATTTAAGGTTCGTGGTTTCAGTTGCCAAGCAATACCAGAACCAGGGACTTACACTGGGAGATCTTATTAATGAAGGTAACCTGGGTCTCATCAAAGCTGCACAGCGATTTGATGAAACACGCGGATTTAAATTTATTTCCTACGCTGTTTGGTGGATAAGGCAATCCATTCTTCAGGCTTTAGCTGAACAATCGCGTATTGTAAGATTACCATTAAATAAAATCGGTTCTATTAATAAGATTAATAAAACCTTTTCGAAACTCGAACAGGAATTTGAACGGGAACCATCTACTGAAGAAATTGCAACGGCCATGGAGGTATCTATAGATGATATCAAAGATGCCATGCGCACTTCCGGCCGGCATATTTCAATGGATGCTCCTTTACAACAAGGTGAAGACAGCACGCTGATTGATGTTCTTGGTGATGATGACCAGCCACATCCCGATGCTTCACTCATTACAGAATCACTTCGCCGTGAAGTAGAACGTGCTTTATCAACCTTAACAACCCGTGAAGCAGATGTTATAAGCCTTTATTTCGGCTTAGCCGTTGGCGAACAACCTATGACACTCGAAGAAATCGGCGAAAGGTTTGATTTAACTAGAGAACGTGTCAGACAAATAAAAGAAAAAGCGATACGTCGTTTAAAACATACTTCAAGAAGTAAAATTCTAAAAACCTACTTAGGTTAATTTAGAATAAAAAATATTCGTTATGGTTTAAATCTCTCATCCTTTAAAAATGGATGAGAGATTTATATTAAATAAGATATTGCAATTAGAATTTTGCTTAGTTCATTCTACTTAGTACTTTGTACTACTTTTTATAAAGACTTTTACGAATGTCAATACTAATAGCACCGTCCATTTTATCTGCAGATTTTGCAAACCTGCAACGAGATGTTGAAATGATCAATACCAGCGTTGCAGACTGGCTTCATGTGGATGTTATGGATGGAGTTTTTGTACCAAACATTTCCTTTGGCTTCCCGGTTATTAAAGCAATCAAAAAACATTCAAAAAAACCGTTGGATGTTCATTTGATGATTGTACAGCCGGAGCGGTATATAAGCCAGTTTAAAGAAGTTGGCGCCGATATTTTAAGCGTACATATTGAAGCGAGCATACATCTTCATCGCACGATTCAACAAATTAAATTATCGGGCATGAAAGCAGGAGTAGCGATTAATCCGCATACACCGATTAGTATGCTCGAACCAGTAATTAATGATATCGATGTTGTTTGTCTGATGAGTGTAAATCCCGGTTTTGGCGGACAAAAATTTATAGAAGCAACCTATGCAAGAACATCCGAATTGAAAGAAATGATTCTTCAAAAAAATTCAGGTGCTAAAATTGAGATTGACGGCGGTGTGGATCTTAACAATGCATCAGCATTAATAAAAGCAGGCGCCGATATTTTTGTCGCCGGAAATACAGTTTTTTCCTCTAATAATCCGGTTGAAACTATTTTAAAATTAAAGAACAGCTAGTATTTTATTAATTGATTGTTTATATAAATTTTTAATTTTCTCTCAATTGTTATTACTTTAACTTTAGGCAAAGAAGATTTTTTGAGAAAACAATCTACTACTCTTCTTAATATTCTCAATTTTAAAATAAACAGCAAATTCCACTTTATAATTTATTTAGAGGTTCTTTAAACTCAAAAGTTCCTTACAGGATGACATTTAATTTGGATTTTGAGTACTGTCCACTTGCCGCAGAACAGAAGTTGTTAAAAGAAACTAATTTTCATTGGCGGCAAGTGGACAGTACATGAACTCAATATTTGGACGTCATCCTGCAAGGAACTTTTGAATTTAAAAAATCGAAAATAACTTTGTTGACCATTTGAAAATGTTCGGTGGTGTCTCAATAATACCGGCCAAGGTGTTTTAATTAAATTTAATAATTGTAAGCCCAAAATCTTACAATAGCTGTTGGGATTAACCTTCACTTTTCAATAATATCCCCTTCTGCATAGTCTTTAAGATATGCAAACCTCTCCGTCAGCTTTCCGTCTTTTAAAATAGTTCCTCTTTCGATTATTCCTGATAAATCTTCGCCGAAAAGCGAAGGCAAAACTCTTTCTATCAAATGTTTTCCAAATCCATCTGAAGCATCACGTGGTAATTCGCATGGGAGATTATCAATTGCCATTATGGTAATGGAAGTTTTATCAAATGCTTCTGTTTCTTTTTGTGTTAAAGGATTGTAGCCATAAAATTTATCATCAATCGTACTTGCTCTTGCTGTAGATGGTATGCTTCCATTCACATCACAAGTCACATCGGCAATAACACTAATCCGAAAATCAGGATCATGCATTCTTTCCTTTGAAAACATAATATCGGCCGATGGATCCCAAAACGTACAGTGAATCAAAACATCTGTCATTGATGCAAAAGAATCCGGATCACTGAAGGTACAACGATACGAAGCCGGATTGTGATGAAACTCCCAGCTGCTAAACGGAGAATTATCGCGGGAAGTAAAATAATCTTCAGAATGTAATTGAACATAAACAGGTTCACGGAATGTATAATTTAAAAATTCATATGGAGTTACTTTTCTTAAACTCATTGCTCCCATTGTTTCACAAGCACCATTGGCAACTCTTCCGCTTCCGGTAATTACAATTTTTATATTCGGAAGATTGGCTTTCTCTAATTCTTTGAATAATTCTTTTTTATCATGACAAAGTGCTGCGCTTTTGAGTTCAAACATCTTGTATTTTAATCCATATGCCATAATCCCATTGTAGGCACCCACTATTCCGGCAAACCTCCCAAATCCAATTACACGATTGCCTTGTTTATCGACCAGGCTTTCATAATCAATCATGGTAATGTTTTTCTTAATCATTGCCTGCAACAATGCTTGATTACGAGGTTGCTTTTTAATGGTATGCGAAAAAAACATGTATTTCTTCCCGGGTAAAAGGTCTTTTATGGGAACTTCTTTAATTCCAATGAGGATATCCGAATCGCTGATATCCTCCTGAATAGTAATGCCCTCTTTAATATACTCTTCATCCTTAAATGCCCGCCAGGAACTAGGCTGTACGACCAATTCAATCCACGGAAATTGACTAAGTATTTGACTGCATTGTGTGGGAATCAAACACACTCGTTTATCATGTGGCACTTTACCTTCGCGAAGTATGGCAATCTTTAATTTTTTCATTCGAGGCGAAGATAATATTTAGGATTGAGAAAAGTGAAAAGAGTATCAGGTATCATGTATCAAGTATCATGAATCAAGTATCAAGAATTTTGATGGGGATTTTAATAAATTGTGGTGGTTTTAAGTTATTGAGTCTTAAAAAGGTATTGTCGGGTTAATAAATCAATTGTAACTTGCTCGTTCATTTTTAATAATCAAATTCTCAAATTCAAGATGAAAAAATTAATCTCCCTGCTTTTTATACTTTTTCAAATTACTGCTATTCATGCACAAGACACGCTCAAGGTCGTGGAAGTAAAAAAAGGATTTAGCAAAGGATTTCAGAATGGTTTTTCTGCAATAATTCCAAATGCAAAATTGAAAGATGTAGTTTCCGGTTGGAAAAAATATATTCATCAAAAAAATAAAGTAGGTATTAAAGAAATCGACGGGGAATATTTTCTTGCTAAAACTATCATCCCCGAAATATCGACCGATTCTTTAATGATGTATTCTTTATTTATTCCTAATCCAACCAACGTTGAAATTATTTCTTTTGTAAGCAACGATGATATTAATTTTTATTCTTTTTCTTCCAACTCAGCTTTGAGTCTAAGTATTAGTGAATTTATCAGAAATTTTGCTGCTAATGAATATAGAAATGTTGTTAAGGACGAATTGTCTGACGAACAAAAAAAATTAAAAAAACTTGAAGAAGATCTTCAGGGTTTAGAAAATGAGAATGTCAGGTTTGAAAAAAAAATCAAATCAAATGAAAGATCCAATGACAGAACCAAAGATGAAATTAAATCGAATTTACAATTGCAGGATTTAAAATCAGAGTCTATTCTTCAACAACAAAAAATATTAGCAACTTATTTGACGCAATCCGAACAAAAAAGTAATGAAGAAAAAAAATTAAAATCTCTCCAAAAAGAGAAAAAAAAACTTGAAAGCACCAATGAATCTTTGCATAGCGATATCGACGAAAATGAAAGCGACAATAAAGCCCTTCAGAAAAAAATTGATAATAATAATTCCGATATAATTCCTGCCAAAGAAAAAGAAATAAAAAAACAAAAAGAAGTAATATCTAATGTGGAAATGAAGTTGAGGGGAATTAGGTAGTGGTTAATCGTTAATCGTAAATCAATTTCGCTAATCAAAATTCACTAATCGTTATTCGTAAATCGATATTGATAATAAGTTTTTAGTTAATCATTTCAAAAAACCGGTTTAGGAATGTACTTTGATTAGTTTTTATATTGTGAATACTTAATTTCAAACTCTCGCTAGAAATCGGGAAAACGCCAAACATTTAATGCGAATCGACATTCTTACCGTTGTTCCTGCTCTTCTGGAGAGTCCTTTTAATCATTCCATTGTTAAACGTGCTCAAACAAAAGGAATAGCAGAAGTTTTTATTCATAATATCAGAGACTGGTCTACCGATAAACATAAAAGTGTAGATGATTATGCATTCGGTGGCGGTGCCGGAATGGTATTGATGATAGAACCCGTTGTTGCCTGTATTGAATCATTAAAATCAGAAAGAATTTACGATGAAGTGATTTATACCAGTCCGGATGGCGAACTTTTCTCACAACCATTAGCTAATCAATTATCACTTTGTAAAAATCTTATTATCCTTTGCGGACACTATAAAGGAATCGATGAACGGCTACGGCAACATTTTATAACCCGTGAAATTTCTATTGGCAATTATGTCATTTCCGGCGGAGAACTTGCTGCTGCAATTATCAGCGATGCTATTCTCAGGCTTTTACCCGGCGTTTTAAATGATGAGGCCTCTGCCCTCTCCGACTCATTTCAAGACGGACTTATAGCCCCACCGGTCTATACAAGACCGGCTGAATTCAGAGGATTAAAAGTACCCGACATCCTCCTTTCCGGGCACGCTGCCGAAATCGACAATTGGAGGCATGAAGAGTCGCTGAAAAGAACCCAAATGCGAAGACCTGACCTTTTTTGATTAAAAAAAGAGAATTTACTTGGTTTTTTATTGCAATAATTTTCTATATTTGCGCTCCTTTTTAGGGGCCCGTTAACGCTACTGTATAAGCGGGTAAAACTGATGTTAAAATCCTCATTATCATGGACTTAGTTAAAATAGCTGTCGATACTATAAATGAAAAACGCGACCTTCCTGAATTTAAAGCCGGAGATACAATTACGGTTTTTTATAAAATCATTGAAGGAAACAAAGAGCGTATCCAGCAATATCAAGGTGTAGTATTACAACGTAAAGGCATTGCATCATCACAAACTTTTACTGTTAGAAAAATTTCTAACGGCGTTGGTGTTGAACGTATATTCCCTTTATTCTCGCCAAAGATTGATAAAATCGTTGTTGACAAAAGAGGAATTGTTCGTCGTGCACGAATTTTTTACCTGCGTAACATCTCCGGTAAAAAAGCCCGCATCGAAGAAAAGAAAGCATAATATTTTTGTAAAATTGAAAGCCTCTGCATTAGCAGAGGCTTTTTTTATGATTTAAAATTAATACTGTCCGGTTGCCAGCATTACCAACGTACATGCTTCAAGATTTTCAATTTCATTTTTAGCAGCTAATAGTAAAAATTCATCATTCTCGGCACCCGGATTAAAAATAATACGCCTGGGTTTCAGAGATAAAATATAATCATAGTACTGAAACTGGTTTTTGGCTGAAAGGTACATTGTAACGGTATCAACATTTTTTAATTCCGGCAAACCGGTTTGTATTGTTACATCATCAATCTTACCGTCCTTTAATCCAATCGCATATACGGTTTGTCCATGCTTCCGCAATGATTTGATAGCCTTGTTTGAATACCGCTCCGGATTTGTGGAAGCTCCTAATACCAACGTTGCTTTACCTTTCATAATCATTACATCATTTCTGTATAGGCCAATTCCTTTTGATAGGTTTCTTCCAGTTTACTCAATGCATAAAAAGCAATGGCTACTGCAACAATACCAACTATAAGGCAACTAAATATTAAATCAACATTTAAATTCTTTCGAAACAGGTTCAGTAAAAGTGTAAGAAGCACTAATGATCCTCTTACAAAATTAGGAACAGTCGTTGTTACCGTCGAACGGATATTAGTTCCGAATTGCTCCGAAGCAATTGTTACAAATACTGCCCAATATCCTGACGCAAGTCCAAGAAAAGCACAAATCCAATAAAACATATTTGGATCTATAAATGGAATAAATAAATACATAGGCACAGCGATTACAGTAATAGAGAGATACAAGAAAACAATTTTAATTCTACTTTTAAATATCTGACTCAGATAACCACTCATGAAATCTCCAAAAGCCGTTCCTAAATAAAAATACATAACAGCATTGCCTGTAATAATATTACTAATTCCCTTTGCTGCACTAATATCTCTGGATAGAGCAATAAGAATACCGATCATGTACCAAATCGGAATTCCTATGGCAATACAACATAGATATTTTACAGTTGTTTTTTTTGAAGAAAATAATTTGAAGATATTTCCTCTTGAAATTTTTTCTGTTCCAAGAGAAGTATACATATGACTTTCATAAACGCCAATTCGAAGAAAGAGAAGTAATATACCTAATACACCGCCGATGATATAAGCTACCTGCCAGGTGGCCAAACTCATTCCGGTAATTCTATTAAACCATCCTGAAAAAAAATCTCCATTTAAAGCGACAAGATTAGCTGCAACTGCACCCAATACACCAAATGAAACAACAATCATTGTCCCATAGCCTCTGTGTTTTTGCGTCATTGTTTCACTAACCAGCGTTATCCCGGCTCCAAGCTCACCTGCTAAACCAATACCGGCAACAAATCTTAATAATGCATACGTTGGAATGTCGGTTACAAAAGCATTAGCAAAGTTTGCCAATGAATACATAATAATAGAGCCGAAGAGTACCGATAGCCTACCTTTCTTGTCGCCTAAAATACCCCAAAGAATTCCACCGGTCAACATACCGATCATTTGCCAATTCATCAGGTCTAGTCCGGCATCGGTAAGAGCCTGTCCTTTTAATCCCAAAGCTTCCAGGCTTGGATTTTTAATTACCTGAAAAAGAATGAGATCATAAATATCAACAAAGTATCCAAGGGCAGCCACAATAACAATGATGTTAAATGGCGAGGTATGAGGTTTCTTATTTTGCATGAATGGTCAAATATAAAATTGTATTTCATTAAAACGATGCTAAATAACATTGAGTAAATAACAATCTTAGCTTACAATTTTCCTTGTTAGAATAAAAAATAGTTTACTTTTGCAACGGAGAAATGGCAGAGCGGTCGATCGCGGCGGTCTTGAAAACCGTTGAGGGTTAAACCTCCGGGGGTTCGAATCCCTCTTTCTCCGCATTTTTTTAAAAAGCCGCGCAAGCGGCATTTTTTTTGCCTTTCATTTTCTTCTTGATTTTCATATTTCATTGACCAATAGCGGTTTTCTCAATCAATCAACCCCTCTTTGTAGGCGTCCAAATACCTGAATTTATCCCTTTTATAAAATGAAAAAACCCTTTCAATAATGCGAGGTTCATAAAAGAAAAATAAGATACAAAACGAAGAAAACGCCAATGGATACCTAATTTGACTGCTAACCGGTCAAGGAATGGAGCAATCAACAAAACAATTTCACCCGTCAACAAATAAAAATAAATACGGCTGTGAAAGGATAAAATTATAAGAGACATCAAAGAAAAAATTATAAAAAATGGTGTCATCCATCGTAAGAATTTATGGCTGATAAAACAAAATCCTTCGGGTGTAAATGGCTTAAATAGAAAATGTCCAAATCTTTTCAGGTTCTGAAAATTTCCCGCAGAAATCCTTGATTTTCTCTTATACTCAATAAAAATATCATCGGAAACATCTTCATAACAAATTGCTTCCAAATCGTTGATACATCGAAATCCTTTTTCAATAACGACCATAGAAATATAAAAATCATCAACCAGAAAACCGGCAGGTATTTTTTCAAAGAGATTTTTTCGTAATGCATAGCATCCTCCAAAGGGTCCCATCATACATCCCCATAAAATACCTTCTCTGTATTTTATAATATTTTCTCTTTCTATATAACTTTTTTCCTGAATGGATATACCATCTTTTTTCATTCCAACATTCAGGATATTAGCTCCCACAAGTCCGTTATTTTCATTCTTAAAATGTCGTATCAACAGACCGATCAATCCTTTTTCAAAAAAAACATTAGCATCTGTTAAAATAACAATCGGATAAGTAGCATAAGAAACAAGATCGTTAATTACAGAAGGCTTTCCCCTCCTTTCCGGAAATTGGTAGAATTTTATAAATGGATAATCGATTGTTAACGATCTAACAATTCCTTCGGTAAGGTCATTGGAAGCATCTGAACCTACGATTATTTCCAATTTCCCTTTTGGATAATCCGAATTTAATATACTCTCTAACTTTTGATTGATTACCAATTCTTCATTATAAACTGCAATGAGAATTGAAACTCCAGGAAATTCATCATTGTGGCTAAAATCATCCTTATCACGTATTATTCTACGTGCTAAAAATCCAAGTAATGTTGGAAAAATTACATAAGTATAGACGATCAGAAAAACAGAAATGAAAAAAACTATGTTAAAAATACAGGTATTTGGCTCCATCAGATTCTTCAAAAATAGAAATTCATTTTCACCTATTCATATAGATAAAAAAATCAATTCAATTCCTTTTCCACAACGGTTTTATTTAATGGCAAACCTAAGTCATTTCACTTTTCAATCCTTTTTTTCCGTATTTTTACTATTATACATCATGTAAAATGAAAAAGCTCTTATTATTATTGATAATTGTTCTTTGTGTATCTGGCACTAAAGCAAGAAATCTTTCCGCTTTTTTTTCGTATTGCACATTTGATATTCCGGGTAAATCACCTTATCTGGAAACTTACCTAAATGTAATCGGAACTTCAGTAAATTTTATTGCTACCGAAAAAAATACTCTTGCGGGTCAAATAGAAGTACAATGGATAATTCGTTCGGGCGATAATATCGTTTATGCAGATAAATATACACTTATAAGCCCAAGCATTCAAACGACAGATTCTTTAATTCCCGACTTCTTAGACCAGAAACGACTGGATTTAAAAATGGGTGAGTATGATATTGAACTTACCATAAAGGATAAAAATACAGATTCAAAAGAAACTAAGTTAAATCAAAAAATAACTATAGGTTTTCCTTTAAATAAAATAAGTATTTCTGATATTGAATTTATTGAATCATATACACCAACCGCCAATGCTGGGAAATTTACAAAAAGCGGTTATGATGTAATTCCTTTCGTGCATGCATTCTATCCGAAAGAAATTAGTAAAATAAAATTTTATGCAGAAATTTATAGGACTAATATTTCTTCTGCTGATGATTATCTGGTTCGGTATTACCTGAGTAACAAAGAATCCAATCTACAAATAGAAAATTATGTTGTTAATAAAAAGCAAAGTGCAAAAAATATCAATGCAATCATTGGAGAGTTTTCAATTACAGACATACCATCGGGAAATTATTATCTTAATATTGAAGTAAGAAATAAGAAAAACGAAATAATAGCTTTTAACCATGCATTTTTTCAAAGAAGCAATGAAAGAAATAAACCAAAAATAGATGATGACTTTTCATCCATTAATATTTCAAACACCTTCATATCACCAATTATTAATAAAGATACTTTAATAGATTTTATAGCTTGCTTATACCCAATTTCATCCCAATTTGAAAATGAAATTGCAGAACGTCAATTAATAAATAGCGATGTTCGTTCTATGCAACAGTATATTTATTATTTCTGGTCAAAAAGATTTCCGGAAGATCCTGAGAAAGGATGGAAAGAATACAAATTAGAAGTTTTAAAAGTAAATAATTCTTTTTCATCTATTATTAAAAAAGGATATGAAACCGATCGTGGTAGAGTATATCTTCAATATGGTCCACCAAACGTTCGAAAAGAAGTTATCGATGAACCAGGAACATTTCCGCACGAAATCTGGCAATATTATAAACTAAAAAGTCAGACAAACAGGAAGTTTATTTTTGTAACCAGTGATCGTGCTTCTAACGATTTTCGTTTGGCACATTCAGACGCTATTGGTGAAATATTTGATCAGGATTGGGCAGACTTTTTAAAAGGAAATAACTCTATTGATAAATTTGGCAGTCAAACCAAAGATATTTACTCAAATCCTCACTAATTAAAATTAGTTATTTCTTAACTACTTTTTACCTTTGGCCTTTTACCACACCGCTTAATGTCTAATCGTACTGCAGTAGTAATTCTTAATTGGAATACCCGGAATTTTCTTGAACTATTTTTACCTAATGTTATTAAATACAGTTCTACGGATGCAGAAATTATTATCGTTGATAATGCATCTACCGATGATTCGATAAGTTTTGTTGAAAATAATTATCCTTCAGTAAAAATTATAAAGAATTCCGAAAACAAGGGTTATGCAGAAGGTTACAATGCTGCATTGTTAGAAATCGATTATGAATATTTTGTTTTATTAAACAGCGATGTTGATGTAACAGAAGGCTGGCTTTCTCCTTTAATAAAATTAATGGACAATAACAGTGAAGTAGGTGCATGCCAGCCAAAGATTTTATCTTTTCATTCGAAAGATTATTTTGAATATGCCGGTAGTGCCGGTGGATATATCGATAAATACGGTTATCCATTCTGTCGAGGCCGTATTTTCAACACGCTCGAAAAAGATAATCATCAATATAATGATACACGTCCTGTTTTTTGGGCAACCGGTGCTTGTATGATCTTAAGGGCATCTGTATTTAAAAAACTGAAAGGTTTTGACCCTGTTTTCTTTGCTCATATGGAAGAAATAGATTTATGCTGGCGAATGCAACGTGCCGGTTTTCATGTTTATTTCTGCGGCTTATCGAAAGTTTATCATATAGGTGGTGGAACATTGCCAAAAAGCAATCCCAGGAAAACGTTCCTCAATTTCAGAAATAATTTATTGATGATTTATAAAAATGCAGAACCCTCTGAAATTAAATCAATTTTATCGGCGAGATTTATTCTTGATGCAATTGCTTCAATAAAATTTCTTTTTTCGGGCAGTTTGGCTGATTTTAAAGCTGTTTGGGCTGCTCGTCATGCGTTCAATACCCTTAAAAGTCAATACCAACGCCCTTTTTCGACATCCAAGCCCGTTTCAGCAAAGGCAGGTTTTTTCATTTATCCTAAAAGCATTCTTTGGGATTATTATATTTGTCGTAGAAAAAAGTTTTCTTCTTTGCATTGGAAAGAGGCATCAAATGCGCCTTTTGAAGCAACTGTAAGAAAACAATAGTTTTTGCATCAACTTTAACTGTCATTTTGCTTATAATTAAAGAGGATAACCAGGAAACAATATTCTCTTTACTTGAGCTTTTTTTATGGGATTAGAAAGTGTAGATATTTTGATTCAACGCGCACAGGTGTTGAGAAACAGGAATGTGAATCAGGCAATGAATTTGCTCGATGATGCTCTTTCGATTGCACAGCAGGAAAATTACAAAGAGGGCATGGCCCAAATTATCCGCGACAAAGCTGCATGCTATCTGATACTGAAAGAATATAAGCATTCATTAACTGCTTTTATAGAAGCAACTCAGTTTTTCCTTTCATTAGGAGACAGACACAATCAGCTTGACTGCCTGAATGAAATAAGTTCCATTTATTTTAAACTTGGAGATTGTCCAAGTGCTCTTCATTATATTCTACAAAGCCTCAGAATCAATACCGAACTCGGCGACTCCGAAGGTATTGCCAATAACTACAACGAATTAGGCAGATTATATATCTTTCTTCAAGAGTATCAGAATGCAATTGACCATTTCAAAAAGGGTATGAAAATTTTTGAAGGACTTAAGAATAAGAGTCAAATGGTTAATTCTTATTACTTACTTGGAAATGCATACAATTGGCTCGACGAATACGATAAAGCACTTTATTATTTATTAAGAGCATCCAATTCAATTGAGCAACTCGAAGATATTGATACAAAAGTAAAAACACTTGGAAGCTTAGCTATTTTATATACAAAGTTAAAGGATTACGAAAAAGCTATTAACTTTTTTCATGAAGCGCTAAGTTTATCTAAAGAAGGTGCCGCTCCGTTTGTGAAGGCTCAGATAAAAAAGAGTTTGGGTAATCTTTACATCGATCTCACCCAATATGATAAAGCTATTGAGACTCTAAATAGTGCTTTATTAATTGCACAGTCTTCCCCAATGGAATGTCAGTTAGCCAAAATACATCAGTTCCTTTCAAGTGCATACGAAAGACTTGGTGACCCTGTAAATGCACTTGAGCATTTTAAAAAATATTTTGAATTAGAAAAAAATTTATTTTCAGAAGAAGTAAATCTGAAAACCAAAGCGCTTCATATTAAATATGACCTTGAAGAGTTAAAAAAACAAAAAGAGATTGCAGAATTATCGGATAAATTAAAAGAACAATTTCTTGCAAACGTAAGCCATGAAATTCGCACTCCGATGAACGGTGTATTAGGAATGGCTCACCTTCTCAATAAAACAAATCCCACCAAAGAACAGGAAGAATATATTGATGCTATTAAGATTTCGGCAAGTAATCTTATGGTTATTATCAACGACATTCTTGATTTTTCAAAGATCAATGCCGGCAAAATAGAATTTAATGAAAATGAATTCAACTTCCGTGATCTTATGAAAGGAATTATACAAACTCTTCAGGTTAAAGCCGATGAGAAAAAAATTAAAATCGGTTGTACCATTGACTACAGGATAAAAGACAATCTTGTTGGAGATCCGATTCGCTTAAACCAAATCCTTATTAATTTAATGGGTAATGCTGTTAAATTTACTGAAAACGGAAAAATATTACTCGATGTAAAACTTTTAGATCAAAAAGATAATATTTGTAAAATTAGAATGAAGATTAAAGACTCAGGAATTGGTATTCCGGAGAATAAATTACAAAGCATTTTTGAAAGTTTTGAGCAGGCCGAGAATAACAAGAGGCGTTATGAGGGAACAGGTTTGGGATTAACAATTGTGAAGCAGCTTGTCGAATTACAAGGTGGAAATATTTCTGTTACAAGTCGTATAAATGAAGGTTCCGAATTTACGGTTGATATGACTTTCAGGCTTGGCAAGAATCAGCAAAAGCAGGATATTATTTTACACAATGAACAAATTGAAGCATTGAATTTTTCAAATGTTTCTGTATTGATTGTTGAAGACAATAAAGTGAATCAGTTATTACTTAAAAATATGCTGAAAAAATTCGGGTTTGATAAACTTGAAACAGCAGAAAACGGACGTATTGCTTTAAATAAATTACGGGAGAATAATTTCGATTTAGTATTAATGGATATCCAGATGCCTGAGATGGATGGATATGAAATTACACATGAAATACGCACTCGATTAAGGAAAGAAATGCGAAACATCCCTGTGATTGCTATAACGGCTGATGCTTCCGACAAGGAAAAAGCTAAAGCTAAAGAAGCCGGTTTGGATGATTATATTGTTAAACCTTATACTCCTGAAGAATTATATTTCACTATAATAAAATATGTAAAACCATTAGATTCAAATATAAAAGGGCCGAGGAAAAATAACACTACTGCAATTTCCAATTACAAAGAGGCTGGAATGAATTTGGATTTTCTGGAAAAATTTACCGGCGGGGATCAGGAATTGACTATTCAATTGATGGAGATATTTCTTAAACAAGTTCCGGAAGCTGTTCAGAAACTTTCTCATTCTATTGCGAGTCATGACTGGACAGAAACACATGCTGTTTCTCATAAAATAAAATCCAGCATTGCCATTTTCGAACTCAATGAGCTTAAAAAACTTATTACAAATATTGAAGAATATTCCCGAGACAAAGTAAATCTTGAAAAAATTCCCAATGCATTTTCTGCTTTCCGGGAAGGAACACGATATGCTATTCGTAATCTTGAAGCTGAATTAAAAAAGTTAAAGAAAACTTCAGCGAATATTAAACCTTTCTAATCCTCTACCCTATTCAATTTTAAAAGTATCTCCCTCAATAGCCAATGTTGTTTCTGTAAATACTTCCCTGGCTTCCTCGAGTAAAGGATAAAGATTTTTATATCGGGCAGAAAAATGACCTATTATTAATCGCTTTACATTTGCTTTTTTAGCAATCAACGCTGCTTGCGCCGCAGTAGAATGAAATGTTTCTTTTGCTCTTCCGGCTTTATCACTTAGAAATGTAGCTTCATGGTAAAGCAAATTAATGTTTTCTATAACAGGAATAATTCTTTCGTCATAAGAAGTGTCTGAACAAAAAGCATAGGCTCTTGGAAGTCGCGGGTCAGTTGTTAGCTCTGAATTACTTATTTTATTACCATCAGCAGCTATAAAATCTTTTCCGTTCTTAAGGTCCTGATATACTTCAACAGGTATTTGGTATTGATGCAATTTTTCCTTGATAAGTTTTCTTAAACCGGGCTTCTCGGAAAATATAAATCCCGTACAAGGTATCCGATGATTTAAAATTATTGTTCGTATTGCAATATTTTCATCTTCAAAAATCAATTCAGGTTTTAATGGATTATGAAAATGAAAATGCAGTGGATATCTCAACGTAGTTTCAGAATATTTCAATTGAATTTCTACAATTTCTTTTAAGGGCTCATGACTATAAATATGTAATTCCGAAACACGACCTTGCAAATGCATGGTAGAAAGTAGTCCGACAAGGCCTAAATAATGATCTCCATGTAAATGAGAAATAAAAATATGATTTATACGATGGAATTTAATCTTATACCTGTTCATTTGTATAAGCGTTCCTTCACCACAATCAATTAAGAATAACCGTTCATGAATATTAAGTACCTGAGCGGTAGGATGTCTTTGATAAATCGGAGTCGCTGAGCTACTGCCCAAGATGCTTACCTCAAAAATCATCAGTCATTGGTGATGATCATTCTTCTAGCTACCGAAGTAAGTCCGTTCGAAAATGTATAAAGATAAATACCCGGCTGAAGATTATGTAAATCTAAAGTAATATTTGTCTTACCTTTTTGAAGATTATAAGAACGGCTTAATACTTTTTTCCCTATTAGATTGACAATGGTTAATGAAATTTCTTCGGGATGAGAAATTGTCAGAGGTATTACTGTGTATTCCTTCGCCGGATTCGGACTATTTTGCCCGGCAGAGAAATTGATTTTATCTAACGAAGAAATACCCGTCGTAGTATCTATAACGATTGAATAGCCGAGTATATCGTTCTGCAATGTTTGTGGGGTACCAAATATTTTAAAATAAATTGTTGATTGAACCACCAGTGGATAAGAACCTACCATTTGAATTGTAGGTGCAGATCCTGACAAAGTAATACATCCATCTGAACCACCGGGAAAACTACAGCCTGATGGAGTACATGAATAAGAAAATCCGGAAGGCAATCCTGTCACATTTTCAACAACTATAGAATCTACAATTCCGGTTAGCGTACCAACTGTAGAATCGGTTAAAACCTTCACTTGAATAACAGTTGAATATGGCTGACCGGTTATAGAATGAGGAAGTCCGGTAATAGTATCAGGATAATTTCCGGGTCTGTTATGTGTAATTGAAGTATCAGGCACACACTGTGCTGATGTTATTAAATATGAAACTAGAAAAAAAATAACAGAGGTAAAAATTTTCATACTGCTTTATTCTTTGTGTAAATGTTTTTCCACTTCCTCCATAAAAATCAGATCAATAGCTTCATTAACAGTAGGAACCTGAACGAGCATACTATCTAATTGTGAAATAGAGATTAGCTTTTTAACGTGATCCTGAACACCGGCAAGAACAAACATTCCATTGCTATCTCTGCACATTCGGTATCCAACAAGGATAGCACTTAATCCGGAAGAATCGCAATACTGAACATCTGTCATATCAAAAATCATATTCTTTGTTGCTTCATGATGAAGAACTACAATTTCCGCTTTGAGTTCAGGTGCTACACTAGAAGTAAGCTTTGTTTCTTTAATAGTTACGAGAGCATACTTCTCTTGTTTGTCGATAGTTAAGTTCATAATAATGTATTTTCTCAAATTTACAACAAAATTAGCCTTTACAAAGACATATATGATAAATTTTCAACACTAAATAAACGCAAATTGTTAATATTATTAAATTGAACACTCCCCACTTTCAATTCAATACTCATTATTAATAACGACTATCTATTAACCACTGACTTATTTATTAATAACAAATGATTATATTACTGTCTATACAAAAGACTGTAATGCAGACATTCGACAATCACAGAACTATTGTTCATATGGATATGGATTCATTTTTTGTCTCCGTTTCCGTATTACAAAAGCCGTCTTTAAAAGGAAAGCCCGTATTAGTTGGTGGAACTAGTGACCGAGGTGTTGTAGCAGCATGTAGTTATGAAGCCCGGAAGTTTGGTATTCATTCTGCTATGCCAATGAAAATTGCACGCCGTCTTTGCCCGGAAGCTATCATTATTCGAGGTGATTATGAAGAATACTCAAAGTTCTCCGACACAATCACTGAAATTATTCGCGAAAAAGTTCCACTGTATGAAAAAGCATCAATTGATGAATTCTTTATTGACCTGACAGGAATGGACAGGTTTTTTGGCTGTTATACGTTTGCCTGCGAGTTAAGACAATCAATCATTAAAGAAACCCATCTTCCAATTTCACTTGGCTTTTCACAAAATAAAACTGTTAGTAAGGTTGCTACCGGCGAAGCCAAACCTAATGGACAAAAAAAAATTGATTTTGGTTCTGAGAAAAATTTCCTTGCTCCTCTTTCAGTAAAAAAGATTCCAATGATTGGTGAAAAGACTTACCAACTTCTGCGAAGCATGGGGGTAGAAAAAGTTTTTACTCTCCAGGAAATGCCTGTAGAACTATTGAATATGGTACTCGGAGAAAATGGAATTACAATCTGGAAAAAAGCTAATGGCATAGATAATTCTCCCGTTGTTCCTTACAATGAAAGAAAAAGTATTTCTACAGAAGAAACTTTCGAAACTGATTCTATTGATGTTACTATGATTAATTCTCTGTTAATCTCTATGACAGAAAAACTTGCTTTCCAGCTCAGATCCGAAAATAAACTCACTGCATGTGTAACAGTAAAAATACGTTACTCGGATTTTAACACACATACTATGCAATTGAGAATTCCTTATACTTCTTGTGATCATACCCTGATTTCAATTGTGAAAGAACGTTTTGAAAAATTATATAATAAAAGATTGCTAATTCGTCTTATTGGAGTTCGATTCAGTCATCTCGTTGGCGGATGTCATCAGATAAATTTATTCGAAGACAGTCAGGAAATTATACAACTCTACCAGGCCATGGATAAAATACGAAAACGATACGGCGAGGACAAAATACATCGGGCTATAGGAAACAGTTTTAAATTACGTGAATTTAATCCCTTCAATGGAGTCCGTAAAAAAATTCAATGAAAATTTATGTTTCTCAACTGTCACACTTATTTCAGTTTTAAATATGGAATTTTGTCTCCTGCTCAGCTTCTTAATGAAGCTAAAAAAAACAATATCCAAGCAATTGCATTAACTGATATTAATAACACTTCCGGTATCTTAGATTTTGTAAGAAGAAGTATAGCCTTAGGAATTAAACCAATTGCAGGAATTGATTTTCGAAATGGGACAGATCAAAAATTCATCGGACTGGCTAGAAACAATGAAGGATTCAGGGAGCTCAACGATTATCTTTCAAGCCTGAATGAAAACAAAGAATTAATTACTTTATCACAACTTTCATTCAATGATTCTTTTTTAATTTACCCTCTCTCCCATCCTTTTAGAAAATTAAATGAAAACGAATATATCGGGTTAAAGCCCACCGAAATAAATAAATTAAATTTTTCGCCATGGAAAAATAGTTTTTCAAAACTTGTTATTCTTTCTCCCGTCACTTTTCGAAATAAAATTGACTTTAATGCACACCGGCTTCTAAGAGCAATTGCTAATAATACTTTGTTGAGCAAATTACCTTTAAATGATCAGGCTAGTGAATTTGAAATAATGTGTACAGAATCTGAATTAAAAAAGTGCTATGAATGGATTCCTCAGATTATAAATAACACACTTTTTGTCGTAAACAATAGCTCCATAAATTTTGAATTTGGAAAAAGTAAAAATAAAAAAACATTCACAGGTTCAGAAAAATGTGATGAAATCCTCTTACGTGAAATTTGTACAGAAAATTTAAACTATCGTTATCCCAATCTTAATGATAAAATTATAGAAAGGATTGAAAAAGAAATAAAGGCCATAACTGAACAAGGATTCTCATCCTATTTTTTAATTAATTGGGACCTTGTAAAATATGCACGACATAAAAGTTATTTCTACATAGGCCGTGGAAGCGGCGCAAACAGCATAGTTGCTTTTCTGCTCCGAATTACTGATGTTGACCCTATTGATCTTGATCTTTATTTTGAACGATTTCTAAACCCCTATAGAACAAGTCCTCCCGATTTTGATATTGATTTTTCCTGGAAAGACAGAGACGATGTAATTAATTATATTTTTAAAAAATATACCAAAACCCATACTTCTCTACTGGCAACTTATAGTACTTTTCAGGAGAATTCAGTAATTCGTGAACTTGGAAAAGTATTTGGATTACCAAAAGCCGATATAGATGAAATTCAGCTTGAAGGATTAAAAAATCAAACAGGAAAAATTCCTTCGCTGATAAAAAAATATTCAGCAGTTATTAATGACTTTCCAAGTCACTTAAATATTCATGCCGGTGGAATTTTGATTTCAGAATTACCAATACATTATTATACTGCTACTTCAATTCCTCCCAAAGGTTTTCCTCTGACACAATTCAGCATGATTGAAGCTGAAGATGTAGGACTTTATAAATTTGACATTCTAAGCCAACGGGGGCTTGGTCATATTAAAGACAGCATCGACTTTGTAAAGAAAAATAAAAGTGTTGATATAGATATTCACAATATTAAACAATTTAAGAAAGATGAATTAATCAGAAAAAATTTAAGAGAGTCAAAATGCATGGGATGTTTTTATATTGAAAGTCCGGCAATGCGAATGTTATTAAAGAAACTCGAAGCTGATACATATATCAGTCTTGTAGCTGCAAGTTCAATTATTCGACCCGGAGTTGCTTCATCCGGAATGATGCGCGAATATATACTTCGGTCGAAAGGTCACCCACCTACATTCCAAACTCCGCCTATGTTGTATGATTTATTAAAAGAAACTTTTGGAGTAATGGTTTATCAGGAGGATGTAATTAAAGTTGCTCATTATTTTGCCGGCCTTACACTCGGCGAAGCAGATATGCTTCGTCGCGGCATGAGCGGAAAATACCGGGGACGTGAAGAATTTTCTTTCGTTAAAGAGAAGTTTTTATCGAATTGCCATTTAAAAGGATATTCAGAAGACATAGTAAAAGAAGTTTGGCGGCAAATAGAAAGTTTTGCCGGCTATGCTTTTTCAAAAGGACACAGCGCTTCTTATGCTGTTGAAAGTTACCAGAGCCTGTACCTTAAAACATATTTTCCTTTAGAACATATGGTTGCAGTCATAAATAATTTCGGAGGATTTTACAGGACAGAGTATTATATACACGAAGCAAGAATGAATGGAGCAAACATTCATGCGCCCGAAATAAATAAAAGTAATTATTTAACAAGCATTATAGACAATGATATTTATCTCGGTTTCATTCACATCGCTGAACTTGAATCTTTCGTAGCAGAAACAGTAATTAAAGAACGATTTGTAAATGGCGATTTTAAAAGTCTGGAAGATTTTATGAAACGTGTTACCATTTCTGTTGACCAACTTAGGATTTTAATACGAATAGGTTCGTTTCGTTTTACCAAACGAACTAAGAAACAGTTGTTATGGGATATTCATACAACTATTGGAAGAAAAAATAAAACAGAAGTGTCAAATGAATTATTCGAAGTTAAAAAAAACGAATTTGTATTTCCAGCTTTAAACTATCATCGAATGGATGATGCTTTTGATGAAAAAGAAATACTTGGGTTTGCACTTGACTCACCTTTTTCCTTGCTTAAAGAATCATTAAAAAATAATTTCACCGTTAATGATCTTGCATCTCATACTGGTAAAGTAATTGAAATCCCCGGCTACCTGGTTACTACTAAACATACTCGTACTAAATACAATGAAAGAATGATGTTCGGAACTTTTATTGATCAAAAAGGATTATTTTTTGATACAACACATTTTCCAAAAGTTTGTTTTGATTTTCCTATACGGGGAAAAGGATGTTATATTATAAAAGGAAAAGTTGCAGAAGAATTTGGTTTTTACAGTGTCGATGTAATTAGTTTGAGGCTTCTTGAAAATTATCCGAGAGAGAACTCTGAATAAACTATATAAAATCTAACCTTGACTTTTATCAGTATCAAACATGATATATATCATTTCATAGACTAATTGACCTAAATATTTTTACCAAATGGAAAATAGTTACGTATAATCGTTTTAATTGAAATTATGCATTATAATTATTAAAAATTATACAATTTTAAAAACATAAATAATAATTTCCATTTGACTTCAATTATAAAAAATAAATTATTAATCTAGAAAATAATAAAAATATGAAACTAAAGATTCTTTCTTTCATTATTACGGGGATTGCAGTAATTGCCTTTGGTTGCGGTTCCAATAAAGATCAAACTCCGGCTGAAAACAAGCAGGATAACAAAGGATTAATGTCTGAAGATGCCTCCGGTGAAAAAGCTGCAGCACTTGATGCAAAAGGCGTTGGAAAATTTTCAAATGTTGAATTGGGTGCTACCTTGGATAAAGCCATGGCTGAAAGTGGTTTAAAAGTATATGATTTAAAATGTTCTGCCTGTCATAAGCTTACCGATGAGAAACTGGTTGGGCCAGGTTGGAAAAATGTCACTTCCCGCAGAAAAGCAGAATGGGTTATGAATTTTTCGACAAATACAGATGAGATGCTTAATAAAGATCCTGCTGCTCAGGCTATGTTAGAAGAATGTTTAGTAAGAATGCCAAATCAAAATTTATCAGATGCTGATGCGCGTAATGTTTATGAATTTATGCGTAAAAACGATGGAGTTAAATAATTATTAAACCTATAATTACAATCACATGAAAAAGAATATTTTTATAAAGATTTCTCTTATAGCAATTAGTGCTATACTTATACAATCCTGTAAACCTAAAGGCGCAACAGAAGTTGTAAATAATGATGCTGCACAAAAAGCATATGTAGCTCCCGGTAAATATGATGAATTCTATAATTTCGTTTCGGGAGGCTTTAGCGGTCAACTTAATGTTTATGGTCTTCCATCGGGTCGATTATTAAAAATTGTTCCTGTATTCTCACTTAACCCTGAAAATGGTTATGGATACAGTGAAGAAACAAAACCTATGCTCAATACTACACATGGAATGATGCCATGGGATGATCTTCACCACACAGAACTTTCCCAAACGAATGGAGAAGTAGATGGCCGTTGGATATTTTGTAACGGAAATAATACTCCACGTGTAGCTCGTGTTAATTTAGCTACATTTCGTACTGAAGAAATAATTGAACTTCCAAATAGTGCCGGAAATCACTCTTCTCCGTTTATTACTGAAAACACCGAATATGTAATTGCCGGTACGCGCTTTAGTGTTCCTATTGGAGACAAAACAGATGTTTCAATTGATTCTTATAAAGAGAACTTCAAAGGAACGGTAAGTTTTATTGGTGTAGATAAAACAACAGGACATATGAGCATTTCATTTCAGCTTTTATTACCACCTGTTAATTTCGATTTAAGTCATGCCGGTAAAGGTCCTTCACATGGATGGTTTTTCTTTTCTTGTTATAATTCTGAAAAAGCTAATTCCCTGCTCGAAGTAAATGCTTCACAAAAAGATAAAGATTTTATTATGGCTGTAAATTGGAAAAAAGCTGAAGAATATGTTGCCGCCGGAAAGGGAAAAAAGACAATCTCTAATTACGCTCATAATGTCTTTGATGAAAAAAAACAAATGGCTACTTCTGAAATATTAAAAGAAGTATTGGTTCTTGATCCGAAAGAATTGAAAGATATGGTTTATTTCATGCCTTGTCCTAAATCACCACATGGATGCGATGTTGATCCAACCGGTGAATATATTGTAGGTAGTGGAAAGCTGGCAGCACTTATTCCTGTTTTTTCTTTTACAAAAATGCAAAAAGCCATAGCTGACAAACAATTCGATGGCGAGTATGATGGCATTCCGGTTTTAAAATATGAATCTGTATTATATGGCGAAGTAAAAAAACCCGGCTTAGGACCTCTACATACTGAGTTCGACGCTAATGGAAATGCATATACTTCATTCTTTGTTTCTTCCGAAATAGTAAAATGGAATATTAAAGACCTGAAAGTTCTTGACAGAGTTCCAACTTATTATTCTATCGGTCACTTATGTGTTCCGGGTGGAGACAGCAGAAAACCATTTGGTAAATACGTTGTAGCATATAATAAAATTACAAAAGATCGATACTTGCCTACTGGACCAGAACTTGCACAAAGCGCGCAATTGTATGATATTTCCGGAGATAAAATGCAATTAATTCTCGACTTCCCTACGGCTGGCGAACCACATTATGCACAAGCTTGCCCTGCAGATATTATAACCAAAAACTCAGTAAAAATTTATAAGATCGAAGACAATATGAATCCTTACGCAACAAAAGGTGAAAAAGAAGCTAAAGTTGTTCGCGAAGGAAAAAAAGTTCATGTGTATATGACTGCCATTCGTTCTCATTTTGTTCCAGATAATATTGAAGGAATAAAATTAGGTGATGAGGTGTATTTCCATGTTACAAATCAAGAACAGGATTGGGATGTACCACACGGATTTGCAATTAAAGGCGCTGTTAATTCAGAGTTATTAATCATGCCAGGTGAAACTTCTACATTGAAGTGGATACCTCTCGAAACAGGTGTATTCCCTATGTATTGTACTGATTTTTGCAGTGCTTTACATCAGGAAATGCAAGGTTATGTTCGTGTATCTCCTGCCAATAGTAATAGCCCAATCTCATTTAGTACCGGTAAAAAAGCAAAATAATATTTATATCGGGAGGCATAATGCCTCCCGATTTTTTTTGAAACTAAATGAACCTAATGAAATCAAAAATTACAGGAACCGGAAATAGAATTGCTATTATCTTTTCATCTTTATTACTAATGGGAGCTTTAATGTTTCCAATTTGGAAAATTGATTTATCAGCACCACAATATCCGGAAGGATTATCTCTAAAAATCTGGGCCAATAAACTAACCGGAAATATTGAAACAGTAAATGGATTAAATCATTATATAGGAATGAAAACATTACATGCAGAAGAATTTATAGAATTCAAAGTTTTGCCGGGCATTTTAATATTCTTTAGTTTATTCGGAATGGCTGTAGGTTTCATTAATAATAGAAAATTACTTTATGTATGGATGGTAATGTTTTTGATTTTTTCTGCCATATCAATGGCCGACTTTTATTATTGGGAATATAATTACGGACACAACCTTGATCCTACTGCTCCAATACAGGTTCCCGGCATGGCTTATCAACCTCCATTAATTGGATACAAACAAATGCTAAACTTCGGTGCTTTTTCAATTCCTGATATCGGCGGTTGGTTCTTTATTGGAAGTGGTTTTTTTATGTTTATTTTAACATTCATTCAATGGAAAAAAAATAAAAAGAAATTAACGAAATTGTCTTCTACATTAACAACTGCAATGATATTGGTATTTACTTTGAACGCCTGCTCCAATGAAATTAGGCCAATTAATTATGGTAAAGACAATTGCAACTATTGTAAAATGACCATCATAGATAAAAAATTTGGCGTTGAAATTGTTTCTCAAAAAGGAAAAATATTTTTTATGGATGATCTTACTTGTGCTCAACAATTTGTTAAAGAAGGGAGTATTGACATAAATCATATTAAAGAGGTTTATATAAATAATTTCAAGGGTCCCGGACAATTAATAAATTTTAAACATTCTTTTTTAGTAAAAAACCCTTCATTAGGAAGCCCGATGGGTGGTAATTTGGCAGCTTTTTCAACAATTGAAGATGCTAATCAATATATAAAATCAAATGGAGGCGAAACTATTGCTTTTCAAAATGTAATTTCGCTGAAATGATTTCTCCTAATGGTAAAAACTATCTTTTGTTGCCTTATCTACTTCTTATTTTTTCTACTACTACCTGTTAAGGGTCGTAATTATTTAGTAAACCCTACTTTTAGTTCTTCAAGATTAAACACAATTGCTAAAAACGCTGTTGCTGGCGATAGTCTCACGTTTAAAAATGGACATTACTTGATTAACAATCTGGTAATCGAAAAACCTTTAGTTCTTATTGGAGAAAATCATCCCACGCTGGACGGTGGAAACAAATATCAAATAATTAGTATCGCTTCAGATAATGTAATTATTAACGGGTTTAAATTCATTAATACCGGATTTTCAGATATGAATGAATTAAGCGCCATTCATATTCAGAATTCAAGAAATATTATCATAAAAAATAATATATTAGAAAATGTTTTCTTTGGTATTTATTGTCTGAATGCTTCCCATTGCATTATTCAGGGAAATCACATCAAATCATATTCAGAACATGAACTTCAATCAGGAAATGGTATTCATTGCTGGAAATCAGATTCAATGTACATTTCCAATAATTATATTACCGGGCAAAGGGATGGAATATATTTTGAATTTGTAACAAATTCATTCATTAAAAATAATTTTAGCGAAAATAATTTACGATATGGATTACATTTTATGTTTTCCCATCAAAATGTATACACAGGAAATACTTTTAATTTCAATGGTGCTGGCGTGGCAGTAATGTATTCCCACAAAGTAACAATGACAGAAAATGTATTTTCTCAAAACCAAGGAGAATCGTCGTATGGAATACTTATGAAAGATATTTCTGATAGTCAAGTAGAGAAAAATCATTTTTCAAAAAATACAATTGGAATTTATATGGAAGGCACCAGTAGAATTGAAGTAAAAAATAACACATTTGAAAGTAATGGTTGGGCTTTCAAAATTCAGGCTAGTTGTTCAGACATAATCGTCATAAAAAATAAATTTATCGGAAACACTTTTGATGTCGCAACCAATGGGAGTTTGGTTTTAAATAAATTTATAAATAATTATTGGGATAAATACGAAGGTTATGATTTGAATAAAGACGGAATCGGTGATATTCCATACCGGCCGGTTAGCTTATACTCCATTATTGCAGAAAGAATGCCTTACAGTATTATGCTGTTTCGTAGCTTTATTGTTATGCTTTTAGAAAAAACCGAAAAAGCAGTTCCTGGTTTAACTCCTGTTGATTTAAAAGATGATAAACCTCTGATGAAAACTATTGCATTATGATTGTAATTGAAAACCTCAATAAAAAATTTGGGAAATTAACTGCATTAAACCTGATCAATTTATCAATTAGCGATGGAGGCTGCATTTCCTTAATTGGTCCTAATGCTTCCGGGAAAACCACATTAATAAAAACCATGCTGGGCTTGGTAATTCCTGACTCCGGTAATATATTAATAAATGGAAAAACAATTATTGGCGAATGGAGCTATCGTACTGACATTGGATATATGCCACAAATAGGAAGATACCCCGACAACATGACAATCGGACAATTATTTGAAATGATTATTGATATACGTAAAACATCATGGGATAAATGTAATACTGATTTAATTAAAGACTTTGAAATTGAAAAAATAAACACCAAAAGACTTGGAACCCTTTCGGGAGGTACAAGACAAAAAATAAGTGCTTGTCTTGCTTTTCTTTTTAATCCTAAAATATTAATTCTGGATGAACCCACTGCAGGTTTAGATCCTGTTTCAACCGAAATTCTTAAAGAAAAAATACTTAAAGAGAAAATTAAAAATAAATTAATATTAATCACTTCACATGTCTTAAGTGATTTGGATGATTTGGTCGATGAAGTTATTTATTTGCAGGAAGGAAAAATAAGTTTCAAAAAAAATATAGAATTAATTAAAAAAGAAACCGGGGAAGTTAAATTATCCCGTGCTATTGCCATAGTAATGGGTTATCAAAAAGCATGACGAAAATCTTCAAATATGTTTTATTAGATATTTTAAAGAATAAAATTATTCTTTTCTATACTGCTGCTTTATTAATCATAAGCCTAAGTATTTTTAATATTTCAGAAACTACTGAGAAAGCTATTATTAGTTTACTAAATATAGAATTAATTGTGCTGCCATTAATTTGTGGAGTTTTTTCAACGATTTATTTTTATAACTCTACAGAATTTATAGAGCTACTCGTAGCTCAACCTTTAAAAAGAAAAATAATTTTCAGAAGCATTCTTTCAGGCCTTGTCACAGCATTAAGTTTAGCTTTCATTATTGGAACAGGAATACCGCTAATACTTTATTCCAGCGATAAAACCAGTTTGATTTTCCTTTTATCGGGAATTGCATTAACGGCGTGTTTCACAGCTTTTGCATTAGTTGCTGCTGTCTTTACAAAGGACAAAGCAAAGGGCATAGGTGTAACAATTTTGTTATGGTTTTACTTTACTTTAATTTATGATGGAATAATTTTATTCCTCCTTTTCCAATTCAGTGATTATCCTATAGAAAAATACATGATAACCATGTCGTGCCTGAATCCAATTGACCTGGTCAGGATACTAATTCTGTTAAAAATCGACATCGCTGCAATATTAGGTTATACCGGTGCGATCTTCAAAGATTTTTTCGGAAACACAGGAGGAACAATTCTTTCAGGAAGTATTCTTTTAAGTTGGTTTGTGATACCAGCATGGATTGCTTTGAGAAAATTTAATAGGAAAGATCTTTAAAATCAAATTACAAAAAATTAAATATTCGAACAATATGAATCATTGATAGAATATTCCAACATTTATTTATTCTTGCTTTTAACTTTTTCTATTGAAAAAATAATTTCAGTTTCTTAATTGCGAAAGTTTTTCAAAATTTATTAAAGAAATTAATCCGCCTTTTATCTCGATCAGTTTTTCTTCCTTAAAATCACTTAATGTTCTAATTGTTGTTTCAGTTGCTGTTCCGGAAAGATTTGCCAAATCTTCCCGTGAAATATTAATACTGAAATTTTCATTATTGTCTTTCTTATATCGGTTATACAAAGCAACCAATGCATCAGCAACCCTTTTTCTAACTGAATTGTAAGCAAGTTTAACAAGTTGCTCTTCTTTTTCCGCAAGATTATCTGAAAGCATTTTTATAAATTTTCTCGAAACCTGAGAATTTTGAAATAGAAGCGAATAGAAATCTTCCTTAGGAATAAAACACACTTCACATTCATCTAACGCTTCGGCAGTTTCAGAATATTTTGATTCATCCATTAATGCCAGGTAACCGAAAAAATCACCTTCTTTATAAAGGTCTGTTATAAATTCTTTACCCATTTCATGGGTCTTGAATATTTTCACTTTCCCGCTATTTAAGAAATAAATACCCTTCGGAAAAGAACCTTCTTTATAAATACTTTCATGTTTTTTAAATTTATGAATTTCTCGGTTATCTGAAAGTTTTTTCAAATCTTCTATTCCCTTAGCACCTTTAATAAATTCATTAAGGCCATCAATATTTTTTGAAAATTCTTTTCTGATTAAATCAGCTTTTTTAAGTCGGCTTTCGATTGCATTGAGTAATTCAATGTCATCAAATGGTTTTGTTAAATAATCGTCTGCTCCCATTTCCATTCCTTTTCGCATATCACTACGTTCCGCTTTGGCAGTAAGAAATATGAATGGAATATTTTCGGTCTCTGTATTTTTTGAAAGCAAATGAAGTACACCATAACCATCCAAAATTGGCATCATGATGTCACAAATTATCAAATCCGGTTTTTCTTTTTGAGCAAGTTCTACTCCTTCTTTTCCATTCTTTGCTGTAAAAACATTGTAATTTGCTAATTCAAGAATTTCAGCGGTATTTTCCCGCATATCATTATTATCCTCTATTAAAAGTATTTTTTTCATTGCTTAAATTTTATTAAAAATGTAGTGCCTTTCATTTCTTCGCTTTTAAATTCAATTTTTCCCTCCATAAGTTCAGCATATTTTGCAACAATATTTAATCCTAATCCTGTTCCTTGAATATGAGTTGCATTACGACCTCTGAAAAATCTCTCAAAAAGATGTTTTTGATCTTCCGGAGAAATTCCAATACCAAAATCCTGAACAACTATACTAATTTTTGAATCAAAACATTCTGTTTTTATAATTACGGGCTTCCCTTCAGGAGCAAACTTGATTGCATTAGAAATCAAATTAAATAAAATATTTTTTAACAACTTTTTATCCAAGAAAACATTGGTTTTTCCAACTGACTCATACATTAATTTCTGCCCCTCTTTTGCAAGTGGTTGTATTTCCAAAATAATTTCAGAAATATAACCGGCAATATCAAATTCTTCAGGTACACATAGAACTTTTCCTTCTTCCAATTTACTTACGGAAAGAAAATCATTTAAAATATCGGTTAAGTCGCTAATGGCAGATTTAATCCGGCTGATGTGTTTTTTCTGTTTATCTTTTTCATTTAATTCTCCGTATTTTGTCACCAATGAAAGTGATGACATTATAGTTGCCAAAGGTGTACGAAATTCGTGAGAGGCCATCGAAACAAAACGGGATTTTAATTCATTCAATTCTCTTTCCTTTTCAAGTGCTTCATTCAAATCATTCTGAGTCCTTTCAAGTTCTGCAACAGCTTCTTCCAGAACTAGTGTTCTGTTCTTAACTTGTTTTTCAAGATCTGCCGAATAATTTTTAAAATCATCTTCCGCTTTTTTTCGAAGAGTAATATCAACAATAAAAGCAATAACAAATTTACCATCACTACTATTATAAGGGCTTAAACTAATTTCGATTGGAAATTCTGTGCCATCCTTTCTTAATCCAAAAAGTTCCAATCCAATACCCATCGATCTGGCATGTGGGTTTTTATGAAATCTCGAACGGTGTTCCTGATGATTCTTTTCATGTCTTTGAGGAACAAGAATTTCAATCTTTTTTCCCAAGAGTTCATTATCATCATAACCAAATAGTTTTTCTGCACTAGGATTAATGCGTACAATAAACCCTTTATCATCAATCACGAGAATACCCTCCGTGGCATAAAAGAAAAGGGCTGAATTGCCTTCATTACCATCCATAGCTTCAAAAATTAATAAATTTTCCTCGGCTAAGTTAGTCATTTGATTTCTATCAAAAGTAATTTAACCCATAGCTTCTAGTATGACCATTATCATATCAACAAATGATGTTTCTCATAAATACTAAATATCTTAAAATCAATTTTGGATATTCGGATAAAAATCTATACTATTATCAAATAGGATTATCAAATATATTTTAAAATAATAATTCACCAGGGAATTCCCAATGAAGACAACTTTAGTTAAAAAATCATCCGGCGAAATAGTACCTTTTTCTTCGGATAAATTAAAAAAATCATTACAACATTCAGGTGCAAATGAAGAAACAATAAATACGATCATTAATAAAATTGAAAAAATTCTCTATGAAGGGATTTCGACAAAAAATATTTACCGCAACGCTTTCAATTTATTAAAAACTTTATCTAAACCATTTGCAGCAAAATATAAATTAAAACAAGCAATAATGGAGCTTGGGCCGTCAGGTTTTCCATTTGAAAAATACTATGCAGAAATATTAAAATACCAGGGATTCAAAACTTCAGTTGGTGAATTCGTTAAAGGAAAATGTGTGATACATGAAGTCGATATCGTTGCTATAAAGACTGACAAATATTGTATGATCGAATGTAAATACCACAATACGCCGGGAATAAATAGTGACGTAAAAATCCCACTTTATATTCATTCACGCTTTAAAGATATTGAAAATGAATGGTTAAAATTGCCCGAACATAAAAACAAAGTCCATCAAGGATGGGTAGTAACGAATACAAAATTCACCTCAGATGCAATTCAATATGGGAATTGTATAGGCCTAAATTTAATTAGTTGGGATTATCCAATTCTCGCAGGGTTACGTGAACAAATTGATCAATCAGGTTTATATCCCATAACTTGCCTGCTTTCAATAACTCAATCAGAAAAACAAATGCTTCTTGAAAATAAAATAGTCTTATGCAAAGAAATAAATAATAACCCGGAATTACTTTCACTGGCCAAAATTAATTCAAAAAGACGCACTTCAATTCTTAATGAAGCAAATTCTTTATGCAAAAAAGATACAATTATTTCATAAATATATTATCATTTAAAATAAATTAGTACCACTGACGCAACTAATTTTATTAATATAACATTGAAAGCTTTATAAAAAATGGAAAATAATCAAAAAATAAAAATCACATTTCTAGGGGCTTCAGGTACTGTTACCGGCTCAAAATATTTACTTACCGTTTTTGGAAAAAATATTCTTGTTGATTGCGGACTTTTTCAAGGATTAAAAAAATTACGTCTTTTAAATTGGGAAAAATTACCGATTGAAAGCAGCAAAATCGATATTGTACTTCTTACACATGGCCATCTAGATCATGTTGGTTTTCTACCCCTTCTTGTAAAAACAGGATTCACAGGTAAAATATTTGCCACCGGACCTACAATAGAAATCGCCAACATTATACTTCGTGATAGTGCAAGAATTCAGGAAGAAGATGCTGATAGAGCCAATGAAGAAGGTTTTTCAAAACACAAACCAGCTAAACCTCTTTACAACTCAAAAGATGTAGAGAAAACTATTCCACACTTTGAATCTCAACCATTAAATAAATGGATAATTATTTACGAAAATATTTCTCTTCGCTTTAGATATGTAGGACATATAATTGGAGCAACATTTATTGAATTAAAAATAGGAAATAAACTATTTGTCTTTTCCGGAGACATTGGCAGAGAAAATGACCTGCTAATGTTTCCGCCCGAAAAACCGGAGCATGCCGATGTTCTCTTTATTGAATCAACCTATGGAAATAGAATCCATCCTGAGAATATGGAAAAAACTCTTATTGATGCAATTTCCAATGCTGCGAAAAATAATGGAACCATAATAATACCAAGTTTTGCCGTTGAACGTACTCAATTGCTAATGTATATATTATGGAATCTAAGAAAGAAAAATGCCATTCCCCTTATTCCTGTGTACATGGATAGTCCAATGGGGAAAAATGCTCTTGAAGTTTTTCATCATAACCTCGAATGGCATAAACTTTCGATAGAAGATTGTAACGAAATGTGTAAAGATATTATAAGCATTCAAACCATTCAGGAAACATGGAAACTGGTTAAGGACAAAAATTCAAAAATTGTTATCGCCGGCGGCGGAATGGCTTCAGGTGGAAGAGTCTTAGTTTATTTTCAAAATTATCTCGGTGACCCGAGAGCAAGTATTCTTTTAGTTGGATATCAATCCGAAGGAACACGAGGAAGAAGTTTACTTGAAGGAGCTACTGAATTAAAATTATTTGGTAAATTATATCCTGTAAAAGCTAAGACTATAAATATCGGCGGACTATCAGCGCACGCTGATCAACGTGAACTTATTAATTGGCTGAATAAAATTTCCAACAAACCTGAAGAAATCTTTATTATTCATGGCGAAAAAGATGGAGCTGAAGGTTTAAAAAATAAAATAAAAGAAGTATATAACTGGAATTGTCAGATTCCACAATTAAATCAGGTTTTTGAAATCAATATAGATTGAATTTTATTTGATGTGTTTCTTAAAAATTAAAAGAATAGTAAAATAGTTACTTAAAATTAATAGTAAATAAATAAAATAGAAATTATAATTCAAAATAATATTAAAAAAATGAAAACAATTCTGGTACCTACTGATTTTTCAAAATGCGCAGATAACGCAGTAAATTATGCAATGAAATTTGCAAGTAAATTCAACTCAAAAATAATTCTACATAATTCAACTCATTTACCAACATTAACAGTTGAAGTACCTTTTGAGGAAATCAATGAAGAAAAATTGCTTGCTGAGAATAAAAATAATATGAATTTTTATCTTCAAAATGAAATAATAAAAAATAACAACCTGGTTATTGAAAATAATGTAAGCTTTGGTTTTGCTGTAGATAATATCATATCTCTGGCTAAAGAAAATAAAGCAAATATTATTATTATGGGAACTAAAGGTGCCAGTAACCTTGAAGGCTTACTTTTAGGAAGCATTGCTACTTCCGTCATGGAAAAAGCAACGTGTCCGGTTCTTGTTATTCCACAAAATGCTGCGTTTAACGATATCAAAAAAATAGTTTTTGCAACCGATTACCATAAAAACGATATTGAATCTATTCAGTTTCTTTCAACTATTGCATCTAAATTTAATACTGAAATATTAGTTATTCATGAATCTGCTGTAACACTTACCGATAACCTTGAAAGAGATCTCTTTGAAATATTCAAAAAAGAAGTTCTTGAAAAGATTTCTTACAAAAATATTTCATTTAAATTTATTATTGGTTATAGTATTTCAAAAGATCTAAATTTAATATTAGAAGAAGAACATGCTGACCTGCTAGCAATCTCTACTAGGAAAAAAAATATTTTTACCAAACTTTTTGATAGAAGCCTGACTAAGCTAATTACTCATCATACAAAAATTCCTGTAATTGCTTTTCATGCTAAATAATTTAGAAATATATAATCCGTGATAAAATATAATACAGCAGACGAAGCCTTAAGTATAATAAATAGCAATGAAAGAGTTTTTATTCATGGTGGAGCTGCAACTCCTCAAGTTCTTATAAATGCACTTACATCAAGACATAACGAATTAAAAAATGTTGAAATAACACACATACATACTGAAGGCGAGGCTTCTTATGCAAACCCTGAATACGCTAGTTCATTTCGGATTAACAGCTTTTTTATCGGAAATAATTTAAGAAAATTCGTTAATCATAAAAACGTACAGTACATTCCGGTTTTTCTAAGTGAAATTCCTGCTTTATTTCGAAAAGGAATTATGCCAATCGATACTGCTCTTATTCATGTTTCTGTTCCCGACAAACATGGATTTTGTTCCCTTGGCGTATCAGTTGATATAGCAAAAGCAGCAACAGATAAAGCAAAAAAAATAATTGCTTTAGTAAACCCTAATATGCCCAGGTCACATGGTGATGGTCAAATCCATTACAGTAAATTTACAATGGCCGTATATATAGAAACCCCTATTTTTGAAATTAAGCCGGCAATAGCTACGGAAACTGAAATTGCTATTGGTAAATATATTGCTTCAATTGTTGATGATAATGCCACTCTACAAATGGGAATTGGTGGAATACCCGGTGCCGTTTTACAATGTTTAAATAATCACAAAAATTTAGGTATACATTCAGAAATGTTTACAGATGCTATTCTTCCTTTAGTTGAAAACGGAGTAATTAACGGTACAAAAAAAAATAAACATCCAGGAAAAATAGTCGCTGCCTTTGCAATGGGTACTCGCAAACTATATGATTTTATACACGATAACCCAATGGTTGCATTATTGGATGTTGCTTATGTAAATGACGCTTCTGTGATAAGAAGAAATGATAAAGTAACTGCCATAAACAGTGCAGTAGAAATCGATCTAAGCGGACAGGTTTGTGCTGACTCCATCGGCGGAAAAATTATAAGCGGCGTTGGAGGGCAGATGGACTTTATTCGTGGAGCTGCATTAAGTGAAGGTGGTAAACCTATAATCGCATTATCCTCTGTTACATCGAAAGGAAAATCCAAAATTTCATCTGTCTTAACACCCGGTGCCGGTGTTGTTACAACAAGAGCTCACGTACATTTTGTCGTAACTGAATATGGTATCGCTGATTTATATGGTAAAAATATTGCACAAAGAGCAAAAGCTTTAATTGCAATTGCACATCCGTCTCATCAGGAAAAATTAGAAAAAGATGCATTTGAATTATATGGCTAGAATTCAGTTAAAAGATTAATATTAAATAATTGTTTCTTATTTATACGGATTTGTTTTCAACCTTTTTAACGAAGTAAATTGCTCTATTAAAATGAAAACACTGATTAATGTCTTTCTTAAAACTGAGTATTATCATTCGTATTCATCGTTTTTAAAATTAAATTTACAACAAACTATAATTTTCAATGAATTTACAGTAATTAAATCGGTATGATATTACTGTAGCTTCAATAGCTTTAAACAAATATCCTTTATTTGAAAATCGAAAATTAAACGTAAGTCGAATAATTCTCATTTGAAATTTAATAAATAATTCAATTAAAAATCATTCTATTCTGAATTCCTCTATTTCAAATATTAGTAATTACGAAATTTAAAAAATAATATTTAAAACTTGTACTTGTTAACAGATACTAAAAAATGAAAACAATAATAGTTGCAACTGACTTTTCAATTAATGCTGATAGTGCCTTAAAATATGCGGTTGAAATCAATCAAATACTTAAAGCAAAAATTATCTTATTTCATTCTTATCAGATTTTTGCAGACGCATCAAATCTACTTAAGGCAATTCCATCTGAAAATGAAATAAAAAATAATCTATTAAACTTATTAGAAATTCAAAAACAAAAAATCCTTTCATCTACTGGTTTAATAAAATCAGATATTGAATTAGTTACTTCTGCTGGACCGTTTATTGATCAACTACAATCATTAGTAGAGAAGAAAAATGCAGAACTAATATTATTGGGGACTAAAGGGGCTTCCAGTGTAAAGGAAATATTCATGGGTACTAATACCTTACATGCAATAGACAAAGTAAATTGTCCGATTATAGCTGTCCCTCAAACATCAAATTATCAAGAAATTAATAAAATAGTTTTTGCAACAAATTATGTCGAAAATGATTTTGAAAATATAAATAAAGTAGTAGATTTTGCTAAACACTTCAACGCCCAAGTTATTATGCTGCATGTTGAAACAGGAAAACCATCTAAGTCACATACATTTAGTCAAACAGAACAATTTTTTCAACAGGTAAAAGAAAGTAGCAATTATGAAAAACTAACTTTTAAATTGATAGAAAATAAAAACGCAGAAGAAGCCATAAGTTCATATTTAGATGATACAAAAGCAGATTTATTTGCATTAACTACCAGACAAAGATCTTTATTCCAAAAAATATTTGACATAAGCTTAACTCATAAAATAATAAACCATATACATGTACCTTTAATGGTTTTCCATGTTAAAGAAAGAGGAAATTATTTTTTATAAAATACTATTTCTGCAGAATATTATTGAAAATTAAAATATTATAAGGTTCTGAAAAAAAACAAATTACATGATTGTAAAAACAAGAAATAAGAATGAAAACATTTTTGACTAATATACTTTTAGTAATTATAGTATTTAACACAAATGCCCAAAGTTCGTTGAAATTATTTATCGATAGCATTGCCAACGAACATATAAAAAACAATAATGATTTAGCCCTTATAATCGGAATCAACAATAGAGGAAATGAACAAATATTTTATTATGGTGAAACAGAAAAAGGAAACAAAATACATCCTGATTCATCAAGTATTTTTGAATTAGGTCAAATAACCCAGGTTTTTACATCTATTCTCTACGCTGACATGGTCATAAAAGGAGAATTAAATGCTGATGATCAGATTCAAAAATATCTTCCTGTTACTATTACTTCCCCTATGTATGAAAAAATTATATGTAAACCGCTTCAAAGAGAAAACCCCTTCCAAAAAAATGCAGACGACTATTCAAAAATTGAATACACACAATATGTTTGCCACCCTGATCCGGATACTAAACCACAACCTATACTTCTTTGTTATTTATCCACTCATACATCAGGTTTACCAAATTTACCTGACAATTTGAAAAAAAATAAAAAGAACCCATATGCCAGCTATTCCAAAGAAAACTTATATGAGTTCCTGAAAAAGTATTCATTATCCTCACCAATCGGTTATGATTTTCATTATTCGTTGCTCGGCACTTCCCTTCTCGGGCATATTATGGAATTAAAAACAAAAAGTAATTATGAAGATCTTCTTTTAAAAAATATATTCTCTAAATTAAACATGAACAATACTCGAATATCTCTCAACTATGATAAAAACAGACTCCTTAACGGACATAGTAAAAATGGAAAAATTACAGATCATTGGACCTTTAATGTATTAGCTCCTAGCGGAGCTTTGAATAGCAATATTACGGATATGATGAAATTTTTATATGCCAATATAAGTACTGATAAATACCCATTGAAAGACGTGCTTGATTATACACACAATCCTCGCATTTTAATTAACAATAAAAAATACGGTTCTACATCAGTCGCTTTAGGGTGGATGGTGAATCCTTTAAATACTGAAAATTTGAATTATGTTTGGCAGTCAGGTTTAACAGGTGGGTTTGCTTCTTTTATTGGTTTTGTTGAAACAAGCAGATCCGGAATTGTAATACTTTCAAATACTTCTGTTCCGGTTGAGAACCTTGGAAAAATAATACTTCAAAAATTAAACTAAAATTCACATTAAAATAAATACCCACTCATTAATAAATAATTATATAAGATTTTTTATTTTGTTTCCAATTTAAAATACTACTTTTTTCTTCTCAGTACTAAACAAATTTATTTTATCAAACATTATACTATCTAAACGATAAACATCATTAAAAAAGAAAATAGTGTTGGAATCAGCTTCACAAGTAAAATAACGAATATGAATCGGTAACGGTTTAAATAAATCAACTTTTTTCCTCTCCTTTTTTTTAAGATAATAATTTAATGAATCAGAATTAAAATTAATAGTACAACAAGACAATAATTCTCTTGCCAATTCTTTTGCTCTTTCAAGACGAATACAACCGTGACTAAAAGCACGTTTCTCCTTATTAAATAAGCTTCTCGAATTTGTATCATGAACATAAATACCAAACTTATTTGCAAAAATAAATTTCAAAACTCCTAATGTATTTTCATCTCCATCGCGTTGCCGTATTTTAAATGGAAAATATTTTTCAGAATATTTTTTCCATTTTATTTTTTTAATGTCCTTTAAATTTCCGGAATTATCAAATACTTCCATCTTGCGTCTGGAAAGATAAGAAGTGTCTTTCAGTAAAATCGGTAAAATCTCTTTAGTTGCAATGCTAAACGGAACAGTCCAATAAGGATAAATATAAAAATGAGTAATTTTTGAATCAAGCCTGAATGGCGAAGAAGTCTCAGGTTTACCAATAATAACTTTTGAATATAACTCCAATGTATCGCATTTGAATAATTTCAAATCATAAGAAGGTACATTAATAATTACATAATAATCTTCATTTACCTTATTATCCCATTTCAATCTTTCAAGATTTACACAGATAATATTGATCTTATTTTCCAAATAATTTAGTACCAGCTGAATTGAATCAGGTATTATGCTTGTATTCTCTGAAACTTTGCCTACTTCATAAATCGAATTAAAATAATAATTTGACATTAAATCCATTTTAGATTTCTCTGGAATAGGATTAGAAGAATTATCCTTGTTAAATTCTTTAAGGTAATTCATTAAATGTTTTTTCAAAAACTGATATTCATTTGATACAGGCTCACATGATTCTAGCGATTGCTTAATCCTGTTTTCAGATAAAGCGCTTTTAATGAGTGATAAAACATTAATTTTCATTTCGTCACTCTTCCATCTAGGCTTTAGGTTCTCCGAATTCAATTGTCCCTTATTCAGATCAACTGCCAATTTGAAAAAAACATCTGTAAGCAAAATATTAATTTCATATAACCTTGTTGCATTAATCTTATTGTTCGAATAATTAAATATATGATTTATTCTCGTTTTTAATTGTTCAAAGTAATATTTATTAGAAGAAAGGCCATAATAATTTGCTTGATCTATAAAATTTAAAAGAGAATCAGCAACAGGAAGTAATTTTTCATCCCTTGTCCATAATGGCTTCATATGATTTTGAAAAAATAAATCATAAATCCATTCAGATGTATTCAAAGTATCTTCAAGTAAAATTAATAAACCATCTTTCTTATATTGAAATAATTGCTCTTCCAAAATCTGTATTACCTGCTTATCTATAGACTCGGTTTTCTCAACAATTTTTTCAGGAGCATTCTTATGCTTTTGCTTACAAGAAGAAAATAAAACAATAAAATAGATTAATGAAAAACTCGATATAAATTTAAAATATTTAAATAAGGCATTAAAGTTCATATAAATTATTTGCCCTTCTTTTCATTCTGTTTCAATTTTTCTTGTCTCTTAAAATAACCCCTTAGTAAAAAACTCTTCTTTAATGCTTCCATATTTTCATTAAAATTTTTTGTACTGTTTTCAATATTAATTAGGCTGGACTTTAAACGACCCGCAGTACCTGTATCATTTAATAAAGTTCCAATTGAGCCATTTCCATTATTTATCTTTTGAACGATTGTTTTAAGTTCATTTGCTGAAAAATTAATTAATTCTCCGCTCGCTTTAACTTCACTGATTGTTTTTTGTAAATCCGTTCCCATTATTGAATCATTCAACAGTACCCCTACTAAACCTTTACCTTCCTTAATTTGATGAACAACATCAGAAAGTTCTGCAGAGGTCATTGAGAGATTACTACTCATTACATCCAGGTTTCTAATCGTGTGACCTATACCTTCCATAAGTGTTGTATCCATTAATAAAGTATAGATTGTTCCTTTACTATTATTAATATTTCCTGTAATGTTTTTAAGATTTTCGGAAATTACGGCTACATTGCTATTCGTATATTCCAACGTACGCAACATTTCATCAGCATCTAAATTTTGAATACTCAATATTTCATCACCGTCACTAATTAAAGGGAAGCTTACAGTACCTGGATGAATATTGACTAATTTATTTCCCATTAAACCATCTGTACCCACGCTGGCTCTTGCATTTTTTCTAATTATTTCTTTCAAGTTGGCTTCAATTGACATTTCTACTTTGACAGTAGTATCACTAACAATCAAAATTTGCTTAACTGTACCAATATCAATACCTGAATAACGTACATTGTTTCCTGCTTGTAGTCCGCTAACGTTTTGGAAAGTGGCATATAATGTAATTGTTTTTCCAAACATATTCTTATTGTTTCCAATAAAATATAAACCAATCACCAGTAATAGAACTCCCGATACTACAAAAATTCCTAATTTTATATTATGATTTACATCCTTTTTCATAGTGAATTTTATTCTTCGTTTTCAAAGAATGCGTGTACCTTAGGGTCATTTATTGATTTTAATTCTTCAAAAGTTCCTTGTGCATAATTTATACCATCGATCATCATTACGAGACGGTTTGCCGTTAATCTTGCGCAATGCATATCATGAGAAATAATAATAGACGTTGTATCATAACTTTTTTGCATTTGAAGCATTAGATTACTTATTTCTCTTGCAGTTATTGGATCCAAACCGGTAGTTGGCTCATCATATAAAATTATTTCAGGTTTCAAAACAAGCGATCGGGCAAGTCCAATTCTTTTTCTCATCCCACCGGAAAGTTCTGAAGGCATTAAATCAATTGCATTTAATAGCCCCACCTGATTTAGAGTTTTCTCTATTAATTCATTTACTTCTATTTTGGATTTATGCTTTCCATGTCTTCTCAAAGGAAATTCCAGGTTTTCCCTTACAGTCATACTATCATATAATGCACTACTTTGAAATAAAAAACCAATCCTTGCCCTCATTTTATCCAAGCCATTTTGATTCAATAAATTTATTTCTTCACCAAATACTTTTAAAAAACCAGAATCGTAATCTAATAATCCAACAATACATTTTATAAGAACTGATTTACCACATCCGGATTTACCCAGTATTACTACATTTTCACCTTTCTTAATTGTTAAATTAAAATCAGTTAAAACATTATTGTCACCAAATGATTTATAAAGGTGGTTAATTTCTATTATAGGATCACCATACTCCTTAACATTATTAGCTTTTTCACTTTTATAAACAATTTTATCCATCATATAAATCCCAAAAACTCTGTAACCTGAACAGCTATTAAATCTATTATAAATACAAGGAGCGAAGCAACTACTACAGCAGAATTCGCCGAACGCCCAACTCCTTCTGTACCTTTTTTCGAATTGTAGCCTTTGTAACAACCAATCAAGCCAATGGCAAAACCAAAGAAGAATGTTTTAATAAAAGCAGGAATTACATCCGAAAATTCAAGGCCATCAAAAACCTGATGAAAGAAAAGTGTAAGACTAACAGATCCCTTAACTTTCACAGCCAGATAAGAACCATAAAGCGCAATGGCATCCCCAATAATAACCAGAATGGGTATCATAATCGTAGTGCTAATTATTCGTGACACTACAATATATTTGAAAGGATTAGTTCCGCTCACTTCCATAGCATCTATTTGTTCTGTTACTTTCATCGATCCTAATTCAGCGCCTATACTTGATCCGATTTTTCCTGCACAAATCAATGCAACAATTACAGGTCCGATTTCGCGAATGATGCTTATTCCAACCATTAGAGGTAACCATGATTCAGCACCGAATTCAACAAGAGTCGGGCGTGATTGCAAAGTAATCACAAGTCCAATAATAAATGCTGTTAACCCAACTAAAGGCAAAGATTTATATCCGATTTCATAGCATTGTTTAACGACTTCTCTTAATTCATAAGGGGGAATAAATACTTCTCTAAAAAATCTTAATGCAAATCTGGAAATTTCTCCCGCTTCATTGAAAAAATTCCGCAAACCGGGAGACAAATACGACAATATCCCACTTCCCTTTAAATCATTTGTTTGGTTTGTCATGATACAAAATACCTCTCTATTTATTCTTTGTTCCTAATAGTACAGATATATTTTTTAATTCTTCAGTATTATCTGCTATTAACTTAACTATAGCAATAAATGGGACAAATAAAATCATTCCGGCTGCTCCCCAGATTATACCACCAAGGATAATCATAATAATTGTTGCAAGAGTATTTATGTTTAACCGATTACTAACTGCCATCGGGAAGATTATATTAGCTTCAAGATATTGTACAAAAGTATAAAGTGCTATCACAGCAATAGGATGCCAAATGGAATTATAAGTAAGCCACGAAATGGCAATTGGGAATATTGAAGCAAAAATAATTCCTACATACGGTATAAATGTTAAAATAGAAGCAATAAAACCGAAAAGAATTGCATGTGGGACTCCGATAATTAATAAGCCAATGGTATTTAATATTCCTACAATTAAATATACTAAAGCCATCCTTTTTATAAAATTATAATATGCAGTAACAGTAAGATGTAAAATTCTTTGAACAGATGCTTTCCTTTCAATTGGGAATAAATTGAAAAGTACATTGACTAACATACTACGATAAAAAAGAAACAATGCTGAAAATACCGGTATTAAAACCAATAATACAAGCAATATACTCGAAGAATAAATAAAACTTTTGAAAAATGAAAAAAGTCCATTTGTTGAATTATTAGTAAATTCTTTAACCCATAGCTGTTGAGATTCCTTTGTAATATTAAATTTCTGTGTAATTAAAATGCTTAAATCTGAAAACGCTACTAACAACTTCTGCTTCATGACAGGAAGTTCAATTGAAAATGATAATAGCTGATGAATTAGCAGAAAAACAATTCCGGTTATTAATAGTATCAGTAAACTTAAAACAGTAAAAATTGAAAATGAGCGGCTGAAACCATGTCTTTCTAGCCAACTGCATACAGGATAAAGAATAAAACTAATTAATAAAGCAAAACTCAGTGGAATGAAAAGTGTTCTTCCAAAATAAAGTATGAAAGAAACAAAAACAATGTATTGCAATATTTTTATAAACGGATAACCTCCGGCCTTCAATGGAACTTAAGGCATTGAAAACTGTGGCATCTAATTTGAATATTTAACTCCGACACAAATAACAAAAAATTGGGTGAAAATTGAAGTGATTATTATCATTGAATGAATTGACTTATATCATATCTGAAATCTACAATGAATTCACTGATTAATTGAAATTATTTTTCAATCTTTGATGTTAACGACAATTAAAACATTCATTAAATTAAAATTACTTCATTAAATCAAATAATTATATTTTATTGTATAAAATCCAATACAAACCTTTAACATTTGCCTTCCATGTTTTCAAATATAAAGTTATAATAATTTCTTCTATAATTTGAATTGCTGTTATAAATAAAGCAAAATAAAACAAATAGATATAATTATTCTTGGTAAAAAAAATAAATATGAAGAAGACACCTTGAAGAATAGCAGATAATTTCGCTAAATAAGTATGATAATTTGTAATCTGATGATACTTGTAAAAAGCAATAATCAATTGAATTAAATATAATAAAAACAATAATAACAATAAAACAACCTGTTCTTTTATAAAATCAAAATTAAAAACAAATAAACCTGTAATTGCACAAAGAATCGTAAGGTCATCACCAATTGAATCGAGTTTCGTACCAAGAATGCTAACTACCTTATATCTTCTGGCTAAAAATCCATCAACTAAATCAGTAAAAAAACTAAATGCTAATAACCATTTAAAAATAATAAAATCTCCATTAAAAACAAGAATTAATAAAATTGGAGCAGCTATAATTCTATACAACGTTATTCCATTAATTACATAATAACTCGTTTTATACATATCAATAATTATTCAATTACATTTAGCAATTGAAGCTGAATGTTAAATGAAAGATACATATAAAATAATTAAGAAGGATCAATTTCAATAATTTAACTTAATAATTTTGTTATGTGCATAATACGATAGTTTTACAATCTCAAACTTGTTTTAAATACTAAAAATAATCGAATACTAATAAATTATGCTCTCAAATAATTAAAAACAATTTCCTAATTAAATGATAAAAGGATTTCACTTTTGGCAATTTATAGCTGGTATTGCAATGTTTGTTTATGCAATGTCATTGATTGAGACATCGCTTAAAAACCTGGCCGGACGTACATTTAAATTATTTCTTCAAAAACAAACACAGAATAAAATAAAATCAATAGCTGCCGGAACAGTCGTTACAGCAGTTTTACAGAGCAGCTCAATTGTTTTACTAATGGTTCTTTCATTTGTGGGAGCAGGATTAATGAACCTCAGAAGTGCTCTCGCTGTTGTACTTGGCTCAAATCTTGGAACTACACTGGACAGCTGGGTAATTGCAACATTAGGTTTCAAGATTAATTTCAATGCAATCTCATTCCCTATTTTAGGTATATCGTTAATTGGAATATTACTTTTCCGAAAAAACAGTAAGCTTTATGAAGCGACAATATTTTTAATTGGTTTTGCATTTATCTTTATCGGACTTGAATGGCTTAAAAATTGTTTTGAAAATCCCGCCGGTACAATTCTCGAATATTTCAATCGTTACCACTATCTGTGGTTTGTTCCCATTGGATTTGTCTTCACAGCAATCATTCAATCAAGTTCTGTAACTATAGCAATTCTTCTTTCGGCGCTTTACAATAATCTAATCCCTTTTGAAAACGCCGCTGCAATTATTGTAGGTTCAGAACTCGGGACAACCCTAAAGTTTTTAATTAGCTCAATTGGAGGTATTCCTGACAAAAAAAGAGTTGCATGGGGAAACTTTATTCTAAATTTAGTGACGATGATTTTTGCTTCGCTTTTGATTCATCCTTTAATTTGGCTTATTCGTGAAATAATTTCAGTTAATGATAAACTAACAAGCCTGGTGCTTTTTCAAACCGGAATAAATCTAATATCTATAATTATTTTCTTTCCTATACTTGGTCCATTTGCTAAATTATTGGAAAAATTATTTAATGATCCATCGTCACAATCAATTACAAAATACATAGGTAAAATAAAATCAAATACATCTGAAGACCCATTACATATTGCAGAGAAAGAAACCCTTCACTTAATTCATCATACAATAAATTTAAACAAAAACTTATTAGGTATAAATCAAAATCAAAAAATCGGATTCAAAGGTAATTTGATAGAATTGGCCACTAACTACTACTCTCTCGGTGAAACATACAATCGCAAAAAAATATTACAAGGTGAAATAATTGAATATATTACAGACATTCCTAAAAATGATTTGACCGACACAGAACTTGAAAGAGCAGGCCGAATTATTAATATAACAAGACATGTAATTCGTTCCGCCAAAAATATAAAAGATATTCACCATAACCTGGAAGATTTTAAACAATCAGCCAATGATAATTTATTTTCTTCATATGAAAATATTAAAAAAACAGAAAATGAATTTTATTCTGAGTTTCAAGTTTTACTTAATTTGTCGGGCGACAAAACAACTTCTGCTTTGGCAGATAATTTAAATATTAAAAACAGAAAACATTACGAACTCTTTATCGAAAACACAATCAATGCTTTGAAAGAAAATAAAATTAACGAGCTTGATTCATCAAATTTATTAAATGTACACCATGAAATTTATTCCTCGAATCAATCTCTCATAAAAGCCCTTATTGATTTAATAGAAATTGATTCGCGGGAATACAATAAATAATTAATTAATTATTGAACTTTAAAATAAATATTTAAATCATATAATTCCAGTCATTCATAATTTTGAAATATTATTCCTTTTAAAATATTTCACAACCTCAATCCACATTACACTTGTAAACGAAGCAATCAAGCATATTATTAAGTCCTGATAGCGAAGTTCGGTAAATTGAAATACATTCCGGACAGGATTTAAATAAAGTGAGAGAAACAGTACGATTAATGATATACCTAAGATGATTGGAATCAATTTATTCTTGTATCTCATAGTAACAAATACAGAATAATAAAAAGAACGGTTTACAAGAGTGAGGAAAAGATTGCTGAAAATTAGAGTTACATAAATTATTGTTCTAACATAGGTTTGATCACTGTTATTACGCATAAAATAATAACCCAATCCAAGACAAAAAAGAGTAATAACTAAACCTTGAATAATACTTAACGACAATTCACGAAATGAAAAAAATGTTGAACTAATTTTACGTGGGCTTCTTCTCATCGAATCTGCTTCAATTGGTTCATTCTCAAAAATAATTGAACAGGTAGGTCCCATAATAAGCTCAAGAAAAACAACATGTATAGGAGAAAAGAAATCTGTAAATTTCCAGAATAACAACAAAGGAAGTGTAACAATCAATATTATTGGTATATGAATAGAAATTATATATTGAATTGCTTTTTTTAAATTTTCATATATCCTGCGGCCTAATGCAACAGCATCTACCATATGTGACAAATCATCATCCATTAATATAAGAGAAGCAGCATTTTTAGCTATTTCACTTCCACGCATACCCATAGCAATTCCAATATGTGCTGCTTTTAAAGCGGGGCCATCATTAACACCATCTCCTGTCATAGCCACAATTTCTCCATTACTTTTTAAAGCCTCTATTACTTTTAATTTAGCCTCGGGAAACATTCGTGCGAAAATATTAACCTCAACTACCTTTTCACTAAGTGATTCATTTGACATCTCCATCACTTCTTTCCCGGTTAATACATTAGAACTATTCTTAAGTTGAATCTGATTAGCTATAGCAGTTGCAGTATCAGAATGATCACCGGTAATCATTTTTACACTTATCCCGGCCTTATAAAATTGGTCAAGAATATTAACCATATTCTTCTTTGGAGGATCATAAAAAGCCAGCAATCCGATGAAATCAAATTCAAATTCCGATTGTGAAATTGGTAAATTGTTTAAATCATTGTTTGCTTTCGCAACTGCAAGAACCCGATACCCTTTTGAAGTAAATGAAAGTACTTTATCATGAATTTGATTAATTTCATTAATTGACAATTTAGATTGATTTAATATTCCCTCAACACTGCCTTTTGCTGCAATATAATTAGTTGTCTTATTGTCAGAGAAAACGTGCGTCATGAAAGGCGGGCTTCCACTTAATGGGTATTCATGAATCATTGTAAACAACTTTCGTTTATCGTCCGGAGTTACTACCGAATAAATTTCATGAATTGATTTTTCCATTGCATCAAAGGGAGTAATTTCTGATGCCCACATTGCATATTCTAAAACAATATTATATGAATATTTTTCTTTGGTAAAATCAATCGTCAATTTATTTGAGAAATCATAAATGGCAGAAATGCGCATTTCATTTTCAGTAATTGTTCCGGTTTTATCTACGCAAATAACAGTTGCAGCTCCGAGTGTTTCTACGGTATGCGGGCTACGGGCAATTACTTTTTTCTTGTACAAGTGATATGCTCCCATTGCCATAAATGTGCTAAAAGCTACAGGTATCTCCTCGGGTAAAACAGACATAGCTAATGTTAACCCATGAAGCAATCCGTGTAAAATATCTTTTGATAAATAATAATTAATTCCCCAAACAATAAAAAATGCTATTGAACCTGCTCCCACCATTGAGCGAACAAAATTTTTAATTTGTTGTTGAAGAGGCGTTTTAGGAATTACGATCACGTCAAGGGAATGACCAATTTTACCCAACTCGGTTAGACGTCCGATAGCAAATACTTTGGCTTTCGCTGAACCGGTCATTATCATAGTGCCTTGAAAAATTTTATTATCTGACGCAATACTACTTTTAACAACCGGCATTGACTCGCCGGTTAAAATACTTTCGTTAATTGAAAAATCGTGTGATTCTAAAACAAATGAATCCGCCGGAACAATGTCGCCGTCCTCAACAACAATTATATCATTCATTACCAATTCTTCAGTCGGAATTTTAACTAATTCTCCGTCTCTGATAACTTTTGCTTGTGGCGAAGAAAGTTTTTTAAGCGCATCAACTGCGCTTCGACTTTTATTTTCCTGGTAAAGTGAAATGCCCGAAACAAATGATAAGGCAACAAGCATAATTATTGCTTCATTTGCTTCTCCTAAAATAAACTAAATGATTGTTGAACAAACCAGAATAACGAAAAGAGGCTCTGAAATTATCTCCTTTATTAATAATAATAACCAATTTTTTTTCTTCGTTAAAACTGAATTGCTGCCATATTTTTCGCGATTAATTTTTACTTCTTCTTGATTTAAACCAACAATCTTTTCAAACGACATCTTAAATACTTTTAATACAAATAGGTTATAAATATTGAAACATTATCAATGCTATTTTATGATTTATATCATAGCTATTAATTAAATTATTTAAAACACACCTATTAACTTAATTACAAAAGTAAGACGGATTAATTCAGAAAACATCTAAGCAACAATATTTATTCACTGTTTGAAGACTTACTAATATCAAAATGGTATTTTATATCACACAATAAAATGAGTAAAATCATTACTAATTGTCCATATTAAATATACTTTTACTTAGTAATTAATTTAATGTTTAACCTAAAAACTAAAAAAATGACAACTCTAGCAGTAAAAAAAAGAAGTTCACTTCCATGGGCTAGTGAATTATTTGATGTAGGTAATTTCTTTGGTCCTAGTTTATTAGATTTTAACGGGGATTTTCCGGGAATGGATCTTGCTATTCGAATCCCTTCTGCAAATATTATGGAAAATGAAAAAGATTTCAAAATTGAATTGGCAGCACCCGGACTTGAAAAAAAAGATTTCAAAGTAGAATTTGAAAAAGGAATTCTAAATATCAGTGCAGAGAAAAAGATTGAAAGTAAAGAAGAAAAAGAGAATTATACTCGTAAAGAATATTCTTACAACAGTTTCTGCCGCTCTTTCCATTTACCTGACAATAGCTTGCCAGAAAAAATTGAAGCCAAATATGAAAATGGAATACTTCGGCTAACTCTTCCAAAAAAAGAATTTACTTTTTCAAAACCTGTGAAAGAAATAAAAGTTTCTTAATATGAACCGCTAAAGAAATACTCTCAGGATATATTTATTCTGAGAGTATTTTATATTTTAAAAATAATTAAATGGAAATAAATAAAGAAATGGTCATACCAGCCGGAAAAATTAGCCTTAAAAGCAATTTAATAATACCCTCCGGAGCCAAATCAATCGTAATCTTTTCTCATGGTTCCGGTAGTGGCCGGTTTAGTCCCAGAAACAATTTCGTAGCTCTAGCTTTACATAAAGAGAAAATAGCCACCCTATTAATAGATTTACTAACTCCAATTGAAGATGAATTATATGAAAACAGGATGAATATAGACTTACTCGCAGACAGATTGGTAATTGCAACAAAGTATGTTCTTAATTTAAATGAATTGAAAGATTTCAATGTAGGTTACTTTGGAGCAAGTACAGGAGCAGCATCAGCCTTGCAAGCAGCTGAAGAATTACCAAACGTTATAGATGCTATAGTTTCAAGAGGCGGCCGAACAGATCTTACACCCTCTCTTTCACGTGTTCAAGCACCCGCATTACTAATTATAGGCGGATTAGATGAAGATGTAATAGAAATAAATAAAGATGCTTTTATTCATCTTCAATGTTATAAAAAGATGATTATTGTAAAAGGAGCCACACACCTATTTGAAGAACCAGGCAAATTAGAGGAAGTTGCTAAACTTTCTGTAGATTGGTATAAAAAGTTCTTGCTTAAAACAATACCCGCAACTTAAATTCCATTCTATTTTTATATTAACTAAAAACTACAAAGACATACCACCCTGTTCAAATTCATTCATAATCTTTTTGTTTTTCTTTAATTGAATTTCAATTATTTCAAATATTTCCTTTTTAATGTCTTTAAGAGAATCCAAAAATGAAATTATAACTGATTTATTATTAATATGCTCCTCACGTATAAATTGTTCATTAACAGATTTTAAATCTTCTTCTAAATTTCCCAAATGTTCTTCATGCAAAATCAATTTATCTTTAATCTGTTTTAATGAATTATTTTTTATTAATAACACCTTTCCTTCAAGAATATTTAATTCATTTATTTTTTGATCATCTTTAGTAAATAAAAATGCTTTATTAAGTAAATTCGAAAGGAATGAAAGTTCAGTTTCCGCAAAATCAAGTTCAGAAATCCATTCGATTGATTCATGTTGTAAATAATCAATTCCTACCTGAAGCAGATAGTCGTTTTTTGCTTGTGAGAGAAGAGCTGTCATGACGATTTAAATTTAGTATTATTACAAATAAATACAATTATGTTTTTTTAATTAATCAATGTATTTTTTAATCAATTGAAGTATGAAAAGCAATTATTGGAATATGTGTATGGTAAATCATTTTTTTGGTTATACTTCTATTAAAAATCTTTTGAACCCAGGATCTATTTCTCATACTTATTGCCAGCATGTCAGCCTTTACTTCTTCAAGGTAATTATTTAAGCCATGATAAACATCTGAATCTTCAAGTATCTTAAATGAGATTTTAGAATACTGGCTTTCCTCTTTTAATTGTTTACAGAATCCTTCCAATTCAGCAAATGCCATGGTTCTATCCATTTTATTTTCATTGATATGTAATAAAGTAATTTCACTTTCAAATAACCTGGCGATATCGATGAGTTCAAAAACATTTTTGAAATCATCAGAACCATAATTGGAAGCAAAAACTATTTTTTTTAATCCATTTATTTTTGCCTTTTCTGGAACGGCTATTACAGGCAAAACAGATTTATCAATTACCGAAACCGTATTACTACCAATTAAAAACTTTCTCATGCCGCTTGCTCCATGGGTACCCATAATAATGAGATCACACTTAAATTTTTTAGCAGCATCAACAATTTCAAATTCCGGAACACCCTCATGCACTTCCACAGAGAAATGGTTTTGCGGATATTTTTTTAAGTATTTCGCCTTTAATTTATTCAACAACCCAATTGCCTCAGTTTTTAATTCAATATCCGTTGGTATAACTATCGGGATTTCTGTCGCCGAAATAGGAATAAAAAAAGAATGAAACAATAAAATCTTAGCATTAACCTTTTTATTAAATTCCAATGCAAATTCAAGTGCATTGTCTGCTACAGGTGAAAAATCAGTTGGAACAATAATTTTTTTCATGGTACATTTTCGTTTTAATACCTATTAATTAATGCAATAGAATCAAAGGATTTCAGTTTGCCATTATCAACAAAAATTACTTCTCCATTTTTTTTCAATATTAATTCGATGACATCATCTACAGCATCGCTCAAAACATTATGAAGGTTGGTTTCAGAATCATCCGGGTAAATAGTATATTCATCCAATCCTCTTCTCGCTCTAACAGAATAATTTTTTTCTACCAATAGCAATCTACCTTTTCCCTCGGCTGCTGATCTCCACACTTCTGTAATACCGGCATTGTATTTATTGGCATTAACGGCTTCCTCCAATTCGGAAATTGCTTTCTTTTCATCATCAAGGAGTCTCTTTTGAATAATTGGCTCGGCCTTACTTTTAATTTCGGGTAAACTTACATGCTCATAATTACCTTCTACATAGCCAATTATTCTTTTAGTGTTTTGCGTATATAGTCTGAAATAACCAAGTATTTTTACATTACCCATTATAACTACAGGAGTATCATTTTGCTTTAAAGATTTTTCCAGAACATCATCTATAAATCGAAGGTAGTTATGTAAATTTTTTTCATCAAATGCCTTATTATCCAGGTAATCTAAACCGGGAAAAGAATGCTCATTAGAAACATCCTTAACATTTTCCGGCATGTCAGGAAATTCAATTGATTTAAGCTCAAAAAGATCGCCATTAAATGTTTTAACACCATTTTGAGAAATTATAACCAGCAAATATTTAATATTTTTCTGTGTTGCATAAATTAAATCTCTTACTTCAAAAGATGAATCAATGATTATCTTTTCTTCTACAGCATAAGGCAAAGAAATTACCTTTTCAGTTTCCGGTGATACATAAATTATTAATGTTTTTAAAAGATGCTTCGATTCAATCGTTGAAATTACATTTTTAACTTTTTGAATCATTAATTGGGTTCTTTCTAATCCATATCTAACGTTTAATTTTTTTTCAATATTTTTTAAAACAGATATCATATGTTCAGAATCCAATTTAACATCCGGAAATTGTGGATGTACAGGAAGTATAAGGGAAATAGCCGGGAATGCTTTTTGGTCAAGAAGTGATTCTATTTCGTATTTCATAGTTAAATATTTTCGAGATTATAGTTTTAATTTCCCATTATAACCTAACAAAGTTATTCATCATAGTGAGAAAATCGATATGATAATCATCAAAAATCAAACTGACTAATATCATACTTTCATGATGATAATCTAAGTGATATTATACGATTCATAGCTGAATAAATAAATATATAACGGAATAAAAATACTTTTTCATATATGATAAATATCATATTTGCAATTAGACAATAGATATAGATTTGGTTTTTGTAAAACTGAACGTACAATAAAATATATGGAAAATACATTTGTACTTGGGATTAGCTATAAAAATGCAGACATCTCTACCAGAAGTGCTTTTTCAATTTCCAACGAAAAGCAAAATGAATGTTACAAACTGGCAAAAAAATTTGATTTTAAGAATTTTGTTGTATTAAGCACATGTAATCGCACTGAGATTTACGGAACAGGTCCAATTTTTCTTGCTGAGAATATTATTACTACGGTATGCAATCAGACAAAATATTTATTTGATAAGTACAAATTTGTAAAAACAACCAATGATGCTTTATTACACATATTTCATGTAGCATCAGGTTTGGATTCCCGGATATTAGGAGATTATGAAATACTAGGACAATTTAAAAATGCATGTAAATTATCCAAAGAAAATGGAATGCTAAATACCGAATTCGAAAGAATGGCTAATAGTTGCATCCAGGCTTCAAAAGAAATAAAAACTAAAACCGACTTAAGTAAAGGAACTGTTTCTTCCTCTTATGCTGTTATTGAGATATTGAAAGAAAAAATTGGAGAGGATTTTAAAAAATGTTTGTTAATAGGCACTGGAAAATTTGGAAATAAAATAACCAAAAATATTAAACACTATTTGTCCAATGTAGACTTAACACTTTCTAATAGAACGTCTAGTACAGCTCTTGAAATAGCAACATCACTAGGATTGAAAACTCTACCTTTTGAAGACATAAAAAACAGTTTTCAAAATTATGATATAATTATTTTAAGTTCTTCAACAGAAGAATATATCGTAACACCTGAATCATTAGTAAATTCAAAAACTAAATTAATACTTGATTTATCGATTCCTCAGACTGTTCACCCTGAATGTAAAAAAAACAAACAAATTGAGATCTTAGATATCAATACGATTTCAGCAATATTAGATAAATCACTTGATTCCAGGAAAAAATATTTGCCGGTGGCTAATGAGATTATCAATAACCATATATCTGCTTTTATTGATTGGAATAGTTTTTACAAACAAAGAGGTCAGATTATTGATTTAAAGAACATATTGAATGAAGTAAGTAAATCTTGTCCACATTTAGCTAATCTCAACACAGAGAGAATTGATGAATTGGTAAATAAAACAATTCAAACCTTTGTAAAAAGTTTAAAACAAAATAAATTTTTTAAATTTGAAACAAAAGAAATTATAGATAATTTCATACATAATGCAGAGGCTAATTAGAATTGGATCGAGAGACAGTAGTTTGGCCTTATGGCAAACAAAATTTATAGATCATCTATTAAAACAACAAGGAATAAATACAGAAATAATCCTTGTAAAAAGTGACGGTGATCTAAATCTGGTTTCTCCGCTTTATGAAATGGGAGTTCAGGGCATTTTTACTAAAACACTTGATACAGCATTGTTATCAAATAAAATTGATATCGCTGTACATTCGCTGAAAGATATCCCGACTCAATTACCTGTAAATTTAAAAATTGCTGCTATCCCTGAAAGAGCGAATCCTCATGATGTTTTAGTTTATAAAGATGATAATCTTAATTTATCCGGAAAAGAAACGATAACGATTGCAACCGGCAGTTTGAGAAGAAAAGCTCAGTGGCTAAATAAATATCCCGACCACAATATAGAGGCCATAAGAGGTAATATAAATACAAGACTTGAAAAACTAAAAAGCACTTCACATTGGCATGCAGCATTATTTGCATCAGCCGGAATTGATAGAATTGATCTAGATATACCATTTAAAAAAGAACTAGACTGGATGCTTCCTGCACCTGCACAAGGAGCTTTGGGAATTGTATGCAGAGAAAATGATACTGAAGTAATTTTAATGTGCCAAACATTGAATCATTCTGAAACTTCTATTTGTACTGGAATTGAACGTTCGTTTTTAAGAAGCCTGAAAGGAGGTTGTTCTATACCTATTGCTGCTTTAGCTATTGCGAAAAATAACTCAATTAATTTTAAAGGAAACATTCTTTCACTTGATGGTGTTCGTAAAGTAGAAATAGAAATGGAGTTTGAAAAAGATAATTATGAAAATGCAGGGAAATTAGCTGCATCCAAATTGTTGGAAAATGGCGGTAATAAAATTGCCGATGAACTTAAGCGTTTAATGAAGAATTAGATTGAAACAAATAATCTCCTGATTAATTTAATAAAATGGAAGAAGATATCCTAGAACTGCTTAACAAATATGATCTCCCGCTTCCACGATACACTAGCTATCCAACGGTTCCTTATTGGGAAAAAGAAAGTATCAATATAGAATTGTGGAAAAAATCAGTTGTCGAAACATTTAAAAAAGAAAATGGAGAATTATGTATTTATATTCATCTGCCATTCTGTGAAAACCTATGTACATTCTGCGCTTGCAATAAAAGAATTACGACCAATCATAAAGTAGAAGAACCTTATTTAGATTCTGTTCTAAAAGAATGGGACATGTATCGTTCACTATTGCCATCAGTTCCTGTCATTCGTGAAATTCATCTTGGCGGAGGCACTCCAACATTTTTCAGTCCTGATAATTTAGTAAAACTGATAAAAGGCATTACAAAAAATTCAACAGTTTTACTTGATCATGAATTTAGTATTGAAGTCCATCCTAATTACACAAATGAAGAACATTTGGAAAAACTGGCAGCGGTTGGTTTTAACAGAATTAGTTTAGGCGTTCAGGATTTTGATCCGGCGGTACAATATGTTATTAACCGTATTCAATCGTTTGAGAAAACGAAAGAAGTTGTTGATTGGTCAAGGAAACATGGCTATAACAGTATCAATATCGATTTAATTTATGGATTGCCTAAACAAACAGTTTCAAGCATAGACTTTACTATAGGTAAGATAAAGGAATTAAGACCTGACAGAATTGCTTTTTATTCATACGCTTATGTTCCATGGAAAAGTAAAGCACAAAGAAGATACACAAAAGCAGATTTGCCTGAAGCGAACGAAAAATGGAAAATGTATCACTTAGGAAAAAAATTACTGACGAAACAAGGATACCAAGCAATTGGAATGGATCATTTCGCATTGCCAAACGACAAACTATTTGAGGCAGTAACAAAAGGAACACTGCACAGGAATTTTATGGGGTACACCACTACGCAATCAAAGTTAATTATTGCACTGGGAGCTTCGAGTATTAGCGATGCGTGGACATCATTTATTCAAAACAATGTAACAGTTGAAGATTATCAAAATAAAATTAGTCAGGGATTGTTCCCCATTGAAAACGGACATTTACTAAATGAAGAAGATTTAATTATCAGAAAAAATATTCTTGATTTGATGTGTCGCAATAATACAACTATCGATAAAAACACTTTCGATGTTCAGTCATTTTCGGCAATTAAAAATGAACTTAAGAAACTTGAAGAAGATGGATTAGTAAAAACAACAAAAGATGCTATCTCCGTAACAGAAAAAGGAAATTTATTTATTCGGAATATAAGTTCAATTTTAGATTCACGCATGCGCCGTAAAAAGGCGGAAGGAAATTTGTTTAGTAAATCGATTTAAATTATTCATAGAAAAATTGTCATGTTAACAATGATCGATGATTTAAATACTCATTCGTAAGCCAAGGTGACCAAAAAATAGAATCCCATTTGAAGACATCTTTAAATTAGAAAAATTATTCCCCGGAGCGTTTTTTTTTAAAAATCGTGGAATAAAAAAGTTTGAGTTCAATATTAAATAAAAAAGTGCACTGTGAACAGAAACTGTGTACAGTGCACTTATAAATGTAGCCCGTGCGGGACTACAATTCTTTACTTACCTTAATCTAACTTAATATCATTTTACCACTTTTCTTCATATTTAAGAAATTTTAAGCCTTTTATGTAATATGCGATTAACTTAGATAAGGTTAGATAAAGAATATTTGTATCCACTTTTGTATCCACTTTGTAATAACTATTTACTACTTTTGAATTGGCTCTTTCTAAACTATCAATTAATCAGATCAAGTTTATAATTGGAGATATTAATAAAATTAAAAATCGTTCTAATCTAAATTCTAAAGAAATGTTAAATTATTATTTGAAAGGTGCTATGTCTGATAAAATTATTGCTGATCTGAAAAGAAGCAAAGAACCTACATTGAATGCAAGACTCAATAAACCACTTCAGGTTTATTTAACCCTATCAGGTTTGGGTAAGAGACTTCAGATCTATACGAAAAAACGAATATCACAGTATGAATGGGATAAAGACAAACAAAAAGTGGACATCCGAAAAAATAAAATAAATGGAACTGAAATAAATGAATGGCTCAATTCCTTTCAAGAAGCTCTTGAGAAACATAACAGTATAAATTGGAATAAAGGTAAAACAACAACCATTGAAGATCTTCGAAATATACTTGATTCAATAACACCATCAGGTGCAAAAAAAATTACAAATACTTTTCAGGAATATTTTGATTTATTTCTAAAGGAACATAAAACGAATGAAGGTTATACAAAGAGAAGTAGAACGATACAAAAATATATGACCTTTAATAATCAATTAATTGAATTTACAAAAATAAAAAGGATCCGATTAGAATTAGATTCTGTTGATCTTAATTTTTTGACATCCTTTAAAGAGTACTTAGTAAAAAACAAAAACTTATCCGACAACACTGTCGCAAAATATATTAAAACTGCAAAAACTCTTATACGATTTTACATCAATAAGAGTTTAATTAAACCATTTAATCTTAATGCTGTTAAATGTGTTGAAAGAGAAGGCGAAATTTATGTTATAGAATTAAAACAGTTATTGAAACTGCAAAAATATAAGTTAAAAAATAAAAGGCTTGAACAATGTCGGGACTTATTTTGTTTTCAATGTTGGACTGGTCAAAGATGGGGCGATATAGAAATGATCAAATCAAAAGATATAATAACTAATCGTAAAGGTGAAAAAGTATGGGATATTCACGCAAGCAAAACAAGAAAACCAATTAAAGTACCATTAATCAGTTATGCCATAGAGATCTTAAATAAATATAAAAAAGATGATAAGCCATTACCAACAATTTCAATGCAAAAGCAAAATGAGTACTTAAAAGAATTAGGGGAATTAGTTAGTAAAGATAATATTGGAATTGCAAAAGTGGATGGCTTTGATCAGATTACTAAACATGTATTACATTATGATGGCATTCCACAAGAAAATTATTTTCCATTTTATAAAATATTAACTACACACGTTGCCCGAAAATCCTATATAACAAATAGTCTTATTTTAGGTGTCCCAGAAAGGGTTGTAAAAGAAGTTTCAGGCCATAAATCTGAAAAAGATTTCAGGCGATACGTTAAATTTGCTGATATATATAAAGACGAAATGATCAGAAAGTCATTTAGCAAAAAAAATATTTCTAAATTTCTTTAACTTAAATTGGAAAAACTAAAGGGGTTTTCAGAGAGATGAGTCGATTGTTTGAATGATACTCCATCGAAAGTTGGATAAGTACCTCCCCAGTTATTGGACAATCTTCCAAATAAAATCATGCTTCTTTGACCTATCAACATCGAACCAATAATAAAGTTTATCAGAGCTAATTTTATTATTACATTTTACAATAGCATCTATCCTCATTTTATTTACTAAATTATTAATATCATAAACTTGTGGGTTGTCTTTATTTAGCCAATCTTGATATAAAAATAAAAAATTAGTTTTCCATTTAATTAAATCTATTTCAGAATTTATAATCTCATAGATCGGATCAGTTAATGGAATTTCACTTTCTGAAATCATAATCCAAATTATTTCTGGTGAGCTACCGGCCACCATTACTTTTAAACTTCTCATGCATATTTATTAAATCTATTTTCCTCCAATAATTTGATACAGGTGATCAAAATAAAATTCAGGGTTTGACAGAGATATTAAAGTTGTTGAATATTACGACGGAGTTCGAAAGGAATCTTATGTTCCTTTTTACGAAGTATTAACTACACATGTTGCTCGTAAATCCTACATAACAAATAGCCTAATCTTAAAAGTACCTGAAAGTGTTGTAAAAGAAGTATCCGGACATAAATCTGAAAAAGATTTTAGGAGATATGTAAATCTTGCATATAGTTTTAAAAATGAAAATATCAGAAATGCTTTTAGCGAAGAAAAACTTTCAACATTTCGTTAACAAATGTATAATTTAATAGTTAAGTTAGATTAAGTTAGATTAAGTTAGATTAAGTTGAATTAAATTAAGTTTGATAACATAATATATTTAGTCGTTTAAGTAGAGTGTTTTCATTTTTCGAATACATTTGATATTTTAGTATTTCAAATTTATATATATTTATTTCAAAAATAATTTAATAGCAGTTCTCGTTCTTAAGAACCAAACCATTTATTTATATTAGAATTATTCTTCACTAAATTAAAGGCGAATAAATTATACAATTAACACCTAAAATAAAATAACTTTAAAAATAAATCAAAAATGAATTACATAAAAAGAATTACAACTGAGCAAAAAAAAGACCTTCTTTCTGGAGAATTATTTACCCCTGAAAGAAAAAATCAAAAATTTGCAAATAGAGCAAATCAAATAAAGTATAATAATAAGAAGAACGCACTTAGTAAAAAGAAAAAAGCAGAGCCTAGGCCATTATTAGATTCCGGTAAAAAAATAAATCTTGACTATCCAAGTCTTTATAATCTTAAACCATATACAAAAAGCGAAATTGGAACATATGTTTTCATTGGTGTATTGCTTGGTAGTATAATAATAACAACAATTTTTCTTTTGAAAAAGAAATAAAATATTTCAATCATTTTTAATAATTGAGAAGTTGTGATTTCGAAATCATTCCTTTTAATACGCCTTTAAGTTTCACTGAAAAGTGGCTGTCACTTTGAGCGAAATCTCCAGCCCTCTCAAATGGTGTAACTTAAATGGATTTAATGGGAATTCTCTTCTTAAATTAGATAACAGGTATTTAGATTAAGGACGGGTTGTCTGGCAGAAGACCAACCAAGAGCTAATTATGGAAGCTTTGATGATAACCTGAACTGAAAATAAAATAACATTAAATGTTGAAAATGGCGAATGTGTTCTTATCTATTCTAACTGTAACTGCTCAATTCCGTTTTTAGAAATAGCTCCTTATTTTTGCGCATATTGTGGGAAGAAATTTCATTACGGAAATGATGAGTTAGATGGTCGGGCAATTTATTAACAGAGCCGAGATTGATTAAACTTTACATTTTATTATTTCAATTAAATTTTTTGTTAAAGTCGTTTCAATTTTTTAAAACTTTATTGAGCCAATGCGTTATTTGTAGAAAATTACAAGTGGGAGAACCCTACCAAAGAAGGACTAAAACGTTTCTTTAAAATGAATAATATTTTCCTGATCTTTGCAACAGAATTAAACCTGAAATAATAATGTCATTTTTACTCTTTAATATTAATACTGGCGATAATTACTATACTGACACAAGTTCCTTTTGGAGTGATTTGCCGATACAAATAATTGCTGCCCTTTTAGGCTTCATTGGTGCGTGGCTAATTTTTAAAATAGGAAATGAAAAGGAAAAAAAAGAAAAAACCAAAATAGAAAAAGATACAGAAATTTCATTATTATCATTTATAAAAATCTCACTTCAAAGGAGTATTAATGCCATTGTGGTTCAGAAAAAATACTTAGATTATTTTGTAAATACTGTCAACATTAACAACCCAAATATTAATTTAAAAATTAATACAAGTGTAAACTTTGAATGGATCACCAGCATCAAAATGATCGATTTTAGAAAATCATTTTTTCAAATATTTGGTACATCCAATAAGGACAAATCTTATTATTTTAATGAATTTATTAATCACACAATTCATTTAAAAAAAGTACATGAAAAAATGGAAACCGATAATGAGATTATAAGGAATAGTATTAAAAATTATGTTGAAGAATTTGACAAGGCGTATCTAAATTTTCAAAAAAAAACTTTAATAATTCTCGATAAAATTCCTATAAGTAGCAAGTTGCCACAATTTGAAAAAGAATTAAGTGATATCTTAAGGCATTATACGTATAGCCCGCAAGAAATAAGAGAAAATCCGGCATTCAAATATTATACTTTGATAGCACCAATTCGTGGAATAAGCAAAGAATTTAAAAGAAATGATGCAGTCGATGAAATAAAAGCTGTTACCTATTACTATAAATACCTAAATCAAAGTTTTAATACATTAATCTATCAATTTACGGGATATAGAAATAGTTATAAAGCCAGTGGAAATAGATTATCAGTAATTGCTCGAAGGTTACAAGAAATTAGAGAGCTGGATTAAATTAAAAAATAATAAATATTATAAATAAATGAATTGGGATAAAATTGCTCCGATAATTATAAGTAGTGCTTCCTTTTTTGTTGCTCTTTCAATATTACTTATTTCATGGAAGTTATATAAAAACGCAGATGCAAAAAAAATGTTTGTCAAAAATCAGATTGATTGTCTTTGCAAGATGATAGCGGAAATGAGAAAACATACTTTATATATTTCACATATAGATTTTGAAAGTAGGATAAGAACTTTTGAAACTAAAATTGTAGATATTAAATCGTTCCTTAATGATAAAAATAAATATTTACCATTATTGATGAAAGATAATTCAATATACATTGATTATTCATTCTTAAAAAGATTAAAGTTCATTGATTATAAAGACGAAATTTTCCTACCTAAAAAAATAGCAATCGAACTAAATAAATTTTATACTGGTTTGAGTTATTCAACAGGGGCTGAAAAAATAGATGGAAAAGGAAATATTATTTTTTTAAATGGTGGACTTGCACCAAATGAAACTGCTCATGGTTTGAGACTTTGGGAAAATATTTATTGGGCGAATCAATTTCCATACGAGAGAGATGTAAAATACTTCCTTAATCATTTTCTGACAATTCAACATATGTCTAAGAAATGGTTAGGAAAATATGGAATTGATTTAAACATAGATGATGTTGATCCAGTAGTATAATTATAGGATGGTTTTTTCAAACCGTATTTATCAAAGATTTTTACGTTGTTAAAATCGGAGCTGTATTACCCAACGGAGACTAAAATATAGAGTATTCATATCATAGAACAACCTACGAACTTTTGCAAGCTCATCAACTTTCTTTGTATTAGGTGCAATACTAAAAATTGTATTTTGATAGGTCTTTGCCATATCTAATAATTCTTGTTTCGTCATGAGTTTAACTTTCTATTTCTTACTGCCAAAATACAAAATTCCTTCTTTGTTTGTTGCTGTGCTTAGAGCTATAGCTTTGCCGTGCTCCTCATATTTCTCGTACTCAAATAAAGAATATTCTATCATTTCAAAATCTTTGAATAGTTCTATGTAACACTCTTCAGTAAATGGAATTTGGTATCCCTTAATTGAATTACTATTTAGTTGATGATTCACCCTTGCATAAATCAAACCACCGGACTTTAGTTTGGCTATAGCTTTAGAAAAGAAATTCTCATCATTTTTCATCAAGTGGAGAATATTACTTAATATAAGATAATCACATTGCAAGTTTTTGTATTCCCTCAGTGTAAAAAAATTATCAATGTAATGACGATATAGCAAGGTGAAATTACTCACATACTCGTCTCCACTTAAAATGTTTTTCTTATCACCTTGTAACCAATCTGGGTTTTGTTCCAATGTATATTTGTATAGGTCATACATAGAGTGACCGGTGCCTTTCGTTTGCTCGTTAACCCTAATATAATTACGGTCCACTCCAATGATATTTTCTATGCACTCATACCTGTGATACATTTCATATAGAAAGTCAGGCAAGCCACAACCCAAATCAAGCACAATTAAGTTTCTTCTTTCTAAGAAAGTTTGAATTTTAGGATGCTCTCTATGTGCATTTAGGATTGTATGAATATCGTGCACGTCATTATTGTAAAGCTTCAACTCCATAGGAGAAAATAAACATTTCCGGTAAAGATACAGATTGCCTTAACATTATTGAAATCGCCTTCGTACATGAATTATAACCAACTAAAATTATATCCAATGACAAAAGAAACTAAACCAGTAAAAAGAATTTCACAAGAACAAGTTATGAATGACCTCGAAGACACAAAGAATAATATGAGAGACTTTACGATTGATAAAAAGAACAGGCGCATCTTGGTCTTCCGTTGCACATACGTTCAACACAGAGGGGTTCCGAACTGATCGCGGCTTAGAGTTTGAACCGACAACTGTAAAGCGCCTATACGAACTTGTGGCTTAATTGACAGGTTAATTAATTTGAAGTTATGAACCTTTGATCATCAAGATCAGGGGTTTTTTGTTGATTAAGAGTTATAACATCAAATAACAACCCTTTGCTAATTAGCAAATCAATATTGGTAAAGAGCCGTTATTTTTACTTGCGATTTAACAATGTCTAGTAACAATACACATAATAATATTAACCCAAATAGTGACCAGACCTCTTGTCCTTTAATGTAAGGTTATGAGAGTTTAACATTGCATCATGTCATTAACAGTAATAAAATTTATACTAATAACCATGTCAATATTAGGAATGGCAACCCTCCTTGTCAGGAGCGTAAATTTTTTATTAAAATCATTAACAGAAACATGTGATCTAGTTGAAGGTCTGGAAAAGAGAAGAAAGAAATTTTATAAATGGATAAAGAAAATCTTTAAAAGAAAAAGACCGACCCCAAGAAGAAAATCGGTCTTTTAGAAAGAAAATTATTTTATTATAATGAAAAGAAATGATTATTCCGGTGATCCTATACCACCCATTCTGGATACTAAGCCACCCTCTTTTTCGGGTGATTGGATTTGACGGGTTAAAGTTATTTATTTTCTGGTTTGTTTTTTCTTCTTAATGATTCTCCTTTTAATTCAATTCGA
>JANOVV010000010.1:0-7035 GCA_031417555.1 Bacteroidota bacterium
CATCCCGACAAGAATTGTCATCCGCCAGCTGGCGGAACTTTTGAGTTTACAAATTTGACTTTGTAGTTTTATCGAAATTTGAATATGTTATTGTAGATATGACTTCTAATTGTTTGTTATTGGTTTGAGTTAGGTTAAGAAAGAATCAGCTTTTTTTATGGCTTGCTCAATTCCAGCAGGGTTTTTTCCACCTGCAGTGGCATAAAAAGGTTGTCCGCCTCCACCGCCTTGAATTTCTTTGGCAAGTTCACGAATGATATTAGTTGCATTAAGGTTTTTTTCTTTTACCAGGTTATCAGAAAGAATTAATGATAACAGTGCTTTACCATCAATTTCTGCTCCGGCAAGAAAGAAAAGATTCTCTACCTGATTCTTTAATTCAAACGACAGGTTTTTTATTGCTTCTGAGGATGGAAGTTCAATTCTTTCTGCAATAATATTAATCCCATTTACTTTTTTAATTTTTTCCAGCAACACTTTTTTTACCTGCTGAGTTTTTTCGGCAGTAAACTGTTCTATCTTTTTTAGCAATTCAGCATTCTCATCGATCAATTCCTGGACACGTTGAACGGCATCTTTAGGATTTTTAAGCAATTCTCTTAATGCAAGAAGTTCTGAATTTTGTTGATCAATATAAGCCTCTGCATTAACTGCCGTAATCCCTTCTATTCTCCTGACTCCTGCAGCGACTGCACTTTCAGATACTATTTTAAAAAGTCCGATTTGCCCCGTCGATGAAACATGTGTACCTCCGCAAAGTTCAATCGAAAATTTCGGATCAAAAATAATAACTCTTACGAAGTCGCCATACTTTTCTCCAAACAAAGCTGTAGCTCCCAAATCGGTCGCTTCTTTTATTGGAACATTTCTGCGTTCTTCGAGTAGAATATTCTCGCGTATTTTTTCATTGACGATTTTCTCAATTTGTTTTATCTCAGCATCACTTACTTTGGCAAAATGTGAAAAATCAAATCGAGTTTCGTTTTCATTAACGAGAGATCCTTTTTGATTTACATGTGTACCCAACACTTGTTTCAAAGCGGAATGCATCAAATGAGTAGCCGAATGATTGTTTGTAATTAACTTTCTACGATTTTTATCTACCATCGCTGTAAAAGTGGTAGTGATGTCAACGGGTAGCTTATCGCAAAAATGAATAATAAGATTGTTCTCTTTCTGTGTGTCTGTAATTAAAATTTTTTCTTTTTCTGATTTTAAAAATCCTGTATCACCTACTTGGCCACCGCTTTCTGCATAGAAGGGCGTATGACTTAATACAATCTGAAATTGTTCTTTGTTTTTAGCTTTTACTTTCCGGTAGCGGAGAATTTCTGTTTCACATTCAAGTTCATCGTAACCTGTGAATTCAACAGTGTCTCCTTTGTTAACAGTAATCCAGTCTTCGGTATCAACAACCGATGCCGCACGGGAACGTTTTTTTTGTTCTTCCAGACTACTATTAAAGCCTTCCATATCTACATCCATTCCCTTTTCCCGTGCCATCAACTGTGTAAGATCGATAGGGAAACCAAAGGTATCATAGAGTTCGAAAGCAAATTTACCTTCAATATTTTTTCCTTTATATTCTTCAAATTTTCTTATTCCTGTTTCAAGTGTTCTTAAGAAAGCATTCTCTTCTTCCTGAATAACACGAATGATAAAATCCTGCTGCGATTTAATTTCTGGAAAAACATCTTTAAATTGTTCGGCAAGAATGGGGACAAGTTTAAACAGAAATGGTTCTTTTAAATCTAAAAAAGTAAAAGCATAACGGACAGCACGCCTTAGGATTCTACGAATTACATAACCGGCTTTATTGTTAGAGGGTAATTGCCCGTCGGCAATGGCCATCGTAATGGCACGAATGTGATCAGACATAACTCGCATGGCAATGTCTGTTTTTTCATCGGCTCCGTATTTCTTTTTTGCATTAATAGCAATAAACTGAATGATAGGTTGAAAAACATCTGTATCATAATTCGATGTTTTGCCTTGCATGGCCATACATAATCTTTCAAATCCCATTCCGGTATCTACATGTCGTGCCGGTAATGCTTCCAGACTGCTGTCAGCTTTTCGATTGAATTCCATAAAAACATTATTCCACACTTCGATTACCTGTGGATGTCCTGCATTTACAACATCGGCTCCTTTTATTTTTTTTCTTTCATCATCTGTGCGAAGATCTATATGAATTTCGGTGCAGGGTCCGCAAGGTCCGGTATCACCCATTTCCCAAAAATTATCTTTCTTATTTCCTTTGAGGATTCTGTCTTCGGGAATTACTTTTTTCCAATGATCAAAACTTTCTGTATCGAAAGCTAATTTTTCTTTTTCGTCGCCTTCAAAAACGGTCACATACAAACGGTCTTTGGGAAGTTTATAAACTTCTGTTAATAATTCCCAGCTCCAGGCGATCGCTTCTTTTTTAAAATAATCGCCGAAGGACCAGTTACCCAACATTTCAAACATGGTATGGTGGTATGTATCAATACCAACTTCTTCCAGGTCATTATGTTTGCCCGAAACGCGAAGACATTTCTGTGTATTTGCTATTCTTTTAAATTTCGGAGGAGAATTTCCCAGAAAAATATCTTTAAATTGATTCATTCCTGCATTGGTAAACATCAATGTAGGGTCATTTTTAACCACCATAGGTGCGGAAGGAACTATTTGGTGTCCTTTATTCTTGAAAAATTCAAGAAAGGCGGTTCTTATTTCGGAAGAAGTCATAGAAAGTAAGAATTGCGATAAGCAAATGACTAATGTATATTTGCCACCGCTAAGTTATTGGAGCGCGAATATAATCAGTATTAGCGAATTTTGTTAAAAGATGCCGAAGGTAAAATATCATTTTAATACTCATACTCTCAAATACGACAGAGTTGTTGTCGGCTGGAAAAAGCGATTCCTTCGTTGGATGGGTTGGCTGGCGACGGCAATTGTATTTGGAGCGTTGATTATGGTATTCGCTTACAATTTTTTTGATTCGCCGAAAGAAAAAAGATTGAGACGTGAATTGCTTGAATCGACCTATCAACTCGAATTACTTAAACAACGCACCGAGCAGATTTCTGTTGTTTTAAAAGATATTCAAGAGAGAGATAATACCATTTACCGTGTCATTTTTGAAGCAGAACCGATACCCGCTACAGTTCGGGAAGCTGGTTTTGGAGGTGTCGATAAATACAGGGCATTAAAGGATTATTACAATCCGGAATTATTAACAGATGTTACAAGAAGAATTGACAGGCTTTCCAAGCAACTTTATGTTCAGTCTAAATCGTTTGATGAAGTATGGGGTTTGGTCAAAAACAAAGCATCCATGATGGCTGCCATTCCTGCTATTCAGCCTGTAGCAAATAAAGATCTCACCCGAATGGCTTCCGGTTATGGATGGCGTATTCATCCGATTTATAAAACACAAAAGCTGCACACAGGCATGGATTTTACAGCCCCCGTTGGTACTGAAATTTATGCTACAGGAAATGGAATAGTAGAAAAAATAGAGTTTGATGGCCGGGGGTATGGAAATAACATTCTTATAAATCATGGATATGGTTATGAGACGCTTTATGGGCACATGAGTAAAATGAGTGTTAGGCCCGGACAAAAAATCAGTCGTGGCGATTTAATTGGTTATGTAGGAAATTCAGGCTCATCTACAGGCCCGCATTTGCATTATGAGGTTAGAAAAAATGGGAATCCCGTAAATCCTGTTAACTTCTATTACAATGATCTTACTCCTGAAGAATATGAAAAAATGTTGGAGCTCTCATCACAAGCCGGACAAGCATTTGATTAGATAGAGATTTTGTGTTTTAAATGAAATCCCAAATTCAGGATATTTTTTTGGTTTAAAATTTTCTTTTTAGTATTAAATTTTATGTACACATTTCGGTATTAATAATAATTTTAAATCAATAAAAATAATCATTTGAAGAATTGATAATTCCCTGTATATTCGTACAAATTCAAGACATCATGCCTTACAAAGAAAAAGAAATCGAAAAATTGTATTTCACCATTGGTGAAGTTGCTCAGATGTTTAATGTGAATACTTCTCACATTCGTTTTTGGTCGAAAGAATTCGAAGTCATTCGCCCGGCTACTAATAAAAAAGGCAATCGTTTATACACGCAATCAGATCTGGAGAATTTCAAAAAAATATATCATCTTGTTAAAGAAAAAGGATTTACGTTAAAAGGTGCAAAGAGTGAATTAAAAGATTCGAAATCAAAAATTAAAACTGCAGATGTTGATATTGCAGATTTTCAATTGCAGGATAATCCTGTTGAAATTCCTTTTAATCAGGTTAAATCTGAGGAGTCTCAAAACACCTATGTAGACAGGATTGCTCTGATTAATTCATTTCAGAAGATGAAGTCGTCACTGTTAGAAATCCAAAAGGATTTAGTTTCTTTAGAAGAAGTTTAAATTCTTCGATTAACTTTTAAAGTTGTTGCATCAGTATCATCAGGCTTTTCGTGATGAAGATTTATTTTGGCCTAGACACCAGATGCTTTCCTGTATATTAATTTTATTTTTATACATCATCTTAATCATATGCCATTTCTCAGAACACCAAAGTATTTCGTTTTAGTCTTCTTATTGATTTTATTTTTTGAAGCGCCTGCCCGTGAAGGTATGTGGATGCCTCAATTGTTAAAGGAGCTGAATGAAAGTGAAATGAAATCAATGGGCATGGAAATAAATGCTGATGATATTTACAGTATAAATCATGCGAGCCTGAAAGATGCAATTGTTCAATTCGGAGCAGGTTGTACAGGTGAATTGATTTCTTCGAATGGACTTTTAATTACTAATCATCATTGCGGGTTATCTCAAATACAATCTTTAAGTGTTATAAGTAATAACTTTTTAAAGGATGGTTTTTGGGCTGCTAACAGAGAAGAAGAAATACCTTGTCCCGGACTCAAGTGTACTTTTATAAGGGAAATCGTTGACGTGACTTCAGATGTTTTAGCCGGAATATCGGATACAGTAATCGAAGAAGCAAGGGCTCAGAAGATTAAAGCAAAAACAGATAGTATTGAAAAATCCGTTAACATTAAATTGACCGGTGTAGTTCGCCAGTTTTATCAAGGAAATAAATTTTATCTTTTTATTACAGAAGTTTACAACGATGTTCGTTTCGTCGGCGCTCCACCGATGTCAATTGGAAAATTTGGAGGAGATACAGACAATTGGATGTGGCCGCGACACACCGGAGATTTTTCTCTCTTCAGGATTTATGCCGATAAGGATAATAATCCTGCGGTTTATTCAAAGGAAAACATTCCTTATACTCCTAAACAATTTCTTACAATAAACATTGGAGGAATTAAGGAAAATGATTTTGCTTTTGTTTACGGTTTTCCCGGAAGAACGAATGAATATCTTCCAGCTTCTGCTTTAGAAGTTTTTGCTAACCAAACAAATCCCAATCGTATTGCCATTCGTCAGGTGAGGCTTGATATTATGAAGGAAGCAATGAATTCGAATGATACCATTCAACTTCAATATGCTGCCAGGTATTCTACGCTCGAAAATTATTATAAAAAATGGCAAGGAGAACTTTTAGGATTCAAACGGTTTGATTTAATTAATGAAAAAAAAATAAGAGAGAAAGAGTTTAACGGAAAACTTAAAAATTTTCCGGATTTATTGATAGATTCATCATTGATTTCGCAATATGATTCGGTAAATGAAAAAGCAAAACCCTTAAATTTTGTCAATGATTATTTTGTTGAGGCTTTATCCGCCATTGAAATAGTAAACGCTTCTGCTCGTTTAAAGACTCTCGTCAATCTTTTCGAAGAAAATACAAATGATGAAAAAAAGATTAGTGATGAAATATTAAAACTAAAAAAAGACTTCAGAGAATTTTATAGAAATTATAATGCTTCTTTAGATCTTAAAATTTGCAAAGCTGTATTGGCAATTTCTTATGCTAACCTTGACAAGCAATATCTTCCGGAAAAAATATTAATAGAAGGTCAGCGAAATGATAATTTTAGAAAATATTGCACAAACATTTTTAAAAATTCTTTATTAGCTGATTCGACCGGATTAATAAAATTTCTTAATTCTTTTAAAAGAAACGATGTAAAGAAAATATTAAATGATCCTGCTTATAATCTGAGTGCAAGCATAGCAGAAAATCAAACTAATCTGCAGACTAATTTAAGAAAGTTGAATAGTCATTTATCGCAATTGCAGAGAAAATATATGAGAGATCAGATAACTATGAATCAAACAGGAAAACTTTATCCGGATGCGAATAGTTCCTTGCGAGTTTCATTTGGTAAAATAGAGAGTGTAGAAGTGAATGATGGAATGCATTATAATTATTTTACTACTGCTGACGGAATTTTAGATAAATTTAAAACAAATGATCCTGTTTATAGAATCTCCCAAAAGTTATCAGAGTTAATTAAAAATAGAGACTATGGTCGATATGGATCTGGAGGAATATTACCTGTTGCTTTTCTGAGTTCAGTACATACAACAAACGGTAATTCTGGTTCACCTACATTAAATTCCAAGGGCGAACTTATTGGAGTAAATTATGATCGTATCTGGGAAGGAGTAGTGAGTGATTACTACTACGATGAAAAGCATGGAAGAAACATTAGTCTTGATATCCGGTATGCATTATTTATAATCGAAAAATTCGGAAATGCAGGATGGCTGATCGATGAAATGAGAATTGTAAAGTAATTTTTTCTTTTTTTCTTGACTCTTTCCTGATAGCTAATGCATATACGTCAGGTTAATTAATTGCTGAATTTAGCTAAAGACGTTTTGAGCCGATTTCATAAATACACCAACAAACATTTTTATATGATCAACTATGTTTTTTTCGATTCTCAAAACTCAAAGGTACCGCCAGCTGGCGGATGACAGTTATTTAGTCTATTCATGTGCCGTTCACTTGCCGCCGATAGAAAATTAGTTACCTCTCACAAGTTGGTTCGGCGGCAATTGGACAGCACTCCAAACCCAAATTCAATGTCAACCGCCAGCTGGCGG
>JANOVV010000011.1:0-38968 GCA_031417555.1 Bacteroidota bacterium
GTTATTTTTTCTCTTGCTAGCATGACACAAATCTGCAAGGTTTTTCAATAATTATTCCTGTTTCTTGCAGAATTTTATCAACTGTTTTCCTCTTAAACTGTGGATAGTACTATGGTTAAAGACTTTTTGAGGATTGACTAATTAAAAAGAAAAGAAGGTAGTTATCTTGGTCTTAATTTAATGAATAAGTACAATCATTTCATTTCTCAATGCGCTGAATTGAATGCTTTGAGATATTTGTCGATGTAATCTTTTTTTAATTTTAACTTATATTGCATTATATATCTTGGATGCTCTAAGGCAACAATTTTTTTAAAGAACCCAAATTGATTATTAATATCAAGTAGAAATTTTTCATTTTTTCCTTTTCCGAAACAAAAACACATATCCCTATTTACCCCAAATGCAATTTGCTTTTTTAAGCTTTTAATAATAAAGTTAAAAACAATTCCGGTTAATTCTTTACTGTCATAATAATTATAGTTTACTTCTTTATCATTTTTATTAATTGATGTAAAACCCAATGGACAAATGGAGTTGATATAAAATTGCTTATAAAATTCTTCTTCTCCACCAAATTCTTTTATTACGTCGTAAACAAAAACTGATGAAGGTTCGTGTGCAATTTTTCCGGTATAATTAATACCACAATTTGTTACTAATTTTTTAGGGTCTGTAAACGGAATACCTGTTAAACCAGCGCCAAATCTGCCAGGATTAATCCCTAATATTAAATGCCTTTCATTATTGTCGTTGTAATATTTTTTATAAAAAACAGATGATATTTTAATAATATTTTTATCTTCTTTGAATGGATTCATTATTCTTATGCCGGCAGGTAAAGAACCGCTATAATTAAGGTTTTTATTAAATGCTATAATTTTATCTGCAAATGTTTTCATTTAATACTTCCTTTAATTGTTATTAAAACACTAAGTGCTTTTAACCTCATGCAATTTAACAATGACTTATTGTTTTTTAATATTAAATCAATAAAATTTCAATGGTAAAATCCCAATTAAAAAAAAGAGCATCTCCCTTTCGAAAGATGCTCTTTAAATATTTTCTGAAATAGAATTATGCCTGTGCTGCCGGGCCACCAAAATTCATTGGAATACCTAATCCTTCGGTTTGTTTTATGGCACCATGTACAGCCTCAAATTTGGCAATGTTATCTTGCAAAGCAGCCATTAATCGCTTAGCATGTTGAGGTGTAAGCAAAATCCTTGCTTTTACTTTAGCTTTCGGAACACCTGGCATTACTTTTACAAAATCAATTACAAATTCTGACGTACTGTGTGTAATTATTGCAAGGTTTGAATAAATACCATCAGCAATTTCTTCAGTCAGCTCAATATTTAGCTGATTCTGATTTTGATTCTCGTCCATTTTGTTGGTTGTTAGTAAATGGTTAACTGTTATTTGTTAATGGTTAATAGTTGATAGTAAATAACTATCAACTATTAACCAAAGTTATCAGTGTTCTGTGACTTCTTCTTCTTGTTTAGATGCCATTAGCAAATCGTATTCTTCCTGAGAACCTACAATCATTCTGTCATATTCACGTAATCCAGTACCGGCCGGAATCAGGTGACCAACAATTACATTCTCTTTCAATCCAAGCAGGCCATCGATTTTTCCATTAACAGCTGCTTCATTAAGAACTTTTGTCGTTTCCTGAAACGATGCTGCAGAAATCCAGCTCTTCGTATGAAGCGATGCTTGCGTTATTCCCTGAAGTACCGGAGAAGAAGTTGCCGGTATAGCGTCTCTCGCTTCTATCATCTTTAAATCCTTACGTTTCAGAACTGAATTCTCTTCACGTAAACGACGTAATGATATTATTTGTCCTGCTTTCATATCATTCGAATCACCCGGCTCAAGAACAACTACTTTGTCCATGATAAGATCATTCTCTTTTATGAAATCAATACGATCTACATATTCACGCTCGAGGAACATAGTATCACCCGGATCTTCAATAACAACCTTACGCATCATCTGGCGAACAATCACCTCGAAATGCTTGTCATTAATTTTCACACCCTGTAAACGGTAAACTTCCTGAACTTCATTCACCAGATATTCCTGAACCATTCCCGGTCCTTTAATAGATAGAATATCACTTGGTGTAATCGCTCCATCAGATAATGGATCACCGGCTTTTATAAAGTCATTATCCTGTACAAGGATATGCTTTGATAAAGGAACCAGATATTTTTTAACTTCATTATCACGCGATGTTATGATCACCTCACGGTTACCACGCTTAATTCCACCATAAGAAACAATTCCATCAATCTCACTCACTACTGCCGGATTACTAGGATTTCTTGCTTCAAACAATTCAGTTACACGTGGAAGTCCACCGGTGATATCACCCGACTTACCTGTTGTACGAGGAATTTTAACAAGAATATCTCCGGTCTGTATTTTTTGTCCTTTACTAACCATGATGTGTGCGCCTACCGGAATATTGTATGACTTAATAACTTCTTTCTTCTCGTCTACAATTTTAATCTCCGGGTTCTTCGTCTTATCACGTGTTTCGATAATTACTTTTTCTTTATAACCTGTTTGTTCATCAGACTCCTCACGGAATGTCATTCCTTCTTCAATATGAACAAAATCAATTTTACCGGCAAATTCAGAAAGGATTACAGCATTAAACGGATCCCAGTCACAAATAACTGCTCCTTTTTCTACAATGCTTTTATCTTTTGCATGAAGTTTTGCTCCGTAAGGAATATTTGATGTTGTAAGTACCGTTCCTGTAGTAGGATCAATAATCCTGAATTCACCCGAACGTCCGATTACAACAGCATTGGTTTTGTTGCCATCTTTAAAGTTAACTGACTTCACTTCTTCAAATTCGAGACGTCCGCCAAATTTCGCTTTCAGTTCAGATTCTGAAGCACCTTTCTGAGCAACACCACCGACGTGGAAAGTACGAAGTGTAAGCTGAGTACCCGGCTCACCTATAGACTGAGCGGCAATTACACCAACAGCTTCTCCTTTTTGAACCATTCTTCCCGAAGCAAGATTTCTTCCGTAACATTTACCACATACTCCGCGAACAGATTCGCAAGTAAGTACAGAACGGATTTCAACAGTTTCAACCGGAGAATTTTCAATTGCGGTTGCTATATCTTCATTAATTTCTTTTCCACTTTCAACCAGAAGTTCACTTGTTAGAGGATGATATATGTTATGAAGTGATACTCGTCCCAGAATCCTGTCATACAACGATTCAACAACTTCTTCATTATTTTTAAGCGCAGTTTCTGCTAGACCGCGAAGTGTTCCACAATCTTCATCCGTAATGATTACATCCTGAGAAACATCAACGAGTCGTCGTGTAAGGTAACCTGCATCGGCCGTTTTAAGGGCTGTATCGGCAAGACCTTTACGCGCACCGTGAGTAGAAATAAAATACTCGAGGATAGAAAGTCCTTCTTTGAAATTCGAAAGGATTGGGTTTTCAATAATTTCTCCTCCAGAAGATCCACTCTTCTGTGGCTTAGCCATCAGTCCTCTCATACCACCTAACTGACGAATCTGTTCTTTCGATCCACGAGCGCCGGAATCAAGCATCATAAAGATGGAGTTGAATCCTTGCTTATCGGTCGATAACTGTTTCATAAGAGTTTCAGTAATTCTGGAACTGGTACGCGTCCATATATCGATGATCTGATTGTAACGCTCATTGTAAGTTATAAATCCGAGGTTGTAGTTATTTAATACTTCATCCACTTCAGCATTTGCTTTTGCAACGAGTTCAATTTTAACTTCAGGAATTTTAACATCTTCCAGGTTGAAAGAAAGAGCACCTTTGAAAGCCATTTTAAATCCAAGATCCTTAATATCATCAAGGAATTTTGCTGTCTTGGCAACACCGCATGACTTTAATACGTCACCGATAATATCACGAAGAGCTTTTTTCGTTAATAGTGTATTTATATATCCTGCATTTTCCGGAACAACCTGATTAAAGAGAATGCGTCCGACAGTAGTCTTTATCATTTCTTTAGTAACAATATTATCCTTCATTACAGAAACACGAACTTCAATGGCAGCATGTAATTCAACAATGCCTTCATTGTGTGCGATAATAACTTCTTCCGGAGAATAAAATTTCATTCCCTCTCCTTTTACTTTTCTGTTACCGTCTGTTTTACGTTCTTTCGTAATATAATATAAACCAAGTACCATATCCTGAGAAGGAACTGTTACCGGAGCACCGTTGGCAGGATTAAGAATATTATGGGAAGCAAGCATTAACATCTGAGCTTCGAGAATAGCGGCATTACCAAGCGGCACGTGAACAGCCATTTGATCACCGTCAAAGTCAGCGTTGAAGGCAGTACAAACCAAAGGGTGAAGCTGTATCGCTTTTCCTTCGATTAGTTTTGGCTGGAATGCCTGAATACCTAAACGGTGAAGCGTTGGAGCTCTGTTTAAAAGAACAGGATGTCCTTTCAATACGTTTTCTAAAATATCCCAAACAAGAGGATCTTTGCGATCAACAATTTTCTTTGCAGACTTAACAGTTTTAACAACTCCACGCTCAATCATCTTACGAATGATAAACGGTTTGAAGAGTTCAGCTGCCATATCTTTTGGAAGACCACACTCATGTAGTTTCAAATCAGGACCAACGACGATTACCGAACGTGCAGAATAATCAACACGTTTACCTAATAAGTTCTGGCGGAAACGTCCTTGTTTTCCTTTTAAAGAATCTGAAAGAGATTTCAATGCACGATTTGATTCAGTTTTAACTGCATTCACTTTACGTGAATTGTCAAACAAAGAATCAACAGCTTCCTGCAACATTCGTTTTTCATTACGAAGAATTACATCAGGAGCTTTAATTTCTAAAAGTCGCTTTAAACGATTGTTACGGATGATTACACGACGGTAAAGATCGTTAAGATCGGATGTTGCAAAACGACCGCCATCAAGAGGAACAAGTGGGCGCAGTTCTGGTGGAATTACAGGAACAACTTTCACTATCATCCATTCAGGACGGTTTTCTATATGCTGATTAGCTGAACGGAAAGCTTCAACTACATTTAGACGTTTAAGCGCCTCATTTTTTCTTTGTTGCGAAGTTTCATTGCTTGCCTGGTGACGAAGATTGTATGATAATTCATCAAGATTCAATCTTGAAAGTAATTCATACAAAGCTTCCGCTCCCATTTTTGCAATAAATTTATTTGGATCTTTATCATCCAAATGCTGATTATCTTTTGGCAATGCTTCAAGAATCATCAGATACTCTTCTTCTGTTAAGAAGTCGAGATAATTGATTCCATCTGCTCCTTTTATACCTGCTTGAATAACAACGTAACGTTCGTAATAGATAATCATATCAAGCTTCTTTGTAGGAAGTCCTAATAAGTATCCAATCTTATTCGGTAATGATCGGAAATACCAGATGTGTGCTACGGGAACAGTAAGGGTTATATGTCCCATACGCTCTCTTCTCACTTTCTTTTCAGTTACTTCCACACCGCAACGATCACAAACAATTCCTTTGTAACGAATACGTTTGTATTTCCCGCAATGACATTCCCAGTCTTTCACCGGACCAAAGATGCGTTCGCAGAACAAACCATCACGTTCAGGCTTGTATGTCCTGTAGTTGATTGTTTCTGGCTTCAATACTTCTCCGCTTGACTGCTCCAGAATATGTTCAGGAGATGCAAGACTGATTATAATCTTGGTGAAGTTGGATTTGATTTTTATTTCTTTTCTATTTGCCATCTCAGTTTGTTGTTAATGTTAAAACTTTACTCGACTTGTATTAGAAATACGTTTATACGTTCACACGAATAAACGTATTAATTATTCCAATGTAATCTTCAGACAGAGTCCGCGAAGTTCATGTAATAATACATTGAATGATTCCGGAATACCTGGAGTAGGCAGATTGTCACCCTTAACAATAGATTCATACGTTTTGGCGCGACCGATAACATCATCAGATTTAACGGTAAGGATTTCCTGAAGGATATTTGCAGCACCGAAAGCTTCCAATGCCCATACCTCCATCTCACCAAATCTTTGTCCTCCGAATTGTGCTTTACCACCGAGAGGCTGTTGAGTGATGAGTGAATACGGTCCGATTGAACGGGCGTGCATTTTATCATCAACCATGTGGCCAAGTTTCATCATATAAATTACTCCTACAGTTGCCGGTTGATCGAATCGATCGCCGGTTCCTCCGTCGTATAAATATGTACTTCCGAATTTTGGAAGTCCTGCTTTGGATACATAATCATCTATCTGTTCGATTGAAGCTCCATCAAAAATCGGAGTAGAAAACTTCAATCCCATTTTCAATCCGGCCCAACCAAGAATTGTTTCATAGATCTGTCCAAGGTTCATACGCGATGGCACACCCAGTGGATTTAAAACTATGTCAACAGGAGTACCATCTTCAAGGAACGGCATATCTTCATCACGAACAATTTTCGCAACGATACCTTTATTTCCATGTCGACCGGCCATCTTATCACCTACTTTAAGTTTACGCTTTTTAGCTATATAAACTTTAGCAAGTTTAACTATACCCGCAGGTAATTCATCACCCACAGTCAGAGCGAATTTCTTCCGCTTATAAATACCGGAGATGTCATTAAACTTAATCGTATAGTTGTGAAGAAGCTGTTTTATCTGATCGTTCTTTTCTTTATCGGTTGTCCATTTATCAGTATTAACAGTATCGTAATTAATTTCCGAGAGCATCTTTTGAGTGAACTTAGCCCCTTTTGGAATGATTACTTCACGGAATATATCCGTTACACCTTGCGATGTTTTACCGCTTACAAGGACAAATAATTTATCGATAAGTTTTTCTTTCAACTCAGCAATCAGTTGATTGTATTCTTTATCTAATTTTTCAAGAAGAACTTTTTCATCTGTCTTTTGAGTTTTGTCTTTGGCAGTCACTCGTGAAAATAAGCGCTTGTCAATAACAACACCTTTAACAGATGGTGGAACTTTCAATGAAGCATCTTTTACATCACCTGCTTTATCACCGAAGATAGCGCGAAGTAATTTTTCTTCCGGAGAAGGATCTGTTTCGCCTTTAGGAGTTATTTTTCCAATAAGGATATCACCTTCCATTACTTCAGCACCAACACGTATCAAACCATTTTCATCAAGTTCACGTGTTGCTTCTTCACTAACGTTAGGAATATCTGCAGTAAGCTCTTCCATTCCGCGCTTTGTATCTCTAACTTCGAGACTGTATTCATCGACGTGAATAGAAGTGAATATATCTTCACGAATTACTCTTTCAGAAATAACGATTGCATCTTCGAAATTGTAACCTTTCCAAGGCATGAATGCAACCTGAAGATTACGACCAAGAGCAAGTTCTCCGCTTTGTGTAGCATAACCTTCGCAGAGAACCTGACCGCGTTTTACCTTTTGGCCTTTGATAACGATAGGCTTTAGATTGATACACGTATTTTGATTCGTCTTCTGGAATTTTATTAGATTATATGTTTTAATATCGTCTTCAAAACTGATTAGTTTTTCAGTTTCCTTACGGCTATAACGAATTGTTATCTCCAACGCATCAACATATTCAACTACTCCATCGCCTTCGGCATTGATAAGTACACGTGAATCACGGGCAACAAGACCTTCAAGGCCTGTACCAACGATTGGTGCTTCAGGGCGAAGTAATGGAACAGCCTGACGTTGCATGTTTGAACCCATCAGGGCACGGTTAGCATCGTCATGCTCGAGGAAAGGAATCAGGGATGCTGCTATAGAAGCAATCTGATTCGGAGCAACATCCATTAGGTTTATTTTCTCAGGTTCAAGAACCGGAAAATCTCCAAGCTCTCGTGCTTTTACTTTATGATCGATGAAATTACCTTTCTCATCAATCTTTGCATTTGCCTGAGCGATAACTTTATTATCTTCTTCCTCTGCTGTTAAATAAACAACTTCTTTTTGAACATCTACAACACCTTCCGTAACTGTACGATAAGGTGTTTCAATGAAACCAAGATTGTTAATTTTTGCATAAACACATAAAGAAGAAATAAGTCCGATGTTTGGACCCTCCGGAGTTTCAATAGTACAAAGGCGACCGTAGTGTGTGTAATGTACATCACGAACTTCGAAACCGGCACGTTCACGCGACAGACCACCTGGCCCGAGTGCGGATAAACGACGCTTGTGCGTAATCTCTGCAAGTGGATTGGTTTGATCCATGAACTGAGAAAGCTGGTTGGTTCCGAAGAAAGAATTTATTACAGAAGACAGAGTCTTTGCATTGATAAGATCGGCAGGTGTGAATACTTCGTTATCACGAACGTTCATTCTTTCGCGAATGGTACGAGCCATACGGGCAAGTCCAACACCGAATTGAGAATATAGTTGTTCACCAACAGTACGTACACGACGATTTGAAAGGTGATCAATATCATCAACCTCCGCTTTAGAATTTATCAACTGTATAAGCTGACGAATGATTTCGATGATATCCTGTTTAGTAAGAACGCGAGTATCTTCTGCGATTTCAAGTCCGAGTTTTTTATTGATACGGTAACGTCCTACATCACCTAAATCGTAACGTTTATCGGAGAAGAATAATTTGTCGATTATACCACGTGCAGTTTCTTCATCAGGTGGTTCTGCATTACGAAGCTGGCGATAGATATGCTCGACTGCTTCTTTTTCAGAGTTTGATGTATCCTTTTGAAGAGTATTATATATGATTGCGTAATCGTTTGTATTAACGTCTTCTTTATGAAGGATGATAAACTTAACGCCTGATTCGATTATAAGATCGAGATGACTATCATCAAGAACAGTTTCGCGTTCGATGACAACTTCATTTCTTTCGATGGAAACAACTTCTCCTGTATCCTCATCTACGAAATCCTCGACCCAGGTTTTTAAAACTCTGGCGGCGAGACGACGGTTAAGTGCGTTTTTAATTCCTGATTTGGTGACTTTAAATTCATCCGCCAAACCGAAAATTTCTAAAATATCTTTATCAGTTTGATAACCGATAGCTCTTAATAATGTTGTTACCGGGAATTTCTTTTTCCGGTCGATGTAAGCATACATCACATTATTGATATCAGTTGCAAATTCGATCCATGAACCTTTGAAAGGAATTACACGAGCTGAATATAATTTCGTACCGTTTGCATGTCGGCTTTGGCCAAAAAATACTCCAGGAGAACGATGCAATTGAGATACAACAACGCGTTCAGCACCATTAATTACAAATGTCCCTTTTGGAGTCATGTAAGGAATAGTACCAAGATAAACGTCCTGTACAATTGTTTCGAAATCCTCATGTTCCGGATCGGTACAATAGAGTTTTAGTTTAGCCTTAAGCGGAACGCTATAGGTTAATCCTCTTTCGATACACTCTTCGAGAGCATAGCGTGGGGGATCGATAAAATAATCGATGAACTCAAGAACGAAATTATTTCTTGAGTCAGTGATCGGAAAGTTCTCATTGAAAACTTTGAACAGACCTTCTTTCTGACGATTATCAGAAGTAGTTTCAAGCTGGAAAAAATCTTGAAAAGATTTCAACTGAATATCGAGAAAATCTGGATATTCGATTGAATGCCGGATAGTGGCGAAATTGATTCTTTTGTTTGGGAGGAGATTAGTAGTCACGGGTGCTTGAGTTTTAGAAGTAAGACTGACTTTTAAAAAGTAGATTATTTGAAATAATCACCTGTTTTAAAAAAGGATATAGACCAGTCCCGGCGGCAAGCCGGGAAAGGTCTATAAATGTTCGTTGACAGCAGCCGATGCCTTATTTAACTTCAATCTCAGCTCCTGCTTCTTCTAATTGTTGTTTAATAGAATTTGCTTCTTCTTTAGTTACACCTTCTTTAACTGCTTTCGGAGCTCCATCAACTAAATCTTTAGCTTCTTTTAAGCCAAGACCAGTGATCTCTTTTACAAGTTTAACGATGTTTAATTTTGCTCCACCCGGTGCTTTAAGGATAACATCGAAAGAAGTTTTCTCTGCTGCTCCACCACCGTCGCCACCTGAAGTTGGTGCTGCCATTGCTACAGCTGCTGCTGCAGGCTCAATGCCATACTCATCTTTCAGAATTTTTGCGAGTTCGTTCACTTCTTTTACAGTCAGGTTAACTAACTGATCTGCGAATGCTTTTAAATCTGCCATTTTTATAGAATTTTAATTGTTTAAATTTTTACGATTTGATTTTGGGTACTGGAAGCATTAGTATAATAACAGCTTTCCTTATTCAGGACGCTCTGATAAAGTTTTTAATATGCCGGCAAGTTTACCACCACTGCTCTTTAAGCCTGAGATGACATTCTTCGCTGGAGATTGAAGTAATGAAATAATTTCACCTACTAATTCATTTTTAGATTTTATTGAAGCCAGAATATCGAGTTGACTATCTCCCAGGAAAATAGCAGTGTCGATATACGCTCCTTTAATTAATGGTTTTGGATTCTTCTTACGAAAGTCTTTAATTAATTTAGCCGGAACATTTCCAACTTCACTAAACATAAGTGCACTGGTTCCTTTTAACGCTTCGAATATTCCGCTATAGGCTTCTGCATTATTTTTCTCCATTGCTTTTTGTATCAATGAATTTTTTGCAACAAGCATTTTAACGCCCTGGTTAAAACAGATCCGACGTAGTTGATTTGTTTTAGCAACAGTTAATGCCGATGTATCTGTTACGTATACATTCGGATATTTATTTAGTAGTTCTGTAATCTGGTTAATGATTACGACTTTTTCTTCTTTTTTCATTGTGCTCTAATTTTTTAAATTAACCGGCAAACCGGATTAAGAAATTGTTTTTGTATCTATCATTACTGAAGGACTCATAGTGCTTGATAGGTAAACACTTTTCATATAAGTTCCTTTTGCCGATGATGGTTTAAGCTTTACGATCATGTTTAAAAGTTCGTGAGCATTTTCTTCTATTTTCTTAGCATCGAAAGATACTTTTCCAACAGAAGCATGAATACTTCCTTGCTTATCAACTTTGAAATCGATTTTGCCACCCTTAACATCTTTAACTGCTTTACCGATTTCCATCGTTACAGTTCCGGTTTTCGGATTTGGCATTAAGTTACGCGGACCCAGAATTTTTCCAAGTTTTCCGACCTTACCCATAACACTAGGCATTGTAATTACAACATCAACATCTGTCCAGCCTTGTTCTATTTTCTGAATATAATCGTCCAGTCCTACAAAGTCTGCTCCCGCTTCTTTAGCTTCAGCTTCTTTATCGGGCGTACATAGTACAAGAACCTTTTTAGTTTTACCGGTTCCATGTGGTAATGTCACCACTCCACGAACCATTTGATTTGCTTTTCTGGGATCAACACCTAATCGAATGCTCAGATCAACTGAAGCATCAAATTTAGTATACGTTACATCCTTAACAATTTTAGAAGCATCTGCAAGTGTGTAAGATTTGGATGCATCAACTTTGGATAAAGCTTGTTTTCTTTTTTTACTAATTTTTGTCATTGTATTAAAGTTTTGAAGTACTGACGGGATTGATAGGATCTCACCCTCCTTCTATAAATAATAAATTTGATCTACAGCAATCCTTAGAAAGGACGCTGGCCATCAATAAGAATTCCCATACTACGTGCTGTACCAGCAACCATACTCATTGCTGATTCTATAGTAAAACAATTTAGATCGGGCATTTTAATTTCAGCGATTGATCGAACCTGATCCCAGGTTACGTTACCAACTTTACTTCTGTTTGATTCTTTAGATCCGCTTTTAATTTTTGCAGCATCCAACAATTGAACAGCTGCTGGCGGAGTCTTTATAACAAATTCAAAAGATTTGTCGGTGTAAACAGTGATAATAACGGGTAATACTTTACCGGGTTGATCCTGCGTGCGAGCATTAAACTGCTTGCAGAATTCCATGATATTAACACCTTTCGCACCAAGAGCCGGTCCAATCGGAGGCGCAGGATTAGCTGAGCCACCTTTTACCTGCAATTTAATGTATGTACTTATTTCTTTTGCCATGATTTTTTTATTAATGAATTTAAGAACCTTATGATTTGAGAATTAAAAAACAACTTTGAATGGAAGCTTCGAAGTATTTTTTGATTTTCAAATCAGTATTTTTTCAAATTCAAATTGGTTTACTCTTTTTCTACTTGTAAATAACTTAACTCAAGTGGTGTTTTTCTTCCGAAGATTTTTACCATCACTTTAAGTTTTTTCTTCTCTTCATTTATTTCTTCAATAACACCACTAAAACTATTGAATGGTCCATCGATTACTTTTACTGTTTCGCCAACTACATAAGGAACATTCATTACTGCTTCTGTATCTGCCAGTTCATCCATTTTACCTAATATACGATTCACTTCTGATTGACGCAGAGGTGCCGGTGGTTCACCCTTCGAACCGAGAAAGGAAATTACACCGGATATATTCTGGATAATGTGAGGTATTTCACCGGTTAAAGCCGCTTCAATAAGCACGTATCCTGGTAATATATTTCTTTCTTTACTTATCTTTTTACCATTACGAATTTGATAAAATTTTTCTGTAGGAATAAGAACTTGAGAAACATAATCATTCAATTTTAATCGATTAATTTCTGTTTCTATATATTGTTTAATCTTTTTTTCTTTTCCGCTGATAGCACGAACGACATACCACTTTCGGACTAACTCTTTAGGGGGTTGGGTTTCTGCCATCAGTTTATGTTTTAAGCAATCATTTTGTAGAAGAGGTTCATAATACCCTGAAATACAAAATCCATTGTGAATATAACGCAGCCAATAATAAGTGTAGCAACCATAACTACAATCACGCTGCTTTGAAGATCTTCACGCGATGGCCAGCTAACTTTCTCGACTAATTCGATATAGCTTTCTTTAATATATGCAGTGACTTTGCTCATTTTAATAATTATTGAATTCTATATATAATGTATTGTTAAAAGAAAACTAAACTTTATAAGTACTAATCTTCAATTTTCAATCTCTTTCGCACGGGTGGAGAGACTCGAACTCCCAGCCAACGGTTTTGGAGACCGCTACTCTACCAATTGAGCTACACCCGTTTGCTATTGTGACCAATTGGCAGTAAACCCTGTTTTTAAAGCAGGGTTTACTGGGAATTGTCAAATTATTTTATGATTTCAATAACCTGACCAGCACCTACTGTACGACCACCTTCACGAATTGCGAAACGTAGACCTTTATCCATAGCAACCGGTTGAATCAGTTCAACAGAAATCGTAACGTTATCACCAGGCATAACCATTTCACGTCCTTCCGGAAGTGTAATTTCACCTGTTACATCAGTAGTACGAAGATAAAACTGAGGACGATATTTATTGTGGAAAGGTGTATGACGTCCACCTTCTTCTTTTTTCAATACATAAATCTCAGCTTTAAACAGAGTATGTGGAGTTATTGAACCAGGCTTAGCTACTACCATTCCTCTGCGGATATCATCTTTTTCAATACCACGTAATAGAAGACCAACGTTATCACCAGCTTCTCCGCGATCCAGGATCTTACGGAACATTTCTACACCGGTAACAGTTGATTTTAATGATTTCTCTTGCATTCCTATTATTTCAACATCATCACCTGAATTGATAACTCCTCTTTCTATACGTCCTGTAGCAACTGTTCCACGACCAGTGATCGAGAATACATCTTCAACAGGCATTAAGAAAGGTTTTTCAATATCACGTGGAGGAATTGGAATAAAAGTATCCACAGCATCCATTAATTCCATAATAGCCGGAACCCATTTTGGATCGTTATTCAATCCACCTAATGCAGAACCTCTTATTATAGGAGTATTTGTTCCATCATATTCATAGAAACTTAAAAGTTCACGAATTTCCATTTCAACAAGATCCAAAAGTTCAGGATCATCAACCATATCGGCTTTATTCATGAATACAACAATCTTAGGAACGCCTACCTGACGACCAAGAAGGATATGCTCACGTGTTTGTGGCATAGGTCCGTCTGTAGCAGCAACAACTAATATTGCACCATCCATCTGAGCCGCACCAGTTACCATGTTCTTTACATAATCAGCGTGTCCCGGACAGTCAACGTGTGCATAATGGCGTTTTGCTGTTTGATATTCAACGTGAGCAGTATTAATTGTAATACCGCGTGCTTTTTCTTCAGGAGCATTATCAATTGAATCGAATGAACGGACATCAGCCAGACCCTTCGAAGCAAGTACAGCTGTGATCGCTGCAGTTAATGTTGTTTTACCATGATCTACGTGACCAATTGTTCCAATATTAACATGTGGTTTGGAACGATCAAATTTTTCTTTTGCCATTATAAGGAGGTATTAAAAGGTTAATTTATTCTAGATTTATTATTTAATTTTCTTTCGTTTAATATCTAATTCATTTAATCAGATCACTATTTACTTTTTTTTGTTCGAGCCAATGACCAGGATCGAACTGGTGACCTCATCCTTACCATGGATGTGCTCTACCGACTGAGCTACATTGGCCAAATTAATGAGTCAATGACTACTGACAGATCGAGCGGAAGACGGGGCTCGAACCCGCCACCTATAGCTTGGAAGGCTATCGCTCTACCAAATGAGCTACTTCCGCTTAAAAGTTTGGATCTGGAACCGACTAAGTCCAAACCATAACTTAGAGTGGGGAGAGAAGGATTTGAACCTTCGAAGCTTTCGCAACGGATTTACAGTCCGTCCCATTTGGCCACTCTGGTATCTCCCCTTCTCAGGATTCTAAAACCAGTAAAACTGGAGCCGATGGAGGGATTCGAACCCCCGACCCACTGATTACAAATCAGTAGCTCTGGCCAACTGAGCTACATCGGCATTTTTAGAATAATTTCAAGGAACACACAACCCTCCAAAAAAGGGATTGCAAATGTAGAAAACGGGATTTGAATTTCAAATTCTAATGAAAAATATTTTAAAAATAAAAAGGTCTCCAAAAAAGAGACCTTTTCGATTCGACATATTGATCGGAAAGTATTTAAGCGATTACTCTTGCTAAAGGGTAACGTTTCTTCCACATTTTAAAGGCCGACATACTATGTACAACCATCATAGTCTTATGATCCAGCTGAACTTTAATGCGTGTTGCTGATTCACTTATGGGCTGTTTTACAATTTTGGCTTTTCTTTTCGAGGTATTAAGCATAATGGGTATTGATTAAACTAATTGATTTAAACTGATAATTAAAAATATGTAACGTATTTTCAATTATTGTACCAAATAACTTGTTTTTATCAGATTGTCGTATTATTAATTAATAAAACAAATAAACTTTGGTTTTCAAAGAAACGATTCTCCTCTGATATAATTGTTTAATTTATGATAATTATTTTATAAATCTTTCACTAGTAAGATACAAAAAATGTGAATAACTTTTTAAAAATTAAAGGGTCATAATGATCTAAAAACACACTATAGAAAAATAATAGTTGATTATTCTAATCAATTAACACTTTTATTTTTTCCCCATTGCTCCAAATTTGGCTGCAAGTTCAGCTAATCTATTGCTATAACCGATCTCATTATCGTACCAACCGAATATTTTTGTCATTTTACCCAATACTGACGTGAGTTGTGAATCAAAAATGCAAGAGTTCGTATTCCCTACTATATCTATAGAGACAATTGGGTCTGATGTAAATTCAAGGATTCCATTCATTTTTCCACTTGCTTCAATTTGAAAAACCTTATTAATTTCTTCCGGCGTTGTTTCCTTTCTTAATATACAGGTAATATCCGTAATTGAGCCATCTGATGTTGGAACCCGAACCCCGGCACCGCCAAGTTTACCTTTGAGGTGTGGCAAAACGTCACCCAATGCTTTGGCTGCACCTGTTGTTGTTGGTATAATTGATACTGCAGCCGCCCTGGCTCTTCTCAAATCGCTATGGGGTGCATCCATTATATTCTGATCTCCGGTATAAGAATGCACTGTTGTAACATAAGCACTTTCTATTCCCCAATTATCATCTAAAATCTTCAACATCGGAGCAGTATTATTTGTTGTACACGAAGCATTAGAAATGATCTTGTCGTCTTCTGTCAAAGAATCTTCATTTACGCCAAGAACTATGGTTTTCATATCTCCTTTTCCCTTTGTTGGCGCCGACAATATAACTTTTCTTGCTCCTGAGTCGATGTGCATTTGAGCCGACTTCGCATCTGTAAACCTCCCAGTACATTCCAGAAGTATATCAACATCAAGCTCTTTCCATGGAAGTTTAGACGGATCTTTCTCAGATAAACACTTAATATTTTTCTTATTTATAATTAAATTATGCTCGTCTGAGCCAATACTTCCATCAAATCGACCATGAATAGAATCATATTTAAACAAATGAGCTAGTGTTGCATTATCTGAAAGATCATTAATCGCTACTATCTCAACATTTTCATTCTTTAATAACACTCTCGTTGTCATGCGGCCTATACGACCAAAACCATTAATTGCAATACGTACTTTTTTCATTTAAACATTAAATTAGGGTGCAAAGATAATTACATATGTTATGAAAGAATGTTTTATGTTATTTTCTTAATCAAATGATATTTTCAGAAAAAATTAAGAATTAAAAAAACAATCCAAAAAAAAATTATAATAAATGCTTCTCTGCATGATAACTTGAACGAACCAAGGGTCCACTCTCCACGTAGCGAAAACCTTTTCCTAATCCTACCGCTTTATATTCAGAAAAAATTTCAGGTGTAATGAAATTAATTACTGGCAAATGCTCTTTAGTAGGTTGCAAATATTGCCCAATGGTAAGAACTGAAACATTTGATCTACGCAAATCATCCATCGTTTCTAAAATCTCTTCACGTTCTTCGCCTAATCCTAACATTAAACCTGACTTAGTTGCAATACCTGAATCACTGATTCTTTTTAAGACTTCAAGGCTTCGCTCATATTTTGCCTGAACGCGCACTTGTTTTGTTAACCTTCGCACCGTTTCAAGATTATGTGAAACTATTTCCGGTGCTTCATTAATTAAGAGTTGAAGATTTTCCCATTTACCCTGAAAGTCTCCAATAAGAGTTTCCATAGTAGTTCCCGGAGAGTGTTCACGAACTTTACGAATTGTTTGTACCCAAATTTCTGCGCCACCATCTTCAAGATCATCACGGTCAACACAGGTAATTACGCAATGTTTAATACCCATTAGTTTAACCGACTTTGCTACGCGCAATGGCTCGAACGGATCTACAGCCTCCGGTTTACCCGTAGCCACCGAACAGAATCCGCAGGATCGTGTACAAATATTCCCAAGTATCATAAATGTGGCTGTTCCGGCACCCCAACATTCTCCCATATTCGGACAGTTCCCGCTCTGACAAATAGTATGAAGTTTATGTTCACTAACAATTTCACGAACGGAAGCATATTCCTTACCGGTTGGAAGTTTAACTTTAAGCCAGGAGGGTTTTTTAAGGGGAGGGTTATGAGGAGAGGGTAACATTTTGGGGTATCAAGAGACAAGAGTCAAGAAATTGGGGATTTGAGATTTTAAGAAATGATTATACATATTTTCAACACTGATTTATTTTAAATTTATGAATGAACTAATCAACTACCATTTTCCACCCCATATTAATGAGATATAAAAATTAAAAAAGAAATTATTTTTATTTCCTGTTGCCATTATTGGAATGGCTCTGGCATAAGCATCTAAAACAACGCCTGTTTCGATGGCTGTAATTTTATCTTGCCATCCAGCATATTCGAATGAGAGAGCAAATTTACCATAACCGCCCGGATAAATAGATAGATGATCCAATCCATTGAAATATGGACCCGGACCATAAATATTTTCTTTTAATTGTTGATCTGGATCATTGGGATCGTATTGGCGCGTATCGATTAATTTTGTTTGAGGATCAAAAGGATTTTCGACTAAAATATCCAGATAAACCGGTTTAGTAATGCCAAGTGATAATCCAAAATAATAATTATATCTTACTTCTACTCCACTTCTTTCTGCTTTACCAAAAATTATATTCTGTATTCCATAACCTCCACGAAGAATATAGGCAAAATTTAATTTTCCATAAAAAAAAGATTTTGAATCCGGATAATTAGAAAGTTTGTATTGCTTCGGATCGCGAAGGGAAACAAAATCAATATCGAGCATTTGTTTCTTATATCCTGTCAGATGCCAGCCTCTTTTAAATGTTAATCCGAAACCATTGGAATGTATATTTATTCCTCCTTCCGCTTCGTTTCTGAATAAAATTGTAACGTCATCATTTGCAATTCTGGTAGAATCCTGTGCAAATGTCTTTAAACATAAAAACAAAAAGAAAAAAAGGAGGCGTTGTCTCATTAATCAGTTACAAAACTAAGAATTTTATCTTTGACAATGCAGTCTGTCTTCTTCTTATATTTGAAAAATGGAAACAATTCGTACTATTTATAAAGGCAATTTACGCACAGAGGCTTTACATGTTAAATCAGGGCAAATTATAATTACAGATGCGCCGGTTGATAATCAAGGTAAAGGTGAGGCTTTTTCTCCTACAGATCTTTTGTCTGCTTCCCTGGGAAGTTGTATGTTAACGGTAATGGGAATTGCAGCACGAACACATCATATTGATATGGACGGTACAGCTATAAGTATTACCAAATTGATGGCCTCAAATCCACGAAAAATTTCAGAAATTATTATCGAATTTAAAATACCCGGAAATAACTATTCAGATAAAGAAAAAGTTATCCTCGAAAAAGCAGCACTAACCTGTCCTGTTGCTTTAAGTCTTAATCCGGATATCAAACAAACCATTTATTTCTCTTACTAGTTTAGAAATAAGAAAAGCGAATAACTTTGGGTTATTCGCTAATATTATTAGGATTTGAGGTATTATCCTCTAATTTCCGAATGACGCTTTGCCTTGTTCATTTGTCCGTATGCCGGACATTTTTCATGCGATTTACACGCAGAAAATAAACCTGCAAGAACAGCAAAAGCAAGGGTGACACGAATGATTTTTTTCATGTTTTATAATTTGTTGATTATTTAACGCATTTTTCGTACGAATGTTTTGTTTCTTTAAAACAAACCTAGGCAAAGATACCTTTTTGATAAAAACAGATGTAAGAAGTTTTGAACAGATTTTAATTTATAATACTATCTCATAAATGTACATATAATTATTGATTGAAAATGTACTTTTGAATTAACTCCAAAGAGTAGTTATATAAATAAGAAGGGCAAAAGAATGTAAGTTTATTGCCTTAATTTAACCGACGATGAGTAAAAAAATTGACCCAAAAATCGAAAAAAGTTGGAAATTGGTATTAAATGAAGATTTCGAATCCCCAAATTTTTTTAACCTGAAAGCGTTTTTAGAAAATGAAAGAAAATCAGGGCAAGTGATTTATCCCCCGGGTTCAACTATTTTTGCTGCTTTCAATAAAACTCCTTTTGACAAAGTTAAAGTCGTTATTTTAGGTCAGGATCCATATCACGGATCAGGACAGGCACATGGACTCTCCTTTTCTGTACCAAAAAATCTGGCAATACCCAGAAGTTTACAAAATATCTTTAAAGAAATTAAAACTGATTTGAATATTACCATGCCTGAAACCGGAAACCTGGAGAAATGGGCTGAGCAAGGTGTATTATTATTGAATGCAACACTAACTGTCCGGGCCAGTCAACCAGGTTCTCATCAAAACAAAGGATGGGAAAATTTCACTGATTCTGTAATCCGGAATTTATCCGCTAATCGTGCTGGTATTGTTTTTCTGTTATGGGGAAAATACGCCCAAGCAAAAGAACCCTTGATTGACACAACAAAACATTTTATTTTGAAGTCACCGCATCCATCTCCATTCTCTGCAGACAGAGGATTTTTCGGTTGCAAACATTTTTCAAAAACAAATGAAATATTGATGCAGGAAGGAAAATCGCCGATCGATTGGAAACTTGATGACGAAAATAATTTTTCTTAATAACAACAACTAATAACAAATCCTTTGCGGTTTTCAATTTCAATAATTGCTTTAATAATTTCAACATTTACTTCGGTTTACGGACAGAAGAATTTTACGATTAAAGTTATTTTCAACGACACATTAAACAAAGAATTATCATCCTTTAAAAAAGATTTTGATGAGACAAAAACCTTTAGTGATACTCTTCAAATTCATCAACAACTTGAAACATTAATTCTTCGGTTAAGAGGAAACGGATATTTAGCTGCAAGTGTGGATAGTATTAAAAGAGATTATTTAAAAACAATTGCATTTATTTATACAAGCGAAAAATATATATGGGCCTATTTAAAACAAGGGAATGTTCCAGTTGAATTATTAGAAGGAACCGGTTTTCGAAAAAAGTTATATTCCGGTAAGCCGTTTCGCTTTGATCAGATTGCATTAATCAATTCAAAGATCTTACGTAATTGTGAAAACAGAGGATACCCATTTGCTATAGTTTCGCTCGACAGTATAATTATAAATGAAAATCAATTTTCAGCATCCTTATCAGTAAATAAAAACCGTTTTCTTCATATTGACAGTATTATTATTAAAGGATCGGCTGATGTGACTCCTGTTTACATTTATAATTACATCGGTATTGCTCCGGGTGATGTTTATAAAGAAAATCAGATAAAAAGAATTTCCAATCGTTTCCGGGAATTGCCTTTTATTAGAGAAGTAAAAACATCACAAGTACTTTTTACAGAAAAAGAAACAAAACTATATCTGTTTCTGGAAAATAGAAAGGCGAGTCAATTTGACGGAGTAATCGGCTTGCTACCTGATGAAAACAAATCGGGAAAATATAATTTTACCGGTGAGGTTCATCTTAAATTGCAGAATTCATTAAAGCGAGGTGAAATAATTGAACTTAACTGGAAACAACTTCCTGTTAAATCTCAAGATCTGAAAGTTCATTTTCTGTATCCTTTTCTCTTCAATACTCCTTTTGGTGTTGATGGAAACCTTGCAATATTTAAAAAAGATACAACTTATATTGATGTTACAAAAAACTTAGGAGTACAATATGCTTTAACAGGAAGCAACTATATAAAAGCATTTGTTAATGATAAACAAAGCGACCTGCAGTCGTCAAAAGGTTTGGAAAATATAACAACTCTTCCCTCCTATGCTGATATTACGACAGTATCTTATGGCGCTACGGTTCACTATGAAAAATTAGATTACCGTTTGAATCCCAGAAAAGGTTTTTTATTAGAGCTGACAGGAAGCACAGGTAACCGAAGAATAAGAAAGAACAGCGATATAAATCCTTTAGCTTATGAAAATATAAACCTTAGCAGTGTTACTTATCTCGGCGAAATTAATGCAGATTATTTTTTCTCAATGGGAGGGAGAAATGTAATTAATCTCGGTTCAAATACTGCTTATATTTACAATCCTAATTTATTTACGAATGAATTATATCGAATTGGAGGATTAAAAACATTGCGTGGATTTGACGAAGAATCTATTTATGCTTCTGTATACACAATTGGTAAAATTGAATATCGTTATTTACTTGAGCAGAATTCGTTTCTGTTTACATTTATCAACATAGCCTGGTATGAAAACACCAGTAATAATCTTCATATTACAGATACTCCTTTTGGTTTTGGAACAGGAATAAATTTTGAAACAAAAATTGGAATTATGTCGGTAAGTTATGCTTTAGGGAAACAATTTAATAATCCCATATTGTTTAAAAACGGTAAAATACATTTTGGCATTGTAAATTATTTTTAATATACACAAATTCATCATATCAAAGTTTTTTTTCACTTTCCATTATTTTTAAAATTAGATTACAAAATCATACACAATATACTTTGTACTTTGTACTTTCGCCTTTAATGAAACTAGAAAACGATCTTTTAATACGTGCAGCAAAAGGCCAAAAAACTGAACGAACACCGGTTTGGCTCATGCGACAGGCCGGGCGCATACTTCCGGAATACCGTGAAGTCAGAAAAAAGTCCGGGGGATTTAAAAACCTTGTTGAAACTCCAGAACTTGCTGCTGAAGTTACTATCCAACCAGTAGATATACTTGGAGTTGATGCTGCTATAATTTTTTCCGATATTCTTGTTATTCCTGAAGCTATGGGATTGCCTTATCAGATTATCGAAAGTAAAGGACCCTGGTTTGATCATACGGTGAAAAATGCTGCTGATATAAAAAAATTAAAAATTATTTCCGAGAATGATCTTTCCTATGTTATGGATGCAATTGCATTAGTAAAAAAAGAATTAAAGGGCCGTGTGCCTGTTATTGGATTTGCAGGAGCTCCATGGACAATTTTATCATACATGATAGAAGGGAAAGGCAGTAAAACATTCAGCGAGGCAAAGAAATTTTTATATACAGAACCCAAACTGGCTCATGAACTTCTAAATAAAATAACGAAAAGTACAATCAACTATCTTAAAGGGCAAATTAAATCAGGTGCAGATATAATTCAACTATTTGATTCATGGGCCGGAGCTCTTTCTCCTGTTCAGTATTCTGAATTTTCATTACGTTATATAAATGAAATTACTGAATCAATCAAAGAAGTTCCCACAACTGTTTTTGCTAAAGGAGCGTACTTTGCCAGAAAAGATTTAGCATTATCAACTTGTTCAGTTATTGGACTCGATTGGAATATGGATATAAAAGAATCAAGGCAATTAGCCGGAAATAAAGTTTTACAAGGCAATATGGATCCATGTCTACTTTATTCAGATTACGCTAATATCGAAAAAGAAACAATAAAAATGTTAAAAGCATTTGGGCCTGAAAAATATATCGCAAATTTAGGTCATGGATTATATCCGGATACTGAAAAAGTAAAAGTAAAATTTTTCGTGGAAACAATAAAAAAATTTCGGTTTTAAAAGAAGATATTCTTTACTTTACGAGTATTTAGTTTAAATATTATAATGAAAATAATAACATCGAATTGATAAAGACTGCAGAAAAAAAAACAATTAATGCCTGGGCCATGTATGACTGGGCAAATTCGGCGTATTCGCTTGTTATAACTTCTGCATTATTCCCGATTTATTTTCATTCGATTACGACAACTGCAGAATCTTCATCTGTCAGATTCATCGGAAGAACATATAACAGTGATTCATTGCAGACATATGCAATTTCATTGGCATTTTTATTAATTGCCGCTATTAATCCATTGTTATCTTCAATAGCGGATTATAGCGGGAATAAAAAAAAGTTTATGTATTTCTTCAGTACATTAGGTGCTGTTTCTTGTGCTTCACTTTTTTTCTTTAATTCTGTCAATACACTTTGGATTGGAGTAATTGGTTCAATGTTAGCTGCCATTGGATATGCAGGAAGCATCGTTTTTTACAATGCATTTCTACCGGAAATTGCAGCAACAGAAGATCAGGATAAAGTTAGCGCTAAAGGGTTCGCAATGGGTTATATCGGTAGTTCTTTACTTCTGATTTTTTGTTTAACCATGATATTATATCCTCAATGGTATGGGGGAATAACAACATCTCTGGCAACACGAATTGCGTTTCTGCTTGTAGGAGTTTGGTGGTTTAGTTTTGCTCAATATACCTTTTACCATCTCCGTGAAAATAAAACTATACAAGGAGAAAGGGGACATTTTATTTTCAATGGATATCAGGAACTAAAAAAAGTCTGGAATGAAGTAAAGCATTTAAGCCGCATAAAAACGTTTCTTCTTTCTTTCTTTTTCTATAACATGGGAGTTCAAACAGTGATGTATGTTGCAACGTTATTTGGCAGTGGTGAATTACATCTCGATTCTTCGATTTTGATAATTGTAATTTTAATAATTCAATTTGTAGCAATCGGCGGAGCATATCTGTTTAGTTTTCTTTCGAGAAGGCTGGGTAATATCCGCGCCCTTTCCATTGCTATTGTTATCTGGATATTTATTTGCGCTGCCGCTTTTGCCTGTAACAAAAAATACGGTGTGGATGAGCAAACCATGTTTATCGAAATTGCTGCAGTTGTAGGCTTAGTTATGGGAGGTATTCAGTCACTTTCGCGATCAACTTATTCAAAATTATTACCGGAAACTATTGATCATGCCTCGTACTTCAGCTTTTTTGATGTATGTGATAAATTAGGGACTGTACTTGGTACCTTAGCTTTTGGTTTAATAAATGAAATAACAGGGAGTATGAGAAGCAGTATAATAGTTCTTGCTTTCTTTTTCATTGTCGGTCTGATTTTGTTACTTCGCATGAAGAAAGAAAAGATAGCTGCTATTGAATCCATCGTCGAATAAGAAATCCGGATTTTTGCTTTAATCAAATAACTTAATACTCAATAATGCTTGTAGATATTTTTATTCCTTGTTTTGTAGACCAGCTTTTTCCCGAGGCGGCATTTAATATGATTAAAGTTCTGGAGAAAGCAGGTTGTACAGTTAATTATAATCCGGAACAGACATGCTGTGGGCAGCCGGCTTTTAATGCGGGATTTTGGGATCAATGTAAAGATGTAGCTGAAAAATTTATAGCAGATTTTCCAAATGAAAGATATATTGTTACTCCTTCAGCTTCATGCGCAGGAATGGTAAAAAATTATTATCCGGAAATTTTTCACAATTCAGTGCTTCATAATAAATCTAAAAGTATCCAGAAAAACATATATGAGTTCAGTGATTTTCTGGTAAATGTTTTAAATGTTACAGATATAGGTGCGCGTTTAAACGGAGTTGCAACTTATCACGATTCATGCAGTGCGCTTAGAGAAATGGGAATTAAAAAAGAACCCCGTACTTTATTATCGAATGTTCGCGGTCTGGAAATAAGAGAGATGCAAGACACAGAAACATGTTGTGGTTTTGGTGGAACATTCTCTGTCAAATACGAAGCAATTGCCGTTGGCATGGCCGAGCAGAAAATTTTAAATGCTGAAGCTACCTCGGCAGATATTATTATATCGACAGATATATCTTGTCTGATGCATCTGGATGGATATATGAAAAAACAAAACAAAAAAATTAAAGTAATGCATATTGCCGATGTATTAGCTTCGGGATGGTGAATTAAATAGAAAATTTTTCTATTTACTTTAAAATTCTGTAGTTTTTATACTCTCCCGGACGCCATCCTGTATATTTTTCAATAAATAATTTTAAGCTCGATTTAAAGGAAAGTTTTTTCTTAGACGGATCAAAATTAAATTTCCAATTGATATTCTGAATTCGATTTTCCATAATCAATGGATGCGTTCCCGTGAATTTTTTTAAAGAATCAATTTTAGAATAATCAAATTCATTTCCTGAAGAAATATTTTTTTCCAGCCAATCATCTGTATGCCAAAGCTTATTAAAATATTTTTGCTTTTCCTGCTGTTTCAGTGGTGGTTTAACCCAGCCATAATGAAAAATAGCAGCTACAGAATCTTTTACATTCATCAACTTCCCGTTTTTTTTAAATCCTTGTGCATCACGAAAAGAACGAAATTCTTTACTACATCTAATTATCCTTACTTCATTTCTATACCATTGAGTTGAATCTCCGACATAATCATACGATCCATAAAAATGAAAGTATTTAAAGAGTAAGCCATCTACAGATTTATCATCTTCCCACTTTTTCATTGCGTTCAGAATTGTTGAATGATATTTTTCATGAACAACTTCATCTCCCTGTATATAAAAAGCCCAATCGTAATCAGACGGTAATTCATCGATTGCTTTATTGGTTTCAAGAGCAAGTACTTTCCCATTTTCGCGAAGGGAATCGTCCCAAACACTATCAATAATTTTAATTTTTGATGAATTAATTCTCTCAATAAGATTGCGCGTATTGTCTTCCGAATTACCGACAACAACAATAAATTTATCACACAATGGAAGTATAGATGTTATCGCTTCAACAATCGGATAGTCGTATTTAATTGCATTACGTATGAAGGTGAAGCCGCAGACTTTCATGAAGGGAGAAACAAGAAACAAGTGTCAAGAATCAATATTAAAAAATACTTAGATTCCTGTATAATTAAATGGGGTTATTAAATGCAATTCCGATTTTATTTTTTCATCTATCTTTAAAGAGTCGATGAAATCTTTAATGCTGTTTTTATCGATATGAATATTTGTTCTTGTCAGGTCTTTTAATTTTTCATAAGGTTCAGGATAATTCTCACGTCGTAGAATTGTTTGAATGGCTTCTGCAACTACCGCCCAATTATTATCCAAATCTTTTTCAATGGCATTTTTATTCACTACCAATTTTGTTAACCCTTTAAGCAATGATTGAAAGGCAATCAGGGTATGAGCAAAAGGAACTCCAACATTTCTTAAAACTGTTGAGTCTGTTAAATCTCTTTGAAGACGGGATATCGGCAATTTAGAAGAGAGATGTTCGAACATGGCATTGGCAATCCCCAGGTTTCCTTCAGAGTTTTCAAAATCTATGGGATTAACTTTATGAGGCATTGCAGATGAACCAATCTCTCCTTGTTTAATCTGCTGTTTAAAATAATCCATTGATATATATGTCCAGATGTCGCGATTCAAATCAATAAGAATATTGTTTATTCTTTTTTGAGTATCAAAAAGAGCGCATAAATTATCGTAGTGTTCGATTTGAGTAGTGACTTGCTGCCTGTTTAATCCAAGTTTTTCATTTACGAAACGGTTTGCAAAATTTTTCCAATCGATCAATGGAAAAGCAACGTGATGAGCATTAAAATTTCCGGTTGCTCCACCGAATTTTGCAGAGAATGGAATTTGATGAAAGAGTTTGAGTTGTGTTTCGAGTCGTTCAACAAAGACCATAAATTCTTTACCTAATTTTGTAGGAGAAGCCGGTTGTCCGTGTGTACGTGAAAGCATTGGAAGATTTTTCCATTCTTCTGCCAATGATTTAATATTTGAAATTACTTTTTGTAAAGTTGGTAGATATACATTGGAAACAGCATCTTTCAAAGCCAAAGGAAAAGCAGTATTATTAATATCTTGCGATGTAAGTCCGAAGTGAATATATTCCTTAAAATCACCCAAAGCTATTTCTGATATTTTTTCCTTCAGGAAATATTCCAGGGCTTTAACATCATGATTGGTAATTTTTTCCTTCTCTTTAATATGAACTGCATCTTTCGATGAAAAATCCTTATAAATTGATCGAAGCTTTTCGAAATCAGGTATTTGTGCTTTTTTAAATGCAGGAAGCGGGATTTCCCATAGTGAAATAAAATATTCAATTTCTACCTGAAGACGATATTTCATTAAAGCTTCTTCTGAGAAATAAAGCGATAAAGGGGAAGTGAGTTCATGGTATCTACCATCAACCGGTGAAATAGCATTTAAGGAATGTAACGACATTTTGCTTTAAAAGAGGATGCGAATGTACGAAATGAATCAGCTAATCAACTAATTGAAGAAAAAGGAAAAATATTTTAGGGAAACTTTGTGTAATTGTAAAGTTTCCATAGTTTTGCACCCCGCAATGAAGAATATAGAAATAGAAGAACGAATATTAAAAGAAACAGGTGCGATGTTTTTCCGTCATGGCATACGGACAATTACTATGGATGACATAGCGTCTAAGCTAGGGATTTCTAAAAAAACCATTTACAGGCATTACAATGATAAAGGTACTTTAGTTAAATCTTTTACTGATTTAGAACTCAAGATTCAGGAAAAAGATATGGCGGAAATACAAAAGGTAAGTAAAGACGCTATCAATGAAATGCTCAATTTAATGTCACATCTTGAAAAATTTTTCAATAGGGTTAATCCTGCCGTTTTTTATGATCTTCAGAAATATCATCCGGAATCATGGAATGCCTTTAAAATATTTAAAGAAAAATGTGTGATAGGCTTTGTGGAAGACAACCTTAAAAGAGGAATACAACAGGAATTGTATAGAAAAGATCTTAAAATAAAAATTATAGCACGTTTAAGAATTGAAGAAGTAGAAATGGGTTTTCATCCATCTGTTTTTCCACCTGAAATATTCAATATAGCGGATGTGCAGCTTGCGCTTATTGATCATTTTTTATATGGAATAGTAACTCTGAAAGGATTCAAGTTAATTGAAAAATACAGAAAAATCACAAAAAATAATTAATAAAAAAAAATATTTTAAATTATTAAACGTCTTTCCGAATATGAAAAAGTTAAATGTCGTTCTATTCTTTATGATTTTTTGTTTTCGTGCTCTTGCACAGAATGCAGATACATCTTATAGTTTTTCAATTAAACAGGCAGTTGATTTTGCCATGCAAAATCAAAAAGAAGTAGTTAATGCTCAAATTGATGCAGAAATTTCCCGATATAAAGTTCGTGAAACCGTTGGCATGGGTTTACCTCAGATAAATGCAAGTTTTGATCTTAAGGATTACGAGAAAATTCCTACTCAGTTTATTCCGGATTTTATTTCTCCATCTGTTTATCAAATACTTTATGACGAAAATCTGGTAGGACAAAAAAAAGATGCATCGGGCCAACTTTTCCCGGTTCAATTTGGTGCTAAATGGAATGCAACGGCAGGTATTACTGCATCTCAATTAATTTTTGATCCTTCTTATTTAATAGGTGTTCAGGCTTCCAGGGCGTTCAAGGAGCTTTCAGAAAAAAATCTTGAACGTACAAAAATAGAAACAGCGGTTACAATTACGAAGGCCTACTATTTGGTTTTACTTTTAAAAGAGAGAGAAAAGGTAGTTGAAGCCAATACGCAAAGACTTCAAAAATTATTAAACGATACTAAAGCCCTTTTCGAAAATGGTTTTGTAGAAAAAATTGATTTCGACCGAATTCAGGTTGCAAACAATAATATACAAACAGAAGCGGCAAATTTTAAGAGACTAATTGAAATGTCAGAGAAGTCTCTTAAGTTTCAGATTGGACTTCCTTATAATACTATTTTAACATTATCAGACTCGTTAAACATAGAAGAAGTTAAAAATATTCAGGAAACGACAGACATTGTTGATCCCACAAAACGAATTGAATTTTCTATTCTGAAAACACAAGAGCGTCTTCAACAATACAATGTAAAAAGATATAAGAGTCAATATATTCCGTCACTAATTGCTTATGGAAGTCTTAGTACATCAGCACAAAGAACAAAATTCGATATTTTTGAATCCAATCGTCGTTGGTTCCCTACCGGTGTTATTGGTGCAACACTTAGTTTTAATCTTTTTGATGGAACACAAAGAGAGTCCAGAATTCGTCAGGAAAAACTCACTTTGAAAAAAATAAATAATGAAGTTTCAAATTTTGAAAATGCCATTAATCTGGATGTGAGTTCAAGCAGATCAGCATTACTTGATGCTATCTCAGCTTTAAATATGCAGGATAAAAATCTTGAGCTTGCAACATCGGTATCAAGAACTGCAAAACTAAAATATGATCAGGGAGTTGGCTCAAATTTAGAAGTACTTGATGCAGAAACTTCATTAAAAGAATCTCAGGTTAATTATTTTAATGCCCTTTATAATTCATTGCTGGCAAAAATTGATTTAGACAAAGCTCTCGGAAAATTTAACTATTAATAATTCAAAATTTATATTAACACTATGAAAAATATATTAATCATTTTACTTATTGTATCAATCGCAGGATGTTCCGGTTCAGGAAATGGAAATGATAAAAAAGCTGAACTTGAAAAATTAAAAAAAGAACAAGCCGATCTCAAAGAAAAAATAAATACAATAGAAGCAGAACTTGCTTTGAGTGATACCGGTGAAGTTAAATCAAAACTTGTCGGTATTTCCGATATCGTTCCTGTGGTTTTTAATCACTTCATCGAAGTACAGGCAAAAGTTGAAGGCGATGAAGACGTGTTATTGAGTCCTGAAACTGCAGGAACGGTAACATCAATACTTGTAAAAGCCGGAGATAAAGTCAGAACCGGACAAGTGTTGGCAATTATTGATGACAAGCTTATCAAACAGGGAATTGCTGAATTACAGAGCCAGCTTGATCTTTCAACTCAATTATACAATAGACAGAAAAATCTTTGGGATCAGAAGATCGGCAGTGAAGTACAGTTTCTTCAGGCAAAGACGAATAATGAAGCAATGGCCAGACGAATGGATTCGATGAAACAGCAGCTGGAAATGACGAGAATTAAATCGCCGATCAATGGAACCGTTGATGAAGTATATATAAAAACAGGGCAAACAATTGCACCGGGAGTTCCATCCATCCGGGTGGTAAATCTTTCTTCCTTAAAAGTAAAAGGTGAAGTAGCTGAATCGTTTATCAGCAGAGTTAAAAAAGGAAATGAAGTAATTTTATTTTTCCCTGACCAGAATAAAGAATTAAAATCTAAAATAGATTATTCCGGAAGTCGAATCGATCCCCTTAACAGAACATTTAATGTTGAAGTTCATTTATCAGAAAAGCAAGGTGACTTCCATCCAAATATGGTTGCGGTTATGAAGATTGTTGATTATACAAATTCGTCAACATTTGTTTTACCGATTGGAGCAGTCCAAAAATCATCAGAAGGAGAATTCGTATATGTTGCGCATCAGGAAGGTGATAAAATGGTTGCAAAAAGAAAAATTGTAAAATCAGGAATGAATTATAATGGTTATACTGAAATCAAATCGGGACTGGAATCAGGAGATAAAGTAATTATTAACGGTTTTCAGAATGTCATCGATGGAGATGCTGTTCGTATTTAATTTTAAAAATTTCTTATCATTTATCAACTGAAAAAAAATGCTCGAAAAATATAAAGAATTTAAGCCGTCATCATGGGCTATTAATAACAAAGTAGCCACTTTTGTAATCACCCTTATACTTTCTATAGCAGGAATTCTCGCTTATGTGAGCTTGCCAAAAGAAAGTTTTCCCGATATATCACTACCCAATATTTATGTGAGCGTTATTTATCCGGGAACATCACCAAAAGATATGGAAAATCTTATTGTGAGGCCCATTGAAAAGGAATGTAAAAGCATTGCCGGTGTGAAAAAAATAAAAAGTAATTCGCTACAGGATTATTGCAATGTAATTGTTGAATTTAATTCAGATGTAAACATTGATGTTGCCAAACAAAAAGTAAAAGATGCTGTTGACCGTGCTAAAACAGATCTTCCGAAGGATTTAAAAAATGATCCTGAAATTATTGATATAAATTTTGCAGATCTGCCTGTTATGCAGGTAAACATCAGCGGCGACTATGATTTAAATAAATTAAAAAAATATGCTGATGATGCAAAAGAACATCTCGAAAGTTTAAAAGAGATAAAGAAAGTTGAAATCATCGGAGCTCTTGAAAGAGAAATACAAATAAATGTTGATATGCTGAAAATGCAGGCTGCAGGATTGTCGATGACAGATATTGCCAGAGCAGTTCAGGGAGAAAATATCACCATTCCCGGGGGATCTGTAAATATGAATGGTGTAAGAAGATCTCTCAGTGTAAGCGGAGAATTCAAAGATGCGGAACAGTTGGGAAATATGGTTATAAATTCTATTCATGGCAGCCCTGTATATTTGAAGACCATTGCTGAAGTAGTTGATAGTTATAAAGAACAGGAAAGTTTTGCACGCTTAGATAAGAAAAATGTAATTACATTAAATATAGTCAAACGAAAGGGAGAAAACCTGATTGAAGCTTCTGATAAAATAGTTGCTTTAATAGGCGATTTACAAAAAAATTCTTGGCCGAAAGATTTAATCATTACTCTTACGGGAGATCAGAGTGAGCAAACGCGTATGACACTGCACGATCTTATCAATACAATAATCATTGGTTTTGTTCTGGTTCTTTTGGTGTTAATGTTTTTCATGGGTACTACGAATGCATTTTTTGTAGCCATGTCTGTTCCATTATCAATGTTCCTGGCGTTTATTATAATGCCAACAATTGGATTTACATTAAATATGATTGTACTCTTTTCTTTTTTACTTGCACTAGGAATTGTTGTAGACGATGCCATTGTTGTAATTGAAAATACGCACAGGATTTTTGCAAACGGTAAAAAAAATATAATTCAAGCGGCCAAAATGGCGGCAGGAGAAGTTTTTCTCCCTGTATTTTCAGGGACACTTACCACGCTGGCTCCTTTTGTTCCATTGCTTTTCTGGAAAGGAGTTATAGGTAAATTTATGTTCTTTCTCCCTGTAACTCTGATAGTAACTCTTACAGCATCTTTGCTGGTAGCATATATTATCAACCCTGTATTTGCTGTTACGTTTATGAAACCTCACTCAGAAGAGGATGATAAAATTAAATCAGCTAAAAAATTTAAAACATCATTGATATTTTTTGTTTTAGCTATTTTACTCGGATATTTCATTGATTTTGGTACCGGTAATTTTGGCGTCCTTATGCTGTTGGTTTATTTACTGAATCACTATTGGTTAAAAAAAGTAATCAAAAATTTTCAGTTGAAAACCTGGCCGGCATTTCAAAATAATTACCGTAGATTTTTGGTGTGGTGTCTTCATCGCCCATGGTCAATGATGGCAAGTATTGTTGTATTATTTTTCGGATCAATTGGTCTTTTAGTAATACGCAATGGTGGAGTTAGTTTTTTCCCTGTTGCTGATCCTAATTTCATATATGTTTATACAAGCCTTCCGGTAGGTACTGATCAAAGTTATACTGATTCGATAACAAAAATCGTTGAAAGCAAAGTTTACAATGCGATTGAATGGCCCAATAAAATAGTTAAATCTGTTATTGCAAATGTTACAGTTGGAGTTACAGATCCTCAGGATGAAGATCAGGGCAGCTATCCGAATAAGAGTAAGGTGTCTGTCGCCTTTGTCGAATTTGGAAAAAGAGATGGTGAATCAACTGCTAAATATCTTGATAAGATAAGAAATGCAGTGAAGGGAATTGCAGGAGCTGAGATTAGTGTTGCCCAGGAGCAGGGCGGACCTCCTGTTGGAAAACCAATTAACATTGAAATTGCAGGCGATAATTACGACGAACTCGTTAGAAGCAGTAAATCCTTAAAACGAATGCTAGATTCGCTCAAGATTGACGGAGTGGAGGAATTACGAAGCGATTTACAAGATCAAAAACCACAAATCGTTTTTAATATCGACCGTGAGCGTGCGAATCGTGAAGGAATTTCGACTTATACGATTGGCAATGAAATTTTCCTTGGCGTATTAGGAACAGATATTTCAAAATACCGAGATGTAAATGATGATTATAATATTGTCATAAAATATCAGGATGATCAGCGTTACAATGTTGACATGCTTCGAAATTTAAAAATACTGTACAGAGATATGAGTATGGGAGGAGCTATTAGAAATGTTCCATTGTCATCGTTTGCTGAAGTTAAGTATTCAGATACCTATGGTGTAATAAAAAGAAAAAATCAAAAAAGAATTGTAAGTATATCATCGAATGTTTTATCAGGATATAATGAAAATGCAGTAGTTCAGGATATCCAAAAAGAATTGAAGAATTTTCCTACTCCTGAAAATGTTACAATTAAAATGACAGGATCACAGGAAGAACAAGCCGAAACATCAGCATTCCTTGGCTGGGCCATGATGGCTTCCCTCCTGCTGATAATTATAATACTTGTTTTGCAATTCAACTCAATAAGTAAACCCTTAATAATTCTCACTGAAATTCTCTTTAGTATTATCGGTGTATTTATCGGATTCTCTTTATTCAAAATGGAATTCTCCATCGTGATGAGTGGTGTTGGAATAATTGCACTTGCAGGAATTGTAGTTAGAAATGGAATTCTTCTTGTGGAGTTTACCGATCTTCTCAGGTCAAAAGGTGTTCCTGTATTCGATGCAATCGTCGAAGCCGGTAAAACAAGGATGACGCCTGTTATTCTGACTGCATCAGCAACTATTCTGGGATTATTACCACTGGCCTTTGGATTAAATATCGATTTCTCAAAATTATTCAGTGAGTTCAATCCTCATATTTTCTTTGGAGGTGATAATACAGCTTTCTGGGGGCCCTTATCATGGACAATGATTTTCGGATTGATATTCGCCACATTCCTAACACTTATAATGGTTCCTGTTATGTATCTGATAAGTGAACGTTTAAAAAACAGAGTTAGAAAATTACGAGGAAAAGATCTTGATTTAGGAGTAAAGCCTAAAAACATTAAAGAACTAATCGAAATTGAAATTTAAATTTTACTCTGAATTATTAAATGGACAACCAATTTCCAATACGAATATCTATAGTTTCATATTTGAACAGTAAACCATTTATTAATGGACTAAAAAAAGTAAAATTTAATTTACCTGTTGAAATCAGTGAAGATATACCATCCATTTGCGCAGAAAAATTATTAGGAGGCAAAGCGGATATCGGGCTGATTCCTGTTTCAATTTTATCCAGGCTAAGAAATTATTCAATTATTAGTGATTATTGCATTGGCGCTGATGGAGCCGTAAATTCTGTTTTACTTTTAAGTGAAGTCCCGTTAAAAGAAATAAAAACCATTCTTTTGGATTATCAATCACGCACTTCTGTTTTATTAGCGCGTGTATTAGCCAAAAAATTCTGGAATATTAATCCTAAATGGGAAGAGACTTCATCCGATTATGAAAAAAATATTAATGCAAATAAGGCCGGAGTTGTAATTGGTGACAGGGCACTGTTAATGAAAAACAAATTTCCTTATGTCTATGATTTGTCGGCTGAATGGAAATTATTTACCGGCCTTCCTTTTGTATTTGCTTGTTGGGTAAGCTTATTGGATCTTGAAAAAGATTTTCTTTCCGACTTTAATAACGCTTTGAAAAATGGATTAAGCACAATAAAAGAAATTGCAAAAAAAGAATGTTCCTCCGAGATTTCGGAAGAAGAAATCAATAATTATTTAACAAAGTCAATCGATTACAATCTGAATGAACCTAAAAAGAAAGCACTACAATTGTTTTTGGAAATGGCGAAAGATGTCAACTAATTTTTAATTTAAAAATACCTATCAATTAGTAAGTGAAATTTTTTGAGTTTTTTTGAAATTGTCATTATATACAGTTACAAAATAAATTCCTTTATTCAGGTTGTGGATATCTAAACGATGTACAAAACCATTTGGATTAGTAATTTCAGATTCATAAACAATCTTTCCAAGAATATCGGTTAAACGAATTTTGGCCGATGAACCAATATTTTTAGAAGTAAACATATCGATATCGAGAATTCCGGTGCTTGGATTTGGATAAATACTAAATTTAAAATCAGATAATGATTCAATTCCATTAGAAAGACAACCATCAGAAGTTTTTAATGATGGATAATATGAATTCAGTGAAGCCAGCATGCGCGCAGCTTGTCCGATTGTGAACATATTCATACAATCATCATCGCTGTAGTCCATATAGTTCATATACATAACTCCGGGGTAATTCACAGTACACATTTCTGCAAATGGAAAACTATGACAACCATAGGTTGCTTCTGCCTGATTGGGCGTATCGGCTACATAATCACTTCCTGAGCATAAATCTTCATCACCCCAGATATGATAAAGATTAAAGCAATGTGATATTTCATGAGTACACGTTCGGCCCCGATTATAAGGAGCACTTACTACACCGGTTCTTCCAAATGCACTATAATGAACAACGACACCGAATGTGTTTGTATGAAAACCGGAAGGCTCTTCACCATAACCAATAATTTGGCCGCCTAAATCACAAACCCAAATATTTAAATATTTATTTACGTTCCAGGCATTGAGGCCGCCTGAAGAATAAAATTTCATGCCATCATCCGTTTGAAAACCTTGAACTGTTGTTTGTCTGCGCTCAATGCCATTTGTAGTGGCACCATTGGGATCACGATTAGCAAGGCAAAATTGAAAACTTGTTGATGAAGATACAGAATCGAAAGGCTGAGGCGTATCTGTTGTATCTGCATTGGTTCTGCTAAAATCTTCATTGAGTACATCGATCTGAGATCGTATCTGTGCATCAGAAATATTTTGTCCATTGGTAAAATATAAAACGTGGACTACTACCGGTATAATATAAACAGTATTTGGATCAGAGATATTTGATGAATTTAATAATTGCTGTTGAAGTAAATTTTCATCCTGAATAATTTGCTGATTGTATAGAGCGTTTTTTGCTTTTAAAAATTCTCTATGCTTAACAGTGCCGCATTTTTCAGTTTTTATTTTAGGAATAATTGGTTCTTCCCCTAATGAAAATTGAATATTATTAAATAAAAGAATGATTAGTGAAAATAATTTAATCTTCATTGATGGTATTTTTTTTTGACTTTTAAATTACAATTTAGTGAATAATAGTTTTATATTATAATTTTAATTGTGAATAAAAAACAGACTTGCTAATTTCCTGGACGATTCCATTTTCCATTTTATCTAATTTTAAATCTTCAATAGAAACCCGAACGAGTCTAAGCGTAGGGAAACCAATAGCAGCTGTCATTTTTCTTATTTGCCTGTTTTTACCTTCATGAATAGTGAGTTCAATCCAACTGGTAGGAATACTTTTCCTAAAACGAACCGGCGGGTTTCTTTCGGGCAATTCAGGGGGTGCGACGATGGTCGCTTTGGCAGGTAAAGTTTCGTATATAGTTCCTTTATCATTTAATTTAACCCCTTTTTCTAATAAACTAAGGGCCTCATTCGTAACCTCTCCCTCTAATTGTACAATATATTTACGTTGATGTTTATTGGCGGGTTCCAATAATTTAGAATTAACTCTTTTATCATTCGTCAATAAAATAATGCCTTCGCTGTCTGCATCCAGCCTGCCGACAGGGTAAACATCAATTGGAAATTTAAAATTCAGGTCGGCAAGAGTTTTATGGGCGCCTTCAGAGGTAAATTGAGAAAGCATTCCAAAAGGTTTGAAAATAGCGAAATAATGGTACATAGGATTGGGTATAATGCTGCAATGTACGAATGAATTAATTTTAATTGGCAAACTGAGTAACAAATGAAAATTATGTGACGTTTGCTTAACATGTATTGATTATTTTTGAAGCAGTTTATATTATTAAGGTAATGCCTCAAAATAGTAAATAAAGCAAATTCCTAATAATAAAATACAATTGAAAATTACAATCACAGATAAAATTGCTGTTTTATTTTTCTACGTTGTTTTGTTATTGGGCTGTTGTAAAAATGACAATTAAAAAGAATTGACTTTTTACGTTAGCGAATATAAATGAATAAAAAAAAAATTCTTTTGTTGTCATTGGTTTTACTTTTTTCATGCACCTATGATAAAGTTGAAACATTGCCGGACACAGGTTATCCAGATGATGTTGCAAAAATACTTGTCAGCAAATGTGCTGTTGAGGGTTGTCATAATTCTATAAGTCGATCCTCTGCCGCCGGCCTTGATTACAGCACTTGGAATTCTATGTTTGACGGCGGGCGAAATGGTACCAGTGTAATACCATTTTCAGTGGAATATAGTTATCTGTTATATACTGTAAATACAGATTCTTCCAGAGCACCGGTATTGTTGCCACGGATGCCTTATTTAAGACCAAGCTTAAGTGAAGAAGAATATCAAACATTAACAAGTTGGATAAAACGTGGTTCACCGGATAAAAATGGTTCAATAAAATTTTCCGATAATCCAAACAGAAAAAAAGTATATATCTGCATGCAAGGATGTGATAAAGTTGGAGTCGTGGATGCGAATACAAAAGTTATAATGCGCTATATCAATGTTGGTGCTGATTCTTCTGCTATTGAAGCTCCACATCAGGTGCGCGTTTCGCCTGATGGAAATTATTGGTATGTCGTTTTTGTTTCCGGAAAAATACTTCAGAAATTCCGTACATCGGATGATGTATTAATAAGTACTCTGGAATTAGATAATATTTCTCATCTGTGGAATACGATAATTTTTACACCTGATGGAAAAACCGGATTCGTAAATGATTTGGGAGGAAGAACACAAATCGTTAATCTGGAAACGATGACTCCGATAACTTTTTTAACGCACGATTCACCACACGGAGGATTTGTCACCCTTGATGGAAGATATTTATACTTGACTTGTCAGAGTGGAAATTTTGTAAACAAGATTGATTTAAATTCAGCACCGTTTTTTGATCAGGAAGTAAAGATTAGCATGGTGCCCGGACAACCGCCTTCCACTAGTTCTTCTATTAAACCTCATGAAATGTTTTTAACACCGGATGGAACAAAATATTTTGTAAGCTGTCAGGGTACATCAGAGGTAAGAGTTTTTCAAACAACCAATGATAGTTTGCTTGCAGTAATTCCCGTTGGATTACTTCCACAGGAATTTGATGTTTCACTAAGACATCCGTATATTTTTGTAACCTGCACTGAAGAACCTTTAAGTCCTTCAAGACATGGTTCTGTATACGTAATTAATTATAATGATTTAAGTATTGTCGGTTCAGTGTATACTGGTTTTCAGCCGCACGGACTTGCCGTAGACGATGAAGAAAATATAGTTTATGTTGCCAATCTAAATTACGATTCAAACTCACCTCCACCCCATCATGTTACCAGTTGTGGAGGCAGGAATGGTAATCTTACTATTATCGATATGAATTCACTTCAATTGTATAAAAAAACTTTGAGTGATGGTAACTCTTTTGAATATAAAAATGAGCTTTTGCCGTTTCCTTATTTTGTTTCATTAAGGAAGTAGTTGTTGGTTAATCGTTAGTGGAAAATGGTTTGTTCATGTCTGAAAATTTTAAAATAATAATAACAAAATCCTACTTCAACTTCAAAGTCAATGTAAGTTTCTTATAGTTTATTATTGCATTGTATTTTACGAGGATATCATTTCCAAGAACACCATCAATAGCAGAGAAGCCTAGAGTTCCGTAGGTTCCGTTGACGTGTTTTAGATCGAGTAATACTGCATCAAAATTTTCAATAACAAGATCACCAAGTTTTACTGATTTCAAAATAACAGTACTTGTTTGCATGCTATTGGTTCCGAGTCCGGTTGAAAGTTTATCGTGCAGAATAAATGATTTATCATTTACAAACTGACGAATTCTTTCTTC
>JANOVV010000012.1:0-3229 GCA_031417555.1 Bacteroidota bacterium
CCTGAATAGCGCTGTCAATGGGTCAGGTACTAATTAATTAGTACTTCCATCATCTTAATCAAAGCATGTCAATGAACTCGCATTCATTTACTTCATGGCACAAGCAAAGTTTCGCAAAGGTCCGCAACGAAGTTATTAAGAAGTACAAAAATATCCTGTCGCTAATGCTAAATAAAATGGAATCAGATTATTTCCAAAAATCCACTTTCTCCAAATGAATCTTATTTTTAAAAAAGTATCTGGTACTTTCTTCAAAAGATTTTGTAAAATCAGAAACGTAAAAATGATGCTTAACCTTATTATTTTTACTTAAAATGTTTTTTTCTTTCAAAACAGTTTTCACCTTATCTGCAACAACACCCGCTGTATCGATGATTTCAATTTTTTTCTTGTAAAATTCCTCTACCTCAGCCCTAATCAATGGATAATGAGTACAAGCTAGAATCAATGAATCTATTTTAGCTAGTTTACGGCTCGACAAATATGAACCAATAATTGAACGGCTAATCCGGTTATTAAAAAAACCCTCTTCAATCATCGGAGCAAGCAAAGGAGTTGCTAGTGAGGAAACTTCTATAGATTTATTTTTTGCTTTTATCCTCTTTGGATAAATGTCACTTTTAATAGTGCCTTTTGTACCAATTACACCAACCCTTTTAGCATTTTTATTATTTACAATGCAATCAACAACAGGATCTATTACATTAATAACAGGAACTCTCCCATTTACAAAATCCTTCACCGCTTCATATGCCAAAGCAGAAGCAGTATTACAAGCAATCACAATCATCTTGCAATTTTTATCCAATAGAAACTGCGCAATTCTGATTCCATAATATTTAATGGAATCAGGAGATTTATCACCGTATGGAAGATGCGCCGTATCGCCAAAATAAATCAAAGATTCTCCGGGCATAACTTTTTGAATGGCATTTGCCACTGTAAGACCGCCAATACCCGAATCAAAAATTCCTATTGGACTTGTTGATTTATTTTTAGTTGATTTCTTAATTGCCATAAGCAGCGAATGTAATACTCATTTACGAAGAATAAAAGTCAATCTCTTCCCCCGAAAACGAATGGGATCAATCTTCATTAAACTTCCTCATTTCTTCCGCTACCAATCGTGCATTTACATCTTCCAATTTTTCCAACTGATGAATAATATTCTGATGATCTTCCTTATCCCTGTTTTGGCTTAGCTTCCATTTACCTTCGATTTTTTTTATTGCAATACGAAACCCAACAATTCCTTTCATGTATTTGCTCATCATATCTTCTGGTAATTCTTCCACTTTAATGGGTTTCTCCGAAATCTTTTCATACCTGTCAACCAAATCTTTCAATGAAAGATACAGTTCATCTCCCTCGATAATTTTTATTTTACCATAAACATGCACTGCCATGTAATTCCATGTCGGAACGTTTACATGATTGTACCAACTCGAAGAAACATAAGTGTGCGGCCCCTGAAAAATGGCTAATACGTCCTTTTTATCAGAAAAACTTTTCCACTGAGGATTCGCGCGCGAAATATGTCCCTGTAAAAACGCTTCTTCATTATTTTGTTCAATCAGTTCGATAGGAATATGAGTTGCTTCAAGATTTTCGGAAGCACACGTAATGAGAGTCGCAAAAGAATTTTTACGGATAAAAGACTTAATTTCCGATAAGTCATTGTTTCGATAATAAGCAGGTATAAACATAGAAGCAAATATAAAAGCAAAAAAATCAAAAGGAAATATTTAAAATTAGAGTCAAGGGCCAAGATAAATAAATGTAAACCGTTACTTGGTCCTTGGCTCTTAATTCTTGGTTCTTGTTTCTTGGCTCTTGATTCTTGGCTCTCCCTTTATTTTCCGCCAAAAAATGCTACCTTCGCAACCCTAATAAATCCATTCCTTTTTTATAAGCATTAAGTGAAAAACATTCGAAATTTCTGCATTATTGCCCATATCGATCACGGTAAGAGTACCCTTGCCGATCGTTTATTGGAATTTACCAAAACCATCAGTAAAAGAGATCAACAGGCACAGGTTTTAGACGACATGGACTTGGAGAGGGAACGCGGAATTACCATTAAAAGCCATGCTATCCAGATGCAGTATTTACTCAATGGTGAGCAATACACGTTAAATCTTATCGATACTCCCGGGCATGTCGATTTTTCATACGAAGTTTCCCGTTCTATTGCCGCTTGCGAAGGAGCATTGCTTATCGTCGATGCCGCACAAGGTATACAAGCACAAACGATTTCGAATTTATACCTGGCACTGGAACATGGATTGGAAATTATACCGGTATTAAATAAAATCGATCTTCCCAGCGCCGATCCCGAGACTGTGAAAGATCAGATCGTTGATCTGGTTGGTTGTAAAAGAGAAGAAATTATTCCTGCTTCTGCAAAAACCGGTTTAGGCATCGAAGAAATTCTTGCAGCAATTATCGATCGTATTTCCGCACCGAAAGGTGATCCGAAAGCTCCGCTTAAAGCATTGATTTTTGATTCTGTATTTAATGCCTTTCGTGGTATTATTGCTTATTACAGAATTTTCGATGGCGAAATCCGTAAAGGTGATCGCATTAAATTTGCAGCGACCGGACAAGATTATAATGCTGAAGAAGTCGGCATTCTAAAACTTCTTAAAGAACCTCGTGATATTGTTAAAACAGGCGATGTAGGATATATCATCTCAGGAATTAAAGTCGCAAGTGAAATTAAAGTCGGAGATACACTTACGCTTGTTGAAAATCCATGTAAAGAAGCTATCAAAGGATTTGAAGATGTAAAACCAATGGTATTCGCCGGTTTATATCCTGTTGATACGGATGAGTATGAAGAGTTAAGAAAATCGATGGAGAAGCTACAACTGAATGATGCCTCGCTGGTATTCCAGCCCGAATCATCTGCTGCTCTTGGCTTTGGTTTTCGTTGCGGATTTTTAGGAATGTTGCACATGGAAATAATCCAGGAGCGCCTCGAACGAGAATTCAACATGACTGTGATTACAACAGTACCAAACGTTTCGTATACTGCATATCTTACAAACAAAGATGTTTTAGAAATACATAATCCGAGTGAAATGCCGGAACCAAATTTTTTGGAACGTATCGAAGAACCTTATATTAAAGCACAGGTAATTACAAAAGCAGAATATATCGGCGCAATCATGACTCTTTGTATTGGCAAACGAGGAGTTATCATGGGACAACATTATCTCACAACCGA
>JANOVV010000013.1:0-10422 GCA_031417555.1 Bacteroidota bacterium
CGGAGTAGACTTTCATCATGCCTATGCATGGAGCCGTACACGAAAAGGTGGATGGGCGATTGCGCAGAGTCCGATTCTGATTACCACGATTACACTGAAACGATTAGCCAAACGCGGTTACGAATCCATGCTCGACCACTATAAGAAAATCCGCCCTGAACAAACGTTCATGGGCACATCTTTTACACAATGAACCGCCGTATGCGAGACCCGCATGTAAGGTGGTGTGAGAGGCGCACCCTATCGAGGCAACTCGGTAGGGCCGTCTACTCGATTAGTGGCTGGTGTTATTGTCATTCCCATTCTGCTATTGTTATTACAACATTGCCAGTCTTTTGTCCAGATTCAACATATTTATATGCCTCTACAATTTTGTCTAAATTATATTGTCTGTCAATTACAGGCTTGTATTCTCCTTTTTCAACAAGTTCTTTCAAAAATATTACGTCTTGTTTACTGATGGACGGAATTGGAAATAAAAGTCTTTTGCCACCCCAAAGCGGTGTGGTCAATGCAAAAAGTAGATTCTCTCCATTTTTACCTAACTCGGTTGAAATATAAATTCCTTTTTTAGTTAGCAAATGCTTACACTGTCCAAATGAGCTTTTACCGACTGCATCAAAAATGAATTCAAATTTATTTTCAGTCTTTGTGAAATCCTGTGTTTGATAATCAATAACAGTATCTGCACCTAAAGTTTTTAAAAGCTCTACGTTTTTTGTATTACACACTGCGGTTACTATTGCTCCAAAATGTTTTAATAGTTGTACAGCCGCAGTACCAATAGCACCCGTTGCTCCGTAAACTAAAATATTTTGTCCTCGTTCAACTTTTGCTGCTCTTATATCCACTAAGGCATAATGCGCTCCTTCCGTAAGTGATGCCGCTTCTTCAAAGCTTAAATTGTCTGGCATATTTATAACCGCATCAGTTTCAGCAATTGTCAAATACTCTCCATGTCCACCGCAGGTTTTATCATTAAATCCAAAAACTTTATCACCTTTCTTGAACGTTGTTACGTGCTGTCCAATCTCTTCAATTATTCCAGCAAACTCACAACCCAGTATTTGATATTTAGGTCGGAATAGTCCAGTCCAAAATCTTGAAATAAAATATTCGGCACTACGGAAACCTGAATCAGTACGGTTTACTGTCGATGCATAAACCTTAACCAATACTTCGTTGTCTTTGGGCAGTGGTTTAGGAACTTCCATTAATGAAGCAACTTCTGGTGGTCCATATTTTGAATATACAATTGCTCTCATTTTCTTTATGTTTTGTTGATTCTTGATGGTGTCCTACACTTGCCACTACAACAATTCGGTTCACGCATTAGTTGCGTGAATATTTATTAGGTATGGGTTTACGTGATGAGTTGCGTGTATATTGCAATTGGACCTTTTGAGTAGTTGCGTGAATATCTATTAGGGGTGGATTTGCGCTATTGCCTTTTTGCATTGCGAAATCTGTTTTATCTAAATTTCTAATATTTAAATTAATAAAATCACAATAAAATCTCAAACAAGCACTCAATAATACTCTAGCTTTTATATCTCTCTGCATGATTTCGAAAATTATTATAAAATAATGCTCAATTTACATTAAATTACTTTGTAAATGTATTTTAATATTATAAAATATTCAGATTATCCAGCGGACTTGGGAGTGTAAAATAAACTGTGTTCTATTTGATGGTTTATAGAACACGGATCAAACAGATCAAACGGGTTTGCACTGATTTTATCTGTGGAAATCTGTATCATCCGTATCATTTGTGTTCTATTTGATGGTTTATAGAACACGGATCAAACAGATCAAACGGGTTTGCACTGATTTTATCTGTGGAAATCTGTATCATCCGTGTCATCTGTGTTCTATTTGATGGATAATATCGAACACGGATCAAACGGATTTGCACGAATTTTTTTTCAAATCGTTTGTAAAAAGTTTTCTTTTGAATTCAGGTTTCTTACCGAAGTTTAAGAGTAGACCAACTTCTATTTGTGTCGCTTTAAGATAATTTACCAGCTGTAATTCATGTTCTTCAATTAATACTTCCTTTGCCTTTAATTCAATAATTACACATCCATTTACAATTATGTCAGCGAAATATTCACCAACAATATTTTCTCCATAATATACCTTGACCTGTTTTTGTTTCTCGCAAAATAAATTCATTGAAATCAATTCCAGGTATAGAGCATTCTGATAAACCTTTTCTAAAAATCCAAAGCCAAGCTCATTATAAACCTTGTAATAAGCTTTAATAACCTTAGTCGTAATTTCTCCATGCAACATTTCCATCCTCGTAAACCCGTTTAATCCATTTTTTCCGTGTTCTATTAAACTCTTAAAAAACCAACCGAAAAGGTACCTTATTTTCTTACCTAAAAATCCAAACAAACCATTTTCATTTTTAAAAGCTGTATCTCAAATTCAACATCAAAAAAAACGGAGCCGATTTTCATCAACTCCGTTTAGTTTTAAAAAATTAAAAAAATTATTTTCCGAACATGCCTTTTACTTTATTCATCATATCTCCAACACCACCTAATTTTCCTCCTGCCAATGATCCAATAATTCCCTGCAAATCGAAACTTTTATCATTCGGATCGTTCGTCTTCTTAACTAAATTATTCATCACTCCCGGAATCAGATTTTTCACAATGCCTGCCGCTTGCTCCTGATTAATTCCGAATTTACTCATTAAATCACCCGCAATATTTTTACTGATATTTCCTACTACAGGATTACCGGCAACATCACCACCCTTAAACAAATCCGTAATTTTTTCCATGCCGCCTTGTGCTGCCAGATTTTTTAACTGATCCATTATTCCACCTGCTGCCGTAGTTATCGCCGCATCATTTTTTTCATTAGGAATCGCCGGGTTTTTTACAATAGCGTCACCGGCATGCTCTTTTACTAAGTTTAATAAGCTTTCAAACATGGTTTTAAGTTTTATGATTGTTTTATTGATAGAATTATTAAAACAAAAGTAACAATTCTGTTAATTTCAATGAGTATAATATCTATTTCCTGCTATGTCCCATCACTTTTATCATATTTCTTGATTCTTGGCTCTTGATTCTTGATTCTAATTTTACGAACTTATGCCCTAATATTCAGTTTTTTAACCTATCTTCGCCGCCTTATTAAAATCCCCTCATGTTATCAGTTTCCAACCTTTCCTTGCGCTATGGCAAGCGCGTCTTATTTGAAGATGTCAACCTAAAATTTATCCCCGGTAATTGTTATGGAATTATCGGTGCCAATGGTGCCGGTAAATCAACATTTTTAAAAATCCTCTCCGGCGATATCGACCCGAATACCGGCGAAGTTTTCATCACTCCCGGTGAACGTATGAGTGTCCTCAGTCAAAATCACTTCGAATTCGATAGCTTTCAGGTCTTACAAACGGTTATGATGGGCAATAAAAAACTCTGGCAGATTTTGCAGGAGAAAGATGCCATCTATGCCAAACATGATTTTACTGAAGCCGATGGTACAAGGGCCGGCGAACTCGAATCGCTATTCGCCGAAATGCACGGCTGGGACGCCGAAAGCGATGCCGCTAACATGCTCAGCGGACTCGGTGTTTCTGAAGATTACCATCACAAACTCATGAGCGATCTTAACGGTAAAGAAAAAGTGCGCGTTCTTCTCGCTCAGGCTCTTTTCGGTAATCCCGAAATCCTCCTTCTTGATGAGCCTACCAATGACCTCGATGTCGAAACCATTTCATGGCTCGAAAATTTTCTCGCCGATTTCCAAAATACCGTCATCGTCGTCTCTCACGATCGTCACTTCCTCGATGCCGTTTGTACTCACGTCGCAGATATTGACTTCGGAAAAATTCAACTCTATACAGGTAATTATACTTTCTGGTACGAATCCAGCCAGCTTGCTCTTCGTCAACGCGCCGATCTCAATAAAAAGACTGAAGATAAACGAAAAGAATTGCAGGATTTCGTCGAAAGGTTTAGTGCCAATGCTTCTAAATCACGTCAGGCAACCAGCAGAAAAAAATTACTCGAAAAATTAGTTTTAGAAGATATACAACCATCCACCCGAAAATATCCCGGCATCATATTCAAACCTGAACGCGATTGCGGTGACCAGATTCTTGCCGTTGAAAATCTCTCTAAATCATCTCCTGATGGTACAGTTTATTTCAGTAACATTTCTTTTTCACTTTCAAAAGGTGATAAAGTTGTAATCCTATCTAAAGATCATAGTGCTATATCAACTTTCTTCGAAGTGTTAATAGGTAATGAAAATCCCGATGAAGGCGAATTTAAATGGGGTAGCACAATTACCAAAGCATACTTGCCCAATGACAATGCTCCGTTTTTTAAAAGCGATGATAATCTCGTCGACTGGCTGCGCCAATTTTCAAAAGATAAAGATGAAACAAACATCCGTGGATTTTTAGGACGAATGTTATTCAGTGGCGAAGAGGTTTTTAAAAAATCAAATGTATTAAGCGGCGGTGAAAAAGTTCGTTGCATGGTTTCACGAATGATGCTTACCAATGCTAATTGCCTCATTCTCGACGAACCTACCAATCACCTCGATCTGGAAACTATTACATCATTCAATAACTCTCTCAAAGACTGGAAACACATTGCACTTTTCACATCGCATGATCACGAATTCGTGCAAACAGTCGCCAACCGTATCATAGAAATTACTCCCTCAGGTATCATCGATAAAAGAATCAGTTATGATGAATATATCTCTGATGATAGCATCAAAACCTTAAGGGAATCGATGTATCCTGAGTTAATTTATGTAAAATAATTTTAATCATATACATTTGAGGGTGGGTGATTTTTTTAACCACAAAGTTCACAAAGGTTAACCACAAAGAACACGGAGAAAAAATATTATTTCTGAATTTATATTTCTAATAAAAACAACTTAGTGTACTTTGTGGTTATTTTTTTTCAACTCCATGGAACTCAATAAAAATTGCAAACAAAAACAAATAATATTATTAGCACCATTAGTATCATTAACATCAACGGTACATGCTTGAAATCGGCCAATACAACAATCTCGAAGTTAAAACCAAAGCAACGATCGGACTTTATCTTACCGACGGTGAAGATGATGTTTTGCTTCCTGTAAAATATGTTCCTCAGGGAACTGAAGTAGGAGATACTCTGGATGTTTTCGTTTACCTAGACAATGAAAACCGTCCTGTTGCAACTACTCTTAAACCCTTTGCAACAGTTGGTGATTTTGAATTTCTCACCGTAAAAGATGTTAACGATCACGGTGCTTTCATGGATTGGGGTATTGCCAAAGATGTTTTTGTTTCTTATGCTGAGCAAAGAGGGGAGATGGTTGTAGGTAAAAAATACCTCGTTCATCTTTTCGTTGATGATATCTCCGGAAGAATTGCTGCAACAACTAAGTGGATTAAATATCTGAATGATGATATTTCCGAACTCGAAACCGGTGAAGAAGTAGAACTTCTTATTGCCGAAAAAACCGAAATGGGTTATAAAGCCATTATCAACAATAGATACGAAGGATTGATTTATAAAAATGAAGTTTTCGAAGAAATTAATATCGGTGATAAGAAGCGCGGCTATATAAAAAACAAACGCGACGATGGAAAAATTGACTTGAGATTACAGCCGGATGGTTATGGACATATCGAAGACACCAAACTCATCATTCTCAAACAACTCGAATTAAATAAAGGAGTTCTTGCATTAGGCGATAAAAGTTCTCCCGAAGATATTTACCGTCAACTAAAAATCAGTAAAAAAGCCTTCAAAAAAACCATCGGCGGACTTTTCAAAGAAAGAAAAATCACCATTTCCGATAATGAAATCAAATTAATCTAAAAAAACAAAACCTAAAATCTTGCGTCTAGCATCTTGATACCTGATACTTGATACCTGATACTAAAAAATGCAAACCCGCCTCAACAAATTCATCTCTGAAACCGGCCTCTGTTCTCGCAGAGAAGCCGATAAGCTTGTAGAAGAAGGAAGAGTTACCGTTAACGGAACAATTCCTCTGCTTGGTACTAAAGTTTCCGAAGACGATGAAATTAAAATAGATGGAAAACTTTTAAAACAAAAAAGCAAACTCGTTTATCTTGCCTTCAACAAACCTGTCGGTATTACGTGTACGACAGACAGAAACAAGAAAGACAACATCATCGACTTTATAAAATATCCTCAACGTATTTTTCCAATTGGCCGGTTAGACAAACCTTCAGAAGGACTTATTTTCCTGACTAACGATGGTGATATTGTAAATAAAATTTTGCGTGCCGGAAACAATCATGAGAAAGAATATGTCGTTACAGTAGATAAGACAATTACTCCTGCATTTATTAATGCCATGGGAAATGGTGTTCCGATTTTAGATACAGTAACCAAAAAATGTTTCGTTGAACAGGAAAGCAGTAATAGTTTTCGTATTATCTTAACACAAGGACTCAATCGCCAGATAAGGCGCATGTGCGATAGTCTGGGTTACCATGTAAGGCAGCTCAAGAGAATACGAATTATGAATATTCATCTGAAAGGAATAAAAGAAGGCGAATGGCGCTTGTTGACGAAAGAAGAAATGAGTTTTATAACCAATGCCGTTGAAAGTTCGAGCAAGACGGAAGAAGCTTCTTACCTAAAAGATTTTATGGAAGAGTAATTTTTATTTTTTCTATTATCAGGATCATTTAATAAACAATTTCGGATTTTAATTTTTAATGAAACTCCTTCGACTCGCGGCACCATTTGAGTATTGATGGAAACAAGTCAGCGATGGTTTCACCAGTTTTCCTATTTTTGTAAAGTAAAATTAAGTTTTTGTTGAACTCGGGAAACTTTTTAAGCCCGTGTATTTCTTTTTGATATTTTTCGTTTTTTTTAATCCATTTATTTGCTTCATCTATGGAATCAATATCGATATATCTTAATGAAACCAATGCTTTACTCATATAAATAATTAAGCAGGAGAACGTATTAGTATATTTGAAAATTGAAATCGAACTATCATCTACCCATAAATTTAAATCTTTGAATGCCAATTTATAATCATCACCTTTGAGAAATTTTCTTGCTTCCGAAATAATAAATGCATAATTAAATTCAATAAATACTTCATTTCCATTGTATAATTTATTTAATTCTGATGGGTTCAATATATCTAATTTATATGGAGAAGTAAAATTTGCAAAAATGACAGCTTCTTTAAAGTTATTATTTTCAAAATAATTACCTAAAGCAGGGTTGCTTGCAATTTGGGAAAAAATTAACTTGAAACAATTGTATTTTGTTGTTGGGAAATTTTTGTTCAGCCATTTTTGCATTTGAGGAACATTGACACTATCCTTGAAATATTTAATTTGAGCATCATATAAATCTCTATGGCTTATATAAAAGTTTTTGAATTTAGAGGCATGATAAAAATCCTCTATTTCCTTAATATATGGAGTAAATGTATTCACAAAGCCGTCGTTAAATCTTTCATATGTCTTACTCTTAGTTATTTTACCATTAATAATAAAGTAAGAGTAGGCATCTTGTGTGATAGCATAGTATTTATTAAAATCTTTTTGGATAATTGAATCAAATACTAAAACAATTTTTTCTTTTTTAAATAATGAGAACCATTTTAAAAAATCCTTATAGTATATAGTTTCAAAGTTCGAAATTCTCCTGTCATCCAGTCCAATGTTTGTTAAGGAAAAAATTATATTCACTAATTCGTAAACTTCAGGTATTTCAATAATTGTTTTATTATTATGCAGCCTGATATAGTCATTGTTAAAAATTGCTGCTTCTGGATGGGTTGAAATTCTTGTATAAGCACTGTCTGTATTGTTTAAAAGAACCAGAAAATTATAACTTGTATCAGATTTAAGTAAATATGAAATAGAATCAATATCTGTGATAAAAGTCACCCTCTTTTTCGAACCCTTTGGTACAATTACATTCCACACATCTGGTTTTAATTCAGGAAGTATTCTCCAGCTATCCTTACGAATAATATTATTTTCCCTTAAACTTGCCCGGTTGTATGAAGCTTTAATTACTGGGATACTATTTTGAGAATAGGCATTAAAAAACAAAATAAAATTTAATATAAACAAATTTAAAAATTTCATTTGTATTTTATTGAACAAAATGGGTTTGGTTTACCTTTAATATTTATTTATTAAGGTATTTTCAATTTAGAATAATCAGTATTTATGATCAACCTGTAAAACCATTTTTACGATGGCTTCCGTCGCAATAAGGTTTATTTTGAGAACCGCCGCAGCGACAGAGTGCAGTTACTTTTGATTTTTTTACTTCTGTTCCATCGTGTTTTTTAATGGTAATATTTCCATACACCAGTATCGGTCCGTCTTTAGATACTTCAATAATACTTTCTGCGCTTATAGAATCTGTCTTATTTTCTTCATTGTTCATTATATAAGTTAATGCTCCGCTAGGGCATTTTTTTACCTGGGAAATAATTTTTTCAGTTGTGGATCCTTCCGGAACAATCCATGGCCGGCTGGTCGGATCAAATACTTCGGGCAAACCATTGAAACAAATAGCTGAATGAATACATACATTAGGTTTCCAAACAACTGTTACTTCTCCGTTACTGTATTTTTTTGTGATGTCTTTCATGCTAATTCAGTTTGGATAGTTATTGAATTGATTAATACTTTATGTATCGGGCAATGCTTGGCTATTTCAAAAAGGCGTTCTCTCTCGGTCGCACTTAAATTTCCTATTAATTCAATTTTAAGATGTATATTAAGAATGTTTTGTTTTGCATCATTGATAACAGATACACTTGAAATTACATCTTCCAGGTTCCATTGTTTTCTATCGGCATACATTCGTAAAGTTATACATGTGCAACTAGCCAAAGCAGATGACAATAATTCATGAGGAGAAAATCCTTTATTTGTACCTCCGGAAGAAACGGGTTCATCAGCAAGTATTTTATTAGAATCCGATTGAATAATCGTTTCGTATTTTCGGTTTCCAATGGTTGCAGTAATTATACTCATATTAATTTCTTATAAAAGGCAATATAATACTTTTAAATTACAATTATCGTTTAAAATTAATTCTTAAATCGTTAAGATTATTACTTTTGCATTATATTCGTCTTTTAATTTCTAAAAATTTTCAGACTCTATGTTTCGAAATACTTTCTTACTAATATTATTTTTTCTGCTGAATTTTCAAAGCAGTTATTCGCAATATTTTGTATCGACGTATTCCGGTAAACCAAGCGGAGGATTCGACAATGGTACAATTGCTACTGCAACATTTAACAGTCCCTTTGGGATGTGCATAGATAAAAATAACAATATCTATATTGCCGATGCAGGTAATAATTGCATTCGAAAAATAAATACAGTAACCGGAACAGTAACAACATTAGCCGGCACAGGTACACCCGGATGGAAAGACGGTGCGGCTGATCAAGCTAAATTTAGCAGTCCTGCTGATGTATGTGTTGATGATTCAGGAAATGTTTTTGTTTCTGATTTTCTAAACCACAGAATTCGGAAAATTTCAAATACAGGTATTGTGAGTACAGTAGCCGGGAACGGTACTGCCGGCTTAGCTAATGGAAACTATTTAAATGCGCGGTTTAATTATCCACGTGGAATTTGTTTGGATGCGGTGGGAAATTTATACGTAGGGGATAGCTGGAATCATCGCATCCGTAAAATTGATACTTCAAGAGTGGTGAGCACCTATGCTGGAGGCGGAACAGCAGGAGGTGTAGGAAGTGTTGGTTCACTTGTTAATGCCAATGATACAGGCGCTCGTTTCTATACACCATCCGGTTTAGCCATAGATAATCATGGTAATATTTATGTAGCCGATGCTTACAATCACCGCATCCGTAAAATTGATACTGCCCGTGCGGTTACCACTTTTGTAGGTAACGGACCAACAGGAACAAACAATGGCGGTTACATGAATGGAAGTCAAACGGAAGCAATTCTAAATACTCCCACAGAAATTTTTATTGATACTAACTCCAGCGAACTTTATATTAGCGATACTTTTAATAACAGAATAAGAAAAACAGAAATGATTTCCGGAATGGTTTCAACATTTGCCGGAAATGGATTGGCTGACTACATTGATTCATTAGATGCTCTTTCAGCATTTAATTATCCCCGCGGATTGGTTATGGCTGCCGGCACACCCAAAAGAGTTTATTTAAATGATTATAGTAATAATGTCATTCGCCTAATCGAATACAAAAGTGGAGTAGGTGTAATTGAAAATTCTATGGATGATATTATAAATATTTTCCCTAATCCATCCAAAGGGGTTTTTACTATTAAACTTTTAAATACTACTATTAATCAGATAACTATTTTTGATATTTATGGAAAAGCAATAAAAAAATTCAAACCCGGATCACAAG
>JANOVV010000014.1:0-37630 GCA_031417555.1 Bacteroidota bacterium
GAAACGGTCAATTCCGCTTTTGATTTCATTGCTCCCTTCTTTGGTCTTGCTTTTAGTCTTTTTATCAAATAAAAAGTTTCTTCCTGAGAATGGTTCCACTGTTTCAATTTTAGAAATGACAACGGCGTTGATTTATATTTCGCCTATCATTGTTTTTCAAGGCTATCCCGAAAATATTTATTCGTTTATTATTTTTGTTTTGCTTATTTCCCTGGCATCTGTTTGGGTAATAAATCTTTTTGTGAAATCGGAAAAACAACCTGTTTATTCAAAACCATTTTATCAGCGATCTTCGTTTTGGGCGATTGCTTCTTTACTGATGTTGATTTTCTTCTTTTGTATTCCCGATCAGGCTGCAAGCGGAGGAGTGGTGAAATTCAGATTTGAATTGTTCTTTTTTCTTTTCCTGATTGCCTTTATTTGTACTCTCACGTATAAAAAAATTATTCATATTGTTATTGCAATTATTATTGTTCCATGGATGACTTTAAAATTCATCTACCTATTTCCAAAAATGGAAATCCTTGATTCAGAAACAACGACGGCCATGCTTTGTACTGATTATATAAAAGAAAATAGTATTCTTCTTCCGCTAAATTATTCATCCAACTGGTTACATTGTAACCTCTTCAATTATGCGGGTACTGTGAAAAATATTTTTGTTCTTGACAATTACGAAGCAAGCACTCTACATTTTCCTCTTGAGTGGAAAAAAGGTAGAGACCCCGTTGAAATTATGGGTAATTTTAATGTAGACCCTCCACTTTGTGCAGACATTCGTGCATTCGAAAATAAAACGGGACATTTGATTGATTATATTGTCGTTTGGGAGTACGGCCAACTGACGGATTCCTGTACATTGGCAATTCAGTCTGTAATTTCAAGTGGATATCATTTAATTTTTCATAAAGATGAAAAATTGAAGTTATATGAAAGAAACTAATTGAATATTAATTTTTCAAGCGGTTTCAAAACTGAATCAGATATAGATGCCCCAAGTCCGATTAGTTCAGGAACTTTAATTACTCCATTTGGATGATACGTTATCCCTCCTGTTACAAGATCCTCATTGAACATAAGCGGCGTATCAAAATCAATAAATTTAAATTGTTTACTCGATAACACCATATGTGCGGCCGCCGTGAATCCAAGCCGCGATTCTAAAAATCCGCCTGCCTGTAGTTTGATGTTTGCTTTTTCTGCAAGCTCTATTATTTTCATTGCCTTTACAATCCCTGAAGATTTTCCGAGCTTGATATTTATTAAATCGCAGGCCTTAAGATTTATTAAACGTTCAGCATCGACATGATCAAAACAAGATTCATCAGCCATTAACGGAATTTTACTTTTGCTTTTTATTTCCGGTAATGACATAAAACTGCTTCTTAGAACAGGTTCTTCACAATGCTGTATATTAAAAACTTGCAGGCGATCTAAAATCCGTATGGCTGTTTCAACTGTCCAACCTTGATTGGCATCAATGCGAATTGGAATTTCAAAACCAATGGCTTCGCGTATTAATTTTATTCTTAAAAAATCTTCCTCTTCTTTTCCGCCGAGTTTAACTTTTATTATTTGAAATCCATCATGAATAATTTTTCTTGCATCATCCACCATTTTTTCAGAAGAATTCAAGCTGATGGTATAATCAGTAATAAGTTCTTTGTTTTTTTCTCCTCCAAGAAAACGATAAAGCGGTAATCCAGCTATCTGCGATGCAATGTCGTATAAAGCAATATCGAAAGCGCTTTTTATTGAAGTGTTTCCATAAATAATTCTATCCATTACGAAAGAACAGCTTTCAATATCAAGTGCGTCTTTTCCTAAAAGTGTTTCCGCTAATAGTTTACCAACAGCCATGCAGGTGTCTCCATTTTCACCGTGAATAGTTTGAAAGGGACTGCATTCTCCAAAACCTGTAAGTCCTCCTGATGTTTGAATGACTACGATAATATTGTCTGCGTATTCTAATTTACCCAATGAAATAATAAATGGTTCTTTCAACTTAACCGGGCAACGATAAATTCTTATTTGTTTGATCAGCTCAGGATTGCCCATTGAAAATAATTATTGAATAAGTGATTGAAATAATAAAACAACATATGAAATTTTTATGATTCTTTACAATGATACTAATTAACCTTTATCATCTTTAAGCTTAAAAAATAATAATTCAACCTATTTGACCGCTTACTCTATTAAATATTTTTTCAGGATGCCAATTTAATTTTTCTCCCATACTCATTCTTTTTGCTGTCCTGAATTGAATAAAATTTTTCTCTTTTAAAAATTGCATCGTGTTTACATTTTCTATTGGAAGAGTTGCCGTTTGATTTTTTTTAATTCTGAGTTTTACTAATTCAATACCTGCATTATAATTTTCGGCTATAATTAATCCATCGCCAAAGGAAGGAAAAAAACATCCCTGAACTTTATTATTTTCGGTAAAAATAAAAGAATCCGAAAAGTACTCTGATAGCTGATTGGAGCGATCTTCGCCTGATATTTTATAATCAATTTCTAATGCTTCATTAAATTGTTTTCTGTCCGGCTTTAAAATATTCTTTGAGACTTGTCCGCCTTCATCAACATTATTGTTTTTTAGAAAAGAATATTCGCCGACAACTTCGAATCCGATTTTTTCGTACACCGGTTGTCCCATTTCCGTTGCAATAAGTAAAATGGTTTTGCATGAATCATTTTTTAAATTTTCTATAAGAGTTTTTGTAATTAAACTTCCTATTCCACGGTTTCTAAAATCCGGATGTACAACAATTTGGGCAAGCCAGGCAACATCCTTATGAATGATGGTTGTCCCGATTCCAACAATTTTATTTTCTAAAATTATTTTTATCGGTTTACAAAAATCTAAATGATTAAGATAATATTTAAAGGATGTTTTAAGATTAGACCAATCAGGTGGTTGAATAGTTTGAATTATATCAAGGTCCTCTGCTTCAAATAAAGAAATCTTCATATATCTTTTTTTCTTCAAAAAAATAAGTGAAAACACTGCTATAAAACAATATTGTTTATTGTATGATAATTTTTCTATTCGCTAAACCGTTTTTTCCGGTTAACTTAAATATATAAACACCGGGAGCGATTCCGTCCAATTCAATTATTCCATCCTCTTTAAGTGTTGATGAAAAAATGTTTTTTCCAGTAACGTCATAAATAGACCAAATAAGAATATCTGAAGAATTTTTTATTGAAACTCTCAATCGATCATGTGCCGGATTGGGTGAAAGTGTTACGTTTGAAAAAATTTCATCTATTCCATCTATAAGAGAATCATTAATAGAAATAGGTATCGATACAAATGAATTGCCGGTGGCGTCTGTATTGAAAGTAAGAAAAGCTTGTATGGAATCAGTAACTGTTGTAAGGCAACTGATTTTAACCGGGAGCGATTCACCCGGGAAAATCGTTGTATCATTACCTGAAGAAACAAAACTTAATTCTGAAGGATGAGTTAAATTGAAGTTTGAAAATCGAACATTTGTATTGCCTTTATTAACGATAACATAATTAAATATTACCGGTATGCCCGTTTGAACGTTTCCATAAATTATTGAATCCTGTGTAAGGTCGATTGAACTAATCAAAGGAGCAGAAGAGTTTGCAGATACAGAAGTAATGCGATCAATAAAAACAGGGTAATCAATAAATGGGTTTTTATTATGTTGCATTGAAAAAATATCTGAATTACGTTTGCGATCAATGTCTGTTACCTGAAAATTTTTATGCCATGTTCTCAAAATAATTTCCTGTGAATTCAGAAAGTTGCTATAATTTTGATAACGTAAAACAAAATAAAAAAGTGCCCGTGCAGAAGCTCCTTTTTGCTGATCGCGGGGTTCGAAGATTGTTCCATTAGAAAAAGACCCGCCTACATTCCAAGAAGGATTACTTACAACATCGAAAGGATTATCTCCGCGTTGGCTATTTGCTGCATCATCGGTAGGAAACAAATGATGTAAATCTGATCTCATTGGTTCGGCACTGGCAAAAAGTGATTGAGGAAGAGTGTGCTCTGTATTGAATGAAAAATTGGTTTGACAATCTGTTCGACTGGAATAACCGATTGCTTCTCTTCCTGTATAAACACATTCTAATGTATTTTGTGACGCACCTTGTCCATTTATTTTTTTATTGTCAATTTTCATAAACATAGAATCGCGAGCGACACTGTAGCCCAGAGATACATAACCGTTTCCGGTGATAAGATTTATCACATTTTTCAGGTTTTCTTCCGCTTGATTTTCTGTTAAATCATAATAGTGATCTGAATATTTTCCCTGTCCTTGCAAATCGACATTTACATAACCTCTCAAACCATCATTTTCAATAACCATTTCAGTATTATGAAAAATATTATGAAGCGGCGAAAATTTAACCCAAATATTTGTTGTAGCGCCATTGGCAATAGTGAATATTGAAGGAGAGGCAGAAAAGGCCCGACTGCCGTATATATTATAAAATTTTATCCCGGTAACGTTTACGTCTCGTCCAAGTGTATTTGTAATAGCAATTTGTAAGCTATCGGGGGAGTTTTCGTAAACATTTCCAAATGAAAGTTGATTTGTACTTAAAGAAAGCGTTTGAGAAAAAATATTATTTGCGATAACATTTATCCATAGAAAAAAGATCGCCTTGGTAAATTTTTTCATCCTTCCGATTCTTGTATTACAATTTTCTTTATTTCATCATCTTCTCTAATACTGTCAATGACTTCCAGGCCATCCACTACTTTTCCGAAACAAGTATGGCGTCTGTCTAGGTGCGATGTATTTTTTCGGCTATGGCAGATAAAAAACTGGGAGCCGCCGGTATCTTTTCCTGCATGAGCCATTGATAAAACACCTCTGTCATGAAATTGATTTCCGCCATCGAGTTCACATTTTATTTTATACCCCGGTCCACCCGAACCTGTTCCTTCGGGACATCCTCCCTGAATAACAAAGTCAGGGATAACGCGATGAAAAGTAAGTCCATCATAAAATCCTTTTATTGCAAGATCGCAGAAATTTTTAACCGTATTAGGAGCATCTTTTTCAAAAAACTCCACTTTCATATTACCTTTTTCTGTAAAAATTGTTGCTGTTTTCATCGTGTCTATTTGTTGGGGTTAAAGATAATCATTGTATTGATAAGCTGTTTAGGGAAAATAAAAACCCGACAATTGCCGGGTTTTCATAAAACAGGTACTAAAAGATTTCCTTAAAAATGAATTGATTGTTTAGCTTTTTTTGGTGAATTTGATTTCCATGTTTTTAAATTCTTTACCGTCTTTGGTCATAAACATTTCCATCAATTGAGTTTTATCGTCAATAAACTTCAATGTTTGGCGGACATTTTCTGTTTTACCGGTCATTGCATCAACAGCAGTTCCTTTGAGAGTAATCGTTTTTGACCCTTCTTTATATTTTCCTTCAAGGTACATAATACCGGTTCCCATATTATCTACCCAGGTACTTTGAAATGTTTTTTTTGCATTATCATAGCCTATTGTTCCGCGTCCTTCAAAGGGCATTCCCATCATCATTCCAGTATGAACCGACTCTTGATAACGGTCACCTAATATCATCTTATTAGTACATTCTGATTCTGCTTGGGTTGGTTCCCCTCCCGGAGCCATCCAGAAAGTTAAGTTTTCATGCCAGTCGCCATTTGAATTTGCAAGCATCTTGTGCATTTCTCCCGGAGTCATGTAAGCCATCCAGGCTTTTTGTTCTTTCTCTTCTTTGGCAGACATCTTTGTTTCCTTTTTATCATTTTCTTTTCCTTCTTTCTTATTATCTTTTTTGCTTTGTGCAAAAAGTGAAACAGAAGCAAACAGTAGTGTTCCTAAAATTAAAATGTTTTTGGAGTTCATGGTTTTAAGTTTTAAATATGAAGCACAAATATAATAACGATATTGTAAAATGATGATTTTTAATAAAAGAAAAATTTTAAAATAAGATTATTTTTTTTCTTTTATATAATCTTGCCATGATTTTTTTTTATTGATATTGTCACCATAATAATGAATTATCATTTTTAAAAAATTTGGAGGAATATACGATGGAATTGCATCCATCATTTCCATGTTTTCGTCTAAAACAACCAGGTTTGGAAAAACAAATGAATTTTTGCCAAGAATGAAAGCTAGTTGATGAAACGGATGTTGAGGACTCATTTTATTTAAATAAGTATGATCTTTAAAAACGATTGTGTCTGTAATTTCCGGATTAAAATCTACAATATTAAATTTATTTGTGAGATACTTTTCCAGCGTAGTATCAATGAACGATGTTAATTTCATTACTCGGCAGGAACTGCACCATGGGGTATTTATCAATACAAGAGTTTTCTTATCCGTCGGTAATGTTTTTTCAAAAGCCTGCTTTGGATATAGCCAATCCAGCTCTCTTTGCTTTTCAGTTATCGTGCTATCGTAGTAGGTCATTTGAAAATATTCATTGAATTCATCATACGATGTATTCCGTCCTGCATTTTCTAAAACAAAAACCAGGATCGGTTCCAGCTTTGGTTGTTCAAGATAACCGCTGGCAACCATGTTTACTTTAAATTCTTTCTTCTCGTAATCGTAGCCGTTTAAAAATAATGTTGTTGGGTACACAAGTTTATTATTCAAAAGTTTTGCTGCAAGTGGATGTGTCGTATGCGATTTATCCGATACGGGAAAATATTTTTTTCCAAGGTATTCAATGGTATCCTTTCCTTCTCCATCAAGTTTTACATTATAGAAATAAGTATTAAGATATTGAGCAAGGCCTTGATTAGCATACGTTGTTTTCATCATTGTCTTACACCAGCCACACCAATCTGTATAAACATCTATCAACAATGGTTTTGGTTGAGTTTTCATTTTCTCCATCGCGCTTTGCAGAGACATCCAATTCACAAGGCTTCCTTCTTTATCCGGTTCTTGTGCTGAAAGTTGAGAATAACAAAAGAGAAAGAGTAATAAATATTTTTTCATCGTATTGCTTTAAAAAGCAAAGATAATTTATTCAAGTGTAGAAAAAATTATTGTTTCAGTATTATTTTAGATAATACATAACCATCAACCGGAATAAAAGCACAATAAATTCCCGGGGCAATAAAAGATAGATCAAAAGTACCGGTTTCACCGATAATTTCTTTTCTGAAAACTATTCTTCCCGTTACATCGCAAAGTGAGAAAATGCACAATCGATTTCCCGGAAAGTTTACATTTATGGATGAGGGAAAAGGATCCGGATAAAGGCTGAACACCTTTGCAGGATCTACTTTTCCCGTTTTTGTAATTGTATTGACATTGCCATTGCTATCAGTCTTGACCAGATACGTTTTTCCATTTACCACGTTTCCTAATAGAATAAATCCTTCGTCAGCGGTTTGTTGAAAATAGACTGCCTTGGTATCACCCATTGCATTTGTATACGATTGCATCCAAAGAATATTAGCATCCGCATCTGTTTTTAAAAGTAGCATGGAATTATTTAGTGTACTTAAAACTGCATATCCGCCATCTGATGTTTGTTGAATTGTAACAGGAATTCCGGAACCGGTAATTGCTTTTGTCCAAAGAGAATCACTGTTGGAATTAAATTTTGTTATAAAGGTGCTGCCATTTTTAACATAGCCACAGACCATAATTCCTGAGTCAGCAGCAGGACACAAAGCAACAAATTGTGTGTCGCTCGAATAAACTTCATTTTGTAAGGTTTTTTTCCAAATTATATTTCCGGCGCTGTTAAAACGGGAAACTACAGGAAGATACATAAGATTATGATCAGAGTTTTCTTCAATTGATAAAGTAGCATATCCTCCGTCTTGAATTTGAACGAGTGCCTGATTGGCAATGCTGTAATTTCCCGCCCAGTCTCCGGAAATATATTGTCCTGAAGGAGAATTTACTTCTAAAAAATTTGCATAGTGCCCGGCGCCTTCTCTTTCGTCTCGGGTCGAAACTATATTTCCATTTGTATTTAATAACAAAGCGTTAACCGAAGTAGTCCAGTTAGATCCTTTAAAAGTTGAGGTAGTCATTGTCCCGCTGCTATCCATCCAACCGTAAAAGGCTACGGAAGAACTGTAAAAAGGATCTTTAACACTTCCTCCAAAAACATATGATCCATCAGGTTTTTCTCTAATGGTAGTAGCCCATTCATTGGTGGGGTATCCATATAAAAACGATGTATCAATTATTTGTTTAGACCAGATTTCATTTCCGGCAAAATCCGTTTTCAAAAAACTAAAATCCGTTGTTGAATCAGAAAGATTCTGGCTTTTACCACAAACAATATATCCTCCATTGTGTAATTCTTGAACAAAATACATCTGAGGGTTGGGAAAAAGTGAATATGTTTTTTCAAAAGTCACCTGTGAAAAAACATGGGTGCCGCAAAGACAACAAATAATTAATAGGCTTTTCATAGGGATTAACACATTAAAGATAGGCTCATAATGGATTTAACAAAATTGTTTTGGTGAATAGTAGGAATTAGGGGGCAATTGACGGGGTAGAAACCGGAGGTTTAGAATCAATAGATACGATACAATTGGCAATAGGTAATGTTTTATTATTAAAAAATGGAATTTGAGTTGGATTTCTTGGTTTCTATTAAATATTCTGCAGTAAAAATAACAAAGAATTTATACTTTATTATTTAAGAGTGAAAAACGCTTAATTTTAATTGTGATTTTGGCCTAATTAAATTGACTTTACAACCTTAAATTACTATATTTCTCCTTCAATACGAATAAACTTAACTTATTTATTTTTTATTTGTTTTGTAATTCTGAATTAAAAAATAAGGGGCACTAGTTCCTTAAATAAATTCTTCAAAATCCAAAACAATTATCAAAACAATTAAAACAAATCTGTACTAATTTATCTTAATGATGACTTTTAGATTGTTCTAGTGTCTAATTCTCTCATTTCGGAAAATCAATTTGAATGAAACGAATATTTTTCTCCTTTAAAAAAAAACAAATAATCTTTGCAGTTATTTTACTGCTTTCCGGTAATTGTTATGCTGCATTAAAGCCGTTGGCCGAATCCGTAAAAGAAAAACACGACTTGAAAATCGGTTTTCGTTCTTACAATCTTTTTACACAATCAAAGGAAATTGCTGGCGAATCTTTTCGCCAGGCATTATCTTCCGGCACAATAGCAGAAATAAATGCCAAACAACTTTTTAGTATTGTTCAGCAATCCCCATCTGCTGTTACATTGAATATTCCTTTTAATAACCAAAACATCGCCATTGAGCTTGTTCTTGTAAATATTTTTACGCCCGATTTTTCGGTTCGCACAAGTACTAACAAAAATGAACCATATACTCCTGGAAAATATTATCGCGGGATTATTAAAGGAAATCCCAATTCCATGGCTGTCTTCAGTTTTTTTAATAATGAATTTTATGGTGTATTGTCTGATAGTTTAAATGGTAACATTGTAATTGGAAAAACCTTAAGGCCGGCAAATGACAATGAGTATATTATTTACTCAGATAAAAATTTATTGCGTTCCTCCTATAATTTTTGTAAAGCTCCTGATCGTCCAGTCGAATTAAGCCAACTGAACAGATTATCACAATTGTCAAATTCTACAAGCACTGTTAAATGTGCTAAGTTGTATTATGAAATTGATAATCATATTTATTTATCTAATAATAGCAATTCAACAAATACAACTAATTGGCTGACCGCTGTTCATAATAATGTTGCTACCCTTTTTTATAATGATAATATTTCCGTAGCTCTAAGTGAAGTTTTTATTTGGACTACAGCCGATCCTTATACAGGAGTTGATGCCGCTGAACAACTGGCTCTTTTTCAATCGACACGTACTAGTTTTAATGGTGATGTTGGTCAACTGGTTTCCATAGATGAAAATAATGGCGGCTTGTCGGCTCTAACAAATGCATTATGTACAAATTTAAATTATGCATATTCAGATATTGATTTTGGTTTTTCTTTTGTGCCTACTTATTCCTGGACTATTGAAGCCATTACACATGAATTTGGTCACCTTCTCGGTTCTCCGCACACACATAGTTGCAGCTGGCCGGGAGGAGCTATTGATAATTGTAGTCCGACAGAAGGAGGGTGCCCTACGGGTCCTACACCTGTAAATGGAGGTACAATAATGAGTTACTGTCAACTCGCACTCTCGGGTATTAATTTCAGTAATGGTTTTGGCCCGTTGCCTTCAGCTGCAATTAAAAATACTATAAATGCAGCGCCTTGCCTCGGTACAACATGTATCATTTGCCCCCCTGCTGTAAACAACGAATGTTCATCACCTGTTGCTTTAAGCATAAATATAAATTGTATTTACACTGCCGGTTCTTTCTGCGGAGCGACTCAATCGATTTCAACTATCAATTGTGGAAGTCGACAGGCAACTACCGGCAATGATGTTTGGTATTCGATTACGCCAAGCCAAAATGCAGTTTCAATTAGTTGTCAATCGAGTTCTAATACCGATGTTGTTCTTTCTCTTTATTCCGGAAGTTGTGGAAGCACAACGCTGCGGAATTGTTCTGATGCAACTGCTCTTGGTGGCACAGAAACAATTAATGCTTCGGTAACTCCTGGCACAACATATTTAATAAGAATTTATGACTACAATGGAAAAACAACAGGTGGCGATTTCGGTATTTGTGTTACACAAAGTTGTGTAACTGCTCCGAATAATGAATGTTCAACAGCGACAACATTAAATGTTGGTACTTCCTGTACTTTTATAAACGGAGAACTTTGCTCTGCCACACAATCAATGCCACCGGTGCTGTGTTCCGGTTTTGAAAGTACAGAAGCATATGATTTGTTTTATAAAATTACACCGCCTCAAGGACATGTAAAAATAACATGTAAGTCCGGAACAACAACAGATATGGTTCTTGGTTTGTACTCCGGAACTTGTGGCAACTTAACGCTTTTGAATTGTTCGGATACTATCTCTTCGGGTGGAACAGAAGGTATTGATACCGTTTTAACACCCGGCGATACATATTATATCAGAGTATATGATTGGAATGGAAATATAAATGGAACAGATTTTCAATTATGTGCACAGTATATTCCGTGCGTAAATCCTGGAACTCCTACCGGCGCTACAGCAAGTGCAACTACTATCTGTTCCGGAGTAAGCACTACTTTGTCTGTTTCCGGTACACTTGCATCTGGTTCCAGTTGGAATTGGTATGAAGCTTCTTGTGGCGGAACACCGATTGGAACAGGTTCTTCTATAGATGTTATCCCAAGTGCAACGACAACTTATTATGTTCGTGCAGAAAATTCAGGATGTTATTCCGTTTGCAGCAATGTAACGGTTACTGTTATTCTAATTCCAACAGATCCAACGAGTACAAATGGTGTTCCGGCTAATTTGTGTTCATCTGGAACATCAACACTTTCTGTTTTCGGAACTCTTTCTTCAGGTGCTATCTGGCATTGGTATTCCGGTTCGTGTGGAGGAACACCGGTTGGAACGGGCGCATCGATTCCCGTTTCTCCAATAACAACGACAACTTATTATGTACGTGCTGAAAACGGTTCGTGTTATTCATCGTGTGTAAATACACAAATCAATGTAACAACAACACCGAATAATCCTGTTTCTGCTTCAGGAAATTCACCGATATGTGCAGGAGGTAATACGACATTGCTAGTTAATGGGACTTTATCACCCGGATCTGTTTGGCATTGGTTTTCCGGTTCGTGTGGAGGTGTTTCTGCAGGAATAGGATCATCCTTAACAGTCACCCCAACGGTATCTACGACTTATTTTGTTCGTGCAGAAAATGGAACCTGTTATTCTAATTGCAGCAGTGTTTTAATTACCGTTAACACGGCTCCTTCATCTCCTTCAACAATTAATGCGTCACCCTCTTTTTTATGTTCTGCAGGTTCTTCAACACTTACAGTAACCGGTACACTTTCACCGGGAGCAACTTGGCAATGGTATTCGGCATCGTGTGGTGGAAATTCGGTAGGAATGGGTCCGTCTATTTCCGTTTCACCAATTTCAACTACTACTTATTATGTAAGAGCTGAAAACGGAACGTGTTCTTCAAATTGTATAAATACAAGTATTAGTGTTGCTACAGTTCCTGCTAATCCTGTTTCTGCTGCCGGAAATTCTCCGGTATGTGCCGGTAGTAATTCAACGCTTCAGGTAAATGGTACTCTTTCTGTTGGTGCAACATGGCATTGGTATTCCGGTTCATGTGGCGGTGCTGCTGTTGGCACAGGTGCATCAATAAATGTTTCGCCAACCACAACCACAACTTATTTTGTTCGTGCAGAAAATAGCGGATGTTTTTCTAATTGTTCCAGTGTGTCAATAAATGTTAACCCTGTGCCTTCTGCGCCACTTTCATTAAATGCTTCACCAACTTTTTTATGTTCAGCAGGTTCATCCACACTTTCATTAACCGGTACTCTTTCTATAGGTGCTACATGGAAATGGTATTCCGGCTCATGCGGTGGTACGCCAGTTGGTACTGGTCCTTCGATTTCTGTTTCTCCATTATCAACAACAACTTATTTTGCAAGATCAGAGACTGGCACATGTTCTTCTACTTGTATAAGCACTACTGTTAGTGTTGCTACGATTCCCGCTGATCCTTTATCGGCAAGTGGAGTTACGCCAATTTGTGCCGGAAGTAATTCAACCCTTCAAGTCTCCGGTACATTATCTCCAGGTGCTTCATGGCATTGGTATGCCGGCACATGCGGCGGAACACCTGCCGGCACCGGTGCATCTATAAATGTTACTCCTGCTTCAACAGCAACTTATTTTATACGAGCAGAAAACGGATCTTGTTTTTCGAATTGCACAAGCACATCGGTAACGGTAAACTCAACTCCGGCCGCTCCATTATCCGGTAATGCATCTCCGGCTTTTTTGTGTTCTGCGGGATCATCAACACTTTCGGTTACAGGAACTCTTTCTCCGGGTGCAACATGGCAATGGTATACAGGTTCATGCGGTGGTATTCCGGCAGGAACAGGAGCATCAATTTCTGTTACGCCGTTATTAACAACAAATTATTTCGTAAGGGCAGAAAATGGAACATGTTCTTCTACTTGTGTAAATATAAATTTAAACGTTGCCTCTGTTCCGGCTGATCCGGTTTCTGCAAGTGCAAGTTCTCCAACTGTATGCTCGGGAGATAATACTACTCTGCAAGTTGTCGGGCAATTGTCGCCGGGTGCTACCTGGCAATGGTATACTGAATCATGTGGTGGAGTAGCCGCAGGATCGGGCTCGACCGTTACCAAATCCGTAACTGTAAATACAATTTATTTTGTACGGGCAGAAAATGGGAATTGCTTTTCTAATTGTATAAATACTTCCGTAAGCGTTAATCCCAAACCGGACGATCCTATTCCAATTAATACCACATCGGCTTCTTTGTGTGAAGGTGATTCGGCAGTATTAACTGAAAACGGAAATCTATCATCAGGAAGTAATTGGTATTGGTACACCGGTTCATGTGGTGGAACACTTGCGGGTCAGGGGATGTCTATTATTGTAAGTCCGGCAACCAATGAAACTTATTTTATAAGAGCAGAAAACGGAACCTGCCAGTCGAACTGCCAGAGTTTAACATTAAATGTAAACCCTCTTCCGGCGCAGCCGATCATTTCGATGAATAATGATACACTTTCTGTTTCTTCTTATTCTGCTTATCAATGGTATTGGGGAGCTGATATATCAACTTTCGATCAATTAGGAAATCTACAACAACAAAAAGCAATCAATAGCGGATATTATTTTGTTGTAGTAACAGATATTAACGGCTGTACTGTTTCATCCGATACAATTCTTTTTCAAATTCCAGATTTTATACCAGAAATAAATTTCGATGATGTATTGTCAATCTATCCTAACCCTGTTGATGATTTGTTGAATATTAAAATAAAATCCAATTTAAAAGAAAATGTTTTTTTAAAAATATTCGACAACACAAGCCGGTTGGTTTATTCGGGTAAAATCAGCAAAGACAAAATTAATTTAATTTCGATGGCTGCATATGCTGATGGACTTTATCAATTACTGTTTTTAATGGACGGAAAAGTTTATGTCAGCAAAGTATTGAAACAATAGTTTTTTCTTGCGCATTTTATTCTTTCTCCTTTTTCTAATAACGCTTATTAAAATTAAATGTTTTATGGCCGCTACTGGTTTTTTTAACCAATTATTCGCCTGTTAATAAATTTATCTTGCTTTTAATATATCAATGTCTTTAATTTTGATTGGCTTTAAAATTATCTTTCTAAAATTACATGCCCTGTTTTTTGAGCCTTCGTACCTCTTAATAAATAAACATAAACTCCTTCTTCGGCTATTTGTCCATTAAAATTACCGTCCCACTCTACATTTATAGGATCATCTGTTTTAAATACCTCTTCTCCCCATCGGTTAAATATTTGTAATGTATAATTATCGCATGGAATTTCTGAAATTATTTTAAATGTCTCATTATTCCCGTCGCCATTTGGTGTGAATGAATTTGGTATATACAAAGTATAAAAACCATCGGAAGGAGATTGAACATTTGTCGTAATAGTTGTTGGACAAATGCTGGTGGTATTTATTGTCATTGAAACATTGTAATCCCCCGGTGACAGATAATTGTGAACAGGATTTCTATCAGTCGAAGAACCATTGTCACCGAAATCCCAAAGGTGTGTTACACCTGCTGGTGATTTACTTGTAAATAAAATTTTTGCAGCACATGAATCAATTAAATATTCAAACCTGGCAGGTGTTCTTAAATATACATTAATATTTTGTCTGACCGTATCTATACATCCGCTTTGAGAAGTTGTAATAAGTTCAACCTGCTTGGTTCCTGAACTGTCGTATGCGTGAAAAGGCTGAAGGCTGTTTGACGAATCGCCATCACCAAAATTCCACCGGCTTGCAATTGTATAAATGGATTGGTTGAAAAAATGAAAGACTGGATCACAAGTAACATTATTATAACTCATAGCCGGCTGCTGATCAATATTTATCGAAACAGATTGCGTAGACGTTGTTGTACATCCATTAACGCTTGTTGCAATTAATGTTGCCTGGTAGCTTCCTGAATTTAAATACGTATGTAAAGGACTTGTTGATGTTGCCGAGTCTCCATCTCCAAAATACCATTTGTAAGAATTTGTTCCCGAATTATTACTAAAAAAAACCGCGCCGCAATTTATATTTAAAACTACAGATGTAATTGGATTAGGATATACACTGACAAAAACAGAGTCGTAACCATAATGACACAAACCATCGGTAACTGTTAGTGCAAATACCGTGTTTGAAAGCGGGTTTATTGTTTGTGTGGCAGTATTAATTCCATTGTTCCATAAGTATTGCAGTCCCTGCAAAGAGGATGTGCCAACTTGTACTGAACTTCCTGTACAAATTCCTAAATCCGGTCCGGCATTAACAATTACTTGTTGTGGAATTATCCATTTAAATTTTACAATTCCTGAATCTCCGTCAGCTGCGTCATTGATTGTATTATTACATTGTCCGCTTCCCCTTTGTCCTCCGCTTACAGAAGTAATCACATTGATGGGTATTACACTATCAGCAAAAAGTATTACACCTCCGCCCCCGCCTCCGCCATTACCAAAACATTGCGTCGGGTAAATCTGATCTCCGCCTTTTCCACCTTTTGCTTCAATAAAAATATTTGAATAAAAAGTTTTAACATTTAACATGATACTTCCGCCACCTCCACCACCTCCAGCGCCATCGGCAAGTGCAACGGGTAGCACATCCTTTCCGTTCGATTTTATTAAATGATTATTTCCTGTTATAACTGTTGCGCGAATAAATATTATTCCGCCGCCATTTTCTCCGCTTGTCCCTTGACTGCTATCCTGATGTCCGCCGCCTCCACCACCACCAAGAAAAATTTTATTCTGATTAATCGCAGTATCTAAACTCAATCCTCTTAATCCCCACAAAGTATCAGGTGCAAAAAAATTATTCCCTCCATGTCCGCCGGCGCCATAGTTTCCACCACCAGCTGCCCCTGTATTAACATCCATACCACCGCCGCCTCCGTTTGCCTGAGAACCTCTTCCGTATTCTTTGTCAATTAAAAATTCGCTGATGCCTTCTCCTTTTCCTCCTCCGCTACCGGGAAAATTCCCAAATGAAAATTCGGTAAACCATGACGAAGTATAATTTTGTGATGAATCGCCTCCTTTAAATCCGCTACCACTCGCATCGATGTCTGCATTTAACAGCAATGTATCGTTAACTGAAAATGCTAGAACGCCTCCTGTATTTCCATTCCATGGTTGTGCGGTGAGTGTTCCAATAACATCGGCTTTTGTATAATTCGGATATGATATTATTTGCACGCTTCCAAAGGGATCATAAAACTGCATCAAAGATGTCGTAAGTACAATAGTGTTTCCGTTGACGGAGTTAATTTTTACTACTTCAAAATTTCCAGCTTTATCAAAATCGATTATTGATCCAAATGAATTGCTATTGGTTGTATCTATCGATGCTCCTTTCATTTGAAATATAATAATACTGTCGCCCGATGAAAACCCCGATGTCGTGCTCACCAATAATGAATCCGGGCATGCATAATACACAGCTAAAACTTTAGCATATGAATTAATAATGCCGGAAATATTTGTCTGAGCAAACAAATTAATTCCTGATAAAAAAAATAAAATTGCACTGAAAAACTTCATGTATTGGCGCGGGAATTAATTTCATTAAACGCCTATGAAATTTAATAGTTCTTAACTGGAAGAAATTGGCAATAAAAAAATAATTTTAAAATGTTTAAAATTAGTTCTCCGATTTTACTTGACAAATGTTTTAAATACAAATGAATTTAAATGTCAATGATTAAAATAAAAATTTGTCGAAAATTATTTTTGTTTTTTCTTTCTGATATTTTTTTTAAAAATAAAAAAAATAAAAAATAATCATTAAAAATATTTCACTCTTAATATTTTAAAATCAACCAAATAAATAGTTTATTGCTTCAAAACATCTTAAAATTCCAATTTTAATAAAAAATTACATTGAATTTCTTACGCTTTTATTTTCACCTACAATTATGCGATTCAAACCTTTCATTTTTCTTCCCGTTTCATTTTCATACTAACATAATAAAAAATTAAAATTTATAAAAATGAAAAAACTATTACCACTATTAACTTTTTGTTTAATTATTGGAAATGTTTATGGACAGCTTCCGAATAGCTCATTCGAAAGTTGGAATTCTACTCCATATGATGAACCAACCGGATGGCAAACGGGAAATCATGAGTCGGTAAGTCTTGGGCTTATTCCTGTTACTAAAGTCGCAGGCACTTCCGGTTTTGCCGTAAGAATGCAGACAACTGTCTCTAATGGTGATACGGCGCAAGCTTATATTGCAAATGGTGATCCGGGAAGTGGTCAGGGAGGTATTCCTTTTGCACAACAGCCTACGGCAATTACAGGTTATTACAGATATCAACTTCCGGCAAATGACACTGCTATTTTATTGGTGATGTTCAAAAGCAATGGAACTATTTTTAGTCAGAATATTTTTAAAATAAAAGGGACAGGAACACAAAATACATTTGCTGCTTTTTCTTTCCCCTTATCAGTTGGAATAATGCCCGATTCAGTAATCTTTGCTGCTGCTTCCAGTAATCTAATCGATAACGTAGGCGTAGAAAACGGAAGCTTTTTAGAACTTGATGGAATTGCATTTACTGGTTCTAACACTCCGATTAATAATGGCACTTTCGAAAACTGGACTACATTTTCTAACGATGCCATTAATGGATGGGAAACGTATGGTGATGGTGTTTCCAGAACATCTGATAGTTACGATGGCTCCTTTGCAATTAGCCTGGAAACTGTTGATAATGGAAATGGTTATATATCAAATTCAGGAATGACTTCCGGACATAATACACAAAACGGGCCTATTGGAGGAACTCCTTATACTGAAACTGTAGATACATTAATTGGCTATTATCAATATTTTGCTACTGGCCCTGACAGCGCAAGTGTAAATATTAGTCTGTTAAATAATTCAAATTATATTTCAGGTATTCAAAAGTTATTGCCGCCAACAAGTCAATATACCTATTTTGAAGTTCCAATTTATGCTAATTCTATTCCTGATACAATGCGTGTAGATTTTTCTTCTTCGAAATGGCCCACTTCTCCTTCTTCAATTGGAAGTCGGTTAATCCTGGATCACCTTCAATTAAAATCTGTGATAACGGCAGGTATAGAAAATCCGAATTCGTCATTTAAAAACTTATCGTTTGCATTTCCGAATCCTGCAAATAATATGCTTCATATACGTTTAGCAAACGATGTTTCAGAGAATGTTTTAATTGAAGTTTATGATCTTGCAGGACGGTTAATGATAAAAGATAAAAAGAATGTTAATGACCGCAATATTGATTTAAGTATTACTTCTCTCACTCCGGGAAAATATTTTTATAAGGTTTACTGCAACGGCAGAAGCTATCAACAAACTTTTTCAAAAGAATAATTTTCTTCCACAAAAAAAGGACTACGGAATAACCGTAGTCCTTTTTATTTTGCAATTATCGAGTGGTTTTTTATTCTTTTATTACCTGAAAAAACTTATACTCGTCTTCCACATTAATTCTGATAATATACATTCCATTTCCATATCCGGAGAGATCAAGTTCAACTCCATTATTAGAAGAAATATTTGTAATATTAACAGGTACAATATTTCCCAATAAATCGAAAACATTCACATCGCTTGATTTTATTGTTTTACCGATTAAGGTGACATTTACTTTGTTATTAAACGGATTCGGATAAACTTCAAAATCACTTGTTGGTAATTCCACATTATCCCCTATTGTACGACAAGCAAAGTTTACATCAATTTGGAAACTTTTTGCAACCGATGATCCGCAAGCATTGTTCGCAATAACAGTTAAAATAACCGGACTCGATGTCGTAGAATTAAAATTAACAACAATAGAATTATTATTTCCATTATTGGTAATTACAGCTCCACCCGTAATACTCCAAGAATAGGAAGAGGCTCCCGGTACATTTAGAATTTTATAATTCAAATTGCTTTGGCCTTTACAAACTGATAAATTTCCAACCGTAAGTGATCCCGGCTGGTCTGGCACTGATTTAACAAGCATTGTTGCCAATGGACCAGCACCACAAATATTATTGGCTGCAACACTAATGTTTCCTACAATAAATCCTGATGGGAAAGTAACATGCACTGCATATTTTCCATTATTGTTTTTTCCTGTAATCGTTAAAGGATTTCCAAAATTTCCCAGACCATCAGATAGAGTAGCATTAAGTGGGCCGTACCAGATATAAGAAGATGCACCTGGGACCTCTTCAATTTCATAATCGATAGTTTGCCCACCGCAAGCACCTACTGTAAGGTTGTTTGGTTTCCATACAGGCATTTCTGTAATGCCTGTTATTTTTTTTGATCTTAGTCCGCTGACACCAATACAATTTGATGCTGATACTTTAATGTTTCCGGCTGTAAATCCTGCCGGTGCTTTTACGGTAACAGTATTTGTGCCTTGCCCGGAAATAATTGTTAATCCATCTGTACCTGACCAAGTATATGAAGAGGCATCTTTAACAAGCGCTATCATATATATGCCTGTTGAAAGCGGGCAAATTGTTTTTGGTCCAACGACAGACCCCGGCGTTTTAGGTTCTTTATTAAGTTGTATTATATTCTTGCAACTGCTTGGAGTCGTACTACAAAGATTTGTTGCCTGAACACAAAGGAATCCGCCTTTATATTTTGAACTGAAGTTAACAGTAATACAATTTCCTGTTGCAGATCCTACAATGGAAGCGCCTTTAGGTAATGACCAAATATATGACGTGGCTCCTGCAACAGGAGTAAAGCAATAAACAACACCACTTTGACCTTTACAAACTCCGGCAGGGCCGCTAATTGTTCCGGATATTGAAACTAATGACCCTGAAAATCCGACAACGGCTGTGGCGGTAGTTGTACAACCTTTTGTATCAGTAATTTTTACAGTATATGTTCCTGTAGAAAGGCCGGATATGGTTTGTGTAGTTTGTCCATCAGGCATCCATTGATATGAATAGCCCGCTGTTCCGCCTATAACATTTGCTGTAGCAGTTCCATTCGAAAGACAGATTGCATTTGTAACAGTAGTAGTTGCATTAAGTTTAGACGGTTCGCTAACATCAACCGGTAAAGAAACTATGCAGTTGTTTGCATCAGTAACTTCTACATAATTTAATCCTGCATTATATCCGCAAATAGTTCCGGTACCATCATAAGGGGCAACACCACCTGATGCAGATACATGAATACATGTTGATCCGCCATAACAATCAATTGGATCTTGTGTAGCATTAACAATCAAAGGAGGAGGATCAATAAGGTTAATAAAATCTAATACCGTACATCCTCTGTTGTCTAATATAGCAAATGGGTAACTACCGGCAGGATAACCACAAAATGTTTCTGCACCGGAGTAAGGTGGTACTCCACCGGTTACTGAAACTTCAACACATGCCGTTCCGCCTGAACATGCAATATCACCGTTTAGTGAAATTGCTAATGGTCCGTTGGAAGTAAGTATACCGTCTTCAAATTGTTGAATCGAATAACTTGATTCGGCTAGAAGTTGTGCATTCGGTTGAATGCTGTAAGTTCCCTGTGGTAAAACATTGTCCGTGACTTCTTCGTCCAGATCGTTGAATACTTTATACGTAGGGGGATTTACAAAAAGAGAAGATAAAGAATCATCGTATTGAAGTCCATTTATATTAAGAGTAAATTCCGGCTTGGTACCGCACGTATCATTTTTATCATCTGCTTTAAGAATAAGATTTTTCGGAAGAATCGTAAGTTTTCCGAGTCTATACGAAATATCAAAATTGCCTGACATAAAAGCGGCAGGGACTATTGAATGTTCGCCTGCATATAAACCAGTAATTAAATTCAAAGATTTAACTGAAATGGAATCGTCTGGAGGTGCATTTACATCAGCCTCGTCAATAATAACAACTGTTTTTTCATTGCTGCTATTTGATACAGTAGATGAGTTCACGACAGGGTTTCCGTTAATAACAATTCGACCATTAATAACAATTCGACCATTCACTGTTGCAAGTCCATTGGCCATACCAAAACTGCTAACCAATGCTCTGTTTCCTATTATGTTTGCGGATAATGAATCTTCTTGATAATCAAAAAGAGATTCGGGAGAAACATCAACTACAACTGCAGTAGAGGGACTTCCGCCTCCTAAATTTATTACTATTCGTCCGTTTGTAATGGATCGAGCGCTTGCTAAAAAAGCAAGACCATCCAGGTCCTCATCTGTAACGGACCGTACACCACCTCCAAAATTAATTACAATGCGGCCATTAACAATGGCAATAGATGTATCAATGTCAGCTTCGTGTGCTATTTCAATAGAATTCAAATAAGCATCTCTGATGCTTGTATCAATATTTGTACTATCATATTCATAATTGAATTGTATGCCGGCTACTTTATCTCCGTAGGTGAGAGTTGTATCTCTTGGAATAATTACCAATGGCATTCTAAGAATCTGGAGCAAACCATCATTGAAAACATAATTATGTAATGCTAAGAATGCATCGTCTTGAGGATCGCCCGGTTCAAAAGGATTTAATGGGGTTACAGTATATATATCTACATCACTTAAATTAGTAGCAAGCGTGAAATATTCTAAACTGTCGAGTCCAAGATCTTCTAATGTAAATGTTGTGTTTTCAATTGGAATTCCATCAACCAAAACTAAAGGAGTAAAATCAGGATTAACCTCACCATACCTTTTTGTTTTAAATGCAGGTGTTACTGTTACCGTTGTTTTACCATCGGTAATAAAATAAAGTGAATTCGAAAATCCTCCATCTAAATGTGAAGGAGTCGTTGGAGGTGTATATACTTGCAATGGAGGGTTACCATTGAAAGCGGGAACTTCCGCTGTAATCCTATTTCGGTTTTCAAATGTTGATGGAAGAGTATCATCATTAAAAATTACAATCGATGAATCCGATAAATAATTTCCATAGATGGTTACAAAAAATGGCTGCGTTCCGGGAATAAAAGGTGGTGCAGGAAAATTTAGCGAGTCTATAACAGGCATTGGAGTAGCAAAAGATTGTAATGCTCTATCAGCCTGAATTAATCCGGAACCGGAAGCAGAATCTTCGGGGCTTGCACTCATAGGTAAAGCTGTATATTTTAATATTGATCTTACACTATCCGGTGAAAGATCATCGAAATAAAATTTCTTTCTTCCGTCTATTAATAATGCTGCAACTCCCGCTGCATGCGGAGCAGAAGCTGATGTTCCAAAAAAGTTCGGGAATGGATCAGGAGCATCAATATTAGGTGCGCCAAATTCAACTGTTGTATTTCCTCCATTCGGTGCTACGAAATCGGGTTTGTGCCTGTTAACACCATTTACTTCTGTTCCTCCAATTGAAGAAAACGAAGCAATAGTTGCAGTATCTAAACCAAATGCCGGAGTGTTCAAATAAAGTGCCGCTCCAACCGCCATTGCTCCTGCAGCATTTGCTTGTCCGACAAGTGTTGATACGCCCGTTCTGAATTCATTGAAAGTAATATTCCCTCTGAAAACAATATATTTAAATTTCACATTGGCTAATCCGGAATCGCGAACAATCATAATATTCGCCTGAGTCGGTCCTCTAACAATGAATGGTAAAATTTCCAATGGATCACCGCCAATATTATTTCTGTTAAAACCGAAAAGTCTGTTTCCGCTATTGTCAACTAAATAAATATCGAGATCATTTTGAGCACCGGGAGTTTGACCAAGCGAATAAAAATTATCTTCCCATTGTAAAACGATTGAATAAATTCCAACTGTTTGTCCAGGATCTAATCCCAGAGATACACTTTGATAAATATCTCCACTACCGTCAAAATTATGAACAGCACCCGTATATCCGGCCGGAACAGGTGTTGGGCCCGGATTAAATACAGCTTCGTATGATTTTGATCCGAAATTTCCTGCAGCAGAAAAATATGATACTCCCAGATTTTTTACGTAATCAACGGCATTAGCAACAACGCCATCCTGAAAATACGGTTCTGTTATGTAAGTAACATCGTCAACAATAATATCACAACCGTTTTCTTGCAGTTCTTTTATACCAACACCAAAATCGCCCGGACTTACAAACCCTGTTCTGAAAGCAAGTTCCGCTTTTGGTGCAATGTCATGAACGATTTGCATCATGGCACGTCCTTCATCTGAACGTGGCCCGTAAGGATATTCTTTAACCAGATCGACAGGTAATGAATTATATATGTTTCCAGCGCCGGGAAGATCTCCTTGTGAAATATTTAATGCGGCTCCTCCTTGTTTGTTATAGCTATCGGATATAATACCAACTTTTACTCCATCACCCTGTACATTAAATACCAATCGTGCTGAATCAGATAACATGGCTCGATCACCTAAACTAAAAGTTGCACCGTTAATATTAAAATTTGATTGAGGTGGAAAATACGGCCGAACATAATCTATCTCGGGATACCCATTAAGACTTAATAAATTGTTGATAGGAAAAAAGCCTGTAATAATTAATGTGTTTACACCATTATCTATAATATCAGTCATCCCATTTAAAATAAGCTTCTGAAGTAAGTTTTCATATTCTCCTACATTTGAAATAACTTCAATTAATACTTTTCCATTTTGAGTCAGATAAATATTGTTGTTAGTTGTATTAAGAACGGTGTCCGGGTGACCAACCAATTGCGTTAACTCTGATCCGATTTTGTCTTCAATTTTTCCTTCCGGTGGAGGCGGATAATATCCAACGATGCAAGGTAGCTGAACAATCGCGGTATCAATAGTTACAGCACAACCAATATTGTTTGATATCGTTACGCCATAAGTTCCGGGTTGTGTAACATTGATGGATGAGGTTACTTCTCCATTTGGCGACCACAAATAAGTGTATGGTTCATTATTTTCTCCTGAAGTATCCGTAACAGTAATCGTAGAAGAGGCATCCGGACAATCATAAAGAGGAGTATTCAAAGTCAGCGCAGGTAATGGCGGTGAAATAACTACAACGTTTGTTGAAGTAGTTGCCGAACATCCGCCGGGTGTGGTTACAACAACTTCATAAGTTCCTGCTTGGTCTTCTGTTACATTATTTATAATTGGGTTTTGTTCATTTGATAAAAATTCATTCGGCCCTGTCCATGAATAATCAGTTCCGCCATTCGCTGTAAGATTTAATACCCCTCCTTTACAAACCGTTATTGTTCCTCCGTCTGCCAAAGCAAGTGGTAAAATATTTACAGTAATAATTTCTGTTCTTGTTCCAGGAATAATAAAATTATCTGTTGCAGTAAATGTAATCTGGTGTGTTCCTATATTACAAGCAGCTGCTGTAATGGTTACATCGGCAGTAGATACCGAACCGTTGTTTACAGAGATTGTTGAATTGCAAAGTTCATTATCGTTCACAACAGTAGTAACTAATTGATTAATTTCCGGTGGAAGAAATGATAATGATATTGTAGAACTGGAGCCGCAAACGATATCGATTGAATTTCCTGCAGGTAATCCGCTTACAGAAGGAGGAAGATTTGTTATTCCTTTTACATCAAAATAGAAACATTGGTAATCAAGATAATTAACACCACTATTATTGGCTGCGCCTCCATTGTAATTAGAGTTGTTTTCATTAAAGCGTCCAACTTGTGCAAAATCTACACTATTTCCTTTATTGATACCAACTGTCGCAGGTGTTCCGCCAAATCCACCCGAACCACCCGAAGCACTACCGGTAGTCCACTGCATATCATCATAAAAAAAGGCAACGTTGTTTCCAACGCCAATCAAAGGATCAATACCATTACTTATAATAATTTTAAATGTGTTTAATTTATCTGCCTGATTTGCAAAATATCCAACGCCCGGCCAAGTCACAATTAAATTGGTGGAATTAACTTCATACTTTACTATACCGCTTAAGGGATTACGTGTATCCACATCTGCCCAAAATGCTGCAACCATTGGAACTCCAAACGGAAATCCTGTAGAAGAAAATGTGGCAATAGGACCTGTAAAAGTCAGGTTGCCATTGTTATTAATCCAAACCTGATTGTAGGTAGAGCCATATAAATCAAATGTAAATGGAAGGGCAATCGGGCCGATAGAACCATCATCATTCGCAGGAAACGAACTTGCCCCTACTCCCGGTGGTGTGTAACAACTTCCGGTTGGAAGATCGTCGGTAAATCTTGCAACTACAACATATCCCGATGACTGTCCTGTAGCGGTTGCTTTTAAATGTTGTCCGAGGCAATCATCTTCGCAAACATGCCATGTAGTAACAAATGCGCCATTCCCATTGGCGATAACATTCCATGGAAGATGTTCAGCTCCTGTATCCGGTGCGCTTCCTGCATGTTCAACAATAAGCGTTACTGTTTCTCCCGGTAAAAATCCGCCGCCGGTAATTGTTGCTATTGAACCGGGGTGATAATCGATTGAATCGGTTAACAGAGTTTGGCCCGTAAGTGGAGAAGGGTTAATGGATGAAATTTTTTGCTGATCGTATCCAAGGGTGCTCGATGGATCGGTAATTGTTTGTGCTGAAGTAAACAGACAAAAACAAATTATCATTAAAGATGTAAAAACTATTTTCATGTGGCGATGATTTAATTTTTAAACAATGAGTGTGTAACAGTTTAATTATAAATAATTTTATTCTTGGGCTTTGGCTTTATGGGTTAAAGGGTTTCAATCTTTAAACTATTTTTATTTTTTTATGAGGAATGAGCTATATGTTCTTTAATTAATTCAATTTATATATATGTATATAAAAGAGCTTGTCATAAATTCGGGTTGAACCTGATTTATTGATAATAAAGTATTTCTTTTTATTAATAGACTTAGGGGGTTTAAGATAAACAATTTACCTTAAAAATCAATGTTAATATTTGCCAATTCTATATAAACCTTGAAAAACCTTTCTAAAAAGGGGAAATTAAAGCATTTGTTATAAACAAACAAACTTTTCGAATTATTAAATTAGGTCAAAATCGCTTGGAGGCCTTATGGAATGAACGTTTTAAGCTTCATCCCTTTAAATTTTTAACCCTAAATGCCTTACTAAATAGAAATGAACTAATGAAAATAATTGCTGAAGGCAGCCAAACCCAAAACAATTCACTTTTGAAAACCTCCCACCCTCTTTGAGTAAAAAAACCTGATACGCTAATTGGAGAAACCTCTATTGGTCTGAACGAAAAAAAATATCGTTCATTAATAAAAGGAGAAAATAGTGCTACACCTAGTCCTCCATCCGTACAGGCATCTAATAATGGATGAAGAACCGTTGAAAGAAAAAAATAAATATAAAGTCTGAACCATTTTGATGAATCATTCATTTGCCGGTAAAAAAATTTCATAATCACCATTGCTAAAATTAAAGCAAAAAATATAGAGTGGCTAATTCCCCGGTGTCCCCACATGGAAGAATAAGATACCCCGAAATGAAATGAAAGCACATCTGCATCTGGCAAAACCGAACAAATGACCCCAAGAATAGTCATTCGTATTCTATCATTCGTATTCTTAAAAGCACTGCCTAAAGCAATAGCAGAAATAGCATGGGAAAAAGCAGATGGCATGCGTAAAAGTAATTTAATATTATAAATGAAAACAAACCCGCTTTAAGTAACTGCTATAAAAAACCCATCATTTATTGGTTGTTAAATTTATGCGTCGGATCGATCTTGCATGAGCAAATACTTAAAATAACAATCCACAAGAATAAATAATATGAAAAAAAGCACTAGCTACACTGAAATTCTACGGCAAGAAAATGAGATCACCAAATTAAAAATCCAGGCCGAATTTGGAATTGAATTAAATAGCGAGGATGAATTAAATCCTCTCATTGAAAGTATATGGCTCAATCAAATACTGGAATATGAAAAATCAATGTTAAACAATAAGAAAATTACTGTCGGCGAATTACTCGGTCATCCAACTTGCAAACCCGTAGAAGAAATAAGTGATGACGAAATGTCTATTGAACTTCAAAAGGTAATAGAACTACTTCGTCAAAAAAACATTGTAGTAGAAAGTGTAAACGGAATAGATGATGTAGAAATGTATCGGTTTATTACAAAAGAATTGTTTCTTAAAGAAGCTGATAGTTGTATGCCGAAAAACATGATTGTTTGCTACGTTTATGAAGAGTTTTATCCGAATGATGAAGATGATTTAAAAATCAAAGCAGATGAATTTATACATGCCTTGATTGACAAAGATGAAACTTTCATTGATAGGTATTTTGTTTCCTTTGATGATGAAGAGAAAGAAACTCAATTTCAAAAACTAAAAAGAAGGATTATTTTATTCCGTGATGCTTTTGATGAAATTTTATTAGAAAAATTTAATATTACCTCTCATACAATATTAAATGAAACGGCCGAGATTTGTTTTGATTTTGAAATTTCTGTTCTTCCACCCCATAGCCGTACTTATCATTCAATTTCCGGCCCCGGAAAATATAAATTCGTTAAGGAAAATAATTTTTGGATATTAGAAGATGTATTTATGAATGGCATTGCTTAAGAAATCCTAACCGATCTTTGCATTAATCAAAATAAAATTTGCCTTCATGTAAAAATTCTTACGGCTTAAATATTTCAAATAAATACTCAAAGCTTTATTGTTAAACTGGCGGAGAGAGTGGGATTTAACCCAACCGCATAAATAACAATTTTTCAATGATTATTGATATGTAACAGCCCATAGGTACACGGATAGGTATACTATACTGCCTCCGCTTTACTTTAGACTACCGAAAATTCAAAGGACGTTTGATGGATGAAAGGTCAGGAAAATATTTGGTTGAAAAAAACATTGTGTACTTGTTCCAAAATTTCATTCACGCCAATAATCTCTATTCCGATATCCGACAAGGCCGTTATCAACTTTCTGGAAATCCGGATTGGCTGGAAAAAGTTAGAAAAAAAATGGGTTGCAAATTTTGGACGGCATTGTCTCGACTTGGCATGAACAAAATATTTTCAATTAATTTTTGATACGAGCCCGCCCGCTGTGAAAGGAAATATGTTGGCATCCGGAGAGCTTATCATTTTACAATATTCTTTCTATCTTTGGAACGCCACCTATTTTGAAGTTCAATTTTTAATATTATGCTACAACAAAAAAACCTATTCCAATTTATTTTTATGCTCTTTATTTTATCCGCATGTCAAAGTAACAAAGAAGGTTCAAACTCTGCAAACCAAGAAACAAATTTTGCGGACAGCTTAAATAATATTCAAATTGACACATCACAGGCGTCCGCCATTATAAAAGAATTGTATTATAAAAATCCTGAATATATTTCGATTAAATACATTGATAAAAAACCGATAATAATTTGTGCATTACTTGATGGTTCAGGAATTTACGGTAACTCGACAATAAATGTTATTGAAAACTTTGCTAACAATTGGCAGGAAACTAAACATGTAACAATTGAATACGGACACGACATTCAAAATTTTGAATGGATTACTGTACAAAAAAAAGAGTTGTTATATTTTGATTATGTTGTTCCGGGTGGCTCAATGGGTAATGGTGAAGTAGATTTTGGGCTATATGATTATACAATAAATAAATATTATAATTTACAATTTTCCGGGATGTTTCGAAATGGAGACAAGCAAATAGATGGTGGATTTAATAATATAGACTCGCTAAAAGATGTTCCGGAAATTCTGCAAGCCTTAGAGTTTAAAGCAAGCAAGTCTGATATAATATACCGCCCATCTAACGAAGACCTGAATATTGATAATCCAAAAAATGCTGTAAAAAAATTCCTTTTAGACAATCCTAATTTACATGAAGACTTAAAAATTCGCAGAGGATACTATCAAGATTTTAAAATAACAAAGTATAGTGGCGAGGCGACTAAATTTTTTCATGATTATTTAAGTTCGCCCGAATGTGAAATCTCTAATGACAAATATTCTGTGTATTCGCTTTTAAAAAGTTATGTTATTTGCTTTGATAAAAATGGTAATTACTACTTTATAGTTTGGATACCTTTTACCACATATGATTGGGTAACAAAAATGGATTTAACTCCGGAGAATATTTTAACACTTAATGACAGGTGGAATAATACGCCTGAATTTGTAATTGATTTAAACGAATTAAAAATAAAGTGCATTTCGTCAAAGGACTATCATTAAATAATTTGTAAGACAATGAAAACGCCTTTAAAATTTCTCTTTTTTATTATATTATCCTCTGCCACTGATTGGGTTTTTGCTCAAACAGATTTATCTAAAATCATTGATAAAAAATCTAATGGAGATTACTCCTTTAACGTATTGTTTCCTGCAAGTGCCGGAAGGGATGCCAGCAGTATGACAGAAAGTGAGTCGACCGGATTTTTACAATTGTATTTAATGGAGAAAATCAATCAGGTTGATTTCAAAGACCTAAGAGAATATTTATCCATGAACAATTATAGATTTACTGTGAAATTAGAAAGGGGAGAAGACAATACAGAGTATTATGCTTTTTACATTTATTTCAAAAAGAATGATAATACTTACTTATATAAAAGGGGCGATAGGACTAATATGATATATTGTTATTTTGATATAAAGTCAGATACTACTCCGAAAAGTTATAATGGTATTATTGATTACCTGACAATTTATAAAGAGAAATTGAATAAACTTTACGTAAAGGAAAAGATGTATTATCAACTTGATGACATAAATTTAAAGCGAACAGTTTTAGCCAATTCCGAAAATGCAGAAGTAATTATTTATTAGACTTAATATGAAGTTGAAGGGTGGTGTAATTATTATTGGCTCATTATATTGGGAAGACCATTTTGATAATAAAAAACAAGACAATATAAGAAAAGACTGGCGAGAGCAAAATCTAATTTCTGACACGCCAACATTTACAAAAGTTCCAATTCGTTATGGTAGAAAATCTGGTAAAAAGAGAAAACATACTTACACGATGGTTTTTTCGTCATCATGTGAAAACTCTTTGGGGCAGGGGATAATACTTCCTTTTAATACGGAGATAATATCATTTGAAGGATTGGAGCTTCAAGCGATTGCTCTTGCAAGAGCGGAAGGAATTTATAGAGATAATAATTCAAGATTGTCTTCGGATTGGGGTTCGGTTGCTCTATTAATTAATCCTGTATTAATGAACAAAGATTTTGCAAGTGGTGAACTCATAAAAAATAAATGGAGTAGCATTTACCATAAATACAGTGGAGCATTTTTTCCAGAAAATTATAAAATCAATAGTTCCGAAAAACCGTCTATTACTTATGATGGATTTTTAAATATTCTGTGGCAAACAAACGAAATGAAAGAATTTGATTTATTGATTGCTACACCAGTTGTACCTGAGCCAAAATCTTTGATTGAGCCTTTGGAAATTGCACAACAAATATTCGACAACGACTATTCAGTTTATTTTGATACCAATAGAGAAAAGAAAATATTTACAACTCAGGATGACTTGATACAAGCGGAACTTGACAAATTAAATAAGCCCAAATTGAATAAATGAGAATATAAAATTATATCCAGTTTTCATCATTAAGATAACAAACGAAATGTTTGTATCCAACGAGGTGCTGACTTATAAATCCAACTCGACAATTTATATCTGGCGCAAATATTGGCGAGCGTGTGGAGGTATTGTTCGTCACCTGTCAGCACATCCTCTTCAAAAAAAATACTGATAAGCTGTGAGAGTACTTATATTTGTATGAGGTACACGATTAGGTACACACCGGATTGAGAAGCACTAAAGGTTTTGAGGTTAGTACCTATAAAAAAAATCCCTTTGGAGTACGAAACTCAAAGGGGACTGATACATATTGATGAATATTGATTGTTACTCTGGCGGAGAGAGTGGGATTCGAACCCACGGTACCCTTTTGGAGTACACACGCTTTCCAAGCGTGCTCCTTCAGCCACTCGGACATCTCTCCTTGATTATTATTTGTTTTTTTTCCTCTGCTTGATCATTTAATCCAAAAGCTCCTTACAGGACCTTCGGCTTCAGCCACTCGGACATCTCTTCCTGAATATTATTTGTTTTTATTTTCCACTGTGTTATCATTTAATCCAAAAGCTCCTTACAGGACCTTCGGCTTATGCCACTCGGACATCTCTCCTTGAATATTATTTGTTTTTATTTTCCACTGTTTGATCATTTAATCCAAAACCTTCGGCTTCAGCCACTCGGACATCTCTCCTGTAATTTAAGGCGCAAAGATAGAAAAGTTCGTGCCTCCGGCAATTGTAATTTTTCAATTTCCAGAATACATTATTTGTAAATAGAAAAAACCATGACTTAAATTAAAATCGAATAATTAATTGCGGCTTAATAAAATTATTTTTCAAAAAATAAAATATAAAAATCCCCTATTCACTTTTTAATAATACTGTTTTGAAAAAATTCTTCTTTGAATTTATTATTTAAACATTCCATTATTCTCCAGGGCATTATCCATATCAGCCTTCAAATTTATTTTATCATTTCGCTGAAATTGGGTTACATCGCCATTCTTCCCAGGGTGATAAATTTTTACAAAAACATTTTCATTGTCCGAATAAAATTCATAGTGGTATTTCTTCTCACGGATTTCAACTTCTCCATCGGCTACCTTTACTTTTTTCATGATTTTAATTTCCCTTTTATGCATGGTGGTGTCTTCTATGCTATTCAATCGTTTAAATGAAAACTGTATTTCCTTATTTCTTTTTTGTGTAAAAATATTCTTCCTTCTCTTTGCTTGAGCCCGCAGATGTTTCACTCGTAATTACCTTGAAAAAAGGTTCCGTTGTATGTTCCTCATCCTTTACGCTCATAAATTCTTTATAATCTACATTCAGCTTATCCTGAATCTGCTTCCAATTTGCTCCGGAAATTGTTGTTTCAGATTTGCCTTTTGTAGTGAAAAAAACTATATCGTAAATTCCTTTTTTCCTGGTCATGTCATTTAATTTTGCGCAAAGATACTCTTTCAAATTCTAATAGCTTTAAACGAGTGCTCGCCACTAAAGTTCCATTGGTTTTTTGAATCCTTCCCCAACTTGTTGTCTCAATTTAGTCAACATTGAGCTTTTAACCCGGATTTTGCTATTAAACCAAAATTGTGAATCAAATTATTTGACCGTTTCCCTCTTTTTTCGCACATAAATCATTTTGTTCTCTCTAAATTCTGTTTCTGAATAGCCATAATTATTCTTTTCTTTGAATACTAATTCAAGGCGTGGAGACAATTACCAAACATACAGGTGATCTAAAAAAAATCCTGGCCTTGCTACGGAAAAAAAATGCTGTTAAACTTGAAGAAATATATGATCATTTTGCACCCGTTTTATATGGTATTGCTTTAAAAATGACGAAAAGTGAAACAAAAGCAGAAGTTGTTGTGAAAGAAGCCATACTCTTTATCCATAAAAACGGTGCTTCATTTGATGAAACAAATCAATCCATTTCTTTGTGGCTGATTAACGTCCTGCACTCTTTTGCAGGGAAAAAAATGCAATTAGTTACTAATTTTCAAAACCAGAAACCCTTATTTTTCGTTGATACCCAAGCTACTGATAAATCTTCTATAAATTCTTCTCTTTTTAAAAACACTGACAAAAGAGAAGATTTAACAAATGATATTCAAAAAAATATCCTTGACCTCGTTCTATTTGGAGGAAAGACAATTAATGATGTTGCAAATTTGACAGGAATGGATGAAATAAAAATAAAAAAAATTCTACACGAAGCTGTAAGTATTCAACGTAAAAATTCATGGCCATGGAAATAAAAAATCTTATCTCCAGCGGCATCATAGAAATATATTGCCTGGGTCTGGCTTCAGAAGAAGAAATAAAGCTCGTCGAAAAATTTTCTCACGAAAGCAAAGAAGTCCGTGATGAAATAGCATCTGTACACGAAACTTTGAATAATTATGCTTTTGCATCTTCGAAAAATCCACCTCCTTTACTTAAAGATAAAATCATTAGCTCTGTTTTAAACCAGACTTCTACGGATAAAAAAATTCAATTCCCTCCTCGCTTAAATGCTGATTCAACTGTATCCGAATGGATAAAATATATTTCCGATAACAAAATTTATCCGCCCGAAAATTATGGCGATGTCTATTTACTCGACCTGCCCGGAAATGAAAAAGTCACCACTTATATTGCATGGGCAAACAAAGGCGCTGTTGTAGAAGAGTCGCATGAAAACGAAGATGAATATCTTTTAATGCTGAAAGGTCGTTGCTCGGTTACCATTGATGGTGTAGTTGGCTATTATCGTGAAGGAGACATCGTTTTTATTCCCGGAAAAGCATTACACAGAGCCGAAGTTCTTTCTGATGAACCTATGATATTAGTTGGTCAACGACTTGCTGCCTGAAATTTTTTAATTTAGTTGGTAATTTAGCCCTCTCTGATAAATAATTTTCTCAATTACTCGAAAAGCTTTTCTACATTCGTTAAAAAATTATCATGACTATATTAATAATTGGAATCTTAATATTCGCTTTTGCAAAAAACGCATCTGAATTATTTCCACACCTTCCTAATGTTGTACGAATTGCGCGTTATGCCGGTTTGGCCTTGGCGATCGTTGGATTAAGCAATGCAACAATTAAACAAATAGATGCCGGACATGTCGGTGTACAATCTTTATTTGGAAAAGTTCAGGATCATATACTAACAAGCGGTCTTAATTTTATTAATCCATTTGTTGATGTATATAAAATAGATATCAAAACACAAAATTATACCATGTCGTCTATTGCTACCGAAGGCGATAAAACAGGAGATGATGCTATTCGTGTTCTTTCTGCTGATGGTCTTGAGGTAATCATTGATCTTACAATTTTATATAGTGTAATTCCATCCGAAGCTCCTCGTATCTACAGAGAAATAGGGTTGGATTATAAAAATATTATCGTTCGCCCGATAACACGAACAAAAATTCGTGACAATGCAGTGTACTATGATGCTGTTAATCTTTATTCTAAACAACGCGATGAATTCCAGGTTAAAATTTCTGAAAGCATAGAAAAAGATTTTAAATCGAGGGGCTTAGTCTTAGAACAATTGCTTGTGCGGAATATCACATTGCCGGCATCTGTTAAAGCTGCCATAGAATCAAAAATTAATGCTGAACAGGATGCTCAGAAAATGCAATTTGTTCTTCAGAAAGAAAAACAAGAAGCAGAACGTAAACGTGTCGAAGCTCAGGGAATTGCCGACTATCAACGAATCGTAAACAGCGAATTAACCGACAAACTTCTGCAATATGAAAACATTAAAGCTCAAAAAGAAATTGCTCTTTCACCAAATGCCAAAGTGATTATTATGGGAAAAGGAAGCGCTCCGATTATTATTGGAGATAAATGATTTTATAAATTAATTACTTTTTACTTCCCTCTTCTTGTTTGAATTCTTGTGCATGTATTTAAATGTTTTCTGAAACCCTTTAGCAGCATTGCTGATACTCCCAGATGAAAAGTAAGAACCAGCATAACAAAAAAATTTTAGGATTTTTTCTGCTGGCAACTTTATTGCCTTTCAATTTATATTCACAAAATAATTCTACAAGTACTATTTCGGTCAATTTGTTTGGGATGCCATTTAATGACTTCTCTCTTTACTACGATGTGACAATAAATGAATCAAAAAGATTCGGAATAAGTATTGGATACATGATTTCAAATAATTGGTGGAGAGGTAAAGTCGACGGAGGAACTGGTCACAATGAAGTGGATGATGATAAAATTCCAATTGGCTCATATAATGGGCCAGAATTAAGGTTATACTATGAATATATTAGAAATAAAGGAAATAAAATAAAATTTTTAGGGCCAGAAATTTTTTTTAAATATTTATACTATGACAACAGATTATTTGTTGACTTCAATTCAAATTATTTTGGAAACGCTGTTTTTTTTGTCCGCAGTGAAAAGACATTCGTCACTGGTACAGAGCTGCTTTGGGGAAGGGACATTAATGAAGGCAAAGTTTTTTGTCAAATTTTTGGGGGAATCGGATTCCGATTAAAATTCAGGCGTATAAACACAATAAATAGTTATTATAATTACTCAACACCCTCTGAATATTTCAGACCAATTGGCAAAAAAAATACTACGATGTTTATACCAACAATAAATTTTGGATTTAAATTAGGAACATGGATTAAGAATAAGAAACAAACAAAATGAATAATTTGAAATGACAGAACTCTTGGATACAACAGGGCATGCAGAGAACATTGGTCACTGTTGCACAACTACACTTTGAAAATCAAAAGTCATTAATTCCATCAAATCACGCTTTCATAATTGACTTATAGCGCATTTTCATTTTTACAAGTCATTGGCAGTCGAAAAAAATGCCTCGGTCATATCGAAGTTAAATGCATTTGGGGAAAGTGAAAAAACGAATTAAAAAATCACCATTGGTCTCTTGCCTTGTATTTGCATTTGTTATTCCACGACGCTGAATGTATTTGAGATATTTCTTTAAGTTGTAGCAGGCTGAAGCCATCAGCAATGCCTGGTTGGCGCATTTGATTCCGCGGGAAGTCATGCGGCGTAGGCCTAAAAAATTTATTAGCGTTCCCCAGACCGGCTCCACTGTGGATGAACGTTTTCGTTTCATGATTTGACCTTTGTTGCTTTTTTGCCTTTCTTCTGCTTTTTCAAAATGCGATTTATAAATACTGTGCTGTACGCGTTTTGTTTTTGCTTTATCACTAATACATGTATTTCTTATCGGACATTTATTACAATCACTTCTCAATGAAAAATATTTCTTTACTAAATGCCCTCTACCATCATCTACCACCCGTCCGGAGCCTTTCACCTGTCTTCGACACTTTTGGAAAATTGATATAAAATTGCTCTTGAAAGGCTTATAAACATTGAAAATTGATTTTAGATTTGGGTGTCTCTGCTGTATTTTAGCAGGGTGTTCGTAAGGAAGAAAAAAAACAAGAGCGGTATTGTAAGTATTCAGATTATAGATAAGAGTTCTGGTAACTATGAATTGTATCGAACAGTTGGAAGTTCAGATGAACCCAAGGAAATTGACCGGCTTTTTGAAGAAGGGAAAAAGGAAGTAGAACAATTGACAGGTCAACAATCTCTATTATTCGACCAGGAAAAGGACGATGATTTTTTTGAATCAATTTTAAATAGCATTGAAGATTACAGATTAGTAGGACCAGAACTTGTCTTAGGAAAATTATTTGATCAAATCGGATTCAATAAAATACCCGATGAATTATTTCGGTATTTAGTACTTACCCGATTAGTCTATCCGGTAAGCAAACTAAAAACGACAGATTATCTATATAAATACAAAGGTGTGTTAATAGATGTGGTAAAGATCTATCGATATTTGGATAAACTACATGCTAAACAAATCGAACAAATACAGCAAATCAGCTACGATCATACATTGAAAATAATCGGGCAACCTTTGTCAATTGTTTTTTACGATGTCACTACGCTTTATTTTGAAGCAGAGCAAGAAGACGATTTCCGACAAAATGGTTTTAGCAAGGATGGCAAACATCAACAGCCACAAATTGTATTAGGATTATTAGTAAGTGCAGGAGGATATCCCTTAACTTATCAGGTTTTTGAAGGCAGTAAATTTGAAGGGCATACCATGTTACCGGTAATCGAAGGCTTTCAACAAAAATATAAATTAGAACAAGTAGTAGTGGTAGCCGATGCAGGGTTACTTTCCGAAACAAACATAAAAGCGATCTGTGAAAAAAAACATCAATATATTTTAGGAGCCCGAATTAAAAATGAATCGGAATTGATTAAGAAAAAGATACTGGAATTAAAACTTAGCGATGGTGAAAGCACTCTGATTTCTAAACCTGCAGGACAAAAACTAATTATAAGTTATTCAATCCAACGGGCAAAAAACGATGCTTATAATCGCCAGCGAGGATTAAATAAATTAGAAAAAGCATTAGCTAAAGGAAAACTCAACAAACAACATTTGAATAATAAAGGATATAATAAATATCTTAAAATGGAAGGAGAAATTTCCATTCGCATCGATTATGATAAATTTAAGGATGATCAAAAATGGGATGGCCTAAAAGGATATCTAACCAATACCGAATTAACAAAGGAACAAGTGATAGAACAATACAAACAACTGTGGTCGATTGAAAAAACTTTTCGAATATCAAAGTCCGATTTAAAAATCCGCCCAATCTATCATCACCTCAAAAGAAGAATTGAAGCACACATTTGTATTGCCTTTACAGCTTGTAAAATATATAAAGAGTTAGAACGCCAACTAAATGATGGAAAGGCAGGCCTAAGCCCCGAGAAAGCAATTGACATACTTAAAACGATCTATGAAATTAGTATACGATCACCACATTCAGGATCAAGTAAATCCAAACTTTTAATTAAAAATGAAGAACAAGAAAACATCCTTAAATTCTTTGATTGTGCTTAGGGTGTCCTATTGTCGAAGACAGG
>JANOVV010000015.1:0-31947 GCA_031417555.1 Bacteroidota bacterium
CTTGAACAATATTTTTTCAGTAGTGCGGTTGATTATGCAGGGAAAAAGGGGCCGGTAAAAGTTTCAATCCTTAACTTGTATAATTTATATTTTACTTAAAGCCATTGTATTTTTTCATAGCCTTATTGACGTGCTGTGTGCGACAGAATCCCCTATCACACATGCTTTCGCCCAAAGATTCTGCCGAGCTGGTTTATATGATTTTGTGTTCGCCAAGCGTTTTCTGAACTTACAAGAGCAATAAGAATAAACGGGTGAATAAAGCGACATTTTTTAAAATTAAAATGAATTGAAGTTGGCTGAGTTAATTCACTTACTTTGTGAATAACAGAAAAAATATAATTGAGCGAATCGCTGAAATTATCAGAACATCGTTCAGGCAAATCAAAAATTAACTGAGCCATTATTAAAATATTATATTTACTTTATTCTAGATTTTAATTTTACATATGAAATAGTTTAATAGTATGTCTCTACTCAAACCCAATCCCATCAATCTCCTTCATAATCCTATCTGTCTCCTTCAAAGCAACAATTATTTTCTGATAATGCTGAATATCCTCAAAACTCAGCTGCCGACCTTTTCTGTCTTTCAACCATTTCTGCGCCGGCTGGTAGCCGCCAATATAAAACTCCCATGCAACCTGAGGCACACCCGAAAAATATTGCTTCTCATTTATAAAAACTTTATCGTCTTCGTATTTTATTTTGACTACTTCATTGTTTCCATCTACCGGATACTTCGTAATAAATTTATCTACCACTTCACTCTCCAACAAATGCACCTCACGCAGCTCTCCTCCCAGCTTTACCAATTTCCAAAATGTTTCTGCATCCTTCGGATATGGAACACGAGGGAAATCTATTTTTAAAAACTCTTTGTACTTTTCTCTGTAGGTTGGATTGTGAAGGATGGCATAGATGTAATCTAAAATGTCGATTGGGGCGAATGTGTTTTTGGTGTTTTCTTTTTCGTTGGTAAAAGTTAAGCCTAATTTATTTGAAATTTGATTTACAATTTCTGGTTTTAAGTTTGGTGTTCTTACTAATATTTGTTCTATCGTTTCTTGACCATTCGTCTCAGGATAGTTGTAAAGCGGGAAAGCATAACCGGCACCATATCTACCGGCAGTTCCGGTTAAATTTGCTTCAACTACATTTTTTGAAATAAAAATATATCTCCAATCGCTTGTGCATTGCCGAGAAAGAACTAAAACCTTATTATCCTTTCCTGCGACAAATTGAAGTAGCTCTTTTCTAGGATAATCCATTGCAACGTAACTAAAATAACACCATCTATTATCAAAAGGTCTATACTCACAATTAATTATTTTTCTTTCCCAATTTTGATCTGCTTGAATTACGTTTCTTGCAGTATGTAGCTTCCAATCTCTATTATCTCTTAATGAATACTTTTTATATAATTCTTCGTCCGATATTTGCTTATTTCTTAACTCTAAAGCTCTTGATACAATTTCCTTCTTGTCAAATTCAATTGCATAATCATCTCTATGAGTTTGAAAACCTAAAACATTTTTTAAAAATAATTCCTTAGTTTGAAAACCTTTTTCATATACTTCTTTTAAATCAAAATCTTTATTTACAAAAAAGAAGTTAGATGCTACATTAATTACTTCTTTAAACTCAACTTTATTTAGGCTCTTCTCATTAAGAAAATTATATTTTAATTTTCTTTCCCCAAATAAATCAAAATGAAATACTTTGCCGAGAGCTTCGTTGATTTTTTTCCTTTCGTTTTTAATAAAAATATTTATTGATACTCCTTGCATAATATCAAATATGTTTTGATCAATACCTCCCTCGGGGGTCGTTTCTTTTTTCTTACTGTTCCCATGTAAATCAATCGTATAAATTTTGTCATATGTTTTGAGTAAATTCCATCTCATTCCTCTAAAAGTTGGGTTGTCTAAAAAACCATGGGGATTTATAAATGCTAAAACACCGCTTCCATTTTTTTCAATAAAATACTGCCCGTATCGCAAAAATTTTACATAGTCATCATTTATAAACTTTGAATTTTTTTCCTTTAGTTTTTCTTTACCTCCAGGCTCTTTCTTGTAATCCTCCATCAGTTTCATAATCCATTCTCCTTTATTTGCACTTTCCCCTGAATACGGCGGATTCCCCATAACAACCATTACCGGCGTATCTCTCTTCACCTGGTTGGCTTCATTGGCTTCGGAGCTGAGCCAGTTTGAGAACAGTGTTCCTGTTTCGGGATGGTGTTCTTCCAGACTGTTGGTGAGATAAATGCGGAAGCGCTGGTCCTTCGTTGGTTTGTATCCGGTTTCTGTTAAAAGCAAATCGAGTTTCAGATGCGCCATGGCATACGATGCCATGAGCAATTCGAATCCATTGAGCCTTGGGATAAGATGCTTGTCGACGTAATTGCTCCAGATGCCTTGCTGTCCTTCAAACTTTTTGTAGATGAGTTTTACAACTTCGGCGAGAAAAGTTCCTGTGCCCGTGGCCGGATCGAGGATCTGCACCTTGTGAACTTCTTCTTCGTAGTCTCGCTGTCCGGCTTTGTAACGTTTGTCGTGCGTTGGAATTTTTACTTTGATCTTTGTTTTCGTAGTGTCGGCCAATCCATCTTTTAAATTGAATTCCGTTTTCAGAATATCATCTACTGCTCTTACAATAAAATTAACGACGGGCTCCGGTGTATACCAAACACCACGGGCCTTACGGAGTTTCGGATCGTATTCGGAGAGAAACGTTTCATAAAAATGAATGATGGGATCACTTTGATGTGTTGCCGTTCCGAAATCTTTTAAAAGCGCTTTTACATCAACAGCATTAAACAAATCAGCCAGCGCATCCACGATCCATCTTATTCTGGTATCAAGATCGTAGCCTGCGATGTACTGGAATAATTTGCGGAGAAAGGGATTCGATTTAGGAATAAGTTCTGCTGCTTCCTGCCGGGTAAATGTTCCCAACGAAAGATCGTGCAATCGTGCGGCAAACATTCCATAGGCAATTGTTTGTGCGTAGATATCGGAAAATTCTTTTTCTGTAATGTCGTGTATGAGTATTTGTTTGAATGCTTTCAGTTGATCGTGCAAGGTATTGTTGGCAGCCTCGTGTAATTCGAGATTATCATTTTCTGTTATTCCGGTAAGTGCTTTCTCAATGACTTCTGCTAAAAGTTTAGCTTTTACCGCCATCATTTGGGCAAGCTTTTTAGCAGATTTAATTGTTTGTCCTTTAAAAGCAGAAAAGTCCTTGATTAAATTTGAGAAAGTATCATAATTTTCCGGGAGTGGAATTATTTTTTTCGCCTCTGCATTTCCAAGACTTATAGTTGTAACTAATTCTCCTTCTTTAAAAAAATGAAAATCGAGGTAGTTGGTGATTATTAAATTCTCAAGGTAGTTTTTATACCTGTCAAATTGTTCCTTGTTATTTTTATTACTAAGGTCAGCCCCAAGGTCTTTTGCTTCGATGTAGCCAATGGGAATATTTTTTTTAGTAAGAATATAATCGGGCGCTCCGCAGGCAATATGAGAAGGCTCATTCGTTACCATAATGCCCGGCAGCATATTTTCTAATAAATGCTGAAGATCACCGCGATAACTATGCTCGGTAGAAATACCCGTTTTATAACGGCTGTTTAATTTTTGTATGTAATCGTTGATTGTCATTCGGGATGTAATATAGTAATCATAGCGTTTGACTTTGGGATTCGATGTTTTTTGTTTAAAATTCTTAAATACTTCCAAAATCAAATCCCGATAGCTTTATCATATTCGTCATTCTAAAAAAATTACTTTTGAGACTACAATCAAAAGGTCTGTTATTATTCGCAATTTTAAAATTTATTTGAAAATAGATTCTTTAAACTCAAAAGGTCCATCTGGATGACATTTTTTTTGGATTGGGTGTGCTGTCCACTTGCCGCCGAACAGAAGTTGTAAGAAGAAACTAATTTTCATTGGCGGCAAGTGGACAGCACATAAATACAATACATGTGGGTCATCCTGCAAGGAACTTTTGAGTTTAAAGAATCAAAATAAATCCGGTTAATTATTTGAAAAATGTTAGTTGAAGCATCTACGTGAGTAAATCAGGGTAGCTTTAGATAAATTCAGCAACATTTAACATGATGCTTTTGCGAAAACTATCGAACATGACTCATTTTTCGATATTCAATCCCAATTATTTTTATCCTACTTTTGGTTTTTATTATCCACATTCGGGATATTAATTCTTAATTTTTAAAATGTCTGATTGGAGTATCATATTAATCACCCTTCTTTTTTCTGCTTTCTCTTCGGGAACAGAAATTGCTTTTCTTTCCGCGAATAAATTACGCATTGAACTCGACCGCAGCCAGGGAAGCTTCTCTGCTCGCATTCTTTGGAATTTTGTAAAGTCGCCGTCACGTTTTATTGCAAGCATGCTAATAGCAAATAATATCGCTTTGGTCATTTATGGTATTGTTATGTCAGAACACCTGATGACCCGCGAATGGCTGCGAATGCAGCTTCCTAACCAATTGCATGGAAATGGAATGTTGTTGGTTATCCAGACTTTTCTAAGCACAATCATAATTCTTGTTGCAGCAGAATTTATTCCTAAAGCAGTTTTTAGAATTAATCCGAATGCAACATTGAGTCTGTTGGCAATACCCATACGAATGCTTTATTATTTACTGTCACCAATCGTATGGATTATCATTAACCTTTCCCGTTTTTTCATGAGAGTATTGTTCAGAATAGATTTCCATGAAGAACGACCGGTTTTCGGTCGTGTAGATCTCGATTTATACATAAGAGAGCTTACTTCTAAAAATAATCAGGTCGAAGAAATGGATACAGAGATTCGTATTTTTCAAAATGCACTCGACTTTAAAGAAGTGAAAGTTCGTGAATGTATGATTCCAAGAAATGAAATTGTCTCTATAGATGTAGAACAACCCGTAAGTGAATTATTGAAGCTTTTTGTAGAAACAAAACTCTCAAAAATTTTAGTCTATAGAAATAATATTGATAATATCATAGGTTTCGTCCATTCATCAGAGATGTTCAATCATCCGGCCGATATTACACACATGTTGCTTCCTGTTACAATTGTTCCTGAAGTAATGAGTGCCAATGAAGTGCTCAAACAATTCACGAATATGCACAGAAGTGTTGCTGTAATCGTCGACGAATATGGCGGAACTGCAGGGATGGTAACTATTGAAGATGTAATCGAAGAAATTTTTGGTGAAATACATGATGAACATGATGTTCCGGAAGAAACAGAAAAGAAAATTGGGGAAGGAGAATATATTTTTTCGGGAAGACTGGAAATAAATTATCTGAATAAAAAATATGACTTAAATATTCCCGAACACGAAGACTATGAAACTCTTGGAGGTTTTATTTTTCAAAATCATGAAAGTATTCCCGAAACCAATGAAGAAGTTGTTATTCCTCCTTTTACAATTGTCGTTCAAAAAGTAAAACACAATCGAATAGAACAGGTTAAGTTGAAGGTGGTCCTTTAATAATCAGGTAATCGCTAATTAGTTAATTCTCCAATCAATAAATTTGTTATTTTTTTGAAAATGAGTGATTTAGACTACTCTTTATAAATCATCTCTGTTTTTTTGTTTTCATTTTTTTAATATTTTAATTACCGCTTTTCAAGTTCATTATCAATTCAGTTCGTTTAATCCGATATTAACAAATTATCGAATAAAAACGTATCTTCGCCACCTCAAAAAAAACTAAAAACACTCAGCTATGGCTGTATTAGGCAAAATCAGAAAAAGGGTAGGATTACTCATCGGCTTCATTGGCCTTTCCCTGTTATTATTTATTCTAGGCGACGTTGTTACTAGTAATTCGGGACTTTTTAAAGGAACCTCGGACGTAATTGGTGAAATCGGTGGCGAAAAGGTTCATTTTCAAGAATTTGATAAAAGAGTAGAAACCTTAACCGAGAATTATAAGGTCAATTCAAAAACAGAAACCGTCGATCCCAATACTCAAGAAATGCTTCGCGAACAAGCCTGGGGTATGTATGTAAACGACAATGTTCTTGGAAAAGAATATGAAGACCTTGGATTGTCTTGCAGCGCTCAGGAATTATACGAAATGTGCACCGGTAGAAATCCGAATCCTCAGATAAAACAGGCTTTTACTGATCCTAAAACCGGACAATTTGATCCTAATGCTGTAGTTCGGTTTTTAAAAGACCTACCAAATCGTGAAGAAGCTATTCAACGACAGTGGAGAACTTTTGAAGATGCAATTAAACAAGAACGCATTGGTGAAAAATATAAAAACCTTGTAAAGAATGGCTTGTTTACTACCACTGAAGAGGCAAAAAGAAACTACGAAGAAGCGCAACGTATGGCATCTGTTCGCGTGTTACGACTCGATTATGCACCCGTTCCGGATACATCTGCGAAGTTCGAAGACAGCGATCTGAAAGCTTATTACAATGAAAATAAAAATAAGTATAAACAAGCTGAAACTATTCGCAAGGCTGAATATATAACTTTTGATGTTGCTCCATCTGCCGAAGACCGCGAGCAGATAATGACTTGGATTAACACTAAGAAAAATGAATTTGCTGAAAGTACAGATAATGCTCTTTTCGTAAATCAAAACAGCGATACACCATTTGATTCAAGCTATCATATTAAAGGAACTCTTAAGCCTGAAGTTGATTCAATATTATTTTCTTCCCCTATCGGAACTATTGTTGGACCATTAGGAGATGCCGGTAGTGTCAAGTTATGGAGATTATCAGCTGAAAAATTTGTTGCTGACTCAGTTAAAGCAAGACATATTTTATTGAAGATAGAAAATAATGATACCGCCAAAACTATGGCCAAAGCAGATAGTTTAAAGAATGCAATTAAAAAAGGTTCGAAGTTTGACCAGCTAGCTCTGACATTTTCTACTGATCAAGGCTCAGCGATTAAAGGTGGAGATTTAGGTTGGTTCACATCCGGAAAAATGGTTAAGCCATTCAACGATGCTTGCTTCAATGGAAAGAAAGGCGACATGCCCATAGTAATTTCTGAATTTGGTGTTCACCTTATTGAAATAATGGAAAAGGGAACAACATCAAAACAAATTCAGGTTGCTGTAGTTGAAAGAAAAATTGATCCTTCTCAGAAAACTTATGACCTTATTTATAATAAAGCAAATGAATTCGCTTCTAAGAATACTACAGGAGAAAATTTTGATAGTTCAATTGTTAAGCTGGGTTTAAATAAAAGAATAGCGGATAATATTAAAGAGAACGATAAAAATATTCCGGGCCTTGATCAACCTCGCGAACTTGTTCGTTGGGCTTATTCAGCTAAGAATGGTGAAGTCTCAAAAGTTTTCACCTTTGGTGATAAATATGTTATCGCTCATTTAGTTGACATCCGCGAAAAAGGATTTTTACCTCTCGAAACAGTGAAAGATCAGGTAACTATTGAAGTTCGTAAAATTAAAAAAGCTGATTTATTAGTTGAAAAATTCAATAAAGCAAATGCAACAACATTGGATGCACTGGCTACTAATTTAAATTTAACTCCTTTGGATGCTGACAATGTTACAATGGCTAATAACTATGTTCCTGCTGTAGGAAATGAACCGGCTGTAGTTGGAACTATTTTCGCTTTGAAGGTAAATCAGCTTTCAAAACCGATTAAAGGAGAAAATGCTGTTTATGTTGTTTCTGTAAAGAGTTTTACTGAACCAGCTGCTACCAATGACTATTCAGCTAATTTAAAACAATTAACAGACTCTCGTCGCTCCCGTAGCGATTATGAAGTCTTCAATGCACTAAAGGATAAAGCAAACATCGAAGATAATCGCGGTAAATTTTACTAAACCCCGAAACCCAATTAAAATCCCAACTTAACTTCATGTTAGGTTGGGATTTTTTTATTTATACTTTTTAAAAAACACCACTCTTCTTGTTACATGATACATGATACATGATACTTGATACATGATACTTGTTTCTTGCCTCTCCTCCTAATGTAACCCAAAAGTCCTTACCAAATCAGAATTCACATTCGTCGAATGGCAATTTACACATTGATCCCCTTTTCGTAAGGCAGAATACGCTGCATTTCCATTTGAACTAATTTCACTCCACACCCATCCGGATCCATTATTAGCTGCATTTTTGAGTTTATACATAATAACGTAATCCACTAATGGTCCTCCTTTCTGATTATAAACTTCTTTTACAATCATAGATTCATCAGGGAAAGAAGACGTTAATAATTTATCCATTGAACTATTCATTGCTGAGCTGGCTTTGGGATTGAAACGAATACGAATAAAAGGTGTATGCGGACTTTCTGCATCAGCGATTAATGTATCGCTACTATTCTTATAATAAGTAAACGATGAAACATTCTGTGCAAGATTTAAAAGTGTTTCATCAGAAACAACGGCTCCTTCTTCTTTATCTGAAACACAGGAAGAAATGCAAGTAAAAATTAATAAAGAAATTAAAAACCATCTAAGCATTTAAAATTAAAGGTATGAATTCTGATATAATTTCATAAAAATATTAATTAGAAAAAAGAAAATACTACTTCATCAACTTGTTTTTTCACCAATTAAGACATAAATCTATTAACGTAATATCTGCAATCGATAGGCATCAAGTTTAATAAAAATAAAAAGAAGGATAGTAAACGACCAGAGTGAAGAACCGCCATAACTGAAAAAAGGCAGTGGAATTCCAATAACTGGAGCCAAACCTATTGTCATGCCAATATTTATCAATAAATGAAAGAAGAGAATTGATGCTACTCCATAACCATAAATTCTCGAATATGGTGAACGTTGCCTTTCGGCCACGTAAATAAGTCTGGCCAGCAAAGCTGCAAACAATCCTAATACAACAAAGCTTCCAAGAAACCCCCATTCTTCTCCAACAGTACAGAAAATAAAATCAGTGCTTTGTTCGGGAACAAAATCAAATTTTGTTTGTGTTCCATGTAAAAAACCTTTTCCGAAAAAACCGCCTGAACCAATTGCAATTTTACTTTGATTAACATTATAACCGGCACCTTTTAAATCAATATCATTACCCAGTAAAACATCTATTCTTCCTCGCTGATGATCCTGCAAAACATTTTTATAAACATAGTCGACACTAAATACAAGTGATATCGTTATAAAAGCTCCGGTGAGAATTATGATAAGGTTTCTCCTGTTTTTTCTTGCAAGGAGTATAAATAGAAAAGCGATTGCAGCAATAATGCTAATCAGTATTGTTTTTTTCACTAACAATGCAAGGACAAACAAAGCAACCAATATTAATCCCAAAAGAAGAAAATTACCTGAAAGCCCCTCTCGATATAAAACAAATATGAATGAGGCAAAGACAATGGCAGACCCTGTATCATTTTGCAATAATATTAAAACTGCAGGTAGTCCGAGAATCAAAGCAGAAATCATTTTCGTCTTTGTTTCTTTCATCCGTATTCCAAGTGTACTCAAATATTTAGCGAGAGCCATATTTGTAGCGAACTTTGCGAATTCGGCGGGCTGTAATTTAAATGAACCAATATCAATCCATCCATAAGAACCTTTTACATCCCGTGCAAAAACAAATGTCGACAAGCACAAAAGTATAATTAAGCCATAAATGGGATATGAAAAAGCGGCATAAAATTTACCATCAATAACGAGAATCATCATTGCAATAAAAAAAGAGCCGGCTATCCACAATGTTTGTTTTCCATAATTTTGGGACAGGTCGAAAATACTTTTGTGATCATCATCATAAACAGCGGCATAAATATTCAGCCAACCCATGATAACCATAATGATAAAAATGGAAACGAGTAACCAATCCGTATTTTGTAATATTCCTTTTTGATTTCTCACTTTTTCAGACTTGTTAAATCGGTTTTAACAGGTAAAATTTTTGGGTTGGTTTTTTTATTTTCTACAGATGTTTTTTTCTCCTGATAAATTTTTGGTGTTATCACACCTTCGATCATCCTTTTTTCCAACTGTGGACGTGAAATCGAATCATTCAAATATTTTTCAATCATTAATGTAGCAATTGGTGCACCCCAATCAGAGCCCCATCCGCCGTTTTCAACCATTATTCCAATAGCTATTTTCGGATTATCTTTCGGAGCAAATCCAACAAAGAGTGAATGATCTCTTCCATGCGGATTTTGAGCTGTACCTGTTTTTCCACAAATGGAAATGCCTTTTATTCTAGATGCTGCTGCTGTACCCGATTCTACTGCGCTCTCCATTCCATCTATTACAATATCAAAATATGATGGATCAATATCGGTAAAATTCTTTTCATAAAATTTTTTGTCTGATACCGGTTTGTCTCCAATTTTTTTTGCGATGTGAGGAATGTAAAAATATCCCTTATTGGCAATTATACACATAGTATTAGCCATTTGTAAAGGAGTAATTCCTAATTCTCCCTGGCCGATTGAAAGAGATATAACTGTTGAAGACCGCCATTTATTTTTTCCGAAATATTTATCGTAATATTCTATAGTCGGTACATTTCCTTTCAATTCCTGCGGAAGATCGCTGAATAATCTTTTTCCGATTCCGAATGTAAGTACATGATTTCTCCATACCTGATACCCTTCAGCAGTTGAACTGAATTTTCTTTGATCGACAATACTGCGAAATACATAACAATGGTAGGTATTACAAGAATGTGCTATGGCAGGTTCAAGACTTAATAAACCATGACGTGCATCACACTTTACTGTAAGTGATCCCATGTGATAACCGCCATCGCAGTAATAGCTTGTCATTGGGTTCAATACTCCTTCCTGTTCACCAATCAGATCATTAATTAATTTGAATGTAGATCCGGGCGGATAATAAGCCATCAGTGCCCGATTAAACAATGGCTTCACAGGATCCAACAATAATTGCACATAATTTTTTGTTCTTGCCCTTCCAACTAACAAATTTGGATCATACGAAGGATTACTTATGCATGCAAGAATTTCTCCGGTTGATGGTTCAATAGCTACAACTGCTCCAACTTTATTCTGCATTAATAATTCACCATATTTTTGGAGTTTGGCATCAAGCGAAAGCATTAATATTTCTCCTGCAACTGAAGCTGTGTCATAGCGTCCATCCTGGAAACTCCCTTTTTCTCTGTTGAAGACATCTACCAGTATTCTTCTGACTCCTCGTCGTCCGCGTAAAATGCTTTCATACGATTGTTCAATTCCGCTTTTACCAATATAATCACCTTCCTTATAATAGGGGTTTTTTCTTGTAGTACTTGTATCAACTTCTCCAATGTATCCGAACAAATGGGCTGCCATTGGATCCGGATATTTTCTTAATGTCCGCAGCTGAACGAAAAATCCCGGAAACTTATATAGTTTTTCCTGGAATGTTGCATAGGTTTCTACAGACAATTGTTTTTCAAACACAGAAGCTTTAACGGGTGAATATGCTTTTGCTTTTTTATATTTTTCTGAATATTCTTCAGCAGTTATTCCAATCAGGCTGCAAAGTTCAAGGCTGTCGATATTTTTTGCCTGCTTGGGAATAATCATCAGATCATAAACAGGTTCATTATAAACAAGAAGCTTTCCTTTACGATCATAAATTAATCCTCTCGCAGGGAAATCAGTAATCGGTCGTATTACATTATTGTTTGCCGACAATTTATAACCGTCATCTACAACCTGAATATAAAACAAACGCATCAGATAGACGGAAATTACCGAAAAGAAAATTAAATAAATAATTGCTTTCCTATCTGAAGAAACGTGCATTTTTTTTCGATTGTCCGAATAAATATTCGCCGATTAATATCAGCGTAATAGTAATAACAGAATTAAGTATTGCCTTAAAGAATGTGATAAAGAATTCACTGAATCGAAATACTTCAAGATAGAAACACATAAGATGATGTAATACTACCATAATACTCAGGTAAGTAATAAACCAGTTGAATCCCATTACTTGCGGAATAAGATTTGTATCGGATTCATAACCATCGCGCGGAGCAATAAGTCTTAGCACGCCCGGTCGGGCAAAGGCCATAAAAACAGTTGCTGCTGCATGCATTCCTCCTGAACTGCCAAACATATCTATTGTAATTCCTGTTATAAATGCTACAATAAGTAAAAGCCAGTTTGGGATTTCTACTGGTAATAATAAAATAAAAAGTATATAAACATATGGATTTACATAACCATTCCATTGTATATGATTCAAAATAACAACCTGAATCCCTACAAGGAAAAGAAAACGTAAAAGTTGTGTAATAATTTTAACGATCATTTTTTAAAGGCTCCTCCAATGCTTTTTGTTCATCTTTAAAAAGATTACTGATAACATAAACATAAGAAAGTTTTCCAAACGGTGTTGAAAGTTTTACTTTAATATCTTGAAAATTATTTCCCCCTGAAGCATTAACTTCATCTACTGTACCGACCAAAACCCCTTCAGGAAAAATTGCAGAAAAAGAACTGGTAATTATCGTATCTCCTTTAATAACCTTAACATGTTTGGCAATATCATTCAGTGTACCTTTAGTTTCATCATAACCATCCCATACCATTGAACCCAAATAACCGCTCTTTTTTATTCGTGCACTGAATCGTGAATCTTTATGAAGAAATGAAATAACCGTTGAATAATGTTCTGAAACATCTTTTACAATTCCAACAATACCATCGCTGCATATTACTCCCATTTCCGGTTTAATTCCCTGCTTACTTCCTTTATTAAGTGTAAGATAATTATTTCTCCGGTTTGTGGAATTATTGATAACCTTAGCAGTCATAAAAGTAAACTGCTGTTTTAGTAATGTATCTGTACTGATATGTTTTAATGCACTATCTATATAAAATACATCAGGTAAAAGAGTTTTTAAAGATGCATTTTCTCTGGATAAGGCATCGTTTGTTGCACGCAGATTTATATAATCAGTTACAGCACTAACAACTGTATTCGTTTTTGCAGCAATTGCATTTGCAGAATTTATAAAAGTTGTTCGTTTAAAATTATTATTCTGAACAATAATATAACCACACAGGGTCTCTAACAGGAGGAAAAAAATAAAGAAATTATACTTCCATAAGAAGAGAAAGAGGTTGCGCATTTCTCGTTTACGTTGAGGATTTAAGGTTCAACGTTTTATTTCTCGTTTTACGTTGAAAGATCAACGTTTATTACGGTATAAGGAATTTGAACCGGGATATATTTTTCAAAGCTATACCTGTTCCTCTGACAACAGCTCGTAATGGATCTTCTGCTACGTGTACCGGTAATTTAGTTTTAAGAGCAATTCGTTGATCAAGTCCCCGAAGCAATGCACCTCCACCGGTCAGATATATTCCGGTACGATAAATATCGGCAGACAATTCGGGCGGCGTCATTTCAAGTGCTTTTAATATTGCTTCTTCAACTTTTGAAATTGATTTATCAAGTGCATGAGCAATCTCTGAATAACTTACAGTGATTTCTTTAGGAATACCTGTCATTAAATCGCGGCCATGAACGGCAAAATCAGGTGGTGGATTTTCTAATTCAGGAAGTGCAGATCCTACTTCTATTTTAATCCTTTCGGCAGAACGCTCACCGATAAGTATATTATGCTGACGACGCATATAATCCCAGATATCATTGGTAAAACCATCTCCGGCAACGCGTATCGACTGATCACAAACAATTCCTCCCAGAGCTATGACTGCAATTTCACTAGTACCTCCGCCAATATCGATAATCATATTTCCCATCGGCTCTTCTACATCAATACCAATTCCAATAGCCGCTGCCATTGGCTCATGAATAAGATAAACTTCTTTTGCTCCCGCATGTTCAGCCGAATCTCTAACTGCCCGCTTTTCTACTTCCGTAATCCCTGAGGGAATACAAATAACCATTCTTAATGAAGGCGTAAATAAACTGCCTTTTGGGGTAAGCATTTTTATCATTCCCCGAATCATATGCTCTGCAGCATCAAAATCTGCTATAACTCCATCTTTAAGTGGCCGTACGGTCTTAATGTTTTCATGCGTTTTTCCATGCATAAGCATGGCTTGCTTTCCAACCGCTATAACTTTTCCGGTCGTACGGTCAATAGCAACGATCGAAGGTTCATCCACAACCACCTTATCATTATGAATGATAAGAGTATTAGCGGTACCTAAGTCTATTGCAATTTCTTGTGTTAAAAAATCAAACAACCCCATGTCTGCAATTAAATATTTGTTGGAATATTAAACCCCCTATACGTCAAAAGTACATAGATGGTTTGGTTCATTTGTAATTTTTGAATAACGAATATTTTATTGTTACTGATTTTAATCCTAATTATTTTTTTGATAAATATATAACAATATTTATCAGCTAATAAGGTAATAAGATGAATATTAGGATAAAATCACAATACTCTATTCAAATTAAACTGTACACTTTCCAATATTCATTATTCGCTTTTCAATGTTTAAAGTGTCGAAAGCCAGTCATAACCATAATTAAATGATGACAATTACAATAATCGACAGACTCTTGATCTTTGATAGAACCTCCCGGTTGAATAATTGCTTTTATTCCTGCATTACCGGCAATTTCTACACAATCCGGAAATGGAAAAAATGCATCACTGGCCATAACTGCCCCATTTAAATCAAAACCAAAATGCCGGGCTTTGCCAATTGCCTGATGTAATGAATCTACTCTCGATGTCTGTCCAACTCCGCACCCAAGCATTTGTTTGTTTTTTACAAGTACTATTGCATTAGACTTCAAATGTTTCACAACCTTATTAGCAAATTCCAGATCATTAAACTGTTCTGTTGAAGGGCTATTAATGGTAACCACCTTCATCTCTTTTATAATTTCTGAATGGTTGTCCCTGTCTTGATAAGCAACACCATTCAGTATTGTCCTGAATTGTGTTAATGGATTAACCGGTTTTTTCTGATGAAGCAAAATGCGGTTTTTTTTCTGTCTTAGAATTTTAAGAGCCTCATCATCAAAACCGGGTGCAATCAGAACTTCAAAAAAAATCTTATTCATCTCTTCAGCTGTCTTTTTGTCTACCAGTTGATTCGTGCAAATTATTCCTCCAAAAGCTGAAACATTATCTGCTTCAAGTGCTTGATTCCATGCATCAATCAAGTTGGGATTAGACGCAATCCCGCAAGCATTTGTATGCTTAATAATTGCAAGCGTTGTCTCTGAAAATTCTGCCATCAATGAAACAGCAGCATCAATGTCTAACAAGTTATTATAAGAAATTTCTTTTCCATGCAATTGATCAAAAAGTTCGTTAAAATCCCCAAAAAATATTGCTTTCTGATGAGGATTTTCACCGTAACGCAACGGCCGATATTTTTGAATGCTGTTTTTAAATACGGGCAAATCTTCTGTCCGGTTAAAATAATTAAAAATGCCTGTATCATAATGAGATGAAACATTAAAAGCAACAGATGCCATTTGTTTCCGCTCTTTTAATGTAGATGTACCACTATTTTCTTCTAAAATCTTGAAGAGAAAAGGATATTGATCAACCGATGGTATAATAAGAACATCATTAAAATTTTTTGCCGCTGCCCGAATCAATGAAATACCTCCAATATCTATTTTCTCAATTATTTCTGACTCATCAGCTTTTGCCGCCACCGTTGATTCAAAAGGATAAAGATCAACAATAACAAGATCTAAATCGGGTATCTTATGTTCCTTAGTTTCTCTTTGATCATCCTGATTTCCTCTTCGATTAAGAATTCCTCCGAAAATACCGGGATGCAACGTTTTTACCCTTCCCCCTAAAATGGAAGGAAAATTAGTAATTGATTCTACTGAAATAACCGGTATATTTAATGATTCTATAAATTCTTTCGATCCACCCGTTGCATAAAGAATAATTGAAAGCTCATGCATTTTGCGAATAATCCCTTCAAGGTTTTCTTTATGATAAACAGAAATCAATGCACTGCTTATTTTTTTATCTATTCCCATTTATTTGCATAAGAACGCAATTTTAGGAAAATAAGAGGAGTTTTTTACGTTGTTGGGGAAATATTTATCAAGTATCAGGTATCGAGTATCAGGTATCAAGATTTGAGTTAAGAAAGATGTTTCGGGAATGGGGTGATGCTTATACTATTTTATGTTATGTAAAAGCGTCTGACTTTTTCTGTATTTTTTCAAAATGATTCTTCAATTTCCATGGATGGTTTTTTCTTTACTGAGACTTACAGATTATTAAAATAAGATGTTTATTCTTTTAAGTGTAATGAGAAAAACAAGAATTATCGGCCTGACAATCATTAATTTCATCTTTTGATTCAAGTTATGTTACAAAGAGGTTAAAATATTGATAAGTGACACTTTACCTATATTAAAATCAATATTAAACTCTACTTTTGATTTATCTTATGAAAACAAATGCCTCTCTTTTTTTAAGACTATTTCGCGAAAGTTTTCTTTTTGCAATTCAGGCCTTACGTGTTAATAAATTAAGAACTTTTTTATCACTCCTTGGAATAACCATTGGCATCTTCGCAATAATATCTGTATTCACTGTAACTGATTCTTTAGAAAGAAAAATCAGAAAGGACGTGTCTTCTCTTGGGAATAATGTAATCTATGTTCAAAAATGGCCATGGGTTCCCGATGGTGACGGAGAATATCCCTGGTGGAAATACATGAACCGACCTTTGCCGGGAATTAAAGAAATGTCGGAACTAGAAAAAAAAACTTCAACTATTTCAGCATTGGCTTATGTTGCCATTGTCAATGGTCAAACTATAAAATTTAAAAGTAGTTCGGTAGAAAACTGTCAAATTGTTTGTTCCTCGCGCGACTACGACCTCATTAAAAATTTCGATTTTACGCAAGGAAGATATTTTACCGAAAATGAATCAAACTCAGGAAGTCCTGTAGGAATTATTGGTGCCGGTATTAATGAAGCTTTTTTCCCTCTGGAGAATGGTTTAGGAAAACAATTAACTATTAGAGGATATAAAATCAATATTATTGGAACTTTAAAAAAAGAAGGAAGTAGCTTGGTTGATAATTCTTTTGATAATTGTGTAATTATCCCTTTGACTTTTGCTCGTAGCCTCGTTAATGTGCGGTCAGATGATCTGGATCCGTTTATTGTTGTCAAAGCTAAAGAAGGTATTGCTATGACAGAAATGAAAGATGAGCTTTATGGAATGATGCGCTCCGTCAGAAAGTTATCACCACGTGAATCCGATGACTTTGCATTAAATGAAACAAGTCTTTTGTCTAATGGTCTTGAAGAATTGTTTACAACACTTGGCCTTGCAGGATGGATAATCGGTGGTTTTTCTATTCTTGTAGGCGGTTTCGGAATAGCAAATATTATGTTTGTTTCCGTTAAAGAACGAACACCAATCATTGGTATTCAAAAATCGCTGGGCTCAAAGAATTATTTTATACTTCTCCAATTTCTTGTCGAAGCCATCATACTTTGCATTATCGGAGGTTGCATTGGATTGATCCTTGTTCTATTTTTATCGATTGCGGCTTCTAATGCTACGGGTTTTGACCTTGCCTTAACAATGGGAAATATTTTAATGGGAATTACCATTTCTGCATCCATTGGCGTTATCAGCGGTTATGTTCCTGCATTGCAAGCTTCAAGAATGAATCCTGTAGATGCTATTCGGGCTAATTAAAGGGTTTAATTTCTATTTAATTTATTTCAGTAAAGAAACATTTTAAACATTGTAAACTATCATTTTAAATTTCGGAATTTCTATCCATACAGATGTATTTAGGTTTTGATATGATGAACGTTTTATTGTTTAATTAAATGTAAAATTCGGTTGATTAACTAATTATGGAATTGACAAATTAGCTAATTCTTTTTTTTAAGTTTGCTGAATAAATATTATCACAAATAAGATTATGTATTTAAAAAGAAGGCTTTCAGGCATTCTTATTTTCGCTTTAACTACGCTATGCTATTTTATAGTTTCCTGCGGTTCTGATCGTCAGGGCGATGAAATTGGTACAATAAAAAATAACAATTATCCGGAATTATATGATGTAAGAAAAAATGAAATTTTTATCGCCAATAATATAAACGGACCTGAAGATAAATCTGTTTTTGCTGATAAAGTTTCTACTTCATGGACACGATTTTCTTCAGGTTCAATTACCCGTCTTGCTATACTACTTACCGATACAAATGCTTCATGGTTAGGAATAGCTCATGGTTTGAAATCAATCGGAGTTCCATTTATCATTACTACGGATTATAGAAAAGCTATCCAACATAATGTATTAATGGTATATCCGATTGTCTCAGGCGCTTCTCTATCGCCCGATGCTTTGCAGGCTTTGGCAGCTTATCCGCGCAATGGAGGAACCTTAATTGGCATTCAGGTTTTAGGAGCATTGAATGAAATCTTTGGATTCGAAGATCCGATTCCCAGTAAACAACATTTCGAAATTAAAATATTAAAAGATTCCAATACTTCAATAACAAGCGAATTCATTGATCAGAAAGAATTAGGAATTTCTCTCGGGAATAAAGAAAAGTTCAAAGAAACAATTGGAACCTACAGCTATTCTAAACCTCATATTGCTCCGATTGCAACCTATGAAGATAAATCTGCCGCTATTACACAAAAATTCTATGAAACCGGAAGTGCTTATGCTTTTGGTTTTGATATCGGATTTCTGATTCTTAAAGGACACAATATCCGCCACCAGGATTTTAACAGATCTCCAGTAAATAATTTCGAGCCTACTATTGATGTTGTGCTGCGCTTGATAAAAAATATTTATTTACAAGGAGATAGAGACGCTTCGTATATATGTACAGTTCCTTATAACAAAAGCCTTTCTGTTTGCATAACTCACAATATTAATTTTGCAAAAGCCCTGGATAATGCGATAATATTTGCAAAAGAAGAAAGGAAAATGAATATTCATTCCTCTTATTTTATACAAACAAAATATATTAATGATAGACACGATGGTATATTTAATAGCATAGAAGATTTTAAAAAACTAAGAATGATTTCCCAGGCCGGTATGGATCTTCAAAGTAATTCTGTTTCCGGTTCACCATTATTCGATCAATTTCCTCAAGGTACAGGCGATGAAGTTTATCCAAGCTACCGCCCCTATGTTATGGCATGGGAAAAAACTTACCACGGTACAATCTTCGGTGAAATGAGAGTCAGCAGGTTTCTAATTGATCGCTTCGTCCCAGGAAATATCACAACAGCTTTTCGTTCAAGCTATCTTTATACCCCATTTACATATCCTCAAAGTTTACTTGCTAGCGGATACCGATTTAGTTCTTCTGTACCTGCTAATGCAGCACTCACCCATTTCCCTTTTCAACTTAACTACAATAGAGAGTACGATTCAGAGGTTCAGGCTTTTGAATTCCCCGTAACCGATGATGATGAAATTCCTCCTTTCACTGTAGATCGTGCGAAAAATGCAATCGCTCTTGCCAAAAAAATTTCCCGTTACGGTGGTTGCTTCATTGGACAAGTACATCCTAATTCAACCGGATTAATAGTTGAAAAGAAATTTATTGCAGCTATCAAAGATGAAGCATGGATAGGAACGATAAATGATTTTGGATTATGGTGGGCGGCCCGTAACGAAGTTACTCTCGATGTTAATTATATTAATGACAGAAGAGTAGTTACTGTTTCTGTTCCTAAACGAATGGAAGGATTAGCTATTATGTTACCTCTTCGTTCAACGCCTGTTTCTGTAGAAGGTGGTGGTAAATATTCTGTTGACGGCAAACTCATCATTTTTGAATTGGCTGAAGGTTTAATTCGAATTACTCTCAATAATTAGTTTATTTGTTTATATCATTAAAATTTTTCAGATATTTTCAAATCAGCCAATCATCATTAATGCTTCATTCGCTTGTGCCACCGTTTCAATATCCCTGATTGTTAAAGAAAGGCGCGACTTATCTTCTTTTAAGCGGCATTTGTTGGGATTCTTTTGAACGTACTTTATAATTGTAGAAAAAACTTCCGACTGATAAAAAAACGAAGCAGGATTACTTACAAAATATCCGATGAAGCGTTTATTTTTTAAAAGTATTTTTTCAAAACCCAGCTTTTCTGCTATCCATCTCAATCTAATGGTGGAAAGTAATTCTATTGCAGGTTTCGGAAGATTACCAAATCGATCTCGCAATTGATTTTCAAATTCTATAAGTTTTTCTTCTGAACTTATATTGTCAAGTTCTTTATACAATAATAATCTTTCCGAAACACTATTTACAAAATCCGAGGGAAGAAGTATTTCCATATCTGTATCGATCTGACAATCGGAAACAAATTTCTTTTCTTCTCTCTCATGAATAAACAAATCAGCAAATTCTGTTTCTTTCAGTTCCTGAATTGCTTCATCAAGTATCTTATGATACATTTCAAATCCAATCTCCGAAATAAATCCGCTCTGCTCTCCGCCAAGTAAATTTCCTGCTCCTCGAATATCAAGATCGCGCATGGCTACATTAAAACCAGAGCCCAGATCAGAAAATTCTTCTATCGCTTTCAATCGCTGCTTCGCTTCATTCGTTAAAACAGATAGTGGAGGAGCCAGTAAATAACAATAAGCTTTTTTGTTTGACCTCCCTACTCTGCCTCGCATCTGATGAAGATCGCTTAAACCAAAATTCTGAGCCTGGTTTATTATAATCGTATTTGCATTCGGTATATCAATCCCTGACTCAATAATAGTCGTAGATACCAATACATCACTTTCTCCCTCTATAAATGTCATTAATGTTTCTTCCAGCTTTGCTCCATCCATTTGTCCGTGCCCAACAGCTACACTTGCTTGCGGACAAAGTCGCATTACCATTGCCGAAACATCATGAATATCCTGTACACGGTTATGAACAAAAAACACTTGCCCGCCTCTCGCTAATTCATAATTAATTGCATCACGAATAATTTTTTCATCAAATACATGCAACTCTGTTGTTACAGGGTAACGGTTTGGTGGAGGTGTATTAATAATACTCAGGTCCCGAGCACCCATTAGGGAAAACTGCAAAGTACGTGGAATAGGTGTTGCTGTTAATGTCAATGTATCTACGTTAACACGTAACGATTTCAATTTTTCTTTTGCTGCAACTCCGAATTTTTGTTCCTCATCAATAACCATCAATCCGAGATCCTTAAACTTTACATCTTTACCAAGTAATCGGTGCGTGCCAATGATAATATCTATTTTCCCTTCCGATAACTGCTGCAGCGTCTCTTTCTGTTTTGCTGCAGATTTAAAACGATTGATGTAATCTACCTTACATGGAAAATCTTTCAAACGCTCTTTAAAGGTATTAAAATGTTGCAAGGCAAGAATTGTAGTTGGTACTAAGATTGCGACTTGTTTACTATCGGTTACTGCTTTGAAGGCTGCACGAATAGCAATTTCTGTTTTACCAAAACCAACATCTCCGCAGATAAGTCTGTCCATCGGATATTCTTTTTCCATATCCTTCTTTGCATCCCTTGTAGATTTTACCTGATCAGGAGTATCTTCATATATAAAACTTGCTTCCAGTTCATTTTGCAAATACGTATCAGGACTAAAAGCAAAACCTTTTGCGGTGCGACGTTTGGCATAAAGCTGAATGAGATCTTTTGCTATATCTTTTACTCTTTTCTTTGTCTTTTGCTTTAATGTAGCCCATGATGCTGACCCAAGTTTATGAAGTGTTGGAACGGTTCCTTCTTTACCGGTATATTTTGCAATTCGATGAAGTGAGTGAATGCTAACATAAAGTATGTCATTATCTTTATAAATTAATCTTACTGCTTCCTGAGGCTTACCATTAACGATGATTGCTTCTAGTCCGGCAAATCGTCCAACACCATGATCAATATGCGTAACAAAATCGCCGGGCTTCAATGAAGAAAGTTCTTTTATAGTAAGAGACTCGTTTCTGTTATGTTTTTTCTTTAGTCTGAAACGATGATATCTGTCAAATATCTGATGATCCGTATAACAGGCAAGCCTTAGTTCGTTATCTATAAATCCTTCATGCAATGATAAAAGCAATGAGGTAAATTCTACTTTATTTTCAATAGCATTTTTTCTCTCAAGGTCTTCAAATATAACATAAAGCCTTTCTATTTGTTTGGCAGTATCCGCAAAAATTATATTTTTAATATTCTTTTTTTGATTCAGCTGAAGATTTGAAATCAATAGAGGAAAGTTTTTATTAAATGAAGGCTGTGGAGAAATTGAAAATGTTTTCTCAAATTCACTTTTCAAAAAATGCCGTTTCCCGAATTCGATTAATGTTTTATTTTTTATTTTTTCTAATAAAATATCCGGACTATCAAAAAGATTTTTTAATTCGTCTTTAACATCGATTTCATTTTCTTTCAATAAATTCATCTTCAAAAATTCAAGAGAAGATGAAAGATCATATGTCCAAATAATAGAATCTTTTGGAATGAAATCAAAAAAAGATGACCGGTCTTCTTCTAAAAGTTTTTTCTGCACATTTGGCATTATGGCAATATGATTCATCGCCTGTATAGAAAGCTGCGTTTCGGGATCAAAGGTTCGAATGCTTTCCACTTCATCACCAAAAAATTCGATACGGTATGGAAGCTCATTGGCAAAAGAATATATATCCACAATTCCTCCGCGAATGGAATACTCACCGGCCTGTTGAACAAAATCTACATTTTCAAAATCATGATGTAAAAGAAATTCATTAATAAAACTAATTGAAATGCTGTCTTTTACCCGCATTGCAATCGAATTCAATTCCAGATTTTTTCTTGTAACTACTTTTTCTGCTATGGCCTCGGGATAAGTAATCACAAGTGTTTTACTATTCCTGTTCAACCTGCTCAAAACTTCCGCACGCATGAGAATATTTGAATTGTCGGCTTCGTCTGTTTGAAAAGTTTTTTTATAAGATGCCGGAAAAAAAAATGCCTGATTCTCTCCTAATAAATTTTCAATATCATTAAGAAAATAAGCAGCCTCTTCACTATCATTCAAAACAACAACATGCGATTGGTTTCCATGTGTTGAAACTGCCGCCATTATCATTGCTTTTGAAGAACCGATCAATCCATTTAAATGAATATTCTGACCGCCGGATTCCGATATCCGCGAAGAAATTGAAATTACAGAAGGTCGGGAAATATAGTAGCTTAAAAGTTGCTGGCGGTCCATTGGGGGATGGTATCAAGTATCATGTATCAAGTATCATGACTCAATTAGTAAGTAGTTTTAAGAAGATAAAGATGATGATATTTTAACTTGAAAGTTGATACTTAATAATATTCTACAAAAATAAATTAACAACTACTATTTTTCTTTTTAATTCAACTCCATAAATAAGAATTACCTATTCATGATACTTGATACATGATACAAAATACTAATCCCCTACTTCGTCTCCACTTGCGAAAACTTCGACATGTTTTCTTCTGCCATGTTTACCATTTCGGCGGATCCTATAAAAAGTGGAGTTCGTTCGTGTAGTGAGGTAGGTTGAATATCTAATATCCTCCTAAATCCATCCGATGCTTTTCCTCCTGCCTGTTCAATGATATATGCCAGAGGATTACATTCGTATAACAATCGTAATTTCCCTTTAGGCGATTTCAAAGTTGAAGGATAAATAAAAATCCCACCCTTTAATAAGTTACGATGAAAATCTGCAACAAGCGATCCAATATAACGAGATGAATATGGACGCTGCGTACTCAAATCTTCAACCTGACAATATTTAATATATTTTTTTACACCATCCGGAAAATGAACATAATTTCCTTCATTGATCGAATAAATAATTCCATCCAGCGGACATTTCATATCCGGATGAGAAAGGCAAAACTCCCCTATACTTGGATCAAGAGTAAATCCATTCACTCCTTTACCGGTTGTATAAACCATCATCGTTGATGAACCATAAATCACATAGCCTGCAGCAATCTGCTCTGTCCCTTTTTGAAGATAATCCGCTTCTTCTACCGGGCCACTAAAAGAGGTACGCCGATAAATCGAAAAAATTGTTCCGATAGCAACATTCACATCAATATTGGAAGACCCATCTAGTGGATCTACGCAAACAATATATTTTGCATTTTTTGAAACTACACTATTAATATGAACCAGACCTTCGTTCTCTTCAGAAGCAACAGCACATGTCTCTCCACCTGCACTCAATGCTGCAATAAATTGTTCGTTTGCAAATACATCTAGCTTCTTTACCGATTCACCCTGAACATTTATGGTTCCATATTCTCCCAATATATCAGCAAGTCCTGCTTTATTTACTTCGCGATTAACGATTTTAGCCGCAATTCCAATATCACGAAGTAGTCGCGATAATTCACCTTTCGCATAAGGAAAATCAGATTGCCGTTCAATAATGAACTGGCCTAATGTTATAACTTTATTCATATGGCTATAAGTATGGTTTTGCAAAGCTAATAAATTCATTTCAGCCTTTTAGAAATAGAAACAAGAGACAAGAATCAAGAATCAAGATATTGGATTCTTGTTTTTTACTTGCAACTAATTGTAAACTATACTTTTCCGAAATTATTCCTTTTCCTTTAATTTGCATTAATTTCCGTGATTATTTCATCCATTCATTTTCGTATTCGGAAATAATATCGCCGATTCCAATTCATAAACTAATATCATAAGCCCTTAACATTTGTATCTTCACCGCCTGATTTAAATTATGACCCAAGCGACTTCCTTCCCCAAAGAAAAAATCAAAATGCTAATGCTGGAAGGTGTTCATCCTTCTGCATTGAAACTTTTTAATGATCATGGATATAATGATATTGAAATTTCAAAAGCTGCCATGCCGGAAAATGAACTTATCGAAAAAATAAAAGATATTCATCTCCTTGGCATTCGATCAAAAACACAACTCACTGAAAAAGTATTAAACTCCTCTCATAAACTTATTGGTATTGGAGCTTACTGCATCGGAACTAATCAAATCGATATGAATGGAGCTATCGAAAATGGTATTGCTGTTTTTAATTCCCCCTTTTCAAATACGCGATCCGTTGCTGAATTAGTAATTGCGCATTGTATAAATCTTATGAGACGCATTTTCGAAAAAAGCGATGCCGCTCACAAAGGAAAATGGTTAAAAGACAGTACCGACAGTTATGAAGTACGTGGAAAAATATTAGGAATTATCGGTTATGGTCACATTGGATCGCAGGTTTCTGTTCTCGCAGAAAACATGGGAATGAAAGTAATTTTTTATGACATTGAACCGAAGCTTAGTTTAGGAAATGCAATTCCTGTTAAAACTCTCAATGATTTATTAGAACAAGCCGATATCGTTACATTGCATGTCCCCGGACATTCATCTACAAAAAATCTGATCGACTCTTCCCGTCTTAAGACGATGAAAAAAGGTGCTGTGCTTATAAATTATAGTCGCGGTGATGTGGTTGACCTAAATGCAGCAAAAATTTATCTTGAAAATAACCACCTACATGGTTTTGCTGTTGATGTATTTCCGGAAGAACCACGAAATAATAATGAAGTTTTCAAAACACCTATACAAGGAATTCCCAATGTTATCCTCACTCCTCATATCGGAGGTTCTACTCAGGAAGCTCAGGAAAATATCGGCTTAGATGTTGCAAATAAATTAATAAGCTTTTTAGAAACAGGTTCCAGCAATGGCTCTCTTTCAGTTCCGGCATTAAGCCTGCCCGTGCAGCAAGATACTCACCGACTGTTACACATTCATAAAAACGTTCCCGGTGTACTAAGCGAAATCAATGGCATGCTTTCGAGACTGAATGTAAATATTCTCGGACAGTATCTTAAAACAAATGCCCAAATTGGCTATGTAGTGCTCGACATCGATAAAAATACTTCTTCTACCGTACTTGAAGAACTAAAAAAAGTTAAAAGTACAATCAGAGTCAGAAGCCTCTACTAATAAATAATAATTCTCAACTCAGAATTGTAATTAAAAAAACTAACAATTCTTGATACTTGATACATGATACCTGATACTAATTCATTCCTCATCCGTAAAGGCACAAAACAAGATCTCTCTTCTGTTCTCGATTTAATTCATGAACTTGCTCTTTTTGAAAAAGCACCTGAACAAGTTACAAATTCAGTTAATGACATGGAAGAAGACGGCTTCGGAAAAAATCCCGTGTTTAATTTTTACGTCGCTGAATTAAATAATAAAATTATTGGCATTGCAGTTTATTTTATTAAATATTCAACCTGGAAAGGGAAAGGGCTTTACCTGGACGATCTTTTTGTAACTGAAAAGTTTCGCGGAAAAGGAATCGGTAAAAAACTTTTCGATATAATTATTGAAGAAGCAAAAAAAATAAATGCTAAACAATTACACTGGCAAGTTCTCGACTGGAATACACCGGCAATTGACTTTTACAAAAAATATGGTGCTACCATTGACGCTGAATGGCTCGATTGCAAATTGCATTTCAGAAAATGATTGTGCTTTATATAAATTACAAAATAAATGCTACTCTTTAATTACATTTTACTATTTCCATTTTATAAATATCAAAAACATTAAAAACTAAATGCGGGTATTTAAATTCGGTGGAGCATCCGTGAAAGATGCAGAAGCAGTCAAAAATGTTGCTTCAATATTGTCGATGTTTAGTAATGAAGAAGTTGTAGTTGTGATTTCAGCTATGGGGAAAATGACAAATGCACTTGAAAAAGTAGTTGATGCATATTTTAATAAAAAAGAAAATATAAGAGCTTTAATTAATGATGTAAAAATATTTCATAGTGACATTGTCGACAACCTTGGTTTTTCAAACAATCATCCATTACGTGCCGAAGTTGAAAACTCCTTTGTTGAAATTGATTGGCTAATAGAAGAAGAACCATCTAAAGGATATGCATTCGCTTATGATCAAATTGTTTCACAAGGCGAACTCATTTCTACTCATATAATCAGCACCTATCTTAACGAAAACAATATTTCAAATGAATGGCTGGATGCCAGAGATATTATACAAACTGACAATACATACCGTGAAGGGAAAATAAACTGGGACCTCACCGAAAAATTGGTGACTATGCGCGTACCACCTCTTTTGAAAAAAAATAAAATTATTATTACGCAGGGTTTTATAGGTTGTACTTCGGAAAACTTTACAACATCATTGGGCCGCGAAGGTTCTGATTATACTGCTGCTATTTTATCTTTCTGCCTCAATGCAAAAGAAATGATTGTTTGGAAAGATGTTCCCGGTGTATTAAGTGCAGATCCTAAATATGCCAGTGAGACTTTTAAACTCGAACAGATCAGCTACCATGATGCCATTGAACTCACCTATTACGGAGCAACTGTTATTCATCCCAAGACTATTAAACCTTTAGAAAATAAAAATATCCCACTTCGTGTTTGTTCATTCAAAGCTCCAACTGAAAAAGGGACTGCCATCGGAAATTATACAGGAACTAAACCACTCGTTCCATGTTTCATTTATAAATTTGACCAAATACTTTTTTCTATCTCTTCAAAAGATTTTTCATTTATCGCTGAAGAAGGAATGAGCAGAATTTTCTCTCTATTCGCTGAACATCGGATTAAAATTAATCTCATGCAAAATTCAGCACTAAGCTTTTCAATATGTGTAGATAACGACCCATTTAAAATACCACAACTCAAAGAAGTTCTGCAGAAAGAATTTCACATACTTTATAATGATCATTTAAAACTAGTAACCATCAGACATTATTTTGCTTCTACTATTGACGAAGTAATAAAAGGGAAAACAATTTTATTGGAACAAAGAAGCAGACATACGGCTCAGATTGTAATGAAGGAGTAAATGCTGGTTAGTTAAATAATTAAAAATTCTAAATTGATAAAATAAAATTATAAAATAATAGAAATCGTTAATTTTTTAGGCCCTTAAATTACCAATCACCTCACGAATTTTCCTTACCAACGTCTTTGCAATCTTCTCATTCGATTCGTAAGTCCAGCCTGCAATATGTGGTGAAAGAATTACTTTCTCCGATTTAATTAAAAACTGCCAGGAAGGGTTTTCAAAAAATCTACTTTGTCCCGAAATTTTTTCAAAAGATAAATCTTCGTATTCAATTACATCCAAACAAGCTCCCAAAACCTTTCCGGTTTTGATATTTTTAACCAAGTCATCTGTACGAACGCATTTGCCCCGGGAAGTATTAATAAAATAAATTTTCTTTTTGAAGCTATTTAACAAAGAGTCGTCAATAAAATATTCAGTTTCATCTGTAAGTGGAACATGAATACTTAATATATCCGCTTCATTTAAAATTTCCTGCATGCCTGCTTCCCGGACCAAAGTATTACCAAACCCTATTTTATATTTATCATAAGCCAGAATTTTGCAATCAAATCCTTGCAGCTTGGATGCGAAAGAACTTCCCATATTTCCAAAACCAATTAAGCCAACGGTTTTGCCCTGCAATTCGTGGCCGCGGTTTTCTTCTCTAATCCATTCTCCTTTTCGAACCTGCTGATCGGCACGATTCAGATTATTCATCAGTGATAACAACATTCCGGTTGCATGTTCACCTACTGCATCCCTGTTTCCTTCAGGCGAATTAATACATTTAATATTTTTTGATTCAGCAAAACCAACATCAATACTTTCCATTCCTGCTCCTGCTCTGGCAACAAATAAAAGATTCTCAGCCTTCTCTAAAATTTCCTTGTCAAGTTGAATCCTGCTCCTGATAATGATTCCATTTACTTCCGGCATCATTTTACTTACTTCTTCATACGATAAATTATACCCTTCTATACACTGATGTCCATCAGTAATTAATGATTCAAAAAGTAATGGATGACAAGTATCAATAAATAAAATTTTCATTTTCCGGAAATTAGTTTCTCAACTGCATTTGTAAGTTCAACAAATTTTTCCCAACTCAAAGCCTCCGCTCGTAATTCTGCAAAAGGAATTTTATTTGATAATTCTTTTGTTACCAACGACGACAATGCATTCCGAAGTGTTTTTCTTCTTTGATTAAATGCCGTTTTTACTACACGCCTGAAAGCGGTTTCATCACATTGCAAAACAAAATTTTTCTTTCGTATAAAATGCAGTACCGCCGATTTCACTTTTGGCGGCGGAGTGAAATCATTTTCATTCAATACACGAACAAGTTCTACATCAAACCATGTTTGCATAAACACACTTAGAATTCCATATTCCCTTCCTCCGGGATCTCCGGCAATTCTTTCCGCAACTTCCTTCTGAAACATGCCGACAATTTCCGGAATACTCTCTCTGTTATCCAACACTTTAAAAAGAATCTGAGTGGATATATTATAGGGGAAATTTCCTATCACTACAAAATTTCCCGGAAAATATTTATGAAAATCAATTCTAAGAAAATCGCCTTCAATGATATCTTCAGCATGATCCGGAAATTTTCCATTTAGATAATTAATTGACTCTTTGTCTATTTCAATAACTTTTACATGCAAATCCCTCTTTTCAAAAAGAAAATCTGTCAAGACGCCCATGCCCGGGCCTACTTCCAAAACCTGCTTGCAAGCATCAGGCAAAACAAGTGTATCAACGATTTCTTTCGCTATTGAAACATCGTTAAGGAAATGCTGGCCAAGATTTTTTTTAGGACGTACTTTTTGCAACTGAATTATTTTTAAAATTTATATTCTACAAATTCCGGACTAAACTCATCTGTTTTGAAAACAGGATTCAAAAGAAAACTTTTCATTTCATATTTTTCAAACAAACCCTTCTGATCCGAAATTAATTGCCGCAAAGGAAGCCAGCTTACTCTGTCGATATAAAATTCTATCTTCCGACAATAAAAATTTGGGATTTTTATCACTTGTCCTGAGCGCACATTATCAAAACCATCAATAGAGGGATTCAATAATAATATCGAATAATCATTCAAATGAAATTTTTCGGCAATGTCAATAATGTTCTCATTCTTTTTTACAGTATAATTAATTTCCGCATAATCTTTGAAATCAAAAGTAACATGAATACAGGAATGATTATCCCACTGAACAGTATCAGTTATTGAGATATAATTATAAAATCGATCTCCATAAAATTTCAAATAATATCCGATCATATTAGTTACATAATCAAAACCAAGGTCACGAATGGAATGATGAGAATCCTTTCTTGCTATTGAACTATTCGGATTCATGCTAAATGTAATAAAAGGAAAACTTCCCGGACTAACCATCATTTTATTAGTATTCCATCCTTCTTTCCAGATAATTTCTGTTCCAGGATTTGGTTTAACTGAATAGAAATAAATCTCTTTTGGTTTTGTTATCATTTTAACGAATCTCTCTGTCCCTGCAAACTTACCATTCTTCATTCTTTCCTCTGTATACAAAGTAAATTTTGCCGATTTTAGTCCTTCACTCGATCTGAGCATTCGCTGAATAATCACTTTCACAGAATTTGCCTGAGAAAAAGATAATTGAAAAGCAATTAATAAAAAGAATGTAAATAAATATTTCATCAATCTATTGTCTCCAGCAATGTGCGAAAAGCAACAAACTTATCTTTGTAACGGTTGTTATATTCGCCTCTAAGAGCAGGGGCGTATATGTCTTCGTATTGTTGAAACATCTCCATGTTTTCACAAGTATATTGAACACAATATGTAAAACCGCCAGATTGATCATCTCCCAATAAACGAAGTAATTTATTTTCCTTAAACATCCCCGTTCTCATTACATCAGGTATGTGATTCGTCTTCATCCATTTCAGCCAATCATCGTGCACAGATTCATCTATATTAATTGTTAAGTTGTAAATAATCATGGGTTGTCGGGTGTAGTTATAAGTTAATAGTTATAAGTTTTTAAAAGCGTTCTCAAAAATATAACATAAAACTCACAAGTTCCCTTCTGGATGACAAATGTCTTACTTGTATTAGAAAAGAAACACACAAGATTCTTTCAGAATTTCTTCTCATCAAATTACATTGCTAAATCGAATGAAATTATCGATAAATTCAGTTGGAATCTTGTGTATTACTTCTTCATAATTACTACTCATTCGTCATCCAGAAGGGAACCTGTGAGTTTAATACATGGAAATTGTGTTTAAGTTGGCTTATAGTTATTATCAATTGGCAAATTAATATAATGTCAGTTAATAGTATCTCCTCTTAACGCTCTGTATTTTTTTCTGGCTTCAACTGCGTAAAGACTTCCGGGGTATTTTACCAGTAAGCTTTCGTAAAGTGCCATAGCTTTCGCTTTATTGTTTAATTTATTTTCATGAAGTTCTGCTCGGTGAAATAAAGCGTCATCTGCGATTACACTTGTGCTGTCATAAGAAATAATTTTTTCATACAAGGAGTCTTCTGCAAGCCAGTTATGCTTCATATCCATAATCTGAGCTTGCTTAAACCATGCATCGTCTACTAAAGTGTGCGTTGGAAATTCTTTTAACAATGTATCCAATGTTGCCATTGCGTCATTGGTTTTATTCCTGTAGGTAAGAAGATCTGCATGTGAATAAAGCAACAATGCATCCGTTGTAGAATCAAGACCCATGTTATCGCTGATAAGTAATGAGAGTGACAGTGCATCGTTAGCAATTAATTGCGATGTTGCTGACTTTAAAACATCGAGTTGCACTTGCGCCCATTGAAAATCACCGCGGAAATAATCCAGACGCGCACCGCGGAATTTTGCTTCCTGTGCCAATGGATCGTTTTTAAAATCTTTTTCCACTTGCTTAAATAACAAATCCGAATCCCAAACATTTCCGATGAAGAGATAAATATCCCCTAACTCTAATTTACATTCTGCCTGAGTCACCTTGCTTATGTTAGGAAATACAATTGCATCTTCCAGGTCAGAAATTGCAGAGTCTGCCTGATCCAAATAAAATGCACGCAAATGCGCAAGTCCTCTGACTAATGATGCCGTACTTGCCGTTTTGCCAAGTTCCGT
>JANOVV010000016.1:0-48688 GCA_031417555.1 Bacteroidota bacterium
CCAAAACCGCCGCCAATGCCTACACCTGCAACCTTTATTAATGTATTATCATAAAACTTTTGGGCATCTTGTTCTCCTTTTATGAAAATACGCATTTCCTCAACTTTGAAATCAAGAGGATCAAGAGAATCTGTTTCGAAAATCAGGCGCTCTTTTCCATCCCTATAAATCACTGAAAAAACTCTGCCCGGATCGATGGTTTTGAGTTTACTTCCGCTTTTTATGTTTCTGTATGCTATAGTATTATCTTTAAGATCAACACTAGAAACTACAATTTTACGTCCTGAAATCAGTAACAGCGTGTCCTGAGCAGTAACTGAATGACAGAAATAAATGAAAAACAGTGTGTATAATATTTTTTGCATTTTTTCGGCTTAGTTTTCAAAAATACAAAAACAATTAACTAAAAAGCCAATAAGCTTTTTGGCTTATTAAGATACAGATGTTCTTATTATTACCTTTGCACTTCCAATAATCACTTCCGATTCTATGTCAACTTCCGAGTTTGCTTCACGCCACATTGGGCCCAATGAAAAAGACGTTTTATTAATGTTAAAAGAAATCGGCGTCAATTCAATTGATCAGCTCATTCTTGAGACGATTCCATCTTCCATCCGATTGAAAGGTGATCTAAAGTTACCTCCTCCTTCAACAGAATACAGTTTTCTTAAAGATCTTAGAACAATAGCCACCAAAAACAAGGTTTTTCAATCTTATATTGGCACAGGATATTATAATACGATTACACCGGGTGTAATACTTAGAAATGTATTTGAAAACCCGGGATGGTATACTGCCTATACTCCTTACCAGGCAGAGATTTCTCAAGGGCGCCTCGAAGCATTACTGAATTATCAATCGATGGTCCTCGATTTAACCGGAATGGAAATCACCAATGCTTCTTTATTAGACGAAGCTACTGCTGCGGCTGAGGCTATGCATATGTTTTTTGCAGTAAGAAGTAAGGACAAACAAAATGCAAATAAATTTTTTATTGCAGATGATTGTTTTCCCCAGACAATTGATGTACTCAAAACACGTTCTGCTCCACTTGGAATTGAATTAGTAATCGGAGATGCCAAAAAAATTAACCTGGATGAAAATTTCTTCGGTGCTGTTTTGCAATACCCATCTCTAAACGGAGAAGTGAATGATTACAAAACGTGGATTGAAACTGCTCATTCAAAAAATATTCAGGTCGCTGTTGCATCCGATTTAATGGCGCTCGTATTATTAACTCCTCCGGGGGATTTTGGTGCTGATGTAGTTTTTGGAAACTCACAACGATTTGGAGTTCCTATTGGTTATGGCGGACCACATGCTGCTTTTTTTACTGCCAGAGAAAGTTTTAAAAGAGAAATGCCCGGACGAATAATCGGGGTTTCTGTTGACACGCACGGGAATCAGGCATTACGAATGGCACTACAAACCCGTGAACAACATATTAGAAGAGACAAAGCCACATCAAATATTTGTACGGCGCAGGTTTTACTCGCTGTTATTGCCGGCATGTATGCCGTTTATCATGGTCCGGATGGATTGAAAAAAATAGCTGCTTCGATTCATAATACTGCTAAAAAACTTGCATCAATAGCTGAAGAGCTTGGATACAATCAAAAAAATAAAACTTATTTCGATACATTATATTTTGAAGCCGGAAATCGTCTCGAAGCCGTTAAAGAAGCAGCGCTTCAATCGAAAATAAATTTCAGATATCCAACCAATCAGTCTTTTGCTATCAGCGTTGATGAGACAACGGGTGAAGATGAACTGAAAGCAATAATAGAAGTTCTTGCCAAAGCTTCAGGAAATAATAAAAAAATTACCGGTGATTTGAATTCGAAAAATATCATTGGAGGTTCATTAAAACGGTCCCGGCCTTTTCTTACACATCCGGTATTTAATGCACATCATTCAGAAACTGAAATGTTGCGGTATATAACTAAACTGGAGAATAAAGACCTTGCATTGAATCATTCAATGATTCCTCTGGGAAGTTGTACGATGAAATTAAATGCAACCAGCGAAATGATTCCTTTGAGTTGGCCGGAGTGGTCTTCCATACATCCATTTGCACCCGTTGAACAAGCAGAAGGTTATCGTCAGATTATACAGGAACTGGAAAATTATCTTACAATAATTACAGGATTTGATGCCGTTTCACTTCAGCCAAATTCCGGAGCTCAGGGAGAATATGCGGGGTTAATGGTAATTCGTGCGTATCATCAAAGTCGTGGCGATCATCACCGAAATACAGTTCTTATTCCCTCTTCTGCACACGGAACAAATCCCGCAAGCGCTGTAATGGCGGGGATGAAAGTTATGGTTGTAAAATGCGATGACAATGGAAATATAGATATTACAGATCTCAGAAATAAAGCCGAACAAGTAAAATCAAATTTGTCTGCTCTTATGGTAACATATCCTTCTACACATGGCGTTTTTGAAGAAGGAATTAAAGAGATAACAAAAATTATACACGATAACGGAGGGCAGGTTTACATGGATGGTGCAAATATGAATGCACAGGTTGGATTAACAAATCCTGCTACTATCGGTGCTGATGTTTGTCATTTAAATCTTCATAAAACATTCGCCATACCTCATGGCGGCGGTGGACCTGGAATGGGTCCAATTGGTGTGGCAAAACACCTGGCTCCTTTTCTTCCATCTCATCCAATAATAAAAATGGGTGGAAATACTACGGCAATATCAGCAGCACCCTGGGGAAGCGCAAGCATACTTTTAATTTCTTATGCCTACATAAAAATGTTAGGTGCAGAGGGTGTTACTAATTCTACAAAGTATGCGATTCTAAATGCCAATTATATAAAAGCAAGGCTTGAAAATCATTATCAAATTTTATATGCAGGTTCTAAAAACCGTGTAGCTCATGAAATGATAATTGATTGCCGGCCATTTAAACTTTCGGCAGGAATAGAGGTTGAAGATATTGCCAAAAGGCTGATGGATTACGGATTTCATGCACCTACTATGTCATTTCCGGTTGCCGGAACTATGATGATAGAACCAACAGAAAGCGAACCCAAAGAAGAACTTGACAGATTCTGTGATGCTCTTTTACAGATTCGAAAAGAAATCGAAGAAATCGAAAAAGGATTGGCTGATAAAAAAGATAATGTTTTGAAAAATTCGCCGCATACAATGATTGAGGTTACCGGCGATGGTTGGACTCATCCTTATTCAAGAAAGAAAGCTGCATTCCCTCTTCATTATATAACTCTCAATAAATTCTGGCCTTCTGTAGGTCGGGTTGACAACGCTTACGGCGACAGGAATCTTATTTGTGCTTGTCCTCCGGTTGAATCTTATATGGAAGAACCTGTTTAGGACTTTTTATTTAGTGTGATTTTAGTTAGATGATTTAATTATACATTTGATTTGTTCCAAAACAATCAAATCATTCTGACTATGAAATATTATTTCTGCATATTATTTACCTGCATTCTGTTAAATTCGTTTTTATCTTTTGCAGGAGATAAAAACAATCAACATCCAGCTTTAGTAACAACTTTAAAAAACAAAACCGAAAAGTTAGATTTACAAAAAACTTCTTCTCCCTTCTTTAATGAAGATTTTTCCGGCGGGCTGCCGTCCGGTTGGCAGGTAATAGACAGTGCAGGCATCGGAGTAAACTGGCATTTTACAACGACAGGTACTTTTAATACTGCTTATGATTCATTAAGTGTTATTGGCACAACAGCAGCTAATGGTTATATGATTTATGACAGTGACTCAGCCAATACTACGCTCGGTGGTGAAAATGCAGACCTAATCTCCGCTTCAATAAATTGCTCATTGTATCCGAATGTTCATTTATTGTTCAATGAATATTTAATACATTATAATGATACAGCAACAGTATTAGTAAGTAATAATGGAAACAGCTGGACAGAATTCCATAATTCCAGTGCCGGACTTGGCCAACAATCGGGAACATCAAATTCGCATCACGTAGATTTTGACATCAGTTCAGTAGCAGCTAATCAACCTACGGTATATATTCGTTTTAATTACAAAGCAAATTTTTCATACTTCTGGATGATTGACGATGTTCAATTGTATGAAGTACCGGCGAAAGATGGATCTATATCAAATATAATTGCTCCTATTTCTGATTGTAATTTTCTAACTTCAACAGAAACGGTAATCGTAACGATTTATAATAATGGCGGTGAAACTATCAATGGAGGATTTGATTTGACTTTTTTAGCTGATAACAACCTACCCGTAACTGAAAATATTACAGACACCATTGATGTTGGCACTTCTGTCAATTATACATTTGCAGGAACAGCCGATTTTTCAGCACCCGGGAAGCATACGATTTCTGCCTATATCACTTTAGCCGGTGATACTATTCATACCAATGATACAATATCTTCCGGTTTTCGCAGCGGGCCGCAAAGTATAAATACATCAAACGCATACAATATTGGTTTTGAAAACGAAGATGATCTGTCAGGATTCACTACGGAAGATAATAATGCAGATTCAAATAGCTGGAACATTAGCAATGTATTTCCGCATTCAGGAATGTTTTGCGCGCAAATATCAGGAGTTGTTGCTGATGACTGGTATTTTACTAATTGTCTGGACCTGGATTCCTCCATTGTCTATACTTTTGAATATTATTATAGAACATCGAGTACATCGACACAAGCTAATTTTGGTGTAATGTTAGGATCTGCACCTTCATCATCAGGAATGATTCAGGAAATTGTTCCTTCATCATTAATTACAAATATTTTCTATCAATCAGGATCTGCACAAATTAGCTTAAACAATTCAGGAACTTATTATCTGGGTTTACATGTGCAGAATAGTGATTCATTGGTAGGATTCCGAATTGATGATTTAAGTATTCATGCGGATTCAGGTCTAGGTATTTCTAAAATAAATAGTAGTGCATTTTCAGTTTACCCAAATCCAACTTCAGGAATAATTTCAATACATTTAAAAGAGAATTCAAAAACGGGTTTCAAGATTGAAATCATCAACCAAACAGGAAAATTAATTTATTCAAATTGGGTTGATAATTTAACAAACTATAAAATCGACTTGCATGATCAGTCTAAAGGCCTATATATGTTTCGTTTTACTTGTGAAAATGGAATTGTAATTAAAAAGTTCTCATTGATCGATTAAAACTGATTCATTAAATATGACATATGATGGAAAAAAAGATTCAACTCAAGCATCCGGCCGGTAAAAAAGCGGTAAGTATGGATAAGTTAAAGTATGATCCTATAAAAAAAGCCATTTTAAGTTTTCTCAAAACACATGGAGAATCGACTCATTCGGAAATGCTTGAATCTGTTACTGAGAACTTTAAAAAAAATAAAACAAAGTTTGAAGGTTCTATCGAATGGCATATGGAATGGGTAAAACTTGATTTAGAAGCGAGAAAAGAAATTAAAAGGACTGCAGATAAATCTCCAATTAAATTTATTTTAGTATAATAAAATTATAATTGTTGAAAAAAGTTTGTAAAAAATATCCTTGCTAACTTCAGGCAAGGTTAAATTAAGTAAATTTGTTACATATCTACCTAATATAATTAAAATGAAAAAAGTCATCTTACTATTCGTTTTTACCTTTTTTGGATTAATGACAGTGAATGCACAAGTGGTGCAATTGTCAAAAGAACTTGGTAAAAGCAAAATCAAATTAACATCATCTTCAGTTGTCAGACATACAACCCCTGCGAATACAAATCAAAGAACTGCTGCAGAATTATGGTCAGATGACTTTAGTGTTCCATCCACCTGGGTTTTAAGTTATGCACCAAATGCATCAACTAATAATTGGTCAATTGGTACAACTGGTCCAACAGGGACATTTAGAATTGATCCAATAAATTCAGTTACTGCTGCAAATAATTTTGCTCTTTTTGATTCTGACAAACTTTGTTCGGGAGACCAAATCGCTAATCTTACAAATGCAACTCCTATCAATCTTTCCGGCCACCCTGAAGTTCAGCTTAAGTTTTCGCAATATTACAGGAGATATCATGACAGTACCTATGTTTATGTAAGTAATAATGGAAACACCTGGACGCGTTTTGAAGTAAATGGAAATTTAAGATTTAATAATTTCAGCGGCAATAACAATCCTTCCATTAATCCCGAAATTTTAAATGTAGATATTTCATCCGTGGCGGGTAATCAAGACAGTGTTTATTTACGTTTTCAGTTTTATAGTCCTGATACAAATCTTGCAGGTGTGGATAATCAATCCGGTTGCGCATATTCATGGATGATAGACGATATCAGTATCGTTGATAAACCTGCTATTGATGGTGCTTTAATGCAGGCTTTTTGTGGAGAATATACAGTTTTACCAGTGCTACAAGCCGAAGGTTTCGCACTCCGTGGAGCTTTCGTCAATAATGGAACCAGTCCAATTTCCGGAGCAAGAATTTTTTATACTGTCACCGATCCAATTGGAAATTTATATTATGATACCTCTCTTGCGTCCGTTACAATAAATCCGGGAGATACAAGTAGTTTTCTTTATGCCATTGGTACTTATGTTCCGACTGCCGTTGGAAAATATTTAGTTGATCAGGAACTCTCCATTCCCAACGATTCAGATATTACAAATAATTTTTTGCAAGGGTCTGTACTTGTTGATGATTCCTCTTATGCAAGGGATTATACTGCCATCGACCCAAACAATTTTGCAGGTACTCTTGGTTTTCAGGGTTCACCGATTTCATTTGCTCAAAAATTTCATGTTTATAAACCTTCTCAATTTACTTCCGTATCTTTTTATTTGTACGAACCAATACTTGACGATCAATTAAATGTTAATATTTACAATGATAATCCGGGAGGAACACCTAATCTGGTAATTGGGTCAACAAATAATTATATTATAACTGTTGATGATACTGGAGGAGCTTTTTTAACACTTCCTCTTATTTCGCCCGTCAATGTAACTGCCGGAGATTATTTTGTTGTCGTAAATCAATTAGATACAAATGATCTGACGCTTGGTTATTCAAGTAATGTTTATACGTTTCATGCAGGGTATTACAATCTCAATGGCGCAGGCTGGAATCCAAATGAAGCGGTAGATCTTGAAATAGGACCGATTGTCCGCGTTAATAATCCATCTAGTACTGAAGTTGGAATTAGTGATATACCGGAAAAAAAATCTTTATTTAATTTATACCCTAATCCTTCTACGGGAATAATATATATTTCTGCTAATGGCTATTCGGGAAAGGATATTACTGTAAATGTCATTAATGATCTGGGTCAGGTAATAAAAACAGATTTCTATCATTCGTTTAATAGTACCCGAATTGATCTTAGTAGTTTCCCTGCAGGAATTTATACTATAAACTTCCGTTCTGCTTCGGGCGAAGAGAATAAGAATTTTGTTATTCTGAAATAGAAACAAGAATCAATCCGGATAGCTATCGCATATTCTTGGTTTTATGTTCAGACATTGAGCGTTTTTATATAAAAATAAATTGTCTAACACTTAATTTGCGAATATTCTTTAGACCTTTAAACCAAGGTCTAAAGGTTTCACGATTACTGAAAAATATAGTATTAGAAAAAACGCTCTGCGCCTGAACATGAAACCCACAAGTACCGCCAGCTGGCGGTTGACAATGTCGGGTGTGTTTGTGTGTCGTCCAATTGACGCCGAACTAATTGTGTGAAAATTTTTAATACTACATTGGCGTCAATTGGACGACACTCCCTCAATCAAAAATATGTCAACCGCCAGCTGGCGGTACTTGTGGGTTAACAGAATCGAAGTAAATGGGAAAAGATTTGGGTATTCATAAGACCATTAGGCTGGGATCTCAAATGCGGTAGTCGCGGTCATTAACTCAATAATTTTCTGAAGTAATGAAACAAAATTATACATTTAAGCCTAACGCTTATGCGATAGCTATCGAGAAAGAATCAAGAATTTTAGGTAAAAAAAATGAAACATATTTTATAGTTAAATCTTTTTCATGCTTTTCGCAAGTTTTGTTGCGAAAATAAAATCGTTGAGTTCTTTATTGTCGGTACGTAATATATCATCTACATTACCTTCCCACCATTTTTCGCCTTTATAAAGAAATACTATTTTATCACCAACTTCAAGTACAGAATTCATATCATGAGTATTTACGATAGTGGTAATATTAAACTCTTCTGTAATTTCTTTTATAAGGTTGTCGATTACGATGGATGTCTGCGGGTCTAAGCCGGAGTTTGGTTCATCACAAAAAAGATATTGTGGATTAGGGCCAATAGCGCGAGCGATGGCAACACGTTTTTTCATTCCTCCCGACAATTCAGAAGGATTAAGTTTATTAACATTGATGAGGTTCACTCGTTTCAAACAAAAATTAACGCGTTCTTTTTTTTCTTCCAGGCTCATATTGGTAAACATATTCAAAGGGAACATCACATTATCTTCGACATTTAAAGAATCGAATAATGCGCCGCCCTGAAATACCATTCCAATTTCCTGACGAAAAGGTTTTCTTTCTTTTCTGTTGAGTCCGGAGAATGGTTTAGAATCGTAAAGAATTTTTCCGGCATCTACTTCCAGAAGGCCAACCATACATTTCATCATAACAGTTTTTCCGCTTCCACTTCCTCCGATAACAAGGTTCATGTTGCCGGTTTCAAAGCGGCTGCTGATATTCCGGAGAATTTTATTTGCACCAAAGCCTTTCGATATGTTAATGACTTCGATCATGTAAGAATCAACTGTGTTAAAATATAATCGAAAATCAAAATTAAAATACTGCTGTATACAACAGCGCTTGTGCTTGATTCACCAACTTCCCTGGCGCCGCCTTCTGTATAATAACCATGATAGGCAGAAACAGTAGTTATCAGATAAGCAAAAGTAATCGTCTTGATTAGTGCAAATACAATATTAAAAGGAACAAAATTGTTTTGAATACCTTGAATATATTCACTGGAGCTGACAACACCTGCAAGAGTTCCGGCCAACCAGCCACCGAATATTCCCAAAAACATAGAAATAATAACGACAAAAGGAAAAATAAGAAGTGCTGCAACAACTTTCGGTAAAACCAGATAAGCAGAAGAATTTATTCCCATAATTTCCAAAGCATCGATTTGTTCTGTAACACGCATGGTGCCGATTTCAGAGGCAATGCTTGAGCCAATTTTTCCGGCAAGTACTAAAGACATCATCGTTGGAGAAAATTCCAAAATGATAGAATCACGTGCAACAATACCCACTGCCGCAATTGGAACAAGAGGATTTACAAGATTATAAACTGTTTGAATGGTTATAACTGCACCCATAAACACAGAAGTGAGTGCTACAATACCAATTGAGCCATAACCGAAATTATCCAGTTCCCGGATTAACTGTTTTGAGTATATCGAAAATTTTTCGGGCTTAATGATCAATTCTTTGATAAAGATCCAATATCTGCCCAGATGAAATAACCAGTTCATAACCGTGCTAAAAATAACAATTAGTATCAAGTATCAGGTATGATGAATCAAGATAATTAGTACAAGTTTTCAATACGACTAGGCATGAGTATTCGTGTACACGAATACTCATTTCGATATTCAATTTTTCAATTTTTTTTGTGTGTAATATTAAAAAGCCAAAAAACCTCCGACCAAAAAATGCCTATCTTTGCACCCTCAAATGAAAAAAGTTTCAAAACCGGTATTGATTATACTTTTAGCTGTAAGCTCAATGTTGTCCGGTTGTGCTTTATTTAAGAAAAAATGTGATTGTCCTCCGGTTTTAGGTAATTCTGCCAAACATTATAAGGAAGTTAAAGGCTGAAAATCATCCTTTCCTCCTGTAATCCTCCATTTATTAAGAAATAAAAATACTTTTGAAACCGATTTTAAATTATTCTGCCTAAAGAATGGAAACTGATTTTCATAATTTATCTGATTTAAAACTAGGTCAAAAAGGTATAATCGAATCTTTTACAGATTATGAATTGTCGCTGAAACTGTTAGAGATGGGTTGCATTCCAGGTGAAATTATAGAAGTAATTCGTGTCGCACCTTTCGGCGACCCTATTGCAATTTCAATTTCGGGATATATTCTCAGTTTAAGAAAAAATGAAGCGGCAACTGTCAAAATAAAAAGTATTATTTGAAGATTCGACATTTATTATTCATTTTGTCCATTAAAGATTCAACAAATACCATTGGAAAAACTTAAAATAGCATTAATAGGAAATCCCAACAGCGGGAAGTCCTCCGTTTTTAATGCTCTGACCGGGCTTAATCAAAAGGTTGCTAATTTTCCGGGAGTTACTGTTGACAAAAGAATCGGATTTTCTGTTTTAAAAAAAGAAAACGGAGACGCAGTAAATTGTGAGTTTATAGATTTACCCGGAGCTTATTCTCTCTATCCGAAATCTCCCGAAGAAAAAATTCCATTTCAATTACTCTGTGATCCGCAAAATGAAATGCATCCGGATGTAACCATCGTCATTGCTGATGGAACAAACCTAAAACGGAATCTTTTCCTCTGTTCCCAGATTATCGATCTTAAAATTCCTGTCATCATGGTGATAAACATGATGGATATTGTTCGTTTTAAAAAAATCGAAATAAATTTCAAAGCACTATCACTGAAACTCGGCATTCCTGTTATTCCAATGAATGCAAGAAAGCAGGAAGGGTTGGCAGAATTAAAAAAGGCAATTACACAAACTTTTATACTTCCTGAAAATAATTTTATTGATATCCGCTCCTTTTCTCCCACAGTAGTAGACACGATCAGACAAACAGTAAATGTTAAAAGCGACTACAATGCATTTCTTGTCGCCAACAACCTCGAATTAATTTCAAGTTTTGAAATTCACGAATACAATAAAGAAAAGATTCGAAAAATTTGTTCTGAAAATAATTTTAATGCTCCACAAATGCAGGCGCGTGAAACTATTGAAAGATACAAAGTTATTTCCGGGATAATGAATGAATTTGTTGTATCGCCCGAAAATCCCATTCGTAAATCATACTCTTACCGCATCGACAATATTTTAACTCACCGCGTTTGGGGTTATATTATCTTTCTCTTTATCCTCTTCCTGATTTTTCAGGCGATTTTTGCTTGGGCTCGTTATCCAATGGATCTTATTGATAATGGCTTTCGATGGTTAAGTATTGAATTAAGTAAAAGCCTTCCTGCCGGATTTATTAATGACCTTGTCGTTGATGGAATACTTGCAGGTTTAAACGGCATCGTAGTCTTTATACCTCAAATAGCTTTGCTATTCTTTTTCGTTGCCATACTCGAAGATACAGGGTATATGTCGAGAGTAAGTTTTCTAATGGATAAAATGATGCGGCGTTTCGGTTTAAATGGAAAATCTTTGATACCGTTAATGAGTGGTGTTGCTTGTGCTGTTCCTGCTATCATGTCGGCCCGAACGATACAAAATAAAAAAGAACGCCTTATTACAATAATGGTTACACCTCTTATGAGTTGTTCAGCGCGTTTACCGGTTTATACTCTTCTCATAGCACTTATTATTCCCGGACATTACATTTATGGATTTAATATGCAAGGACTGGTATTAATGATATTATACCTTATTGGTTTTTTTGCTGCTATAGCAGCGGCATGGGTTATGAAACATTTAATTCGTTCAAATGAGAGAAGTTTTTATGTTATGGAAATGCCTATGTACCGTGCTCCACGTTGGAAAACTATTGGCATACATATTACCGAAAAAGTCCGGATTTTTTTAGTTGATGCAGGTAAAGTTATTATTTCGATTTCAATTATATTATGGATGCTCTCTTCTTTTGGCCCTTCCGGTGAATTTAAAAGGATTGAAGATAAGTACAGAAATCCTTCTATGATTTCTTTAAATAGTGAAAAAGAAATTGAGAAAAAAATACAAACAGAAAAACTGGAATATTCATATGCAGGTAAACTTGGCCATATCATCGAACCGGTAATAAAACCTCTTGGTTTCGATTGGAAAATTGGGATTGCATTAATAACTTCTTTTGCAGCACGCGAGGTTTTTGTTGGTACCATGTCTACAATTTATAGTGTTGGTACGGGAGAATCGGCGAAACTTACTGTTAAAGAAAAAATGCAAAATGAAATTAATGAAGATACAGGCGGACCGAGGTATAGTTTTGCGACTGGAATCTCTTTAATGCTTTTTTATGCCTTCGCCATGCAATGCATGAGCACTGTGGCTGTAGTTTACCGGGAAACTCGAAAAGCTAAATACCCTTTGTTTCAAATTCTTTACATGAGTTTAATGGCTTATGTCGCCAGTTTAATTGCTTATCAATTCCTCAAATAAACAGAACACTTATATTTGATGTTCTAACTATTATTTTTTACTTTACAGAAAAAAATAATATGAAAATATTTTACACTTTTATTTTTTACACTTTTTTTATTTATTCCGTTTTTGCACAGAGTTCTAAATACAGAAATTATAAATTTGAATGGCCCTCTAAATCTCCTTCTTCTATTGAAGTTGACAGCCTTTTTTTACATGAAGATGCTGTGATCCTGGAAGAAAATTGTATTTATAATGAAGGAGGATTGCGTGTTCCCGAATATTATTTCCTGAATATTGCTGCAAATTATATTTTTATTGATGAGTCAGTTCAGGGGACAAATCCACTGATAAAAAAACACATGCGAATAAAATTTCTCACTCAGAAAGGAATTGACAAATACAGCAAGATAATTTTACCTGAAAGTTTTGATCCGGCTTCAGATTATTATAGCGTCAGACCTGAAAATAGAAAAAGTGTTTTAAGGCCACTTGGCGAATTTGAATGTATAAAATTTTTTGCTGCCAGGATAATTAAACCGGATGGCACAATTAAAAAAGCAATTGTTAAAGAAAGAACCAATGAACAAACTTTCAACGGAGCAATAATTGTAAAAAAGTTTTATAACTGGATATTTCAATTGGAAAATCTTGAAATCGGCGATGAAGTTGAACTTGATTATTCATACGAAGGCGTTTATAATTTTGGTGATTCAAATAGAATATTTTTTAATTCAGATATTCCTATTCAAAGCCTGGATTTTACATTTCGTTATCCTGAAAAACAACTTTTCTTTCTTAATTATCATAATGGAGCTTTTCCAAAAGATTCAACAATGGTAACTTCGTCTAATCCTCATTATACCGAATATTATTTTCATTTAGAAAACCTGAAGGGTTGTATTAATGAACCCGGAGCAAGGCCTTACATGCAATTGCCTTTCTTTACATTCTACGAACATCTTAGAGATTATGGAATAATGAACCCAGTAACAAAATATATTCAAACCCCGCTTCCTTACCCATGGTCATACATTATGCTACCTTTAGCAGGTTATAAATATGAAAATCCGCAATTACGATTAGGCAGAACAGATATTACAACAGTGGCATTAAATAAATTAGCCGAAGAAGAAACAAAAAAAGCAGGAGATAAAACTTCCTGTTCTGTTGTTTCAGAATTACAAAGCGACCTTGCTGAAAATTTTCTTTTTAAAGATGATTTAGGTTATTACTTGGATGAAGATGAAGATATTGAACATCTAGGAAAAAATATCGAAAACAAAACATTACGGCAAATGAGCCGGATTCGTTTATACGATGAAATTATGACTCGTTTAGATACGCTTTATTATCACTCTCTATTAACAGACAAAAGAATTTCAGAAATTGATATCAACCACTTTGAAACATTAGTTGCTTCGAGATTGTCTATTGCTGTTCCTTACAATAATTACATTCTTCACTTTTATCCTAAATCCTATCGTTTCGGTTATGAATCTAATGAATTACCTTTTTATTATGAAGACACATATTCAGTCTTAACTCCACAAAATGAACAAGCCCTGAAAAAATTCGATCTCATTCCGCAGGTAGAATTTAAATTTATTAAAACTCCTATAAGTAATAAAGAAAATAATTTTAGAAATACTTCGTGTAAAATAGATGTTTCATTCGATTTATCAAAAGTAAATACAAAAGCAAAAATTCATTTGTCAGGGCAATTCTCAACCATGACAAGAGGTTTTTATAAGTATGGATCCGTTGATACTACCATGAATCCAACTTATTATAAAATTATCTCCTTAACAGCCGATGATCAAACAAAAGTTATTTCAAATATTGCAAAAGTCGGAAGAAATTTTCCCTTCGAAACAACGATAAATCAGGAGTTCACTTTAAACAAACGTCTGAAAAAAAACGGCGAAAAAGATTTCACCTTAGATCTGAAAAATTTGTTTAATAATATCATTGAAGAAGAATTTAATTCTAAAAACCGCTGTCTGGATTATTATCCGGATTTTCAATCGCAGGATATGCATCGATACTTTTTTCATTTTGATCACCCGATTACAATTACAAATATTTTAGATTTCAATAAAAAAATAAATAATTTTTTTTCAAATTATGAAGTAAATGTAAGTCAGCCAACTGAAAAAGATGTTCTTATTGAATGCAGTTATATTGTTAAAGTTCCTTTTGTTCCCTCTGCAAAAGCATTTGATGTTGAAGAGGTTTTTAATGCAATCCATTCAATAAATAATTCAACTTTAAAAATTCATAAAACAGATTAACATTCTGATTGTTTAAACATTTATTTTTTCACAGAACATTCTTTAATCCTTTTATTATTTTTACGGCACTTATGTCGCGTGAAAAAATTTCTTCTGTACTTTCAAAATATTTACCCGGACCGGCTGTAGAGGATTGTACATCCTGGGTTATTCAAAAAAACATTCATCTTAAAATAACAAGAGGCCGTTCAAGTAAATTCGGAGATTACAGACCAATGGAAACCGGCCTTGGACATCGAATATCCGTCAATCACGATTTAAATCCTTTTGCCTTTCTAATTACTTTTGTTCATGAGGTGGCACATCTTCATGCATTTACAAAGTTTAAGCACAAACATGAGCCGCACGGTAAAGAGTGGAAAAATGAATTTCGTCTATTACTGAGCGACTTCATAATCAAAGGCATATTCCCGGAAGATATACATACTGCTTTATCAAATTACATTCAAAACCCTTCGGCTTCCAGCTGCACGGATCATAATCTTTTGAGGACCTTAAGAAAATACGATCTGCGGACAGAAAACGTAGTTCATTTAGAAGACCTCCCCGAGCATACAATTTTTAGTTTACATCAATCTCGATCCGGTTTTGTTTTCAAAAAAGGTCATAAAATTCGAAGCCGTTTTCATTGCCTGGAAATGAAATCTAACAGAGTGTATTTTGTAAGCCCATTGGCGGAAGTAAAGCTAATTACCGCCTGATAATTTAGCTAAATGCGTATTATTTAGGACAAGTTCCCTTCTTTTAAAATTCCGTAAATAACTATAATTTAGAAATCTAATCCCTAAATCTTTTATTAATTTGCACGACTAAACGGAAGGTGAACAACCTTCAATTTAAACTTAAAATCCAACATTTTACTTACATTTGCTTTCCACCCTTAAAACCTAATTTATATGTCGGAAACCGCAGTAGAAAAGCGCTTGCCTCTTCAGGTTTCAGAAATGGCTGAAACGCTGATTGGTTCGGAGATCATTAAACTGGCCGCTGAAATCAATGAAAAAATCCGTACGGGTGAAAAGATTTATAATTATACCATCGGTGATTTTGATCCGGCTATTTTTCCAATTCCGACCGAATTGAATGATGCTATTATCAAAGCTTATAAAGAACATCAAACCAACTACCCTGCAGCCAATGGAATGGTAGAATTGCGGAAAGCAGCTGCAGAATTTTTACTGGAGAAACAAAATCAATCGTATACACCTGATGAAGTTTTAATATCTGCCGGTGCACGCCCACTGATTTATGCCGTTTATACTACTCTTCTCGATCCCGGAGAGTCTGTCGTTTTCCCTGTCCCTTCCTGGAATAACAATCATTATTGCCATCTCGCCCGAGTGAATCCTGTTTTTATGGAAACGAGTGCTGAGAATAATTTTATGCCTGTGGCTGATGATATTCGTCCACATATTCAAAATGTTACATTGATTGCTCTTTGTTCGCCTTTGAATCCAACAGGTACAGTTTTCGGAAAAAAACAATTAGAAGATATCTGTGATCTTATTCTAGAAGAAAATAAGCGCAGAGGTGCCAATGAAAAACCTGTGTACTTATTGTATGATCAGATTTATTGGATACTTACTTACGGAAATACAAAACATTATGATCCTGTTTCACTCAGACCGGCAATGAAAGATTATACCATATTCATTGATGGTATTTCAAAATCTTTTGCTGCAACAGGTGTCCGTGTCGGATGGGCAACGGGCCCCAGAGCAATCATTGACAAAATGAAAGCGATTTTATCTCACGTTGGAGCCTGGGCTCCAAAAGCGGAACAAATTGCCGTTGCAGAATTTTTGAAAAATAAAACTGCAGTTGATAATTATCTTCATCAGTTTAAAAAAGAAGTGAACAACAGACTTCAGGGATTTTACAATGGGTTTGTTCAACTAAAAAAAGAAGGATTTAATGTAGATTCTATCTCTCCACAGGCTGCTATTTACCTTACTGTTCGATTCGATTTGAAAGGGAAAAAAACTGCTGATGGAAAAACATTACATACTCAGAAAGACGTAACACAATATATTCTGGATGAAGCAAAACTTGGACTAGTTCCATTTTCTGCTTTCGGATCTTCCGACGATTCGCCTTGGTACAGGCTTTCGGTCGGTACTTGCAATATTGATGAAATCCCAAATGTTTTTACTTCATTAAAAAAAGCATTGTCAGCACTTACGTGAAATAAATTAATAGTAGCCGAGAGAATATTTGTAAAATAATTCTCCATTGTTGATTTTCATAAACCAATATCAACATTTAAAATGCTTTTACTTACAACATAAATTTTACTCACATCGACTAATTCTTTACTCAAAAAGAAAAGTTTTTAAAACACCTGATGAAAAACAATTACTGTGTCATTATGGCCGGCGGCATTGGAAGCCGTTTTTGGCCAATGAGTCGTAATAATTATCCAAAACAATTTATTGATATACTCGGTACAGGGAAAACTCTAATACGTCAAACGTATGAACGTTTTTTAACGATATGCCCACAGGAAAATATTTATATCGTTACCAATGAAACATATCTCAATCTTATATTTGAACAAATTCCGGAGTTAAAAAAAGATCAGGTACTGGCCGAGCCGCAACGAAGAAACACTTCTCCTTGTGTTGCTTATGCCGCATCAAAAATTTATGCTGTAAATCCAAATGCAAATCTTGTCGTAGCTCCCTCCGATCACATTATCAAAAATGAAAATAATTTTCGTGAAGCTATTATTCGTGGTCTTGCATTCACTGAAGAGAACGATGTTCTTCTAACTATCGGTATCCAACCCAGTCGGCCCGATACGGGTTATGGTTATATTCAATTTAATGAAGATACCAGCAACGAAGAATTTAAAATAAGAAAAGTAAAAACATTTACAGAAAAGCCTAATCTGGAAATGGCGAAATTTTTCCTGAAGAGCGGAGAGTTTTTATGGAATGCCGGTATCTTTTTATGGAATGTCAAAACTATCCTGAAAGCTTTTGAAGAAAATATGCCGGAAATGCACTCTATTTTTATGGAAGGCATGGAACATTATTATAAACCAACAGAAGCTGATTTTATTCGAAAGGCTTATGCACTTTGTAAAAATATTTCAATCGATTATGGCATCATGGAAAAAGCCAGAAATGTTTATGTGCTTAGCGCCGAATTCGGATGGAGCGATCTTGGAACTTGGAAATCATTGTATGAACATCTTCCCCACGACAAACAAGGAAATGCAATCGTTGGCCCGCATGTTATGGTTGATCATACTTCGAACTGTATTATTAATATGTCAAAAAATAAACTGGCTGTCATTCAAGGACTGGAAAATTTTATCGTTGTTGAAACCGACAATGTTCTTCTCATTTGCCCTAAAGATGATGAACAACAAGTGCGGAATCTAGTTAATGATGTTAAGATTAAAAAGGGGGAGAAGTATGTTTGATGGTATCATGTATCAAGAATCAAGAATCAAGAATCAAGAATCAAGAATCAAGAATCAAGAATCAAGAATCAAGAATCAAGAATCAAGAATCAAGAATCAAGAATTTAAAAAATTTAGGTGGGGTTTAGGGATTTTTTGAGATTATTTTATTTAGCAGGGGCAAAATTATATTTCAAATAATCTTTCCTACCATTTCTTCCGGCTTTACCCATTCATCGAATTGTTCGGGAGTAACATAGCCTAAATCAACGGCTGTTTGTTTTAAAGTCTTTCCTTGTTTGTGTGCTTTTTGTGCTATCTCGGCAGCTTTGTAATAACCGATTTTTGTATTCAGTGCTGTTACCAGCATTAAAGAGTTTTCTAAATTTTTTCTGATGTTCTCTTCGATAGGAGCAATTCCTTTGGCGCATTTATCATTGAAGGAAACACAAACATCACCAATAAGACGAGCGGAGTGAAGGAAATTATAAATCATTACCGGTTTAAATACATTGAGTTCAAAATGACCGGTTGCACCGCCAATGTTTATGGCAACGTCGTTTCCTAAGACTTGAGCGGCAACCATAGTCATTGCTTCGCACTGTGTAGGATTTACTTTGCCGGGCATAATTGAAGAGCCCGGTTCATTATCCGGAATAAAAATTTCACCGATGCCACAACGAGGGCCCGATGAAAGCAATCGGATATCGTTGGCAATTTTCATCAACGAACAGGCAACCGTCTTCAATGCACCATGTGCTTCGACAATAGCATCGTGCGCTGCAAGAGCTTCAAATTTATTTTCTGCTGTGATGAATGGAAGTCCTGTTAGTTTTGCAATATGTTTAGCCACATTAACATCATAACCGGGAGGTGTATTGATTCCCGTACCAACTGCGGTCCCGCCCAACGCTAATTCAGAAAGGTGAAGAAGTGTATGTTCGATCGCTCTTATTCCATGATCAAGTTGAGATACATAGCCACTGATCTCTTGTCCAAGTGTCAAAGGTGTTGCATCCATCAGATGTGTACGACCAATTTTTACGATATGCATAAAGTCTTTCGATTTTTGCTTCAACGTATCACGCAACATTTTCAATCCCGGTAATGTTACTTCATGCAAAGATTGATAAGCGGCAATGTGCATGGCGGTAGGAAAAGTATCGTTGGAAGATTGTGATTTGTTTACATCGTCATTGGGATGAATAATTTTTTTCTCATCTGTTAATTTTCCGCCGCTGATGACATGAGCTCGATAGGCAATAACTTCATTCACATTCATATTTGATTGCGTACCGGATCCGGTCTGCCAAACAACCAGCGGGAATTCATCATTCAGTTTTCCGGCGAGAATTTCGTCACATACTTTAGAAATGAGTTCGACTTTGTCTTTCGAAATAACGCCGGCATCGAGATTTGTCAATGCTGCTGCTTTTTTTAAAATAGCAAAAGCGCGGATAATTTCTTTGGGCATGCGGTTAATGTCCTGGGCAATCTTAAAATTTTCGATGGAGCGTTGCGTTTGTGCTCCCCAATAAACATTTGCAGGGACTTCTACTGTTCCCATTGTATCTTTTTCAATTCTGTTTTCCATGATAGGATGTTTATTTTCGCGTAGATTGTGCTAAGTTTAAGCAAAGTGCGTAAAGAAATATATTGAAAAGCAAAAGTAATTAAATAAGTTCTCTTGCACTTGAGATAGCCAATTCTTTTTCAAGGTTATTTATTGATTTATATCGCCAATAATCTAGTCGATTTCTGAATACCAGGAAACAAATAATGAGAGATAAGATTCTATTTCCAATTAAAAGAAATACTAGTGAACTAACAAAAATAGCCACAGGTATTAACAAAACTGAATACACGCAATTATAATTAAATAGAAATTCCGGCTTACCGCCATTTCGATAAATATTTTTAACCCTTTCAAACAAATAATAATTGCCAATTGACGAGATAAAAATAAAAGGACCTACATCAAAATATGGTTTTAAAATATCTCCAATTTTATCCAATTCTATTTGCTTTGCCCAGCCTGTTAAATCAGCCAATTCAAATAGTAATAAAAATCCACAGAAATTCAAGCATAATAAAATAAATGCACCAAAAATAATTTCAATATACCAACTTAGACTACCAATTACTTTTAAAAATATCATAAAGAACACTATCATCACACAGGTATCGAGCCAATAAAAAGCTACGATACGTTCAGGTTTGACGTCGAAAAAAACGACATATAAAATCGTCAGTGCATCGAAAATCAGGTTGTAAAAAACAAATCTTCTATTAAAAAATTTCTTCAAAATTTATAGCTTTTTTATTTCGTGCAACGTTGCGTTTGTGCTCCCCAGTATACATTTGCCGGTACCTCTACGGTTCCCATTGTGTCTTTTTCGGTTCGGAATTGCATGATGTAATGATTATAGGTGCGAAATTAATCATTTCAAATGAAGAGTTGTAAATCTATTTCAATCATTCATTAACAAAAGGATTTTATTCCTATTTTAGCTATTCTTTACGATGAAAGCTTTAATAAATTTTTCAATATTTATAATATATTTTTTTACACCTTTCTGCTTATTAGCACAAAGCAATGATTCTGTAGTTGTAAAACTATGCCAGTTTCAAATGGATCGTCCAAGTACAATTTGGAGTGATTATTCCCTCGAAACAGATTCTTTTCATAACCAAAAATTAGTCTATTCGATTTTAGAAAATCTGGGAAACACCCAATGGATAAAACAGGAATTTGAAAGTTATGATTATGATTCTGCCGGAAGAATATCCGAAAAAATATACTTTAGTTTTTCTAATATTAATTCTTGTTATAAATCAAATTATATATACGATACAATTAATAATAAAATTAAAATTGATTTTTATAAATGGGATGGTGCAAATTGGATTATTAACCCTTATGCTACAACAATAAACGAATTAAGTTTTTCCGGGAAAGACTCTATTATTACTCGTTTTAGAGATTCTTCTAACGTTTTTACGCCTTTTTACAGAACATTAAATAATTATAATTCTTTTGATAGTATTTCTCAAATAATAACTCAGAAATTTTCGAATGGAATATGGATAGATTATGATAAAGATATATTTCATTATTACCCAATAAATTCCGGAACAAAAGTTATTGACTCACTTTATTCTTCGCAACGAGTTACTATTAACAAAAAAATTTACGATCAAAATAATGACCTTGTTTTTCAAGGTTCAGGTAATTATTATTACAACGAAGGGAGTACTGTTTATTCCTATACCTGTAACCATCAATTAACGACAAGGCTTTATATATGGCCAAGCTCGATGGGAGGAATTTGGGATTTTGATAGTATCGTTTATAATTCATCGTGTCACCCGGAAATTGAATTCCAAGATTATTCAACATCACATTATTTTAGTAAAAAAAGGATTTTGTATAAATATCCGACAGAAACTAATTTATGGACCTATTTGCCAGACTCATCTTATTTCTGTTCGGGTGATAAAGCTAATCCTGAAATTAAAATTCATGGTGGGGTTCAGCCATATCACATTTTGTGGAGCCCTTCAACCGGATTGTCGAATGATACAATTGCAAATCCTGATTTCACTCCATCTGTACCGACAGATTATTCAGTTTCTGTTACAGATGCAAATGGAACAACCATTTCTAAACTAATTCATGTTGAACCGAAACCTGTTCCAGTTGCTTATTTACATATTCAAAGTGTTGATACAATTTCATCATGTAATTCATCTTTAATTTTAGTCGATAGTATTCAAGGTGCATTTACCAAATGGTGGTATAATGGGGATGAACTCAATAATTATAAACCATATTTTACAGCTAGAAAAAACGGAATCTATATTGTAAAAACAGAGAATACTTTTGGATGCAGCTTTTATGATACTATAGTTGTAAATTCATTAAATCATCCGCAACCTGAAATTCAAATTTCCAAAATATGCAATCAACTTGTTGCTATTGTTCTACATGCAGATTCTTTTCAATGGTTTAATTATTCCGGACCCATACCTGGCCAGACGAATGCAGCATTGAATACGGATCATTATGACTCTTATCGTGTTGAAGTTGTAGATTCTTTTGGTTGCAAAGTTTATTCTAATTGGAATAATTTTCAACCATATTTTTTAAGTTTACAAAAAACAAATTCTTGTTTTGATAGTTGCAATGGAACAATTCGTGCAATTGTTTATGATCTTCAATTACCAATAACATATTCCTGGTCAACAGGCGAAACAACAAGCTCAATTCAAAATCTTTGCCCTGGAATTTATATTTGCACTATAACAGATTCCATCGGATGTATTATTACAGACACCATAGAAATAGAAGAATTCAACCGTCGAATTGTAAATATTGTTTCTACAACTATAATCGATACACTGGTTTGCAATGGCATGGCTGTAGTTACACAACCATCATTTCAAAATTTAATTTCAAATTATTTATGGGACAATGGGTCTACAAATTTCTATTCTGATTCATTGTGTTTCGGTTGGAATAACGTTTTAACAATTGACAATAACGGATGTGCTCAAAAAGATTCTGTTTATGTCAATTTCAATTCTAATTTACCGCCTTGCAGTTTACGTGATTCAATTCGAATTCCAAATTGCCTGCGGCCGTGTTGGAATAGTATTATGGTTCAAATTAAAAGTGGCGTTCGCCCTGCAACATTTTTCTGGACAGATCCGGTAATCCCGAATTGGTTCAATAGATTTGATACAATTATTACTAATTTATGCGAAGGCGATTATCATTGTATTATGATTGATGCAAATGGTTGTTCAGATTCAATTACTGAGCATATTTCTGATTTGCCGTTTAAACCTGAAGTTAATATACTGTTCTACGACCCGGCAAATCCTTGTCAAACACTTGTGGAAGTCTCTCTACCCCAGTATACACCCTCATCAATATTATGGTGCAATGATTCAACAGGATATACTACAAAACTTTGTCCGGGAGATTGTTACATTTTAATTAATCCTAATTATGGTTGCAGTATTCCCATTCCAATTACCATAGACCCGCCAAAATGTAGTGCTTTTGTCAATGTAAATGAAATATCATGTACTGGTTTTTGCGATGCGAAATTAAAAGTAATCGGTGTAGGTGTGCCCCCATTTAGTTTTATGTGGAATACCAATGATACATCACAATTAATAGAGAATCTCTGTCCCGGAACATATTCAGTTATCTTTAAAGATGATAGTACGTGTACTGACACCGTTACAATTGAACTCATAGACCCTCCGGTTTTGTCTGCCATTTTTTCTACAACATATAATTGTTATGAAAGCTGCAGCACACAAGCTTTTATTTCCGGTGGCGTACCTCCCTATTCAATAACATGGTGCGACACAATCAATACAACATTATTAAAAGAATGTATAGATAGTTGTGATGTTTCGATTATTGATAGCCGAGGCTGTGAAATTTCAGATATCATAACACAGGAACATTTGACACCATTAAACATTTCAGCTGAAATAAAAAATTCGTCCTGCGAAAATTGCTTAGACGGTGTAATTCGTTTAACTGCATCAGGAGGTGTTCTACCTTATCACTATTACCAGGGACCACCAATTGAATGGATTGCTGGTGATAGTGTTTTCAATTTGCCTCCGGGAATTTATCAGGTATGTGTTTCGGATGAAAAAGGTTGTACTACTTGCATGAAAGCAAGAGTTAATGCAGATGGTGGGCCTAATTCACAACCATCAGGAAATATAGTTATTTTTGAAAGCATATCTGCAAATTCTACTATTGTTAATATTAAAAACGCCCCTGCCGGAAAACAATTGTGGTATTCTGTTTATGATATTACCGGGCGGTTAATCAAAAATGAAAAATTCTATCATCACCAATTTGAAATAATGGCTGATGAATTTAATGCCGGAATTTATTTTTTTAGGATAGAAACTCAAAGTGATATTTTAGGAAAAGGTAAATTAATTTTTTTAAAAAAGTAAAAATACTGTTTTGATGTTTTTCAAGACATTTTTCGCAACCTTTCTAATAACTCCGGAAGAAATAATTCTTTAATCTGCCAGACTATTTCATAATCAATGCCTATATAGTCATGAATGATTCGGTTTCTAAAACCCCGGATTCTATGCCAATCAATATCAGGAAATTTTTATCTAAAGTCTTCAGGAAGCCTAGTAGCTGCTTCGCCAATAATTTCGAAATTCCTGACTACTGCATCTACAGTTTTATCATCTGCAATAAAACTCTCAAAGGAAAGATTATTTGTATAGGCCAGTATTTTATTACCGCTATTAATAATATCGTCAACTAAGAGTTCTGCTCGTCTTTTAGACATAAATTATTTCCGGTTCAATTTGCTGAAAATATTTAATCTTGATACCATTCTTAGAAACGAGATCCACTTTCTTTTTTAATTCCTTTTCAATCAAATCGGCCAGATCAATAAATTCAATCCCTATAGGCTTGCTGAAATCTACAATAATATCAATATCACTTGAAACAGGTGAATAATCGTCACGAACTATTGAACCAAAAAGTCCTATTGAACTAATATGGTATTTTTTAATCAAAAAAGGTTTTAATTCTTGAAGAGTGTTTTTTATTTCTGATAAATGGGACATAATACAAATATATATGAAAGTTTATAATGACCAAAGCCGCTTATGATAATATATTTCACAACTTTTACTATGGCCTATATTCTAGTATTAATAAATTTTCACTCTTCAATTTTAAATAATCTCCAACACCCTCTCCACCGGCCTGCCAATAATCGCTTTCCCATCTTTCACAAATATTGGCCGTTCGATAAGAATTGGATTTTTATGAAGTATCTTTATCCATTCAGAATTTGAGATTTTCTTGCCTTCATACTTTTCTTTATACAACTTTTCTTTTTTACGTACGAGATCCTCCGCTTTCATTCCAAGCATTTTCAAAATTTCTTTGATGTCTTTTTCCGTTGGGACTTTTACTAAATACTCGATAAGTTCGTAATCTTCATCAGTGTTTTCCTTCAATAAAGAAAGCGCTGTGCGACAGGTGCTGCAGGTGGGTTTGAAATATACTTTTAACATTGTGTTTGTTCCTTAAAAGAAAAGATCAATAATTTAATTAATATTTTTTCTTATGATAATAGTATCTGGCTGTTCCTCCTTGCCGAATTTGTCACTACCGTTTAATGGAACATACGTCTTTACATAAGTTGTATCATATCTGATTGTTCGTATTGTATCACTCTTTCTGGCATGCCGATTATTTAAGATAATTGTATCTTTCTTGATATTATAATGATAGACTGTATCAGGAGTTGCGGAATCATTATTAAAAAAATCAATTTTATCAGGCACTAATGATCCTGAAAAATAAAAATAACATGTAATTGCAATTATACCGATGATTATTACAGACATCAATCCTTTCCCAAAAAATCCTTTCCCATTGTGAGATGGCTTATATTTTTGATAACCATCGCTAGTTTCAATGTTTTGTTGTATTGTTTTCAATTGACTGGCCAATAATTGCCGCCCTGCAAATTTTATAACTTCAAGTGATTTTATATGGGAATTTACCTCGGCAGCAAATTCCTGATCTTTCAACCTTGAATTAAAAGCCAACAACTCATCAGAAGATAGTTCTTTTCTGATGTAACGATCTATTAATTCAATATCATCGAGGGAAAAATTCATTGTGATTTCTCCTTAACCATTTTTTTCAATCGCTGAATGCATTTATATTTTTGATTCTTTGCCGAATCAGCATTCGAATAATCTAATTCACTGCAAATTTCGTTCATCGATTTTTTCAGGTAATAAAAGTGAATCAGCAATTTCCTGCACGCCTCACCAATTTCTTTTAACCATTGCTGAATATCTCCTAACAACAGGTTTTCCGGTTCTTCTTCCAAAATTATATAATCTTCGAAATTTGAAAATGACACCTGCCGTTTTTTAATTTTTAATTTCTTCAGCCATTGATTGCGAGCGATTGAATAGATAAACGTCTTCATCGAACATGAAAGAATAAACTTACCATCACGCAACTTCTCATAAATGATAATCACAACTTCCTGGAAAAGATCAGAAGCATCATCACTGGTGCCAGAGTTTTTCTCGACAAGGTTTTTTACCATCTGAAAGTATCTCTTATATAAAAACCCAAATGCGTTGGAGTCAGCATTTGATAGTTTTTCAACTAATTCGATATCGGAATAGTTCTCAGCCATTTTGCTTAATACCTGTTTGCGATAAAGGTAACCCTATTTTTTATTGACAAAAAAATATTTTTATATCATAGGTTACCTACTAAAAAAAGCGGTATAAACATAAAAAATCAAATAAACATGAGAAAGATAATAATCACATGCCTCGCAGTAGTATTTCTGCTGAATTGCTGTCTTCATTGCAGCAAAGAATCTAATTGTAAATTGGTAAAGGTGTATGCCGGAGAAAATTTGCCAACTACTCATTATGCCATTGACTCGAATCAGGATACCACTCTTGTTGGGAAGTCAGGAACTAAGCTCCATATTTATAAAAATTCATTCGTTGACAGTGATGGATTACCTTTTCAGGGAAATGTCAATGTTGAACTTCGAGAAGCCACTACAAAAGAAGACATCCTGCTAGGTAAAATGTTTACAGTATCGGATGGAAATATTCTTGAAAGCGGGGGGATGATTTATGTTCAGGCTAAATCAGAAACTGGAAATTTAAAACTAGCAGAAAATAAAGTTATTGATGTAGAAATGCGTGCCGATCAAATAAAAGATTTTATGCAGATCTATTCAGCAGAATTTGATTCATCAACAAATCAATTCAATTGGGTAAAGCCAAGCAACATTATTCTTAAAGTTGAAAAGCAGAATATTTCTTCTGACACATTAATCGAAATTACTCATAATATTAAGAACAATTCGAATAAAATGGTAATTGATGAAGAAATAAAACTGATAGAGCCTGCTAAACCTAAAAAATATAAAGCAGGAGCTGATACAATTATGTCATTAATTTTTGATACCGCTTCTTTTCCTGAATTAGCTGATTATCGGAATGTGAAATTCAAACTGATAGACACACATAATTTCCAGGAAAGCGACACAAAGACAATCTGGATGTCGATCGATCTAAAAAAAATAAATGACAATGGACTTTATCTCATTTCATTTTCAGGTTATGTAAATAAAAAACTTGTCGAGAAAAGTTATAAAGTTTCACCTGTATTTGTGGAAAACCAAGATTATGCAAAAGCTATGGCCGAATACAATAAGAAATATGATGTGTTTGAGAAAAAGAAAAAAATGATTGAACAAAAAAGAATTGAAGAGGAGAAAGCGCAAAAATTAGCAGAACAAGAACAAAAAAAAATTTATGAACAGCTTATGAAAATTCAGGCAGAAAATAAAAAGAAAATGGAAGAAGAGAATAAAAATATTTTTGCTGTCAACAAATCCGTGAATTATGTCTTTTCATTAAAACAATTGGGTTGGGCAAATTGCGACAGACTATTTCAAAATAGCAATCCTAAACGAGTAAATGTTATTACATTAATAAATAACCCAGATAAAATAAATGAAATATCTGTTTCTATTGTTCTTGAAAAAGAAAAAGTTTGCCTTGGGGGCATTGAAAAGGGGAAAAACAAATATGAATTCATAGACAACAACGGATTACCATTTTTGCCAGCCGGAGAAAACGCTGTTATTTTTGTAACTGGATTCAGAGACAATAGTCCATATTTCGCAATAAAAAAAATTAGAACAGATAAAGATCAAAATTTATCTTTCTCATTGGAAAAAACAAATTTAGAAGATTTAAAAATTCTTTTGAAAAATAATTTATAGGCACTATTACAAATGAAAGTGTTTAAAAGGATTGAAGATTGAAACCCGATAGCTATCGAGTTTCAATCTTCAATCCTTATCTGCTCTTCGCATATTCCATCAAAAACGCTTTCATAAATTCATTCAGATCACCATCCATCACTCCCTGCACATCCGATGTTTCATAATCGGTACGATTGTCTTTCACGAGTTTATAAGGGTGGAAAACATAAGAACGAATCTGTGATCCCCATTCAATTTTTTTCTTTGATGCTTCTTCTATTGCTTTTGCTTCATTGCGTTTCTTGATTTCCAATTCATAAAGCTGCGACCTAAGCATTTTCATCGCAAGCATTTTATTTCCACCCTGAGAACGATCGACCTGACAAACAATAACAATTCCCGTAGGCTTGTGAGTAAGCTGCACTTTTGTTTCAACCTTGTTTACATTTTGTCCTCCTGCGCCGCCGGATCGTGAGGTTTGAATTTCTATGTCGGCATCTTTTATATCGATGACAATAGAATCATCAACGACAGGATAAGCAAAGATTGAAGCAAAAGAAGTATGACGCCGTGCATTGGAATCGAATGGTGAGATACGAACAAGGCGATGAACACCGCTTTCTGCTTTCAGAAATCCGTACGCAAAATCTCCCTCAAATTGAAGCGTGGCTGATTTTATGCCGGCACCTTCGCCAGGTTGTATATCGATTTCCGTAACCTTATAACCGTTTTTCTCGCCCCACATAATGTACATACGCATAAGCATTTCTGCCCAGTCCTGGCTCTCGGTGCCACCGGCACCGGAATTAATATTCAGAAAAGAACTCAATTGATCTTCTTCAGCACCAAGCATTCGCTTGAATTCAACATCCTCTAAAAGTTTGGTTGTTTCGGCGTAATGTTTTTCTACCTCCGCTTCAGTGGCTGCTCCTTCTTTTAAAAAATCAAAAAGTACGGCAAGGTCTTCAATAGAGGCAGAAAGCGCAATGAAAGGTTGCGTCCACTTCTTCTTTTGATTAATTCCTTTTAAAACAATTTCGGCTTTTTTCGGATCGTTCCAGAAATCCGCTGCATGGGTAAGTGCCTCTTCCTCTTTTATTAATTGCAGTTTACGGTCGATGTCAAAGATACCTCCTCAGAGCTTCGGCACGTTCTTTAAGATCTTTTAGTTGGTCAGTTGTCATTATTGGTTAATTGTTTTTCGTTATTCGTTAATCGTTAATCTTTATTGGCTATTCGTTAATCGTTATTCGCTATTCGCTATTCGCTATTCGCTATTCGTTAAAAATAATTTTTTCCCAAACAGAATAGAAAAAAAATATATAAACTTAATAACATCTACAAATACCTATTACTCTGATTGATTTAGTGCTTCCCAAACGAGTTCGGCTTCGAAGCCGCGGGAAATAACATAGGAGGCAATTTTATAATTTCTTTTCATTGAATTTTTCTCTGTCACGGTTTTAGATCGGCTATGGATAACATCATTTAATATTTTTCCATATTCTCTTTCATCAATTTCTAAAAGTGCTTTTTTTATCATTGGTTCCGGTACTTTTTTTCCTCTTAAAGCTTCCCGAATTTTATTGCGGCCCCATTTTTTTATTCTGAATTTTCCCCTTGCAAATGTAGTCGCAAATCTTTCTTCCTTCAAAAAACCGGTGGTTATGAGCGTTGATAAAATATTTTCAACTTCATTTCGATGAAGTCCCCAGGAATATATTTTATCTCTTACCTCCTGCTGGCTTCTTTCCTGATAAGCACAATAATTTTCTGCCTTCAGTAGGGCTTTTTCAGGCGAAATGAATTTCTTATCCATCAATCAAAATATTCTTTAAATGCTTATTGTTGAACAGAAGAAGAATCGGTTGCAGGAATTGATTCCAGATTTTTTTTCAGTTTACTAAGTCCTTTTTCAAAATCTTTCCCAAGCATTCCATCCATGAAACCGCCCATAATTCTGAATAATGGATTTGCACCCGCTTCTACATCGAAAGCCCATGTTACGTTTGTTCCATTGCCTTCGGGAGAAAATCTGAAAGAACTTTTCGCTGTACCTTGCTCCATAAAATTCAAATCCTCTTTAATTAATGAATCAGGCATAGCATCTGTTATAGTGATACTTCCTTTTCCAACATCTTTAACAAGGCTTTCCCACTTAAAAGAAGCACCAACGCCTGAATGCGGACCAACAAAAGTATACTTGGCTGCAGGATCCATTTCAAACCAGGGCGACCAGGAATTATAGTTATCGAAATTGTTGACGTAATTATATACGACACTTTGCTTTTGGTTAATTAGCGCTTTTCTTTCAACATGAATGTGTGATGGAAAGAAAATAAAACCAATAGCCGCAATCACAACAAAAATTACGGCGAGAATGAGTAGAATTTTTTTAACGATACGCATGATGTGGATAGTTTATATTCCTATGATTTAAGGAATTTGGTTTTAAAATTAAAATAAATTGCCTGATCAAATAGATTAAGCAGTGTAATAATACTAAATAGTTTAATATTTATATTGAAATCTATATTCAAAGAGAAGGTATTGAATTGAATTTATCAAGAAAATTATTCAAATCATTTTGAGTACTATAAACTTAAAAATGCTAAACCCCGGTTAAATTTTAATTTCCTCATCCATTTTATTGAAAAAATGATATTCAAGCATATGATAATTGTTATTCGTATTTACCTTAAACTTCACTTTGAATTTTTTCTTCCACTTATTTGAAATTGAAGGTTTAAAAATACTTCCTTTATTTAAAAATGATTCAAGGAACGGATGGACGGTTAGTGTGAGTTGTTTTTCATTTTGTTCACTCACAAAATATCTCAAATTGTTTTCTATTTCATCAACAAATAAAACACTCGCTTTAATTTCGCCGGTACCATCACAAGCCGGACATTTTTCTACAGTTGTAACATTGGTTTCCGGTCTGACGCGCTGCCTTGTAATCTGTATAAGTCCGAATTTACTTGGAGGCAAAATGGTATGCTTCGCTCTATCCCGTTTCATTTCATCCTTCAGTCGCTCGTACAAAATTTTACGGTTCTGTGGATTATGCATGTCGATAAAATCAACGACAATAATTCCACCCATATCTCTCATCCGAAGCTGACGGGCAACTTCAACAGCAGAATCAAGGTTTACCTGAAGAGCATTCGCTTCCTGGCTGGATTCATTATCACTTTTTACACGCCCGCCGCTATTTACATCGATAACATGCATCGCTTCCGTATGTTCAACGATAAGATAAGCACCATTAGCCATGGTAACAGTTTTACCAAAGCTGGCTTTGATTTGTTTTTCAATTCCGAAATGATCGAAAATAGGTTGACGGCCTTTGTACAGTTTTACAATTTCCGTTTGTTCAGGAGCAATTGCACTGATATAACTTTTTATTTCCTCAGCAAGAGCCGGGTCATTAACATGAATAGAATTGAAATTGGGATTAAGAAGATCCCGGAGAATGGTAGATGTTCTGTTTAATTCTCCTAGTATTTTTTGTGGTGGTTTAGCTGTCTGAAGCATTTGGAAAGCAGACTTCCATTTCGAAACCAGATCCTGAATGTCTTTATCTAATTCAGCAACTTTTTTCCCTTCTGCTACTGTACGAACGATTAGACCAAAACCTTTCGGCTTAATACTTTGCGCAAGGCGTTTAAGTCTTTGTCTTTCTTCGGCACTTTTAATCTTTTGCGAAATGGAAACAGTATCCGTAAAAGGTACCATAACAACAAAACGGCCGGCGAGTGAAATTTCAGAAGTAACCCGTGGTCCTTTGGATGAAATTGGTTCTTTTGCGACCTGAACTAAAGCCCATTGATTGGGAGAAAGTACATTCGTGATTTTCCCACCCTTATCGATATCTTTATCCAACTGAAAATTACTCAGCATTGGATCCGGATTTTTTCCGGTAGTGGTAAGACGTATGAGTTTTAGGAGCGATTGCACTTGAGGACCGAGGTCGAGATAATGCAAAAAAGCATCCTTCTCGTGACCGACATCCACGAAAGCGGCGTTTAAGCCCTGAATCAGTTTCTTAACACGGCCGAGATAAATATCTCCAACCTGGAAGCGCTGATCTTTCTTTTCACTGTTTAATTCAACAAGATGATTGTTTTCAATTAAGGCAATCGTTACTTCATCTGGTGTTGAATTGATTACTAATTCGTTGTTCAATTAAAAGGTTTTTACAAACACTCCGATCATAGACAGAAAGTATGTAGAAAAACACAGAACAGTATACAAAACATTTTACGCATTCACATCGTCGGAGTTATGGTCGGTATGAGACGCATCACATACCAAGAATTTTTCCGAAAAGCCAACGATTTTTTAAATTAAGCGCAACAATCAATGGTATAAAATATTCAATATTCAGTATTCACTTAATTAAAAAGAATACTGAATATTGAATAATAAACTACCTCGATTTTTTCTTATGTCTGTTCTTTCTAAGACGTTTCTTACGCTTATGCGTTGCCATCTTATGTCTTTTTCTTTTCTTACCGCTTGGCATGTGCTGAGTGTTTAATTGTTATTAATTTGATTAATTAAATTTTTTACTTCTTCATTAAAACGAGGATCGTTTGAATCCTTTATCATATTTAAATTTTCCAAAGCAATGTGTTTTTTCCCAACAGCCGAATAAGTACGGCCAAGTAAAAATCTTGCTTCTTTATTTGATGGATTAATTTCAAGAACTTTTTGAAATCTTTCAATCGCTTTTTCATATTGTCCGGACTTTACAGACAATATACCCAGATTAAACTGAGCCATTTCATGTTCTGGATTTTTTGCAACAACTTCTCTTAAAAGTAAAATCCCTTTCATCGGAGTAGATGTACCTTCTGCAAAACACAAACCCAGGTCTGTTTTTGCATTTAGGTTTTCCGGATTAATAGAAAGAACTTTTTGATAGGATGAAATAGCTTTTTCAACAAAAATTTTCCGGATTGTTGAATCGTCTGTCATTCTAAAAGCATCGTAATACCGGTATGCAACATTAATCCATGATTTTTCATCCGGATTATTTTCTGCATTTATCTCAAAATAATGTGAAGAGATTTGCGGCATTTGCAGCCTATCCCACATCTTTCCGAGAGAATCGGTTAAACGATTTGAAGTAGGATCTTTTTTAAGAGCTGCTTCAACTTCATTTATTTGTTCTACTTCCTGCCTCTTTAATTGCCCTTTAGCTTCATTTACAAAAGCATCAAAAGAAAATACTTCACTTTTATTATCAATTGGAGTATTGTTCTCCGTTTTTTGGGGAGCAAAATAAAGTGCTGCAGTAAGCAGCGCTGCACCGGCTATCAGCATTAATTGTTTGCTGCCCGTTCGCATTCTAATCAGTCAATTGCTTCTGTAGTCTGATTCTTTTTGATCTTCGCATTCTTAACTTTGTTTGCGAAAGTCTTAGCAGGCTTAAAAGCAGGGATATTATGCTCAGGAATAATTATCGTCGTATTCTTCGAAATAATTCTCCCAAGTTTTTGTGCTCTTCGTTTAACGATAAAAGAACCAAAACCACGGAGATAAACATTCTCTCCATCGGTCATTGTATTCTTAATCACTTTCATCGCTGCTTCTACAGCTTGCAATGTTACCGTCTTTTCTATACCAGTTTTTGTGCTGATTTCAGCAACCAGTTCTGCTTTTGTCATTTCTTTGAATATTAATGTATTATTTAATCGGGCGGCAAAGATAATGCTTCAAATCAAATAGAAAACTAAAGTTGAATTTTAATATCATATTTATGACAAAACCGTGAAATTAACTCAAAATCGCCGTTTTTTGTTAAAATTTTTTTTGAATAATAACTTGTTTATCAGACTATTGCTTGATAAACGGCTGAAATGAGCATAATTATTATTAAAACACATTCGTAAAATTTGTAAACAGTACATTTACCAATAGACTTAATCGACTAAGAGTTTGTGAAAATATATCTGGCAATCTCGGCTTTTATAAATCGATAAAGAAAATATTATTTACTAAAAGAAAGCTGAATAATAAAGTCAGGCTGGAACTTTAAGAAAAATGAAAATGAAATCAGCTTCTACTAATGAAAAAAAATCTTCTCCTAAGACAAAAAGCAGTAATGAGTCATTGTCAAATCATCCAATTGAATCATCCAACCTTTTTCCTGTAGTAGGTATAGGTGCTTCGGCAGGGGGATTAGATGCATTTAAAAGACTACTCAAAGCAATTCCGGAAAATTCGGGAATGGCTTATGTGTTGGTACAACATTTAGATCCTAATCATGAAAGTCTTTTACCAGAAATCTTGCAAAAAGTAACAAGTATTCCTGTGATTGAAATTGCTGATGATATTAAAGTGCAGCCCAATCATATTTACGTTATCCCCAGCAACAAAATGATGGTAGCAACGGATGGTGTTTTACTACTTGCCCCCCGCCCTGCAAAAAGCAACACTGAACGAAACCTGCCCATTGACCTTTTCTTTAATTCGCTTGCTGAAGTACATCAAACACATGCTATCGGTGTGGTGTTATCGGGTACTGCTTCCGATGGAACATTGGGATTGAAAGCCATTAAAGACCAGGGGGGCATAACGTTCGCACAAGATGGAGCATCTGCAGAATATGATAGTATGCCGAATAGTGCTGTGCAGGCTGGTGTAGTCGATTTTATTCTTCCGCCGGAAGAAATACCACAAAAACTTTTAGAAGTCACCAGTAAAATAATGCTCAGTGACGATTATCTGCAAAACATTCCAAAACAAGAGGAAGATGTTTTTAAACAAATTCTCTCTTTGTTGCGGATCCGAAAGGGCGTGGACTTTACATATTACAAACAAACCACTATCCGTCGCAGAATACTACGCAGGATGGTAGTAAATAAAGATGAAGAGCCCGCTCACTATCTAAAATTTTTAAGGGGAAATACTCAAGAACAGGATTTATTATATCAGGATTTATTAATACCGGTAACTTCTTTTTTCCGCGACAAAAAAGTCTTCGATAATTTATGCGAAAATGTTTTTCCGGCAATTGTAAAAAACAAAGTTCCCGGCGAAATAACACGGATATGGGTGGCAGGCTGCAGTACCGGTCAGGAAGTGTATTCTTTTGCAATTTGTTTTAAAGAATTTTTAGGCGATAATCATGAAAGAATACAAATTTTTGGCACCGACCTCAGCGAACCTGCAATTACAAAAGCCCGAATCGGCATCTATGAAAAAAACGAAGTAAATGATGTGTCGCCTCATCGACTAAAGGAGTATTTTTCAAAAACCAATGGCGGTTACCAGGTAAATAAAAGCATTAGGGATATGTGTGTGTTTGCTCACCACAATTTTTTAAAAGACCCACCCTTTGGCAAGATGGATTGTATAAGCTGCCGCAATGTGCTTATTTATATGGAGCCATATTTACAGAAGAAGGCGCTTACCACCTTTCATTATGCTCTAAACCCAAAAGGCTTTTTATTACTTGGAAAATCAGAAACCACCGCTGGTGTTCCCGACCTATTTGCTGCCGAAGGAAAAAACGATAAATTATATACCCGAAAAGATGCGCCCGGAAGGTTTATCCAGGTAACAAGCCAGCGAAGCGAACAAATTTTGAGCCGTGCAAATGAATATTCCAAAAGCGATTCCGATAGCTATCGGAACCGCACCGACTTTCAAAAAACGGCTGATGATATTTTACTTACAAAATATACTCCGGCCGGAGTGGTAGTAAACGAAACAATGGACATTGTACATTTCCGTGGTAACACTGCAAACTATTTAGAACAGGCTCCCGGCAAACCCAGCCATAATTTATTGTTGATGGCAAAAAACGGTTTGGGTTTTGAGCTGCGTAATATTTTGCACAAAGCAAAAAAAGATAAGACAAAAGTTATAAAAGAAAATATCCCTGTACATGTAAACGGCAGCCTCCGCAATATTTCTATTGAAGCCATTCCACTGCCCAATACCCTGGAACCTTATTACCTTATACTCTTTCACGACAATAATTTAAATGACACCGATGAATCAGCAATAATCCACAAGAAAAAAACTTTCGCTAAAACAAAAAAAGACGAAAAAGATATTCGCATACAAATGCTGGAACAGGAACTGGCACAGGCCCGTGAAGATATGCGCAGCATAACCGAAGACCAGGAAGCATCTAACGAAGAACTGCAAAGTGCCAATGAAGAATTGCTTAGTGGCAGCGAAGAATTACAAAGCCTGAACGAGGAATTGGAGACAAGTAAGGAAGAATTGCAAAGCACCAACGAAGAACTCACCGTTTTAAACCACGAATTAGTTGGCCTGAACGAACAGGTAACAGATGCAAGAAATTATTCTGAATCTATAGTGGCCACTCTTTATCAGCCTTTAGTGGTGCTAGATAAAAACCTTAGGGTAAAAACGGCGAACAAGGCTTTTTATAAAACATTTGAAGTAAATGAACAGGAAACAGAAGGGGTGTTGATTTACGACCTGGGCAACCGGCAATGGAATATTCCCGAGCTGCGAACCCTGCTGGAAGAAATTTTGCCACAAAAAAAACAGATCAGCGATTTTGAAGTAAGACACAACTTTTTATCTATTGGCGAACGAATAATTTTATTGAATGCCCTGGAAATAACAAGAGAAAAAAAGGATGAAAAGTTAATCCTGCTCTCCATTGAAGATGTAACCGAAAGGAAACATGCAGTAAGGAAGATGGAAGAAAGCGAAACACAATTTAATACCCTTGCCAACAACATTCAAAACCTTGCCTGGATGGCAAATGCCGATGGCTGGATTTTTTGGTATAACGACCGCTGGTATGAGTACACCGGTACTACACCCGAAGAAATGAAAGGCTGGGGATGGAAGTCGGTACATGATCCCAAACAATTACCTGCCGTTTTAGAAAGATGGCAGCACTCCATAAGCACCGGCGAATCTTTTGAAATGACATTTCCTTTGATGGGTACAGATAAATTATTTCGCCCATTTCTCACCAGGGTAATACCTATGAAGGATGAAACCGGAAAAGTGATGCGCTGGGTTGGAACAAATACCGACATCAGTGAACAAAAGATACAAATGGAAATTACTGAAGAGAGCGAAAAAAAATTCAGGCAAATGGCAGAATTAATGCCTCAAAAAATCTGGACCTCTGATGAAGAAGGCAATAAAAATTATTTTAATCAAACTTTGCTCGACTATTCCGGATACTCTTTCGAAGAATTAAAAGGTAGTGGATGGCAAAAAATTATTCATCCCGATGATTGGGAAAAAAACAAAAATCAATGGGCAGAATCCATTAGAACAGGAAAAAATTATGAGGCAGAAAACAGGTTACTTAGGAAAGACGGAAAATATTTATGGCATCTTACCATGGCAATAGCTTTAAAAGATGAGGATGGCAAAATAAAAATGTGGATAGGTACTAAAACTGAAATACAAGAACAGAGAGAACACAATGAAGAATTAGAAAAAGCAAAAAATAATGCTGAACAGGAAAAACAAATAGCAGAAGAGGCAGTGAAGGCAAAGCAACAATTTTTGTCGAATATGAGCCACGAAATAAGAACACCAATGAATGCAATTGTCGGATTTACTAATGTGGTATTAAAAACAGAGTTAAATAAAAAGCAAAAAGAATATATAAATGCAATTAAAATATCAGGCGATGCTTTGATCGTTTTAATTAATGATATACTTGATCTTGCCAAAGTAGATGCAGGAAAAATGACGTTTGAACAAATCTCATTTAATTTATTTGAGTCTATTTCCGGTATGCTTCATTTGTTTGAAACAAAAATCAAGGAAAAAAATTTAGAATTAATTAAAAAATATGATCCTAATATCCCTGAATTTTTAGTGGGTGACCCGATGCGTTTGCGTCAAATAATTTTAAATCTGTTAAGCAATGCTGTTAAGTTTACAACTGAAGGAAAAATAACAATTATTGTTCAATTGTTGAAAGAAGATGCAGAAAAAGTAACTATCGAATTTACTGTTTCAGATACAGGTATTGGTATTCCTAAAGATCAATTGGAAAATATTTTTGATAATTTTGGTCAAGCCAACTATGAAACTCCAAGATTATATGGGGGAACAGGCCTTGGACTAGCTATCGTTAAAAAACTAGTTGAACTTCAGGGTGGATCAATTACATTAAACAGCAAAGTAGGCAAAGGCTCCTCTTTTAGTTTTGTGCTGAGTTTTGAAAAAACACATGCAAAGACAGAAATGGAAACAGCTAGTGGAGTTCACTTGATCCACAAAGGTTCCATCGAAGAGGGTAAAGTAAAAAACATTAAAGTTTTAGTTGTTGAAGATATGGCATTAAATCAACTTTTAATAAAAATAGTATTAGAAGATTTAGGGTTTGAATTGGACATTGCCGATAATGGCAAAATCGCCATAGAAAAACTACAAAATAATTTTTATGATATTATTTTAATGGATTTACAAATGCCTGAAATGAACGGCTTTGAAGCTACTACATACATTCGAAATGAAATGAATTCTCAAATCCCCATCATCGCTCTAACTGCAGATGTAACCACTATGGATATTGAAAAATGCATTAAATTTGGAATGAATGATTATATATCAAAACCGATTGACGAAAAAATATTATATAACAAAATCATAAAGTATATTAAAAAACCGATTTAAAAAAATAAAACCTGAATACCGACTATTAAAAAAATATTTTTTACAACTTACGTGCCGAAAGATAAATACTCTTTCCTATCGGAGCCTGGATGAATTTTTCAATATAATTTGTAAACGGAACAACAAGCTTGTCATACAGTTTTACTGCTGTTGGATTAAGATCTCCGCTTTTACTTAGTAATTTATTTATCCATAAAGCTCCATAACCAAGAAGTTCATGATAACGTAATTCTTCTATTGTAAATCCCGCAGCCAATGTTTTGGCTCTTATCTCTTTCAATGTATAGCGGCGAAAATGCCCAATCTTTTTATCAAATGCTGAATATAATTCCATTCTTGCCGGTACATAAATAAAAAGTCTTCCCCCAACTTTCAGCTTATCATAAAATTGATTCAGAAAAAATTGATCGTTTTCCAAATGTTCCAAAACATCAATAAGATACAGGCAATCCAATTCTACAGAAACTTCATCCATCGAATTAAAAACTTTTACGGTAGATGATAAACTTTTTACATAAGACGAATCAATCTCTACAGCGTATAATTCAAGATTCTTTCTTGAAATAAATCTTCTGATAAACTCGCCTTTACCTGCACCAAATTCAAGTATTTTAACCGATCGATCGATGTCATCCAATTTCAAATTTTTTACTATAAGTTTTTCAATCGATCGGTTTCGGTTTGGAGCATACAAAGAAATAATATCAAGTACTGCATCGCCGCTGTATTTTATTGAATTCATTTTATCTGATTTCCTTATAAACCGAAACAGGTGGCATCATTGTCCTGTATTGCGAAAGATTTAAAAGTAAAACACCGATAACAAAGAAGCCCATACAAACGAGTGCAGCCGTGAGCAATCCAATACCAAATGTACTTGACCAGCCTAAAATAGGATAAGAAGTAAATATTTTTAAATATAAAATGTATCCAATGGTAATTAATATTAATATAAAAAGTATTATAAAAAGTTTTAGAAATACCATTAGCAATGACTGAGCATATTCTACAAATGACCGGAATGCATGATGAACCAAACTTGTCAGGTTCATTCTTGTGTCACCGCCAATTCTCGGACGACGGTCAAATGAGATAGTAGCTGATTTAAATTGCAGTTTAGACAAAAATGCAGCGAAATGAATAAACGTTCTTGAGCTTGCAATGGCAATTACTTTATCGCTAACAAGACAATAATTTCCAAAGTTCATTTTTTTCTTCGTCAAAAAACGGAAAAACATCCTGTAAATGCGGTAGGAAAAACGAAAAAATAATTTCTCAGTACGTTTGCCACGAATGACATGAACAATGTGGTTCTTCCTTAATGATAACAATTCAGGAATTGCCCGAGGGTCGTCTTCGCCATCTCCATCAAGAATAATAGCGCAGCTTGCTTTGTTAGTATGTGCAAACAATAAACCCTGAGCTATAGCGCCTTGATGGCCAATATTAAAAGGTAGCGTTAGAACTTTCAATTTAAGATTACCGTTATTTTGAAAAGTGGTAAGTAATGAAAGCGTATCGTCGGTTGAACAATCATCCACTACAACCAACGTACACCTTTCATTTTGCTCATTCAATATTTGCTCAATTTCGAGAATCAATTGGATAATTGTCGGCCCTTCGTTGAAACAAGGAATGATTATAAATACTTCTTCCTGATACATGATTGCAATGTAGTATTTTGGAGTAAATTAATATTGACGATTGCAATTTTTGATTTAGTTAGTAAACTCAAAACTCACTTCTGGATAACAATTGGCTTTCTTGTATAATAGAACTCACAAGATCCCTTCTGGATGACAAATGGAATATTTTATAGAACGATTGAAGAAACTCACAAGATTCCTTCTGAAAATTCTGAAAGAATATTGTGAGTTTTTCCTCAATACCACAAGTCATCCAGAAGGGCAATGTCATTAAGTTAAGGATCTAATGCCACAAAAACACAAAGACACAAAATTGTTGGTATTTAATTTTTGTTTTTTTAGTGCTTTTGTGTTTTTGTGGCAAAAAAAACATGACCCGTAGCTTAACTTAATGACATTGCCAGAAGGGAACTTGTGAGTTAAAGAATCTACAAATAAAGAGCTCTGAATTTTATTCGGATATTAGCAGTTGCTAAGGAGACTTCGTTTCTGATCTTTCACCGGGAAGATTGAAAAAATTGCCCGGTTTAACAAAATTATATTTCATTGAATAGATACTTATGAATTTTGGTTCAATTATTATATCCTGGTATACAAAAAATAAACGTGATCTTCCCTGGAGAAAAACGCGAAATCCATATCTAATATGGCTTTCAGAAATTATCCTTCAGCAAACAAGAATTGAGCAAGGGCTTTCTTACTATCTGCGTTTTGCTGAAAAATATCCTGATGTGAAATCTTTGGCAAGAGCTAAAGAAGATGATGTTTTGAGATTATGGCAAGGGCTTGGTTATTATTCCAGAGCAAGAAATATGCATCACACAGCAAAACGTATTGTTGATGAATTCTCCGGAAAATTTCCTTCGGACTATTCAACTATTCTATCGTTAAACGGCATTGGTGATTATACTGCGGCTGCCATAGCTTCATTTGCCTTTGATCAGAAATATCCTGTCGTGGATGGAAATGTTTTTCGCTTCTTAAGCAGACATTTTGAAATTAAAACACCTATTGATACATCGGCCGGGAAAAAAGAATTTACAGAACTGGCCGGGCAACTGATTAAAGATTTTCCTCCGGCAATATTCAATCAGTCTATTATGGAATTTGGAGCACGTGTTTGCCGACCTTCAAATCCCGATTGTACGAATTGTCCGTTAAATGCATCTTGCTTCTCTTTCAAGAATAAAACTGTTTTTTCATTTCCCGTTAAAAAAAATAAAATCAAAACGAAAAAAAGGTTTTTCAATTATTTGTTCATCCGAAATAAAGACACATTTATAATAAGAAAAAGAAAAGAAAAAGACATTTGGCAGGGACTTTATGATTTTCCATTGATTGAATCCAAAGAAAATATTACTGAAAAATTATTTTTTGATTCTGTTGAATGGAAAAAAACATTCCGAGGTAAAAAAGTTAAACTTCATTCTATAAGCACTGAGTTTAAACATATACTTAGTCACCAACATATTCATGCTAAATTTTACGAAATTTCAGCCGATCTTTCTTTGTTTAAAGAGCCAAATCCTGAATGGAAAAAAGTAAATGATCAATCCATTAAAAAGTACGCCTTACCTCGATTGATCGAAATTTATCTTGAAAACAGAATCGGTTATACAGGAATTGATCAAAAATCAGGAAAAAAAGAAGCTTAACAACAATTTTTTATTTTCGAACGCTTTATCTTCTTATATTAACCATAAGAATGAATCCTTCATAAACAGTTTCTTTCAGGCTTCTTCTGTATTTATCTTTGAATAAATTTTAAACAAATAAAAAATAAATCAAATGAGTGGTGTAAACAAAGTAATCCTGGTAGGACATGTAGGCAAGGATCCTGAAGTCCGCTACCTTGAAGGAGGCGTTGCAGTGGCACGTTTACCTTTAGCGACGAGTGAATCGTATAAAAATAAAGAAGGACAAAAAATCGAACAAACCGAGTGGCACAACATAGTATTGTGGCGAGGTCTGGCGGAAATTACCGAAAAATATGTACGGAAAGGGAGACTGATCTATATTGAAGGTAAGATTCGTTCTCGCAGTTATGGTGATGAAAACAATAAAAAGTACATCACAGAAATAATTGCCGATTCAATGACCATGTTAGGCGGTCCGCGGGTTGAGGATTCAAATTCTCATACCAACGAAACGCCGGCAGCAGAGTCTATTTTAAACGATTCTCCGGAAGGTAATTTGCCATAGAAATTAACTTTCTTTAGAGGACGGATTGATTTAGTAACAGGTATTAGGTATCAAGTATTCAATAATTAATAAAAATCTTGATATTTGATACCTGATACTTGATACTCTTTTTCGTAGCTTGCGGCTTAAATTTTATATCGTTAATCAATTATACATAAACTTGGACCCCGGCAGTTGTTTTAGTACTTTTTTAATAACGGAATACGCTTCCATAATTTCACCATTCTTCACCTTTTCTGTAGGTTTTATTATTGAGTTAGTAGTGCTAGTGGTTTTACTTTTCATTTCAGGATATATTTCAGGTGCCGAAACTGCATTCTTTGCAATCTCCCCTGCACAATTTTTTGAACTGAAAGATGCAGAAGGTAAAAGATCGAAAATTGTTTATAAGCTTCTTGAAAAACCTAAACGACTTCTTGCCACGCTACTCATCACAATCAATTTTGTTAACATTGCTATTGTCGTTCTGTCTTCTTTAATTATCGAAGAAGTTTTCGATTTCACCCATCATGATTTGTTGGGATTTCTCGTTCAAGTTGTTGCAGTAACATTTGTCATCGTACTTTTCTGTGAAGTAATGCCAAAAGTTTATGCGACGCAAAATGCTTTACGTTCAGCTTTGAGAAGTGCTTTTGCAGTTTTTGGGCTCGACAAAATTCTTCGGCCATTAAGTACTGTTCTTGTAATGTCTACTTCAATCGTTGACAAACGGTATGGACAAAAAGGATACGATGTATCTGTCGATGAGCTTACTCATGCCATAGATATTACCAGTGACAAAAGTACTCCTGAAGAAGAAAAAAAGATTCTTAAAGGAATTGCTCGTTTTGGGAATATCGATGTTAAGCAAATCATGAAATCGCGAATGGATGTAGTTGCTTTCGATCAGAAACTGAAATTTAATGAGTTGTTTGCTTTGATTGTTGAAAACAGATATTCAAGAGTTCCTGTATATGAAGGATCATTCGACCGGGTAACGGGAGTGCTGTGTGTTAAAGACCTTCTTCCCTTTCTGGGTGAAAAAAATAATGAATCCTTCGACTGGCTGAAACAAATCAGACCTGCTTATTTTGTTCCTGAAAGCAAAAAGATTAATGACTTGTTGCAAGAGTTCCAGGAAAAGAAAAATCACCTTGCCATTGTTATAGACGAATATGGCGGATCATCCGGAATTGTCACTTTGGAAGATGTGCTTGAAGAGATTGTTGGAGAGATCAATGATGAATTTGATGAAGATGAATTATTTTATTCGCGACTTGATAACAGAAATTATGTCTTTGAAGGAAAGACAAACTTAAACGATCTCTGCAGAGTCATGGAAATTGACCATAAAATATTCGAAACCGAAAATGAAAATATCGATACCCTTGCAGGGCTTATCCTGGAAATCAAAGGCGGTATTCCTCAACGAAATGAAATTATTAAGTTAAACGATGTTATTTTTACTATTGAATCTGCTGACCGCAAAAGGATAAAGAGAGTGAAGATTACATTACCTGATAAAAATATTCCTAACAAACCATCGAATGATGGATTTACAGGTTCGGCTATACTAATGTTTCTGGTTGGTATTTTTCTTTTATCTTCATTGACCGGTTGTGATGATGATTATATTCCTAAACAAAGAGCTTATTTCAGAATTACTTTACCTGAAAAAAAATACGAACGATTTACATCTTCATCATGTCCGTTTAGTTTTGATATTCCTGTTTATTCCAATGTTGTTCCGGATAAAGAACAGAAATCTGAGCCTTGCTGGTTTAATGTTGAATTTCCTGATTTCAAGGGTACACTTTATCTAAGTTACAAACCTGTACATAACGATTTAAAAAAATATATTGAGGATAGCCGTACATTATCAATGAAACATATTTCAAAGGCTTCAGGTTTGCAAGAGCAGGAAATTGAAAATGTTTCAAAAAATGTTTATGGTATTTATTATAATGTAAAGGGAAATGCTGCTTCTTCGGTTCAATTTTATTTAACCGACAGTACTTCCCATTTTATTCGTGGTGCTCTTTATTTTTATGCTGTTCCCAATCCGGATTCGATCGCTCCTGTATTGAGTTTTGTTAAAGCAGATGTTTTACACCTGATAGAAAGTTTTTCCTGGAAGTAAATAAAAACTTTTTTTATCTTTCTATTATTAAATTACATCCGCGAATACAGGTTTAAACTGTATAATCTGTGTTCTATTTAATTATTATGGAACACTTAAACCGATATTAAACGGTCCTTCTTAAAAATAAAAATCAAGAAAACTCCGGCACTAAACAGAACAAAAGCCGCCGCCTGATGGAGAACGGCAAGTGCAATATTAACAGATGTTAAAAGAGTAAAAATTCCGAGTATAACTTGCAGGAACAAAGCGATTAAAAAAAATGATATCGCTTTTTTTTGATAACTATTAATCGAACTTTTCAGCAATGGGAAAAAAATTAAGCCGGACAAAAGAACAATAGTGCCGGCCAGGAAGCGGTGAATGAATTGAACCATAACCTGATTATCGAAAAAATTTATCCAGGCAGGTTCCAAATAAAATAATCCTTCGGGAATTATTTTTCCATTCATTAAAGGAAATGTATTGTAGATATTTCCTGCATGCAATCCTGCAACAAAGGCTCCATAAATTATTTGAAGAGTTACCACCGAAAAAAGAATGTAAATTAATCTACGGTTAATTTTTTCTGATGATGACTTTATTTTTCCTAATAAAATTTCCAATGCAAAATATAATGTAAAACCAAAAGTAAAGAAGGCCGTTATAAGGTGTATTGACAACCGAATGTGGCTTACGTTGGTTCTTTCCGTTAATCCGCTCTTTACCATTAACCATCCAATCACTCCTTGCAAGCCTCCGAGAAAAAAAAGAAAAAGTGCTTTATTGAGAGTACTTCTATCAAACCTTCCTTTAAAATAAAACCAAAGAAAGGGAATGATAAAAACGATTCCAATAAATCTTCCAAGCTGTCGATGAATAAATTCCCACCAGAAGATCGATTTAAAATCTTCTAATTGAAAATTATAATTTATTTTCTGAAACTGAGGAATTTGTTGGTACTTCTGAAAAGCAATCTGCCATTCCTCATCGTTTAAAGGAGGCACTGTTCCCATTATCGGCTTCCATTCTGTAATTGATAAACCGGATCCGGTTAGTCGGGTAATACCTCCGATAACTACCATGCAGAAAATTAAAAAGCATCCGCACAATAACCAAATAGCGATTCCTTTATTATTAGAATTTACCACTACTTACTTCAATGAATAGATAAATTATTAATCATACTTTGCTTTAAGGAACCAAAGATCGCTGATCGTAAATCCAAATGTAAACTTCAGATAACGTTCAAGAATTAAATTATTTTCAAGTGTTCCTTTTTTGCCTGCTTCGATTGTAAAATTAAGCAGGGTTCCTGCTTTCCTGACAGGTAAACCGAAACCTGCAGATAATCCAATGTCATTAATTTTTGTTTTATTAAATTTCAGATAACCGCTGTCATAATGAAATCCAATACGATATTGAATATTTTTCCAATACGATTTTAATGCTCTGTCATTGGGTGTGAATTGAATACCGGCGCTGACTTTCCAGCTATCGACCAGTGAATCTTCAACGCCGAGAAAAGAAAAATTACTCCATTGTTGAATTGTAAAATCGCTACAAAACAACCATTTGCTTCCTTTCGTCAATGAAAATCCAAAACCCGAACTGAAAGGAATACGAACATAACTTCTACCACCATTTGTTTGAAGGATAGTATCTCGAACTAAGATCAATGATTCAGGAGTTCCAAAAAATTTATAACGAAAAGTATTTACAAGAGTTGAATTTCTGGCATGAAGATCAGCGGTCGGAGATGCAACAAGTCCCAGAACAAGATTCCAATCACTTTTAACTCTTCTTTGAACAACATTTTTTTCCATCAAAGATGTTGCTGCAATTTCTTGGGCAAGTTGATTTTTTAAAGTATAGGTTTCCGGAGAAGTATCACCTTCTTTTTTATTGATCAAGTTGTTTAATGAATCTTTTAATAAAGAAATTTTCTTTTCAAGAAAAAGAATGGAATCACTTTTTGCCAATCGAAGGCTGTCCATTTTATATTGAATTCCTCCAATAAAATGAAACCATCCAACAGTTGTGTTTGATTTGATAGAGGTATTAAAATAATAAGGATTGCTATAAGATACAGTCCGGTCATTATTTAAAACCCCGAAAAGGTATTCTGTATTTAATCCAATCGAAAGTTTTTTGGAAACTTTAAATCCTGTTCCGATATGAAAATTATTTATACCCCCTGAACCTTCGTAGTTAAATATTTCATCATCTCCGAATGAATTGACAGACTTGGTTGTAACAGAATATCCTACTTTACTATAAGGAAGCAATCCAAAGCCCAGAGACCATTTCTGTCGTTTAATGGGAAAAGCAAAATCAAAATAGGAAACGGATGCAGTATTTGTACGATGACGAGAAGTATTTGTCTTAAACTCATTTTGCTTAAAATCAATTCCACCTTCATAAGTTGTATATATAAGAGCAGAATAAGCAGCCGGGTTTCCATAATTAATATGTCCGGGCTGGCTAAGTCCGATTTCAGTTCCGCCCAGACTCAGATTATGAGCGAAGGTTGTTGAGTTTAGATCACCAATTCCAAATCTTGAATAGGGAGAACTAGTTGCATTTTGAGCCTGTAAATTATTGGCACAGGATATTAAAAACAAAAATGCAAAAATGTTAAAAAGTACGACAGGTATTGTATTCTTGATTCTCAAATTAATTTTATTGACAGTTCTGTTTATAACAATTAAGAAAAGGGTCTTCTAATAAATTTCCCGGATATCTTTCTTGTAAGCAGATAAACTGAATTTATTTTTGATAGCGTTTAGCTACATTATATCTGATAATTTCATTTAAACCTATATTTACCAGATCTTCGGCGGCAAAGATGCTTAATTTTAAGTCTTCTGCAAAATGGTTAGCGTCTCCACCCGTTAAAATAATTTGCAATGACTTGTATTTAGATTTATACCTATGAATAAACCCTTTCATCTCTTCACAAATTCCAATTATTACTCCTGTTTGGATTGCTTTAACGGTTGATCTGCCTGTTAATTCTGTTATTTTCGATTCTTTTACTAAGGGTAATTTGCCTGTAAATTGATGCAACGATTTAAATCGCATTTGAAGTCCGGGAGAAATACTGCCTCCAAGATATTCCTTCTTTGAATTAATAAAATCATATTTAATACAGGTTCCGACATCAATAATCAATACATTTTTCCCCGGAAATAAAAAAGCTCCTGCAATAGCATTGGCCAGACGGTCTTTACCCAAGGTAGTGGGAGTTTCATAAAGATTTTTTACCGGAATTGAAGTTGAAGCAGTTAACTTTTTTAAATGCGGTAGTTTGTTTAGTGCATTTAAAACTGGCTTTTTAACCTCAACGACAGAAGAAAGCATAGAATTTTTAATGGGGAACTTATTGAGCAGACGTTTAATATGAATAGAAGTCAAGGTTTCTGAAACATTTCTGTATACAGGAACAGTATCCTCAAAAACAAGCGTCTTGATAAAGGAATTTCCAATGTCTATGGTCAGATTCATCAAAGATATTTGGCTGCAATTTATTCTGATAGAAGATACATGATACCGATTACTAAATATATTTTGGAGGACATGTTTTTTTCATACTTTTGCCGGCCTGATGGTGATGTAGCTCAGTTGGTAGAGCAAAGGACTGAAAATCCTTGTGTCGGTGGTTCGATTCCACTCATCACCACTTCTCGCTCATAAAAACTGCATGAAAACAGAAGATAAAACTTATAAATTCGATCGCGTTTTGCTTATCGACGATAACGATATTGATAATTTTATCAATGAACGAATGATTACGACCAATTTTTTTTCAAATAGGGTTATTGTTAAAAATTCGGGCGAATCTGCCTTAAATTACCTTAAAGAAAACTCTGGTGAGGAGGCAAATCTTCCTCAAATCATCTTTCTTGACTTAAACATGCCAATTATGGATGGTTTTGCTTTTCTTAATGAATACGAAAAACTCCCTGATACGGTTAAAAAAAATTGTAAAGTTATCGTTCTATCCTCATCGATTAGTCCTGAGGATATTAACAGGGCTTCAACAAATCCACTAGTTGTAAAATATGTAAATAAACCGCTAAATGAAAAGTATCTGGCGGCGATAAATTTTTGAAGAGTGATTTAAATTTTTTGAATTTATTTGAAATACTTTATTAAACTCACAGGGTCGAGTAAGCAAGGGCATTGCAGCCCAAGCTTCTCACGGAACCGTACTTGAAAGTCTCCCTTCATACGGCTCTTATTATCCAATCAA
>JANOVV010000017.1:0-23482 GCA_031417555.1 Bacteroidota bacterium
TGTATGATAATCGGTACCATCTTTTTTAAATGCTGCATTACGCATATAACACCACAAAATTGTTGTCATTCCTAATTCGTGTGCATATTCAAAAGCTTCGCTTATTTCCTGAATTTGTCTGGGCGACTCTTCCGACCCAAAATAAATAGTTGCACCCACAGCAACAGCTCCCATATTCCATGCGTCTTTTATGTTACCAAACATGATCTGATCATATTTATTGGGATAGGAAAGAAATTCATTGTGATTTATTTTAACAATGAATGGAATATGATGTGCATATTTTCTTGAAACTGCTCCAAGAACTCCAAAAGTTGAAGCAACAGCATTGCAACCGCCATCGATGGCAAGTTTTACAATATTTTCCGGATCAAAATAAGCAGGATTGGTAGCAAAAGAAGCTCCGGCAGAATGCTCAATTCCCTGATCAACCGGTAATATTGAAAGGTAGCCCGAACCCGAAAGCCGGCCATGCATGTATAATTGTTGAAGACTTTTTAAAACTCTGTTTGATCGGTTTGTTATTGAAAATATTCTGTCAACAAAATCACTGCCCGGCAGATGAAGTTGTTCTTTCTTAATTGTTTTTGACTGATGATTTAAAAGTCCGTCAGCACCGGCACCAAGTAATTCTAAGATTTTATTATAGGCCATTTTAAAATTTTATTGAGATACGCAAAGCTAAAAAAAAATGTCAGTTAATGATCGTCAATAATAAACCGATTTTGCATTGATTGTTAATAATGGTTCAACCTCAGGTGGTTGAATTTTTTTACTTTTTTTGAAAGGGGTAACGATTTATGATTAGCGAATGGCGATTAACGAATAACGATTAACGAATGGAGAAAAGCGATTAACGAAAAGCGATTAACTAATTAAAAATAACCAATCAAAAGGGATATCCAATTGCCAAGCTAGGAGTAACATCGCCGATGACAAATTTTTGGTTTGGGTAAACCCAGCGTTTAGTTTCGTCGAAAGAAGGATCTCTTAATTTAACTGCACCATCTAAACGAAAAATAAAAAACGAAAAATTAAATCGTAAGCCTAGACCTGCACCAACGCCCATTTCACGAATGATGTGTTGAAATTCAAATTTACCGCCCGGGCGACTTTTATCTTCTTTCGGTGTCCATACATTTCCGGCATCAATGAAAGCGGCACCTTCGAGTTTTATTCCATTATTAAATTCAACCAATTCTGAGCGGTACTCAATATTGGTTTCAATTTTAATATCTCCGCTTTGTTCCAGGTCTAAACTTTTTTTATAGGATCCGGGTCCAAGTGTTCTCGAATACCAGGCTCTTACACTGTTAGCTCCGCCAGCGAAAAAACTTTTTTCAAACGGTAATGAAGGAGAATTTGTTCCGTATGGCCAACCATATCCCATAGCTATCCGGCTAATTAGATTGTTATACCGATTAACTTTGTGGTAATAACTGAAATCATAATCTAATTTTACGAATTTGGACGGTTTAAATGTTGCGCTAAAAGCCGGATAAGCAAATTCGAAGTTAGCACGGAAATAGACAAAATCTTTTTTTGTATTTGCGGAAAGGCTTGTAGTAGACCAAGCCACCCGCAAGGAAGAAATTATATGCGTGGCATAAGCATAATTCAATTGCTGATCGTTTAAATCATCAAGTTGTTTCTGGAACGATGGACTTAGACTAACAACGACAGAATTTATTTCAATGGGATAAATGTTCAATCGTTGTTTACTGGTTGGACTCAAGGACCATCCAAATCCAAAATTTGAAATTGAGCGAACGTAGTCAGGACTATTCTGATGATTATACCCTAAAGTTATTGTTGTTTTTGGATTTGAATAGCGGGAAATGTTTTTAAGTCCTAAAAGTTTTTTAAAACTTAATGAAACTTCCGGACCGATTTCATAGGTATTAAAGACTAGCAATCTTTTTTTTTCGTCTAAACTTTTCGTGTTAGGTATGTTTTCTAATCCGGCTTTTAGTTTTGCCTCAAGAACTTCAGCCCCACGAAAAGTATTTTTATTTCTGTATCCAAAGCTTCCTGCAATACCAATATTACTTCCTGTATTAGTAAATTCAATATCTTGAGTAAAATCCTGTTTATTGGCAGGAGTAAGATCAATTTTTAAATCGAGTAAATATTCTTTTTGGTTTTCATCCCTGGGTATTTCTTTAAAATAAAGGTTGATGAATTTAAAAATACTTAACTCCTGTAATCTTTTATAAGTCATATCAAGATCACGTTGCAAATAAAGATCACCGCTTTTTATGTAAAGATTTTTTACCAGAACATTATCTTTTATAACTCTGATTTTGTTGTTTGATAAAATATAATAACCATTATAAATGGTGGTATCTTTAGGAATAGATCCAATGGGGTCATTGGGATTGTAATCCGTTTGAACATAAACATTCCTGAGCTTATAAGTTTGATGATCGGTAATGTCGTTTGCATTGGGATTGCCAACATTTTCATTAACCCGGTTTATATAAAGATTTATATCAGCCTGATGGGTGCCGAGTGTAGTATCAATCTGGAATGTGATATAGTTTCTGTTAAAAAAATAATAACCTTTGTCTTTGAGCTCGGAAGTAAGTCGTTCGCGTTCTTTTTCTATAATTTCTTCATCGTAACGTTCTCCCGGAATTAAGATAGAGTTTTTCTGACATTGGCTCATTAACGGACTGATGCCGGTATCTTGAGTATAATAGCTAAGCATTCTATTTGTATAGGCTGTACCATATCGGATATAATATTCAACAGTAGCCTTTTTTTTATGAATCCGAATACTATCGGAAATGGTTGCATTGAAAAAACCGTTTTTATTTAGAAAAAGTATAAATTGTTCTTTTGAACGCACTGTTAACGCTGAATCTAATAATACAGGTTCTTCTCCAATGCCTCTCAACCACGATTTAAATTTTGAATCTTTACCTATACTTCCCAAATTATAAACTCCCAGATGAAAACGAAAAATTCCTAATATTTTTCTGTTGGGTTTTTGTTTAAGATATTTTTCAAATCTTTCTTTTACAAGAATGGAAGTGTCTGTGATTATTTTATTTTTAACAAGAAGATTTTCCCCTTCAGGAATATGTCGCACCGGACTGCAAGCGAATAAAAAAACGCTCAATAATGAAATAATGAAAATTTTCTTTTTTATCTGCACACCTAAGATTCTATCAGTTGCCAAAAGTAAGCAGGTAATTTGATAGTTTGACGATTTGAAGACAGACTTTTACAATTTGATTTGTAGATAAATTTGGTTAGTATCAAGTATCAAGTATCGAGTATCAGGAAACAGGTATATTGTAATTTTAGCTTATGCAATTAGTAAATTGATTTTGATTGATAATTAACATTCGATAACTTATAAATTCAGGGGAAGTAGCTGGATTTTATTTTTATTGAAAGTCGATGAAATAAAAAGTAAAAAATAAGTGGAGAATACCGGATTCGAACCGGTGGCCTCTTGCATGCCATGCAAGCGCTCTAGCCAACTGAGCTAATCCCCCTTATTTATTGATAATTGAAGACTGAAAATTTAGAAATATTGATTGAGATTTATAATAATAGTGATTTCAAATTATTTGCAAAGAAAATAAAAAATTCCGATGTTATAGAAGATATTAAAAGTCATTCAAACGGAAAAAAAATTAGCTATACTTGCTGTTCAGAAAAATAAACAACTATGAAAACCATTTCAAAATTATGTTTAGTGCTTTTATATATGGGAACGGCTTCTTTAATTTCTTGTTCCGATCAAAAAGCGACGCGTATTAAAGAAGTTCAGGATTATTTGGATTCGTATAATTTAAAGTATAGAAATCTTTACACTGCCAGCAGCGAAGGGCAGTGGCTGGTAAACACTCATATAGTCGAAAATGATACTATGAATGCCTATCAATCGGGATTAGCTGATGAAGCATTGGCAAAATATACAGGAAGTAATGAAAACATAAACAAAGCAAATGAGTTTTTAAAAATGCAGAGTGATTTGTCCGAAATTCAGGTTAAGCAATTAAAGAAAATTCTTTATCTCGCCGCCGGAAATCCGGAAAGCGCTGATTCCACTGTGAAAGCTTTGATAAAAGCAGGAACGGCTCAGACGGAAAAGTTGTATGGTTATAAATTCATGTTAGATGGAAAAGAAATGACTCCCAATGATATTGATTCTATCCTAACCTTTGTCAAAGATACCTCTGTTCGTCGTCGTGCCTGGGAATCCAGTAAAGCAGTAGGTAAAGAATTAAAAGCCGGGCTTATTAATTTACGTCAACTCCGTAATAAAGTAGTGCAGGGATTGGGTTATCCGGATTACTTTACGTATCAGGTATCTGATTATGGTATGACAACCGATGAGATAATGCAACTTCTTAAAAAATTCAATAAAGAACTTTTCCCCTTGTACAGAGAATTGCATACTTATATGAGGTATGAATTAGCTAAGAAATATAAAACAAAAGAAATCCCTGATTTTATTCCTGCACATTGGTTAAGCAATCGTTGGGGTCAGGACTGGAGTGAAATGGTTTCAGTAGAAGGATTGAATCTGGATAGCGCACTCAAAAACAAAAATGCAGAATGGATAGCGAAGCAAGGAGAGAAATTTTATGTATCGTTAGGATTTCCGACACTGCCTAATTCATTCTGGGAAAAATCAAGTCTGTATCCTGTTCAAAAAGATGCGGGCTATAAAAAAAATACACATGCTTCTGCCTGGCACATAGATCTTGAAAATGATGTACGTTCTTTAATGAGTGTAGTGCCGAATGCACAATGGTATGAAACTGTTCATCATGAATATGGCCACATTTATTATTATTTAAGTTATAGTAATAAAGAAGTTCCTTATCTTCTCAGAGAAGGCGCCAATCGGGCATATCACGAAGCATTAGGCAGCATGATGGGACTTGCGGCAATGCAAAAACCTTTCGCGGCAGCGTTAGGATTGGTTGATGCAAATGCAAAAACAGACGATACGAAACAGTTATTAAAAGACGCTCTTAATTATGTGGTTTTTATTCCGTGGAGTTCGGGAACGATGAGCATGTTTGAACATGATTTATATGCAAAAAATTTACCTGAATCAGAATGGAATAAACGGTGGTGGGAATTAACAAAACAATATCAGGGAATAGTTCCTCCTTCTGATCGTTCGGAAGAGTATTGTGATCCGGCCACAAAGACTCATATCGATGATGATCCTGCACAGTACTATGATTATGCTTTATCATTTATTCTGCTTTTCCAGGTGCATGATTATATTTCAAAAAATATTTTAAAGCAGGACGTTCATGCAACGAATTATTTTGGAAATAAAGAAATAGGTAAATTTATTGGAGACATTATGCGTCCCGGCAGCAGTGTAGACTGGAGGAAATTATTAAAAGATAAGACAGGAGAAGAACTCAGTGCCCGTGCTATGCTGGAATATTTTATGCCTTTAATGGACTGGTTGAAAAAAGAAAATGCGGGAAGAAAGTATACTCTGGAGGAGCCGGGAAAATAAAAAAAGAATCAAGAACCAAGAACCAAGTATCAGTTAACCAAAAAAATTGTCTTGACTCTAAAAAAAGTAACTCCATCGATGAAAAACATTTATTTTATTTATTCATTTATTCTCATTTTTGTTTCATGTAACAACGCTGACAGAGAAAAATCAGAAGTAAAAGATCCGGAAAATGTTTCTGAAAAATCTGTTCCTGTATTGGAGGAAAGTAAAGATTCGACTATCAATAAAGTTGATGTTGAAAATATAAAAATGCCTCCTGTTGATACCAATGGAAATGCAGAGAGAGTTGCAAAGATGAAAAAAGCAAAAGTTGAAATTAAAGTTTTTCAGAATACAGAAATGAGTGGTTTTGGTTATGATATTATTTTAGATGGACATACGTATGTGCATCAGCCAAATATTCCTGCTTTGCCGGGTAACAATGGATTTTCGACAGAGGAAAAGGCAAGGAAAGTTGCTGAATTAGTTTCTTTTAAAATTCACAATAACATTATGCCGCCGACTGTTGAGGTGCGGGAGTTGGATAGTTTGGGGGTGAGATGAAAAGCAAGAATCAAGAGCCAAGAAACAAAAACCAAGAATCAAGATACAAGATGGGGAAATGCATGTTTTTTTTAATTTGTAATATCGAATTGTGTTATATAGTTTTTTAAAATCCGAGTAGTGAATATTTTCGTTTATAAAAAGGATGAAAAGTCGTTTAAAGTTGACGATTTTTTATGTATCCTTATTTGAAGAGAAAATCTATATAATTTCCTGTATTTTCTTTAAATTTTCAAGTAAAATATATTAACTCAACAAAATTAGCTGCTCAAAAAAAGGCAGCTTTGGATAACTATATGATATTCGCCCTGAAATTATCAACATTCATCAATTTTCTAATGAAGAACTGCATTCTTTGTATACTTTCACACTATAGAGTCACAAAAACCCCTATGATTTTCAAATCCTTTTTAATAAATGTTTAAATTCAATAAAAAACCGTATTTATATTGGTTTTTGGCTTTTTTCTTGTCAAATTTTACTGCTTTTTCACAAGTTGTTATTAATGAGATTTGTCCTACCAACATTTCCGTTATCCAGAATTCAAATGGAAAGTATGATGATTGGGTAGAGTTGCATAATTCCGGTGGTTCTACCGTTAACCTCAACGGATATGGATTATCGGATGACCCTACAAAGCCCTTTCGATTTACTTTTCCTTCTTATAATCTACTTTCCGGTAAAAAAATATTAGTATTCGCCTCTGATTCTACCAGCGAATTAATTGTTGATCATTGGGAAATGCCAGTGAATGCGTTGACAACGTGGAGATACGCTGTCGGTAGCGCTGCCATTGATACGAATTGGCGTAATCAGAGTTTTAATCAGAATACATGGACTACAGGAAATGGTGGAATTGGTTTTGGTGATGGGGATGATAATACAACTGTTTCCATGTGTACTTCTGTTATGATGAGGAAAACGTTCAGCATTCCTGATACTTCACAAGTGCTGAAAGCAGTATTGATGATGGATTATGACGATGGATTTGTTGCTTATCTGAATGGAGTGGAGATAGCGAGAGCGAATATTGGTTCGGCAGGAGTAAGACCAATGTGGGATGATCTTGCAAGCAGTTCCCATGAAGCATTAACATACCAGGGTTTCCAGCCGGATTCGTTTTTTATTTCCCCTACTTTATTGAAATCACTTCTTCGACCTACCAATAATGTTTTTGCAATAGAGACACACAATAGTCCTGCAAATTCAAATGATATTACTTCAATTCCATATTTATTCTTTGGAATGAAAAACAGCGGTTCAACTTTTTCGGCAATTCCTTCCTGGTTTCATGTTCCTGCAGAAGATTATTTCAATGCTCATTTTAAACTCAGTCGTTATGGTGAAACCTTATATTTATCGAATCCATCAGGAACAATAATAGATCAGGAAGCATATTCTGCTTTGGAAAATGATAATTCTTATTGCAGAAAACCGGATGGTTCATCGAATTGGTGTTTTGTTTCTACACCAACACCGGATGCTTCAAATAACTCTTCAACATGTTATAATGGTTATGCTTTTGCACCTGTATTTTCTATTCAGGGTGGATTTTATAATACATCAAAGACGCTAGTTCTTTCTACTTCAACCCCGGGAGGAGTAATCAGGTATACAAGTAACGGCGACATACCAACAGCATCTGATCCTATTTATACTTCATCGATTCCTATTTCAACCTCGACTACAATCCGGGCAAAAGTTTTTGCAAGCGGATATCTTTCCAGCCAAACGATTACGAATACATTCATCATCAATGAAATTACACACCTGCCAACATTTTCTATTACAACTGACTCATTAAATCTTTGGGATTATAATACAGGAATTTATGTTTTGGGGCCCAATGCAGATTCGACTTACCCATATAAAAATGCAAACTTCTGGCAGGATTGGAGAAAACCGGCAACGATTGAATATTTTGACAAGAATAAAAATCTGATCGTTCGTTTCGATGCAGAAATAAAAATTTATGGTAATTATTCCCGATCAAAACCTCAAAAGAGTTTTGAAATTCAGTTGAGCGATAAGTACGGAACAGGTTCATTTATTTATCCAATGTATTCTGATAAATCTTATGTAGATAATATAAACGACATCGTTCTTCGAAATTCCGGTACTGACTGGAATGTTGTTCATTTTCGTGATGCTCTTATGGAACGGTTGATGAAAAACACAAACACAGGATACCTTGCTGCCGAACCTGCCATTGCTTATTTGAATGGATCTTACTGGGGAGTTTATAATATAAATGAAAATCATGATCATCATTGGATGAAAGATAATTTCGGTTTGGGGAAAAGTGAGATTGATTATTTAAAAGAGCAAGGTGCAAATATTCAGATTCAAGAAGGCAGTGATGCGACTTTCTGGGATTTATATAATTATGCAACGGTACAATCTCCTTCCACACAAACCTATTATGATTTTATTGACTCACGATTAGATTTAAAAAATTATGCAGATTATTTTATTGCGGAAACATATTATAATAACGGAGATTGGATAGGCCAGTGGACAAATAATTTACAGATGTGGCGGCCGAATGCACCAGGTTCTAAGTGGCGATACTTGCTTTATGATCTTGATTATGGTTTGGGTTATACAGGATCTAAATATGATAATCGCTTAGCTATGGCCAGAAACCCATCTGCATTCAGTTACAGTTCAGAAATGTTTGATGCAATTCTTGATAACCCAACATTCAAAAGATATTTTATAAATCGTTATGCGGATTTAATCAATACCATTTATCTTCCTTCAAATTACACTGCGGTAATGCGTTCATTTAAGGATTCAATGGCTTATGACATGACGAATCATTTTGCCAAATGGGGTAGCAATGCTACAACATGGAACAGTAATATTAACATCATGACGAATTTCGCGAATGCTCGTCCTGAAATTATGAGAGATTCCATAAATGCCTTATTTAGTCTTTCCGGCAAAGTTGTTTTAACACTGGCAACTTCGCCTGCAGGTTCCGGACGAATAGAGATTAGCACAATTACACCGACTAGTTATCCATGGTCAGGAACATATTTTAATGGAAACCCTGTTACGATTACTGCAATACCGAATCCGGGATATACATTTGATCACTTCAAATCTACTTCTACAATTACTTCAAACAATTACAACCAAACCGTCACTTATAATTTTACCGGCAACGATCTAATAACAGCCTACTTTACAGGATCTTCTTCTGCTGCGAAATTGTGTGTAAGTGAACTTAATTACAATTCCGATTCTGCATACAATGCAGGCGATTGGATTGAGCTTCATAATTACGGAACTAAAATCCTTGATATTTCCGGTTGGAAATTAAGCGACCAAAGTGATAAGCATACCTTTACTTTTCCGACGGGGACTGTAATAGCAGCAAATGGTTATTTAGTAATTACTGAGGACAGTATTAAATTTAAATCACAATTTCCAACTGTAAATAATAGAATTGGACCACTTGGTTTTAATTTCAGCAATGGCGGTGATCAGATTCGAGTGTTTAATCATTTAAACACATTGTATCTTTCTTTTTATTATCAAGGTCTTGCGCCATGGCCAATTCAAGCAGATGGTGGAGGATATACCTGTGAATTAATAAGCAATACAGCAGATCCGAACAATGGTAATAATTGGTTTACCGGTTGTATTGGCGGATCGCCCGGCCGTGTTTATAGTCCGCTCTTAGCTATTCCGGTTTCGATTTCCGGAAGTACAACATTTTGTGCCGGTGGAAGCGTTCAATTAAATGCAACTTACGTTTCAGGATATAGCTATCAATGGAAAAGAAATGGTGTAGATATACCCGGGGCTACCGACTCAGTTTATATTGCAACACAATCCGGATCATATTCTATTAAGGTAACTTATCTGGGATGTTCTATCGTTTCTTCTTCATCAACTATTACTGTTGTTACACAACAACCCAATCCACAAACTGTATCTGATAGCCGCTGTGGCCCGGGAGTGCTTACTCTTTCTGCTTCATCAACTGATTCAATATTCTGGTACGATGCTTCTGTCGGAGGTAATCTTATCGCTTCCGGAAATATATTCGAAACACCTGCATTATCGCAAACTACAACTTACTATGCAAGAACCGGCAGAAGCTGTCAGAGTAATTCTGTAGCTACAACTGCAACCGTTAATCCAATTGCTCAGGCTCCTGTATCCAATGATGTAACTCGTTGCGGACCGGGGAAGGTTACATTAAATGCTACTGATACTGCAGCAATCCGCTGGTATAATTATCCGATAGGCGGAGGATTATTAGAAACCGGTACAACTTTTATTACTAATATCCTTAATAACGATACCATCTTTTATATTGAAGCAGGAAGTGTTTGTCCAAGTGCGCGAGTCGAAGTTCACGTGACTGTAAATACGACACCAATGCCTGTGGTATCTGATGCAGAACGTTGCGGATCGGGAACTTTAGTTTTAACAGCTAATTCTCCTGCACCGATCACATGGTTCTCCTCTCAAAATGGAGGTTCGTCAATTGGTTCCGGAAGTCCCTTCACAACACCCTTTCGAACAGTTACTGATACCTTTTATGCAGAAGCAAACAGTGGCTGTCCGAGTGTAAGAGTATTAGGTATTGCTATAATAAATATCATCCCAGCTTCACCGGTAGTCTCTGATGTAACTATTTGTAGTCCGGGAGAGATAACTTTTAATGCATCAGCAACAGAGCAAGTGAATTGGTATGATGCAGCATCCGGAGGAAATCTGCTGTATCTCGGGTCTAATTATACGACTCCATTTTTAAATACTACAACTACTTATTATGCAGAAACAGGATATACCTGTCAAAGCAATCGGGTACCTGTACAAGCAATTGTAAGTTCAAATCCACCTCCTCCTTCAGGATCAAATGCGTCAAGATGCGGCCCGGGAAGTGTAACATTAAATGCGTCATCTTCCGAATTAATAAACTGGTTTAGTGATGCAACAGGAGGAGTTTCGCTTGCTGCCAATGATCATTTTAATACACCGGTTTTGTTTGTCAGTACAACATATTACGTTGAAACCGGAGCATTTTGTAAAAGCCTTACCCGTACACCAGTAACGGCTATAATCAATCCTGTTCCTGCATCACCGGTTGCATCAAATGTCGCCCGATGCAGCACGGGTGCTGTTACTTTAACTGCAACAGCTCCAGAATTGATAAGTTGGTATAGTGCTGCTTCCGGAGGTACACTTCTGGCAACGGGAAATTCATATACTACACCTTCCTTATCAACTACTAAAACATATTATTTAGAAGATGGCAGTACTTGTAAAAGTATTCGTGTTTCTGTACAGGCAATAATTTCGCAAACACCAATTGCTCCTGCTCTTACCAATGGAGCAAGATGCGGACCGGGAAATGTATTATTAACCGCAAGTTCAACAGCAACTGTTTCATGGTTTAGTTCATCTTCCGGCGGCTCCGCTTTAGGAACAGGATTGATATTTAATACACCGGTAGTAAATTCTACTACCACCTTTTATGCAGAAGCAAATAATGCTTGTATAAGTGCACGCTCATCTGTTCAGGCAATTGTTAATTCCATTCCATCACCACCAACAACAGCAAATGTCAGCCGTTGTGGTCCCGGAAGTGTTATAATTAACGCTTCCTCTCCTGAAACTATTTATTGGTTTACAGAAGCATCCGGCGGTTCACCTGTTGGTACAGGGATTTTTTATACAACACCAATTCTTACAAATAGCACAACTTATTATGTTGAAACCGGAAATAATTGTAGAAGTTCAAGAATTCCTGTTCAAGCAATTATTAATGCTATTCCTTCAACACCTTTTTTAACAAGCGGTTCGTATTGCGGCCCGGGAACAGTTACTCTTACGGCATCATCTTCTGATCCTGTGAAATGGTTTAGTGTTGCTTCAGGCGGAAGTTCTATCGGTAGTGGTTTATCATATACAACTCCGGTTTTGAATGCAACGACTACTTATTATGCAGAAGCATCAAATTCATTTTGTACAAGTCCGCGAATAAGTGTTCAGGCAGTTATCAATTCTATTCCTACTGCACCGACTGCAACTGATAATTCCCGTTGTGGAACAGGCAGTATTGATCTTTCTGCTTCAGGAACCGGAAATTTATATTGGTATTCAAATGCAACCGGAGGGATCTCATTGGATTCCGGAACAACTTTCTCTACTCCGGTAATTTCATCAACTACGGATTTTTATGTAGAAGCAAGCAATGGTAATTGCAGTAGCAACCGCGTAATCGTAAAAGCAATTGTTAATCCTGTACCTGCTTCACCAAATACAAGCGATGTTTCAAGATGCGGTCCCGGAGTTGTTACTCTTTCTGCATCATCACCTGAACAAATTTATTGGTATAATTCCCCAAGCGGAGGAAGCTTGCTTGGCAGCGGACCAACCTATACAACAAACTCACTGAATAATTCTACAGCGTATTATGTAGAAACAGGTAATGTTTGCCGAAGTGAACGAATACTGGTAAATGCACAGATAGTTTCTAAACCAAATCCGCCAATATTATTCGATAGCACTAGATGCGGAGAAGGGTTTTTGGTTTTACGCGCCGTATCGTCTGTACAGGTCAATTGGTATTATGACTTAACCGGTGGAGCTATTCTTTATTCGGGATTGTTGTTTACAACTCCTCTTATCGATACAACAACTTTTTTTTATGCAGAAGCAGGATTAGGTTGTAACAGCGAGAGAGTTCCAGTGCATGCATTTGTAAATCCTTTACCTGCGGTTGATTTAGGACAGGATACTATTATCATTCAAAGCGGTCAGTCAGTTTCGATAAGCGCCGGTCCGGGATTCACTTCTTATTTATGGTCAACTTCTGAAACAACTTCTTCTATCAGCGTCAGTACTCAGGGATTGTATAATGTTCAGGTAACAGACAATAATGGTTGTATCGGATATGATGAAGTATTTGTAAAAATTCTGACTGGCTTAAATTCAGTAATCGGAAATGATTTATTGAAAGTATATCCCAATCCGGCCAGTGAACAGATTTCAATTGAAATGAAAGTGTCCTCATCAAAAGAATTTATGCTGAAATTATTTTCTATCGATGGAAAAATTATTCGAATAGAAGAAGTGAAATCGATTAACGGAATTTTTTCAAAAACACTTTCACTGACAGGTATTTCTGCCGGCGTTTATTTTCTTCAAATAGAAAATAATGAATACACTGCGAGAGTAAAGGTTTTAGTGGAGTAGGGGATTGACGTTTTTAATTCAAGCATAGAGTCATATCGAATTAGAAATCCTAAACTACAAATGAATACACTCTCCGTATGCTTCGGCGACAGCTTCCATGACAGCTTCACTCATCGTTGGATGAGGATGTACTGATTTTATTATTTCATGTCCGGTTGTTTCGAGTTTGCGAGCTGTAACAACTTCTGCAATGAGTTCAGTAACGTTTGCCCCAATCATGTGTGCACCGAGCCATTCTCCGTATTTTGCATCGAAAATAACTTTTACAAAACCATCGGCTTGTCCGCCCGCTTTGGCTTTTCCTGAAGCGGAAAATGGAAATTTTCCAACTTTGATTTCGAAACCTGCTGCTCGTGCCGCTTTTTCTGTGTAACCGACAGAAGCAATTTCGGGTTGACAATAAGTACAGCCGGGAATATTTTTATAATCCATCGCTTCAACATTTTTACCAGCTATTTTTTCAACACAAGTAATTGCTTCATGTGAAGCAACGTGAGCAAGTGCCGGAGTATTCAGTACATCTCCTATGGCATAGTAGCCGGGAATATTTGTCTGGTACCAGTCGTTGACTACTATTTTCCCTTTGTCGGTAATAATTCCAACATCAGCTAAACCGATGTCTTCGATATTAGCAGTAATACCAACAGCAGACAAAACAATATCACTTTCGATTATTACATTTCCATTTTTCGTTTTAACATTCACTTTGCATCCATTTCCTGAAGTGTCTACTGATTCAACAGTAGATTCAGTCATGATAGTAATTCCGGCTTTTTTAAAAGAACGTGAAAGTTGCTTTGAAACATCTTCATCTTCGATTGGAACAATTTCAGGCATGAATTCAACAACAGTTACTTTGGTACCGAGTGAATGATAAAAATAAGCGAACTCAACACCGATAGCTCCTGAGCCAACAACTACTAATGATTTTGGTTGCTTATCTAAAACCATTGCTTCACGGTATCCGATAATTTTTTTTCCATCTTGTTTTAATCCCGGTAATTCTCTGGAACGTGCGCCGGTAGCAATGATTATATTTTTTGATTGTATGCTTTGAGATTTTCCATCCGCACTTGTAACTTCGATAATTCCTCCCGGTTTTAGAATTCCTTTACCGGCAATGACATCAATTTTATTTTTTTTCATCAGAAACTGAACACCCTTGCTCATAGCATCAGCTACACCTCGGCTTCTTTTTACCATAGCAGAAAAATCCGCTTCGATACCTGTTGCTTTTATGCCATATTCCTGAGCATGCATGAGATATTCATAGACCTGAGCACTTTTTAATAATGCTTTGGTAGGTATACAACCCCAATTCAAGCAGACTCCGCCAAGTTCGGCCTTTTCTATTACTGCCGTCTTAAGCCCAAGTTGTGCCCCGCGAATGGCAGCCACATAACCTCCGGGGCCGCTTCCTAAAATGAGTAAATCGTAATTCATAATTCCTGTAATTTGATGGCGAAGGTAAATAAATAGTACAATGTACTAATGACTATTTGAACAACTTAAATGACTGTTCTTTATTAATTTAAATATCTTTGTACTTTGTTCATAAAACTGAATCATCATGACAATTCATTACAAACTTTCAGCACCTCATCGGATTTCACATTTTATAGAAATTGAAATGACGATTGATGGAGTCGATTCAGAAGAAATTATTTTAGAACTTCCATCCTGGAGACCCGGCCGTTATGAGCTCGGAAATTTTGCTAAAAATATAAGAAAATGGCAGGCTTTCAACGACAAAAATGAGGCACTTGCTTTTAAGAAAATTACGAAAGATTCGTGGCAGGTTTCTACGGAAGGCTCATCGAAAATCAGAATTTGTTACGATTATTATTGTGCCCAGGCAGATGCCGGTAGTTGTTTTGTAGATGAGGAACAAATTTATATAAATCCGATACATTGTTTCTTATTCTTATCCGATCAGCTTCACCAGTCATGTACAATTGAATTAGATGTTCCGAAAAATTACAAAGTTGCCGGTTCTCTAAAAAAAACAAGTGAACATCATTTGATTGCTTCTGATTTTCACCAACTCTTCGACAGCCCATTTATCGCCAGTGCTTCTTTGCAGGTAAATTCTTATGCTGTTAACGGTACTAATTTTAATATTTATTTTCAGGGGATTTGTAAACCGGAATGGGAACGTATCATTCATGATTTTCGATTGTTTACCGAAGATCAATTTAAGATGATGGGAGACTTTCCTTTTGATGAATATAGTTTTCTTGTTCAAATCCTTCCATACAATTTTTATCATGGCGTAGAACATGTATCATCGACCGTTCTTGCATTGGGTCCCGGACATCAACTTATGAATAAAACTGTTTATGATGATTTTATAGGAGTTGCTTCGCACGAACTTTTTCATGCATGGAATATTAAAACAATACGTCCGGTCGAGATGTTGCCTTATAACTACAAGAAAGAAAATTATTCCAGGCTTGGTTTTGTTTATGAAGGAGTGACTACGTATTACGGAGATTTATTTTTGGCGCGGTGCGGAGTATTTAGTGCCGAACAGTTTTTTTTGGAAATCAATACAAGGCTGCAAAAGCATTTTGACAATCCGGGCCGATTTAATTTATCGGTGGCCGATTCTTCTTTTGACACCTGGCTCGATGGTTATAATCCCGGTATTCCCGGAAGAAAGACTTCCATTTACGATGAAGGTTGCCTGACAGCGATGATGACAGATTTACTCATTCGAAAAAAGACAAATTCAAATTCATCATTGGATGACGTAATGAAAACGCTGTATATTGATTTTGGTAAAAAAAATATCGGTTATACAGAGCATGATTACATTTCTATAGTGGAATATATTACCAAACAGCCGATGGCTGATTTTTTTCTTGATCATATTTATGGTACGGAAGACGATGAAAAAATTATTGATACTTTATTTTCATATGCCGGTTGCGAGCTTATTAAAAAGCCATCACCCGAATATTCTGAACGGTTTTTCGGTTTCAAAACAAGTATGAATGGCAAAACAACAGTAGCAGGTTCAATTGCTCCCGGTTCTCCGGCTTATAAATCCGGATTAGGGAAAGAAGATGAAATAATTGCTGTCAATGAAATAAAGGTTGAAGAAAATATTCAGGCCATTTTAAAAATGCTTGCCGGAGAAAAAATTGTACTCACCATTCTCACACCGATGAAAATGCTAAAAGATATTGCCCTTTCTCCTTCTTCTGAAGAATTTTTTCCAAGATATTCTATTGCAAAGAAAATCAATGCCAATAAAGAAGAAAGAGATTTTTTCAGAGCCTGGCTGAAGAAGGAATTTGTTGAGGCGGTTAAGCAGGAGATGTAGGGGGGGGTATTGTATCATGTATCATGTATCATGTATCATGTATCATGTAGCAAGAATCATGATACTTGATACCTGATACTATTTACTCTTTCCCCGCTATTACCGAAATCTCCACATTCACATCTTTCGGGAGTTTTGATACTTCAACTGTTTCTCTGGCAGGAAAATTATCTTTAAAATAATTTCCATACACTTCGTTTACGGTTTGAAAATTTTGTAAGTCTTTCAGAAAAATTGTTGTTTTCAAAATGTCGCTATAATCGAAGCCGGCTTCTTTTAGGATGGCTCCGATATTTTCCATTACCTGATTTGTTTCACGGATAATATTGATGGTGATTAATTGTCCATCGACAGGGTTAAGAGCAATCTGACCGGAAACATATAGTGTATTTCCCGATAAGACAGCCTGACTATAAGGGCCAATGGGAGCAGGGGCTTTATCGGTGCGGATTATTTTTTTCATGGCTTTTATTTGGTGCAAAGTTGAAAAAAAATGCGAGGATACTTTGTTTTTTATTTTAATGCTTAATTAAATTGTAGGTGTCATAGATATCATAGAGTTTAAATTAAGGTCTTTTAAGGGATAGATTCGATGTTTACATAGCTAACTCGATTTTAAATCCAAGCTGAGATAACAAAAATATTAGCATAAATAATCCATGATATAATGTCATTTCATTTTAAATTGTTTCAAGATATTTATCCAAAATTTATAAACCACATGGAAATTTCAATTATTAAAGATAAAATTTATGAATTGCGCGGCCACAAGGTAATACTCGATTTTGATTTGAGCATATTATATGGAGTAGAATCAAAACAATTGAAACGTGCAGTAAGGAGAAACATTAAAAGATTCCCTTCCGATTTTATGTTTGAGCTAGATAATGATGAATGGGAAAGCTTGAGGAGCCAAATTGGCACCTCAAGTTGGGGTGGTTTGCGTTATTTGCCTTTTGCTTTTACTGAACATGGAATTACAATGTTAGCAAGTATATTGAATTCAGAAAAAGCTATTGCAATAAATATAGCGATTGTAAGAGCATTCATTTCTCTTCGACAGGTTTCGATACATTATAAAGAATTGTCAGAGCTAATAAGAGAAGTTGAAAAATCTACAAATATTAAATTTAACGATATTTACAAAGCATTAGATTATTTATTTGAAGTTGAAAAATCTAATCAGGTAATTAAAAAGAGAAGAAGAATTGGATTTAAAAAGTAAATCTTGAATTGTCTTGTTTCGGCCTTGTAAAAAAAAAGTAAAATTTTATTTGAAACTTAATATTATTCTGATTATTTATTGGATATGGCAATTATTAAAAATTACTACTCATACTTACAATGGAACACAGATTAAACGGATCTTACGGATTAGGACAGATTTAATCTGTGTGAACCCGTATAATCCGTTTCATCCGTGTTCCATTGATTGAATTTGAATTTTTTTATGAATTTCATTATTTAGAATTTACCTTATTAAAATAATTTTGCATCAACGATTTTAGTTTCATCGATCTTAAATTTTCCTCATCCCTAAATTGGTATTCATTCAATCATTAACCCTTGAAAATCAACTAAGCAGAAACTTTCATTTCCTTCCTTAACCAAATCTTACAGTATTTAGTAAAACTATGATGGCCAATGGATTGTATCATTGCGAATGATTGAACATTTTCCCATCTTGAAGCGTATTTAAGTACTATTTTTATAGCTATGATAATTATTAAATTCGGGGGAACGTCGGTTGCCAATGCGCAGCGAATTGAAGGGGTTGCTGATATTATTTCACAATTAAAAAAGCAGCATAATAAAATTGGCGTCGTTGTTTCTGCTTTTGGAGGCGTGACGGATGAACTCATTCGAATGAGTAAGCTTGCTGCTGCACGTGATGATGAATATATTAATGTCTTTCGCGAAATTCGTGACCGCCATCAGAAAGCAGTAAAGGAACTTAACCTGCAACGCGATAAAAAACTTCACCATTTCCTGGAAGAAACATTTGCAGCATTACACGATATTCTTCACGGCGTTTATCTTGTTAAAGAACTTTCTTTCCGTACACTCGATTTTTTAAGCGGACATGGAGAAGTGCTGTCTGCAAAAATAATTACTCATTATCTGCAATCAAAAAAAATGTCATCTGATTTTCTGGATGCAAGAACCGTTATCTGCACCGACGAAACATTTGGTGCTGCAAGAGTTGATTTTTCTTTCACCAATAAAAGCATCAACAATTTTTTTAAAAAATCAAATGACATAGTTGTAATAACCGGCTTCGTAGCTTCTACTTCCAAAGGAGAAATGACAACACTCGGACGTGGTGGCTCGGATTATACAGCTGCTATTTTCGGCGCTGCCCTGAACGCTGAAGAAATTCAGATATGGACGGATGTCGATGGTGTAATGACAGCCGATCCGAGAAAAGTAAAAAAAGCTTTTTCAATTGCATCTATGACGTATGAGGAGGCAATGGAGATGTCGCATTTTGGCGCTAAAGTCATTCATCCGCCAACGATACAGCCGGCGCTTGATAAAAAAATTCCATTACTGATTAAGAATACATTTAAACCGGAACATCCCGGAACATTTATTTCTACCCAACCTGCTGATCAGGCTTTTTTGATTAAAGGAATTTCATCAATCGATAAAATCTCTTTGCTCACTTTGCAGGGAAGCGGAATGGTTGGCGTTGCGGGAATTTCTGCGAGATTGTTTGGCGCATTGTCACAAGCTAAGGTGAATGTAATATTGATAACTCAGGGCTCTTCCGAACATACAATCAGTTTCGCAGTTAAACCTGAAGATTCTACACTGGCACAAAATTCAATTGAAGATGCCTTTCGTTTGGAAATCCGTGCCAAGCTTATTGAAAAAATCCGCGTGGAAAATGATCTTTCAATCATAGCCGTAATTGGAGAAAACATGCGAAACACACCCGGCGTTTCCGGCAGGTTATTTCAGGCACTCGGCAAAAACGGTATTAGTGTTGTTGCCACTGCACAAGGATCGTCGGAATTAAATATTTCTACTGTCATTCACCGCCACGATCTCGACAAAGCATTAAATTCACTTCATCAGGCTTTTTTCCTTTCTGATGTAAAAACACTTTCCGTATTTCTTGTCGGTATTGGCCTGATAGGCGGTACGTTGATAAAACAAATTGCTAAACATCGCGAACATTTGAGGAGTGCAAGATCATTGGAAATTGTTATTGCAGGAATTGCCAATTCGAAAAAAATGATTTTCAATGCCGATGGACTTTCTTTACTAAAATATTCCGAAGTTCTTTCAAAGTCAGGAGAGAAGATGGATATTCATCTTTTTGTTGAGAAGATGAAAGAGATGAATCTTTCACAAAGTATTTTTGTTGATTGTACATCAGATGAAAAAATTGCTGCTACCTATGCCGATATTTTAGGACATAGTATTTCCATTGTAACTCCCAATAAGGTTGCAAACAGCGGATCCTACAAGCAATATAATTTACTACGTGAGAAAGCCAATAAAGGAAATGTGCGATTCATGTACGAAACAAATGTTGGCGCGGGTTTGCCTGTCATAAATACGTTGAATGATTTAATGTCGAGCGGTGACAGGATAATCCGTATTGAAGCAGTACTTAGCGGAACACTTTCATTTATATTCAATAATTTTCTGGAAGGAAGTTCTTTCAGTGATATTGTGAAAGAAGCGATGAAGCGAGGCTATACAGAACCCGATCCGCGAGTAGATTTAAGTGGTAAAGATGTAGCCAGAAAACTTTTAATATTATCCCGTGAGACCGGAAATAATATGGAGCTGAAGGATATTAAAATTGAATCAATATTACCTTTAGCTTGTACGCGGGCTAAAAACGTTGACGAGTTTTTCGTTGAATTGAAAAAAAACGATGATGTTTTTGAAAAAATTAGGAAATCAGCCGCTTCAAAAGGCAAGGTGTTACGATTCATAGCTAAACTGGAAAATGGGAAAGCGTCTATTAGTCTGGAAGAAGTAAATAATTTACATCCATTCTATAATTTATCCGGAAGTGACAATATAATTTCATTTACTACTGAACGGTATTCTGACAGGCCACTGGTTGTAAAAGGGCCGGGAGCAGGAGCAGAGGTTACTGCAGCGGGAGTTTTTGCCGAAATTATAAGTATAGGAAAATACTTTGAATAGTAATTTATTTATTTTATTCTTACATTTCAGTTTGCAGACGTTATTTTGGAATTTGTTTTAGAAATAACAAAGTCAAAAGTTCCGGTTTTTAAAAATTAACAGAATGAAAAAGAAGATTACTGTTTTCGCTCCGGCCACAGTTGCTAATATTGGATGCGGATTCGACTCTATGGGCCTTGCCATTGACGCACTGGGAGATGAATTAAGATTGGAATTAAATAATGAGAAGAAAATTCGTATTCGAAAAATTTCGGGAGATCATAAAAAGCTTTCATTGGATCCTAAGAAAAATACAGTAAGTGTTTCTATACAGGCTTTGTTGGATACCTTAGAGATTAACCAGGGATTTGATATTTATCTTTCTAAGAAAATGCCTTTAGGAAGTGGACTTGGTTCCAGTGCAGCGAGTTCGGTTGCCGGTGTGTTTGCAGCCAATGAATTACTCGGACAGCCTTTTCGCAAAATGGATTTAGTGCCTTTTGCCATGGCAGGCGAAAAATTAGCCAGTGGCACTGCTCATGCTGATAACGCTGCACCTTCATTGCTTGGTGGCATTGTCTTAATCCGTTCGTATGATCCGCTCGAAGTTATTTCACTTGCTGTTCCTGATAAACTTATCGTAGTTGTAGTCCACCCGGATGTAGAACTTCTTACCAAAAATTCGAGAGCTGTGCTGCCCAAATCCATATCGTTGAGAGACGGTATAGCGCAATGGTCGAATACTGCGGCACTCGTAGCCGGATTGTACACTAATAATTTTAGTCTTATCGGTCGTTCCGTATCGGATCGTATTGCAGAGCCGCATCGTGCGTCTCTTATTCCATGTTTTAACGATGTGAAGGCTTCAGCGATTATAAAAGGAGCTCTTGCCTGTAATATTAGCGGTTCAGGTCCTTCCGTGTTTGCATTTGCAGTAGGAAAAAGTAAAGCAGCAGAAATAGCCAAAGCTATGCGTAGCGCTTTTTCAAAAGCAAATATTAAAAGCACTGCCTATATTTCACTAGTTAATAAAAAAGGAGTTAGAATAATTTAATTATTCAGGAAATCTCTCATTTAAATTTAATAAATTTTAAAATAATATTTTCCCTAAAACGGAATAATAAAATAAGTATGTAATCACCGCATATGAATTTTAAAATTTAATTACAAAAAATAATTGAAGTAAATTTGTTCTAAAACCTAATTTCTAAATTCTTGATACTTGATACTTGATACTTGATACCCATGAAATATTTCTCCACCAAAAACAAATCCACCCCCCACACCTTTCGTGAAGCCGTTTTAAAAGGCCTTCCTGAAGACAATGGTTTGTTTATGCCTGAGAAATTTATTCCCCTGGATGCCGGGTTTTTTTCAACATTATATGAAAAAGAGATATCGGAAATTGGTTTTGAAATCAGTAAATCATTTGTAGGTGAAGAAATTCCTACTGAAGAATTAAGGAAAATATGTAATGAAGCATTTAATTTTCCTGTTGAGTTAGTCGAACTTGACGAGCAAACATATATTGCTGAATTGTTTCATGGACCGACGCTTGCTTTTAAGGATTTTGGTGCTCGTTTCATGGCCAGAGTGATGTCTTACCTTAATCGAGGTGAAAAAAAACTTCTGACTATTCTTGTTGCAACATCAGGAGATACAGGCGGAGCTGTTGCTGATGGATTTTATGATATTGAAGGAATCGAAGTATTTATTCTTTATCCATCAGGTGGAGTCAGCGAACTTCAGGAGAAGCAATTAACAACGTATGGAAAAAATATTCATGCCATTGAAATCAAAGGAACTTTTGATGATTGCCAACGACTGGTAAAATCAGCTTTCCTTGATAGTGAACTTTCATCGCTATACAGATTATCATCTGCAAATAGTATAAATATTGCCAGGTTAATTCCGCAAATGGTATATTATTTTGATTCATTTTCAAAAATTCCAGCTCGTACTAAAAATGTTGTCTTTGTTGTGCCTAGCGGAAACTTCGGCAATCTTACTGCCGGACTATTTGCAAATAAAATAGGATTACCTGTTGCTCAGTTTATTGCTGCTACGAATGTAAATGATACTGTTCCTTTGTATTTGTCGGGAAAGGGATTTCATCCGCGTGCTTCCATTGCTACCATATCGAATGCTATGGATGTAGGTAATCCAAGCAACTTTGGCCGTATGCTTAATCTTTTTGATAACTCTTTAGAGGTCATGAAAAAAAGAGTCACAGCATATTCATATACTGATGAAGAAACAGAAATGGTAATGAAGTTTGTTTATAATTTCCATGATTATATTACTGATCCACACGGAGCAGTTGGAATCGCCGGTTGGAATCAATATTCATCCGACAATGAAGATGCAACAGGTATCATCCTTGAAACGGCTCATCCTGCTAAATTTATTGATACCGTGGAAAGAGTTTTGAAAATTTCATTACCGCTTCCTGAAGCACTGGAAAAACTTCGCAACAAAACAAAATCTGCCGGCTTGTTATCTTCCGATTTTTCGGAATTTAAAAATTACATGAAAGGGCTTCGTTAACATTTTGCAAATATTATTTTCATTGTGACCCTTTGCGCACCTTCGCGAACTTTGCTTGTGCCATGAAGTAAATGAATGCGAGTTCATTGACATGCTTTGATTAAGATGATGGAAGTACTAATTAATTAGTACCTGACCCATTGACAGCGCTATTCAGGTGGAGCTGTCAAACGACTCTACGCTGCTAA
>JANOVV010000018.1:0-15676 GCA_031417555.1 Bacteroidota bacterium
CTGCAGCACGAGCAACATCTTTATTATATTTACTATCGGCACTGATAGAAGGTATTTTTAATAATTCGATAAGCTCATCGATAAATCTTTTTTGATTTGTTTGAATAAAATCCTGGATTGTTTCCTGTGTAGTTTCCATAAATATATTTATTTGGGAGGATGAAGATAGGTAGAAAATCAGGAAATATGCAGGAGAATTTCAAAAAAGGAAATATTAAAAGAATCTTATGAAAACACATTTTTAGGAGCTTTTACCAAAACTTTACCTGTCATTTCTTTTGGAATATTAATTTCCATGATGGTAAGAATTGTTGGAGCCAGATCACTAAGACGTCCGGGTAAGATTTCTTTATAATCTTTATCAATTAGAAATAAGGGTACGGGATTGGTGGTATGTGCAGTATTTGGAGAACCGTCGGGATTAATTTCGAAATCTGCATTCCCATGATCGGAAGTGATAAGAAATGAATACCCGTTTTTCAACCCTGCTTCAACAACCCGTTTAACACAAGCATCGATGGTTTCTACAGCTGAAACGACAGCTTTAAAGACACCTGTATGACCAACCATATCAGTATTTGCAAAATTAAGGCAGACGAAATCAAGAGTTCCTTCATTAAGTTTTTTACAGATACTATCAGTTACTTCAATAGCGCTCATTTCAGGTTGCAGGTCGTACGTTGCTACTTTGGGAGAAGGAATCATAATTCTTTCTTCTCCTTTAAACGGATTTTCTCTACCGCCGCTGAAGAAAAAAGTAACATGAGGATATTTTTCAGTCTCTGCAATGCGTAATTGTGTTTTACCTTCCTCAGCCAGAATTTCTCCCAATGTATTATTCAGATTATCTTTTTCATAGATGATGTCGATATTTTTGAAAGTTGAATCGTAATTAGTCATGGTAACATAATGCAGATTCAACGAATGCATATCGTTATCAGGAAAATCTTTTTGTGTAAGAGCTTCTGTAATTTCTCTGCAGCGGTCCGTGCGAAAGTTGAAACAAATAACGGCATCACCTTCTTCGATAATGCCTATAGGTTTTCCATCGTTGCCGATTATTGCAATGGGTAAAATAAATTCATCTGTAATTCCGGAAGCATAAGAATCTTCAACAGCTTTTATTGCATCTGTGTATTCGGTGCCTTTGCCATGTACTAAAAGATCATAGGCTTTTTTAATTCTCTCCCATCTTTTATCTCTGTCCATTGCATAATATCTTCCAACTACAGTAGCTATTCTTCCGGCTGAATTTTTTAAATGATTAGAGAGATCTTTGAGATAGTTAATTCCGTTTTTAGGATCAGTGTCTCTTCCGTCTGTAAATGCATGAATAAATACTTTTCCGATTTTATTTTCATAGGCCGCATCACATAATGCTTTGAGATGTTCAATATGAGAGTGAACTCCACCATCTGAAATCAGGCCGATAAAATGCAGTTTTTTACCCGAAGTTTTTACATAATGCATTGTATTTCGAATAGCAGATTTTTCGAAAAAGGAGCGGTCTTTAATGGCCAGATTTATTTTAACCAAATCCTGGTAAACGATTCGGCCTGCTCCTATATTCAAGTGTCCGACTTCTGAATTTCCCATCTGTCCTACCGGAAGTCCTACATCTTCTCCGCTTGTCTTCAATTCTGTATTCGGGTAATTGTATAATGAATCAACGAATGGTGTTTTGGCCTGGAAGATAGCATTGCCGGCTGTCTCAGGGCCATGTCCCCAGCCATCCATTATTATCAGAACAACTTTTTTATTTAATGACATAAGAAAAATTAATGGTGAAGGTACGAAAGTCAATGAGCTGTTGAAGAAATAGATGGAAATTCTAAATGTACAATAGTACCACGAGGGTGATTATTTCTGATTTCAATGGTAGCGTCGTGTTTATTGATGATGTATTTACAGATAAATAATCCAAGTCCGGTGCCTTTTGAAATTCGGGTTTCTTCATTTCCAATCCGGTAAAATTTATTAAAAATATTTTCTTTTTCGTTATCAGGAATTCCAATTCCGTAATCGCCGATTTCCATAACTATTTTATCGTTCATGGAAAACAATTTGATTGAAATATTTTTGTCATCAGGAGAATATTTCCAAGCATTCTCCAGCAAGTTTGTAATAAGGATGTTTATAGCATTTTTATCGCCGAGAATAAATTGCCCTTCTTCAATTTGAATGGACAATGTATCGTGGTTAGGCATTTGCTGAAATTTTTGGGTCATCAGGCGGACAAAAGCGGAAAAATTAATTTCTTCTTTGCTAAATGAATATCCTTTATGATCGATTAGGTTTGCCAGGAGGGCATTTTCAACCAGGTTATTTAAGCGATCGGAATCGTTTATTGCACTATTTATGAAAGCATGTTCTTTTTCTTTATCGAGATCATGCCTAAGTAAAGTTTGAAGATAAAGTTTTATGGCAGCGAGTGGTGATTTAAATTCATGAGTAATTGAAAGAAGAAAATTTTTCTGCATCCTTGCCAGAAGTCTTTCTTTTTTATAGGCGCCTAACATTACGAAAGTTCCCCAGATGAGTAAAGTAAGAAATACACCGCCTTCGCCAATTACCATCCAGCGTCTGTCGTTTATTTTTTTTTCGAAAAAATTAATTTCTTCATTTCTTTGTTCAGGTGTGAGGTTTTTAAGAGCTACATTCTCAATTTTATGAGAATAAACTTCTTCATTAAGATTAATAAGTAAAAAAGCCCACCAAATAAATTGGAAAAGAACATAAAAAGCAAGAATGAAGAAGATAACAACAGGTCGTCTCACACCGACAAGATAAATATAATTTGTTGATTCATTGACCACTGTTTTAGGCTAAATTAATTCAATAAATAGCAGTCTCTTGCTGGAGAATTAAAGAGCTTAAAGTTGGTTTACCCCCGCTGTGCAGGAGTGTGTCCTGAATTATCTTTTGTTGTATGAAAGATAAATATTTTAAATGAGATGAAGGAAGATAGAAACTAAAATCTGTCTGACCCTTCGCAATCGGCTTACAGGAGCAGGTTGCAAACCACCTTGCTGGTGCTTTAGGTTAAGAGCTAAAGGTATTGAGCGAGCAAGGAAAAAGTTCTTTAAAAGAATTAGGTGAGTATAAAAGAGATGAATGCAAATGAACCTCTGAAGAAGCATCGAGAAAGCTAACATTTTGTCGAAAGTGGGACTTTCCTGCGTTCCATGATAAACTGTAACGGACACCTGTAGTGCTGGTTATAGGACAGACGTTGTTAAGGAGGCATGACTTTTATACGGGCTCAATTAAGAAACAGGAGAAGCTCATTAATGATGCGCGAAATGCTCTGTAGGGATTTGAAATAAGTCAAGTCAATAGACAACTACAGCTCAATTTTCATCACAGATGAAAAGAAGCGTTAATGAGTGGCGGATGACACGATAGTAGTGAAGAGGCGAATGTAATGTTCGTGGAGCGAAGCGTGTCAGTTATTCAGTTGTAGAAACAGTAACAACTTTATGAAAATTAAAGGAGGACTAATGAAGACAACAACAAAATCGCTACCGATCAGCAAAGAGATGGTCTATGAATCGTGGAAGCAAATTCGCAGAAACGGAGGAAGTGCTGGCATTGATGGAGAGAGTTTAAAAGATTTTGAAGAAGACTTACCAAATAATCTTTACAAACTCTGGAACCGACTAACATCAGGAAGCTACTTTCCGCAGGCAGTCAAGCAGGTCGGTATACCAAAGGCAAATGGCGGTGTGCGTCATTTGGGTATCCCCACAGTAAGTGATCGTATAGCACAGATGGTAATCAAAACATCACTGGAGCAACGAGTAGATTTTATGTTTAGTGAAAACTCTTTCGGCTATCGACCGGGAAAAAGTGCACACATGGCACTTGAGAAGGCAGTAGAAAACTGCCGGAAATATGACTGGGTGATAGACCTTGATATAAAAGGGTTCTTCGATAACATCGATCATGCGTTGTTAGAAAAAGCGTTAGAGCGACATGCAAACAAGTGGGAAAGAATGTATATTAGGAGATGGTTGGAAGCGCCTATTCAAAAAGAAGATGGAACAATAGAAACAAAACAAGGAAAGGGTACGCCACAAGGTGGTGTAATCAGTCCGTTGTTAGCCAATCTGTTTTTACATTATGCTTTTGATGAATGGATGCGAATGAATCATTTTGGTAATGCATTTGAAAGATACGCAGATGATATTATTATTCATTGTAACAGCTATGAAGAAGCACAAGACAGATTAAACCAAATCAAACAAAGATTAGCAGAATGTGGACTGGAAGTACATCCGGAGAAAACAAAAATTGTGTATTGTAAAGACTACCGAAGAAAGGGAAGGCACGACAAAGTACAATTTAAATTCCTTGGATTTGATTTTCAACCGCGAAGTGTAAAATCGAAAAGAGATGGGAAAATGTTCTTAGGCTTTTCACTGGTTATTAGCAAAGAACGCAAACAGCGAATTGTATTAGAAATACGAAAAACAAATTTACACCGATGGAGTGAAGGCACACTTGAGGAAATAGCAACGATGCTTAACCCAAAGTTAAGAGGGTGGATTAATTACTACGGGAAATTTGGTAAGTATGCTCTTATACGGTTGTTTGGTAAACTTGAAGACCGATTGGAAAAATTTATGATGAATAAGTACAAAATAACTTCACTGTGGGAAGCAATCGAAATGTTAAGCAACATCAAGAAAAGCCAACCGAAGTTATTTGCACATTGGAAAATCGCATACCGGCGGTAGATTGAATAACAAGAGCCGTATGAAGGGAGATCTTCAAGTACGGTTCTGTGAGAGGATTAAGTTGAAATACTTTTTCCTACTCGACTTTGCAATCCTGCACTCACTACCCGCGGATTTTTAATCCGCTTTTCATTGCTCGTAATTTTCATTAAACATACAGCTCTATTTTAATACTCTGCTGTGCAGGATTTGCAATCCTGCATTTATTAACTGCGGATTTTTAATCCGCTAATCATCGCTCGTCAACTCGGACTTTATAAAACCACGCAGTGCAGGGTGTGCTTACATTTAAAAAATAAAAAAACATCGCTTCGAAGGATTTCGCCCGCCTGTCCCGGCCTTAGTTCAGGATATCAAGGTATTGGATGCACTTCTTGTATTCGATTTGATCCTGATTATTCTTTGAATTAAATTATGTATGTTTATGCTACAGACGGAGGTCTCTGTAAATTAAATTCTGCACAGTGGAGAATTAAAAATACAAAATAAATATAAGTATCAATTATTAAGTCGATTTTTAAATATGAAAATATGAAATTAAAAATATTGATTCTCACCTTTATTGGTTTTAATCAAACTTTAAATGCACAATCATTCGTGCCATTTCCATTTCATAATGCCGAATGGATTTATCAGAGATTCGATTTTGATTGTAGCGGCCATATTTGTTATGATTATTATAAAACTCAAGGTGATACAATATTGCAAGGGAAAAATTATAACAAATTATATAGTGGGATTACGTTTTTATGTGGGATTCGACAAGATAGTGTGGATGGGAAATTGTATATGTTATTTCCTGATGCTTGTGATAATACTGATACTCTTATTTATAATTTTAATTGGGCTTTGGAGGATACCATTAAAATATGCCCACGAGTATCAGGAGAACCCTATGTTTTAATTGAAAACATTGATTCTGTGCAAGTCTTAGGTCAATGGAGAAAGAGAATAAACCTTTTAAATTCAACAGAGGCTGCTCTTATTGATGGAATTGGATCTACATCTGGAATAATTGGGCCTTGGAATGGCTGGATTGGTGGATACGAAAATTTAGTATGTTTTTTAATTAATGGTCAGGGAATTTATCCAAATAATTGTAGTATAAATAATATTATTTTTTCACAAAATCCATCGATGTTTGATATTTATCCAAATGTCATAAAAAATAATTTTCAAATTAGATTTTCCTATAATGAAAATAGAGCTATTCAAATTAATATTATAAATATTTTTGGTGAAATAGTTAAAAGTATTAATTTATCATTAAGTCGGAGTTTGGATAAAGCTGAGATAGACGTTTCAGACATTCAATCCGGGTTTTATTTAGTAAGCATTTCTTCAAATAAAAACCATTTATATTATTCAAAAATTATAATTAGTAAGTAAAATGAAAAAGCCTAACTTCTTTGTGCACCCCTGCACAGAAGGAATAATATGTGGTGTCAGATTCATAAAACCCACAAGTTCCGCCAGCTGGCGGATGACATCCATGCAAAGTATTCATGTGCAGTCCACTTGCCGCCAATAAAAATTAGTTTTTTCTAACAACTTTAGTTCGGCGTCAAGTGGACTGCACACTTGATCCACATACGCTTGTCATCCGCCAGCTGGCGGAACTTGTGAGTTTAAGAATCGAAAAAAATCTGTAAAGCGTAGTAGTTAAATGTGAATGGAAATAAATCCGGTGGCGCCAAATCCATCACGATAAATCAAGCAAATATTAAACCTAGGCCAACGATTCCATTAATTAATACATCACGCCGGATATCCACACAACCTTAAGTCATCGATACTACAAAACTTTTTAAATTTGACATATTTTATTTTATTACGAAAAGTATAACTAAGCAATAATATTCCTTTAGAAGATTTGACCGGAGTCAAAGACAGATTTTCATTTTGTAATTCGGAAATTATATTGAGTTTTAGTATTTCTTTTTCTTCGAAACTACCCACAATTTTTCTGTTTTCACGACTAAGATGAAATTTATATTTTTTTTCATTGATCCAAAGTTCTTCAAATACAAGTTCTGTAGATGCTTTTTTTGTTTTTAATTCAATTTGATAAGAAATTAATTCATCAGAACTTTTATTAATCCATTTTCGCATTCCCGCTTTCAAAATTTTGAAATGCGGGAAGCGGAAGTATGCTTCGTAAATTATACGAATGATTATTAAAAGAGTCATATTGTTATTGCAAGACTATGAAGAAGATTATTTATTCCTGGTATTTGTATTTTAAAATATTGCCATCAACCTGTTTCAGTAACTGCCAATTTCCATTTTCATCGATTCGTTCAATTATATAATATTCAACACCACTTTCCCAACCATCATACGGCGTCCAGGTCAATAGCACCTGACGGGCTTCGTCCATTTCACCTTTTAATATTATCGTTGATGTTATACCACTTAAGTCTTCATCGACATCGCATGTATTTACGACAAGAATTTTATAATAGTAATGTTCGCTCTGAACATCTACATTATAATCCATATAATCCGTTTGGACGGATGGAACACTTTCCAGAAAATAAAAATTGGAATTATCCGTAGACCTGTAAATATCAAATTGTGCAACTTTTTCCGGATGTACTAATGGTTGCTTCCATTCGGATAGTACAGACAAATTCTCTACTACCGTTGATCGTATTACATCAACTACCTGACCTTGCAGTATGTTCAATGGAATTGTAATTGATGTATCGCTGAGTGATGTATAAGTATTTCCGCATAAATCTGTCGCAATTACTTTATACGTGTATGGAATTGGACAAGTAAATGTTGTATCTAAATATGAAAGTGTATCCGGCGGCAATGTTGCTAAAAATGTAAATTGTTCTCCTGGCGCTGATCGGTAAAGTTGATAACTGCTTACAGCGCAACCGCCATAAGGAGTCCAGCTTACAAAAATATCTTCTCCGGATCGAGCAGAAGAAATGTTTATCGTCGTATGGCTTGCCAGTCGTTCGAGTGGAATGGTATTACCACAGGTGTCGATCGCTTGTACTTTATAAGTATATGTATTTTGTAATGTATTCAATCCATTATCTGTGTATTCTGTTGTTAGAGAAAAATTTGTATTATCAATATTTGTTAATGTATAAATTGGCCGGAAAATATTCATCATCGGATCATTCCTGTAAATTACATAAGCTGCCAAATCAATAGCAGGGTTATTTTCCCAGATTATTTTAACAGAAGTATTCGAAAGCACAGAGACGCTTAATATTTTAGTTTCATTCGGCGGAAGGCTATCAGGAATATGAAGCTGAACCGGAAAATTTAATGTGGATGTACAGCCGTTTGTATTAGTTATCGTTAGTCCGATGGTATACGATCCCTGTTGTGTGTAATCGAAAAATGGGTTTGCTTCTGTTGATGTATTTCCATTTCCAAAATCCCAAAGATACTGTGGCCCTTCCAGATTGGTTGAATTATTTATGAAAGCAACATGCAATGGTGCACATCCGGTAACATCATTCACTGCGAAAGAAGGTAAAGGAGTTTTAAGAACTTCCAGAGGTTGATTCAGATACGAAGTGTCATTACATCCAAACTGATTGTATGCTATCAGTGAAACATTAAAAATTCCTGATGAAGTATATTCATGAATTGGAGAAAAGTCAGTCGAAGTAGTGCTATCACCAAAATTCCATAAGAGGCTTTGGTAATTGATTGATGAATTTGTAAAATTTGTAGTGAAAGGCTGACAACCGGTAATGCTGTCGGATGAAAAAGATGATTGAGGAGAAGGATGTATTAGTATTTGTTGCGGATATTCATAAAATGAAGTGCATCCTGATGTATCTGTTGTGACTAATGAGACGGTAAATAAACCTGAATCATTGAAAGTGTGTGTAGCATTTGTATTAAAATCAGAATAACCATCTCCGAAATTCCAGCTATGACTTACTGCATTTATTGAATGATCCGTGAATTCTATATTGAATGGTGAACACCCTTCGGTAACCGAAGTAGAAAAATTTGCTGTCGGACCGAGTACCTGAATATAGTGTTCATATAAAATTGAGTCTGAGCAACCAAGACTACTGAAAGTAACTAGTTTAACATTAAAATTTCCGGGCGTATTATAAATATGCGATGGATTTACATTCGTCGACGTTGTTCCATCTCCAAAATCCCAGAGATAGTTGTCTGCATCTACGGATAAGTCATGAAAATTAACAAGCGAAGGAGCACATGCAGAAAGATCAGTACTGTAAAAGTCTGAGTGTGGCTGGCGGACTTTAATTTTTTTCGGAATTATTAAAGTGTCATTACATTCAACCCTCCAAAGTGATTTCACTACAAGCATTACATCATAGGAGCCGGGTTCTGTATATGTATGAGATGGATTTTGTTGATTTGAAGTTGTGCCATCACCAAAATCCCAGTACCACTGATCAATAAAAATTCCACCGCCACTCATGAATTGTACTTTGAAAGGAAAGCATCCCGAATCTGATGAAGTTGCAATAGAAGCTTCTGCGACCGGAGGACTTGACATATAATAGTAATCTGAGCATCCATGAATATCTGTTATAGTAAGAAAAGGATAACAGCAAGGATAAGTCCCGTAGGTATAGGAAGGATTTTGAAGATTTGAGGTATCTCCAAGACCAAAATCCCAATGCCATGAAACAGGATTAACGCTAAGATCCTGGAATGTTATAGTAACAGGCAAACAAGTTTGGTTGGTTGTATATGTAAATTTTGCTTGAGCTGTATCAACGCGAACATATTGAGGCATCTCATAAGTATTTCGACAGGCACCGCTATAAACGGTAAGAGTTACATCGTAAACACCGGCTTGCTTATAAGAATGAAATGGATTCATTAAAGCAGATGTGTTTCCATCACCCAAATCCCACAGGAAAATATTTGAATTTTGAGAATTATTTATAAATTGAATATCAGTTTCATTACAAGCTTGTCGTAATCCTGAAGAAGAAAAATTCGCAATTGGAAGTTTAACTTTTATTGTAGAGTTTACAAAAAATGTTTGTATGCAACCGCTATTATCAGAAATTGTTAAACTTACAGTATAATTTCCTTCTGATGAATAAACATGAGAAGGATTAATCTGATTGGATGTTTGACCATCACCAAAACTCCATAGATAAGAATTAAAATTTTGCAAGCTTGTAAAAAAGCGTACAGTGTCATAACCACAAACTTCACTTTCGCTGGCCAGGAGCGGACTTGAGGAGTTAGCAAAAATACTGGTTGATATACTTGCACTGCAACCCATCGTATCGCTGACGGTTTGAGTAATTATATAATTTGGCAGACCGGAACTATAAAGATGAGTTAGACTTTGAGATGTATCAATAGTTCCATCGCCCAAATTCCAATTCCATTTTGTAGCATTCTTTGAAGTATCAATGAGTGATACAAGCGTATTCGAGCAGCTTACTGTTTGTGTTAATATAAATCCGGGCTGAGGTCCGGATGCGCGAACAATACTATCCATTTGCAAAACCTGAACAATTCCTGAAGTATCAGTTGTAGTAAGAGTTACATTATATATTCCTGTTTGAGTGTAAATGTGAGTCGGGAATTCAAGGTTCGATGTGCTTCCATCCCCGAAGTCCCAATTCCAGAAAGCGGCGCCGGCAATTCTATTGGTGAAGAGTACATTCAATGGAGTACATCCTTGTTGAACATCGATAGTCTGACCGTGTCCAACATCAATCATTGTTGTATCAGGATTTCCAAAGATGTAAGGTGGCGGATTGTAGAATATTGAACAGGTACCGTTGGAAATTGTCAGGGTAACAGCATAAGCTTTTAGTATTGAAAATGTATGCAGTGGATTTTCAATTGAAGAGAAAGTTGAATCTCCGAAATCCCAAAGCCATGAAGTTGCACCTACTGAATTTGCATAGAACTGTACAGGCAATGGAAAAACAGTATCGAGAGGTACTCCGTAAAAATTTGCACCGAAGGGAGCAAAGTAAACGATGTTGCTTTGCATTGTTGTATAAGAACAACCATCGGCTGTAGTAATATTAAGAGAAACACTATGATAACCTGGCGTGGCATATGTGTGTGTCGGATTTTGAGAGGTGTCTGTTTTCCCATCTCCAAAATCCCATAACCAGGAAACGGCATTTAATGATGTGTCCTGAAATGTTGCTATATAAGGCGGACAAGGAGATGCTGTATGTTTAAATCCTGCGTATCCGCCATTAACATCGAAGGTGCTGAAATTGCTGATGGTTTGTGAGCATCCGCCACCTGCTGAAGTAGTAGTGAGTGAAACAGTGAAAGTCCCGGTAGTAGAATATGTATGAGAAGGATTTTGTGAAGTGGAGGTAAAGCCGTCGCCAAAATTCCAAAACCAGGAAGCAGATCCGGCTGTTGCATCGGTGAATTGTGCAGTTAGTGGCGCACATCCTGAAGTAGTTGGTGGCGGAATATAATTGGCTGCAGGATTAACAGTTTGAATGTAATTAGGTTTAAAAATAGTATCAGTGCATCCGATTGAATCAATAACAATAAGTGAAACATCAAAATTTCCTGAAGTAGTATAGTTGTGTATTGGATTTACTTGAATTGAAGTTCCACCATCACCCAAATTCCATAAATATGTTAAACTTCCCGAAAAAGATGTAGATGTAAAAGAAGACATCAACGGAGGGCATCCGATGCGTGGAGAAGCATTAAAGACAGCATTGGGTTTAGTAATAGTGACAATATCATTTTTAATAATGATACTTCCGCATCCAGAAGCATTGAAGGATTGAAGACTTACGCTATAAGTTCCTCCGGATGTATAAATATGTGTTGGGTTTATTTCAGTTGATGAAGTACCATCACCAAAATACCAAATACAGGAATCATAATTTGTAGAAGTATTTGTAAACTGAACCGAAAGTGGAGCGCATCCAATTGCATTTGAATATTGAAAACTCGTTACCGGTTTTATACCTACTTTAATATAATTATTTTTTACAACAGTATCTACACAATTATTGGTAGTTGTTACAATTAAGGAAACAGAAAAATTTCCCCCTGAAGTATATGTGTGTGAAGGAGAATTTGCAAATGAAGTAGAGCCATCACCGAAAGACCAGAAACTCGAAGCAACGTTTACATTTGGATTTGTAAATTGAACGGCAAGTTCGGCGCAACCGCTGTCAATGTCTTCTCCAAAGGTTGCCCAATTATGTAAACCAACATAAATTTTTAAAGGGTTATCGGTAGTATCCGAACAGCCATAAGAATTAGTAACTAAAACAGAAACATTAAAAGTTCCTGGTCTTGAGAATGTATGAGTTGGATTTTGTATAGAAGAAGTTGGTGAATCATCAAAATTCCAATTCCATGAAGTTCCGTTTAATGAATTATTGGTAAACTGAAATATAGTGGAAGGGTCGCATGTTGATGTATCGTTTACTGAAATCGATGCATCCGGTTTTGGAAAAACTGTTATATATTGATTCCTTATTTTATCATCCTGACATCCAAAACCATTCATGGCAATTAAAGTAACCGTAAACATTCCTGAATAAGTGTATGAATGTGTTGGATTTTCTTCAGATGATGTAGTACCATCACCAAAATCCCACAGAAAGCTAGTAGCACCTCCGGATGAAGTATTCGTAAAAAGGAATAAATTATTGTCGGGACATGCCGATGTTATATTCGAATTAAAATCGGCAGTAGGTCTTCCTTCGACGGTTATAAAATTTGTATAACGTGCTGTATCCGAATTGCCTGAAGCATCAAAGGCTATTAAAGTAATGGTAAAATTTCCGGGTGTGGTATAAAGATTAGAAGGATTGGATAATGTAGAAGTATTTCCATTCCCTAAATCCCAAAACCATGATACAGCATCGGTTGATGTACTGGTAAATTGAACGTTTAAGGGTAAACATCCATTGGTTTGATTGGATGTAAAAGAAGCAACCGGCAATGCACTGGCGTTTTGCCATGCCAGAACAAACAGGAACAGCAGTAACTGTTCCGCTAATATTCTTACCGGTTTTCTTTTCAGCATTATGGCAATCTTTTGAATAAAAATCAAATCCTCTCTTATAATATGTGCAGGCCGTAACTGACAAAGAGGGTTGATGCAGGCTGTTTATTTAACCTGCACCATTCTCGTACTTTTATCGAGAAATAGCGGGTTACTTTCGGGTGAAACAACCGATTTAGGTTCTGCTTGCGCAACAAGTCTTCCTTCATTATCGATTTGTTTAATCCTGTAATGTGCAGTTCCTGAAACAGGTTTTGTGTCTACCCAGCTATAAAGTAATTCTAGGGGAGAGCCAATTCCTTCTTTTAGTCCGACAGGTTCAAATTCGTTTCCGTCGATGGAGCGTTCAATTACATAAATGCAATCGTTCGAATTTCCTTTGGCCACCCAATTGATATAAACTTTTCCTGTATTGAAGACAATGGTTTCTTTGACAAACTCAAGTTTGCCCGGTTGTTTTTTTGCAATTGCAGGTTCCTGAGCCATTGCACTCATAGCAGCAAAAACAAGCACATACAATAAAACCAGCTCTAAAGAATAAATGAATAATTTATTTGAGAAAGCTTTCGAACGGATAACTCGGAATGTTCCCGATGACTGCATACCATCAAATGATTTGGAGATAAATGTTTTCATCTTTTATAGTTTTTTAACTTTTACAATATATACTTCACTATATATATGCAGTTGTTTCATTTTGGGATAGTCCTTACAACTGTAAGATTTATTCACTTTTATGTCCGAAATCGTGGCTAAAAAAGTTACATTGAAATGAGACAAAAAGGAATAATGCATTAAATTCAATATTATGATTGATTTAAGCGATTATTAAAATTGAAAAACTGATTGTAAAAGGTTTCAATAAATTAATGACTTAAAATTCGAAAAAGATTAAATTAACTGTATCAAAATAAATATATCGCCGTTACACCCTTCTATAAATCATAAACACAGAAAAGGAATATGGAGACTTTAAACAAGACCATTAAAAAATTGAATGAAACCGAATACCAGGAACTTTTATCCGCAGTAGCCGGTCGTAAAAACAATAAACCTTACTTAGTATTAGAAGCAGCACGTAATAATAGCTTCGACGAAGATAAGATGATGGAGTTGCTTAGCGTTAACCCTAGTACATACTATACATTAAAGTCGCGCCTTAATGAAAGGATAGCGCAATTTTTATCTCAGAATGTAAAAAACCCAATCGGGGCATTGAAAGATAAAGTTGCACTTGTTCCCGCTATGGTTTTTGGTAACGATCGCGAAGTTGCTTTGAGAGCATTAAAGAATCTTGAAAAGCAACTGGTCGAATACGATCTTTCCAACGAGCTTATAATAGTATATAAAGCGATGGCAAGATTAAGTATGTATAACGGTGATTTCGATTATTATGAAAAAGAATATAATCGTCACGTAGCCTACTCTCTTGCTGTTGTTAAAGCAGAAGATCTGTTTTATGATTTTGTAAAACGTTGCGGTAATTATTTTCTTACCCGTGAAGAAAAAGATAAAGAATCTGTTCAGGCATGCTTAAGAGAACTCACTAATATTTCAGAACTCTATCAGGGACACAGATTATTTGTGATGTATAACCTTGTGAGAATTTATTACATCTGCATTTTTACAAAAGCAGAAAATTTGAAATCGTTAGAGATGGAGATTGACTCTATCCTTCAACAGATAAAGAAAAATTTCGATAAATACGAGCTCGATACTTTTTATCAAAGCATTAAATTCCTGGTTGATTTCTTGTATTTTGAATACTATCAGCGCACCGGCAACTCGGTTAGAGCAGATCATTATTATATGCAAATAAATCATAATGTTCCTGAGATAGCTTTCAAACCTGTATTCAGTTTTTATGTCACACAATTTCTCCGCTCTAAAATCGACCGGTTTATTGGTAATGGAAATGTTCAGGAGCTGACAGATATAAACGCTGAACTGGAAAGTAATTTTGAAACAGACATTAGCGAACCATATCCATGCATTTCTTATAGAAGTTACCTGGCAATTGGAAAATTTTATGAAGGAGACTTTTCGGGAGCTGCCCGTGTAATGAATAATCTGCGGAATGAACTGTCTATGAAAAAATATTTGTTCACAGATGTTGAACATAAATTATTTCAGGCATTGCAATATTGTTTTATGGGAGAGGACGGACTTTGTGGTCAGCTTCTTCAGAGTGTTAAGCGTCAAATTACTGACGATGAAGAAATGTTTGAATCGGCTACCATCTTTATAAAATTATTGAAAGCAGCTATTAAGCCGGAAGAGTTCCGTAAAAAAGTTAAAAGACTAACAGAAATTTACGAAGCCTTCAAAAATGCCAATACCGGAAACAAAACAATTCTTTGGTTTGTGAAAATGGATGAGGCAATGATTCGTAAGATGGCTAATCCGATTAAGGAGTAGTATAAAGCGAGCTAAAAATTATTTTTATATTCAATTAACCCAAAAGTTTCTTGCCATTTAGGAAGTAGCTTTTGGGTTAAATTTTTATTTTTTGAAAAAATATTTTACTTTCTGAATTAATTTGTGTTATTACATATTTGTATAGAAGGAAAGTCATTGTTATCAAGAGTATAATAAAATATCAAAACTAGAACACTTTCGACGCATTAACTCACAGGTTACCTTCTGGATGACATTTGATGTTTGTGGATCAAAGAAGTAATTCACAGGATTCTTTCAGAATTTTTCTTCATAAAAAACCCTGTTCGATTCAAATTAGCGTCCGATTAATTCAGAAAGAATCCTGTGAGTTACTACCCTAAATCAATCATACGAAATTTCATCCAGAAGGGAAGTGTGTCACGAATGTAAGAAATAAGTATCGTTCTTTCAATGCTGAATAAAAGATGATAGTAGGTCTATCGTATACGCTGTACAGACGGAGTATGCAAACTGCCTTGCAGGTGCTGTGTTCAAAAGATATGGTGCT
>JANOVV010000019.1:0-12085 GCA_031417555.1 Bacteroidota bacterium
GATTGAATGCAATGGCAAAACGGCTTATGATTTCCTGCTGCTCTTCCGGCAAGGGTTTAAAACTTCCGGTTACGAGTGAACCAAATTGATCAGAAGAACCGGATAGATGTACTTTCTTTGCAGCGGCCATAAACTTTTTGATGGGCGCAGGCAACTTTGCCAGTTCTGTTTTACTAAAACCAAAGCGGTCCCATTCTCTTTTTTCTTTTCCTTCAAACAGGTAGGTCCATTTTTTCTTTCGTTTTTTACAATAGTCGAGATACATCAGGTGAGATGCATGCTGATTAATTGGAACAAAAAAACCATTCTCTGCTAACAGGCCTTCTTGTCCGGCCATCCACCAGGTGATGCCTTTGTTTACGGGGTTTACGATCATGATAAAACACCGGTCGAGTTTGGCATCCAGTTTTGTCAACTCCTGGTACAAGACAAAAATTAATTTACCGAGTTCAACAGATTGCCGCATGGCCATAGCACCAGCTCTTACTCTTTCCAATGATAATTCTATCTGAGCTTCTCTTGCCTGAGCTTCTGCCTGTTCAATGTCAATGTATCTTCGATACGCAAGATCAAATACATTTCTAAATCGCTTTAGCATTTCCAGTTTTTCTTCAGAGAGGGAGCTGAAAGAAGAAATCCCTATTGAACCCGTGCCGATGGAATAGAAATAGTAGAAGAGTTCTGTAATGTTCTCAAGCCTTGGATCATCTTGTTCACCTCTGCTTTTCCTGAATTTTTTCCATTCATCTAATTCACTGCCACTAAAGACAGTCACCGAAAATGCAACATTAGAACTTCTGATTTGCTTCACCTGATTTTCAATTACAGGATGAGTGTTGTAAAATAAATGAGTTATGCTTTTGCCAATCTCATCGGAATAATCATAATTCAAAAACGATCCTTTGTCATCGTTGTGAATGTTGATCATCGTATTCCGCATTTCGCTGAAACCAAGAGAACGTAATTCAGAAAAGAGCACTTCGCAAATACCTGTCAACTCTTCCGCTTTCCTCATGCTCAATGCAACAGCTCTCACTTTTTCAAGTGAAGCTTCAAATTCCAAATCTTTGTCTTTAGAATCTAATTCATTTTCAACATCCCTCGCCGCATTAGAAAAAGATTTTTTTTCATCAGCGCTCAACTTTTCTGATTGCTGTATGAACTTCAATAAAGTCTGAATATGTTGATTCATTTGAAACCTTCTATGTGATTAATTATTTAATGATACTAACTATTTTTTTCTAATTTCTCATCCGATAGCAATCGGATCGTTTTCTTCGCATTTGCCAACCGTACCTGCTTGTTTTTCTCCACCAATTTTTTCGTCGCCCATTTTTCTACTTTGTGATGAAGTGGAACAAGAATGGCAGCAAGACAAACCAGTATCAAAAGCATCAATACCGGAGAATGATCAGTTAATTTCTCTAAGTAAGGATGTAGAAACAAATTCAAAAATTCAAACACGATTAACAGGGCGGTAACGCCGAAAAATTCTATAACTCTTGTATTCGTAATAAAACTGTGACTGAGCAAAAGATAAAGAATGATAAATGATACAATTCCAATAGCAATTAATGCAAATTGAATATTTTGTTTGCGTTGATCTTCAGTTTTCTTTTTTTCTGCAAAAAGTTCGTTCTGGCGCAATTCATTTTCGAATGTTATCAATTGTGTTTGTTGGCTTGCCTTTGTACTGAACAGACTGTCATTTGTCTTTGTATATATTTCGTAATATTTTAATGCACTGTCTGCATTTGTATTTCTATAAATATTTGCAAGTAATTTTGCAGGTTTAATGGTCATATTATAAAAAGCAGTGTTTTGAACAGCATCAATTGATTTCTTAGCATAAAAAGCACCCGAATCAATTTGTTTGTTTAAATAATAATGTTCAGCCAGCCCCATATATGCCCAATTCAATTCTCTTGGATATTTTGTTTTGATGGCATAATCCACAGCTAAATTAAAATAGCCTACAGCAACAAGTCCATTACCCAATTTACTATTAACACCACCTAATTGAGTAAAAGTATAACTCAAGTTATCCGTTTTCCCTATTCGCAACGATAGTTCATACGATCTTTGTGAATACATAAGAGCTGAATCTAATTTGCCCATTAAAAGATAAACGGCGCCCAAATTCTTTTGAGCATCGCTGCACGTTTGATAATCTTTTAATTTTAAACCGGTTTCTTCCTCATACAGATAATAACTAATGGCCCTAGGATAATCTTCCCGATCTTTGTAAATATTTCCTAAGTTATGTTTTATTGTGGATAACAAAGATAGGTTGTTGGTTTGCTCAGCAATTTCCAGTGCTTTATAAGTATATTCCAGACCCTTTGCAGTATTGCCAAACACTCTGTAATCGTGACCGATATTTGCCAATGCAATGGATTCTGCTATTTTATCATTAACTTTTTGTGCATGCAGCAGAAGTTTTTGTGAATATTGAATATCTGTTAATGGATTAATCTGCGATGACTCATCAAAAAAATTATTAATTAAATCCAACCGCTTAGTATCTTCTTTAACTGAATCAATTAAGATCAATAGCGAATCAAAATTTTCACTTTGAGAGAAAGCGGAATATGTTTTCACAGTAAAAAATAAAATAAGAATTATTTTTTTCATTTTATTTATTTTCACCTTCTAATTTTTCATCCGATAGCAATCGGATAGTTTTCTTCGCATTTGCTAACCTTACTTGTTTGTTTTTCTCTACCAATTTTTTCGTCGCCCATTTTTCTACCTTATGATGAAGTGGAACAAGAATGGCAGCAATGCAAACCAATATTAAAAGCATCAATACAGGTGAGTGATCCGTAAATTTGTCAAGATAAGGATGAAGAAACAGGTTTAAAAATTCAAATACAATTAAAAGGGCAATGACACCGAAAAATTCTATGACTCTTGTGTTCGTAATAAAACTGCGACTAAGTAGTAAATAGAGAATAATAAATGAAACAATTCCGAGTGCTATCAATCCGAATTGTATATTTTGATTTCTTTGCTCCTGACTTTTCCCCAATTCAATTTCTTTTTTAATCGATAACAATTGCTGTTGCTGTACATCCGACATCTTATCAATACTGTCTTTTACTGTTTCGTAAATTCGATAATATTTTAAGGCGCTGTCGCTGTTTATTTTTGAATAGATTTTTTTATATAAATCATACACATCAAGAGATGCAACAAAACGTGCATTGTTAAGTTTTGCTGCAGCTTTGTTGGTATAGAAAAGAGCAGAATCTACTTTCTCTTCATTCAGAAAAAGTATTGCAAGATTTGTTGTAATGTTTACATAATGGTCTGCATTTTCATTGTCAAATTTTATATTAAATGCTTTCCTTAAATATTCAAAAGCAATAGTCTTATTTTCAAAATGGTGATAATTAACTTTTGCTAACTGTATCAAGATAAAAGCTAAATTATCTTCAATATTTTTTGATAATGCTATTTCGTAACTTCTTTGTGCATAATATAGTGCTGAATCTTTTTTTTGTTCTGAAGAATACATCTTCGAAATATTCGACATAATAGCAGTGAGGTTTCCATAATCGCCTGCAGTTTCTGAGTTCGGTAAGGCCTTGAAAAGAAATTCTCTGAATTTTTGCTTATCATTCCTGAAACAAATTGCTAAATCTTGGTATATAATTCCTAAAGCCAATTTGTTCTGATGTTTTTCAGCAATTTCAAGGGCATTAAAGGCCAATTCGGAACCCTGAAGTTTATTACCATTGATAGCTAATATATAACCAAGTTCTGCAGTAATAATAGATTCAAGAATTTTGTCATTTTGTTTTATAGCGAGGTCCAATATTTTTTTAGAGTATACAATCCGATCCTGTTGACTGAGAGAATTCGTACTATATATAATTTTATTCATGAGCCAGACGCGACTTGTGTCGGAATTGGCATTTGCTAATTCAATCAATAAGCTATCAGCAATTTTATTTTGCGCAAAAACAAAATTTGAAATAAATAGTAATACAAAAACAAAAAATATTTTTTTCATAATTAATTATTATTTCCTTCAAGTTTTTCTATTGTTTTTTTTGCCGCGGCTAATCGAATTTTTTTATTTTTCTCAACTAATATTTTCGTCGCCCATTTTTCAACTCTGTGATGAAGCGGTACAAGTAAAGCGGCAACTCCGACTAGTAATATTAACATCAGGACAGGTGAATGATTGGTTATTCTTTCCAGGAAAGGATGCAGGAGTAAATTAAGAAACTCAAAAACAATCAATAAAGCTATAATGCCAAAAAATTCAACCAGTCTTGTATTAGTGATAAAGCTCCGGCTTAACAATAAATAAATTATTATGAATGAAACAATTCCTAATGCAATTAATGCGAATTGAAGGTTTTGTTTTCGTTGTTCTTCCTGTTGTTTTTTTTCTGATGCCATTTGTTGGAGGCGCAATTCATTTTCATATGACATCAATTGAGTCTGTTGAATAATTTTTGCACTAAACAAACTATCATTGGCGATCCTGTATATTTCGGAGTATTTTAAAGCACTATCGCTGTTTGACTTTAGGTAAATTTCCAAAAGTAGTTTCGCAGGCTTAATACTTTTTGTTGAGAATGCCGTATTCTTAATTACATCAATTGCTTTTTTAGCATAGTATAAACTCGAGTCTTTTTGTTTTATATCATTATAATATTCTGCAAGTGCTGTATAACTTTCACTCTCAAATCGAGGTGAGTTGATTCTTTTTGCTTCTTGAATAGATAAATCAAAATAGCTTAACGCAAGTGATTGATTATTCATTTTGCCATGAATACTTCCTAGCACTCTAAGAATACTGCACAGGTAATCCTTAAAATTGAAGCGAGTACTTAATTCATAGGCTTGTTGCTCATACATTAAAGCGCTGTCAATTTTATTACTAAACAGATATACCTGCCCCATATTCATATAAACCAGGCTTAATCCTATATTGTTATTGTGTGTGATCCAAATCTTTTCTACCGATTTATAAAGTTCAATTGTTTTTTGATAGTCACCTTGGTCTTTGTATATATGTCCAAGGGTAAATTTAGCGGGTGTAATTATTGTGTCTATTCCGATTTCCTCTGCTACTTCTAAAGACTTAAAAGCATATTCCATCGCTTTGGTTGTATTTCCAAAAGCTCGATAGTCGTACGCTATATTTGCCAAAGCAAATGCAATGTTTTTTTTATCGCTAAGCTTTTCATACTGCATTAAAAGTTTCTGTGTAATTTTCATATCCAGAATGGGATCAACTTCCGAGAGGTTACCAGTGGAATTGAAGATTTTATTTAATACAGATGTATCACCATTTGCAGCATCAATTTTTTGAAGGATTGAATCTGCATTCAGGTTTTGGGAAAAAACAATTCCCGCAGTGAATAAGAAAAATATAAGAGTGATAATATGTTTCATAAAAGAATTATTTAAAGATTATTGCCTTCAAGCTTTTCTATTGTCTTCTTTGCATTAGCCAATCGCAGCTTTTTATTTTTCTCAACTAATATTTTTGTCGCCCATTTTTCAACTCTGTGATGCAAAGGCACCAGCAAAGCTGCTATACTTACCAATATGAGTAACATGAATACTGGTGAATGCCCCGTTAGCTTTTCCAGAAAAGGATGAAGCAAAAGGTTTAAGAATTCGAATACAATTAATAAGGCAATAATCCCGAAAAACTCAATTAGTTTTGTATTGGTAATAAAACTACGGCTAAGTAATAAATACAGAATAATTAAACTGATTGTACTGAGAGCAATTAGTGCATATTGAATGTTTTGTTTCCGTTCAATTACTTCCTGATCCTTTTTTGCTTTTTCATCAATAATCCTTATTTGATCATTGAATGCTAAAGCTTGTATCTTGCTGATATTATTTTGGCTGAAAATTGTATCCTTCAACGATGACTCCATTTGTAAATAATAATAGGCGCTGTCGGTCATATGCTTTTTTACAAATATCTGCTTCAATAGCCCAGCCCCTTTCAACTTTATTTGATTATTATCAATTTTCAAACCAAGTTGATACACTTCTTCGGAAAGCTTTTTGGCTTCAGCAATTTTATCTTGGCCGATTAAGAACCGGGAATATGTACTTTTTACATTGAGTTTTGTGAGGTAGAATTCAGAGGAGTCTGCTAGTAGATTCGCTTTTAAAAAAAATACTTCTGCAAGTACTTTATCTCCGAATTGATTATACACTTCTCCAAAACTACTTTGGGCATATGCTTCAAATGAAATATTCTTTAATCTCAGGTTTGTTTCATTTAAAGCCTGGACATAATGCAGGGCTGAATCGGGTTTATGTAATGAAAGGTAAAAAGTTGCCATTGAAATCTGGTATTGCCTTACCATGTAATCATACATGGGCGATTGCGGATCCGGTAAATTTGCTGCTCCTTTTTGCGCATATTTAATTGCCTCATTTATATTATTCATATTCCCATAAGCAGCGGAAATATCAAAATAATAGGAGCTGATTCTTCGAGGGTCTTTTGATTTTTCAGCAAGGGGCAATCCTTTAAAAAAATATTCCAGCGCAGTTGTATTGTCGCCTTTGTTGAATAAAAAGTAATCGCCTATCCAATTGTAGCTTATCGCAAGTAAGGAATCATTGTTTAATTGTTTCGCTATGGCATGTAATTTAATTCCTGTCAGGGAATCTATATTACCATCACCGCCTGTATAATTATTTTCTTCCATTTTCACCAAGAGGGTAAACTTCTCCAATGGATCTGTACTATTAACTAAAATGGTTTTTAAACTGTCGATATACTTTTTTTGAGCAGAAGAGTTTAATGAAAGAAAAATACAGAATAAGAGAGGGTATAGTTTTTTCATAATTGAGGTACTGTATTTCGTAGTTTTATAACTTTTAATTGATGTGAGAACGAGTAGACGATTAGACGAGAACACGTTTATACGTATTGACGTGTTCTCGTCTACTCGTGTTCTTGTTTTCCCGTGTTCTCGTCCATTTAGTCAGGTTAAAGTAAGTAAAAAACTAATCCTTAAGAAATACAAGCTTACCATTTATTAATAATTTTTGCAGTTAATATTCTGTCCAATCCGGGAAAAACTATATTAAAATATTTGTCGCCTATGTATAAGGAATCCTCAGGCTCAAACACAGAATTTCCATATTGCCTGTTGAATGAATCTACTATTTCTATTCCTTCAACTACTTCTGCAAACGTAGGGAACCCAATAGCACCTTGATAACTTACTGTATCCAGCTCCGTGCAGGGGGTAAGCGCTATAGCTAGTTGAACAGTTCGGGTATTGAGTCCGCCACTTGCAAAATTCACCGACCCTCGTTTGTGGGGGTGCTTTACCGGCTCATCTTTCAGTGTAGCTTTTTCCCAGGCCTTGTTAAGTTTTTCATCATTGGTCATTCCAAATTGTACAATGAATCCTCCTTTGAAACTAAGAGTGGGACCAACCCGGTAAATTACACAGCCGTTATAGAATCCATTTTTCACCAGTAAATATAAACGGTCACAGGCCAAAGGCGACCAGTCTCGATGGGCTTTCATTATAAATTCTCCTTTCGTTGTTACAAAGGAAACAAGGAAGCTGTCTGGGCTCTGTTCTGAGAGATTTATTTCTGAAGGCAGGGGTTGTGCAAAGGCACTTATATTAAAAAAATATAAATTGACAATAAATATAATTAATGGAAAATATTTTCTCAAGTTTGAATTCTTTTGGTGTGTAAAATTTGTCATCTTGTATTTGTTTAATATCTCGTACTTTTCCCCATTTTCAAATTATCTCATTTTTAAATTTTCAAATCCTCATCCTTCTCCAATTTCTCAATCGTCTTCTTCGCCATTGCCAGGCGTATTTTTTTATTTTTCTCAACAAGTATTTTTGTCGCCCACTTTTCAACCCTGTGATGAAGCGGAACAAGTAAGGCAGCAATACAAACCATTATTAATAGCATATAGACCGGTGAATGATTTGTAAAATTTTCGAGAAAAGGATGGAGAAGAAGATTTAGAAACTCAAAGACAATCAACAAGGCTATTATTCCAAAAAACTCAATCAATCGTGTATTCGTAATAATGCTTCGGCTGAGTAATAAAAAAAGAATAATAAATGCAACGATACCCAGGGCAATTAAAGAAAACTGCAGATTTTTTTTGCGTTGTTCTTCTTCAGAAATCTTCTTTGCAGAATCTTCTAATTCTCGAATGTGTTCGTTGAAAGCCAATGCCTGTATCTTGTTTACATTACTCTGATTGAAAATTAAAGAATTGATATCTGCCTCCATTCTTGAATAATAATAAGCGCTGTCTGTTTGATGTAATTTATCAAACACCTCTCTCAAAAGGCCTGCAGCGGATAATATTAAATTATTGTTATTGCCTTGCCTACCCATGTTCAGAAATTGAATAGACTCTTCATGAGCTTCCTGAATCTTATTATTATTTAAAAGAAAGTGAATATAATTTTCATAAAATCTTCCCTTTGTAGCACGTATTTTTATTAAATCCGAAAGAGCTTTTGCTTTTTTAAAATAAATTCCCGCAATTTCATTTTCACCTAACAGGGCATATGTCGAACCGCTCTGGTAATAAACAGCAAATTCAAAAAGAATACTTTTTAATCTACGATTAGTTTCTGCCAAAGCCTGCAAATAATGCAAAGCCGAATCTGGTTGATGAACTAATAAATAATAGGTAGTCATACCCCTTTGGTATTGGACTAACATATAATCATACATCGGAGAAGACTTGTCAGGTAAATTTTCTTCTCCTTTACGGATATATTTTACTGCTTCCTCATTGTTTTGAAGTGAAAAATAGATGGCTCCCATATCAAAATACAATGAACTGATTCTGCGTTTGTCGTTTACCTTTTCTGCCAGCGGAATAGCCTTAAAATAATATTCAAGTCCGGAAATATTATCGCCTTTAAGTTGAAAATAGGCCGCGATCCAGTTATAACTGATTGCTAGAAGCGAATCGTTTTTCATTTGTTGTGCTATCTGAAGAAGCTGAATACATGATGCAGAATCTAAAACGCCTGCCTGGAAGGTAGTAAGATTTTCCAAAATTTTTACCCTGATGCTGAATTGCTCCAGCGGTTCTTTTGCATTAGCTAAAGCATTCTTGAGACTATCATCATAACTGGTTTGAGAATAACCGCTAAAAGTTGAGGCAATAAAAATAAAGGCAATAAATATTTTTCTCATTTATTATTTTATTGAATTAACTGATAATTTAATCAACTTTTACCAAAATTCTTTTCCATGTTTTATTATCACCAATCAGCAATGTATCATCTTTTAAGATAAACGGACGTGGTTGGTCTGTATCAATGTACCATGGTATAGATCCTCCTTTAACATGATGCGTAACAATAGATTTTGCGTAATCAATGGTATATGTTCCAAAATATCCTAATGAATAATTATCAATAAGATTTGACAAATTAATATCAAAATGCTTGGCTGAATCTTCTGAAATGTTTAAAGGAGTTTCTGATGAAATATTCAGATTTACAATATTGTTTTTCGTATAAGTAAAATAACCTCTCGGAAGTTTTCCATATCTGTATTTCCATTGTCCTGTCAGGGAATCTAAGTCTGCGAATTCTATTAATTTCCAAGTGCCAACTAATTTGTTTGAATTAGTTATTCCATTATCTTTATTGCCATTTTTATTTAATTGTCCGGATGAAATAAAAGGGAATAAAAAACATAAAAACAATAAACTAATTTTCATTTTTTTCATTTTTAAATTTAGTAAAAGAATTTATAAATAACTTAACCACCAATAATTTTTTCTGTTTTTTAAATCATTGAACCATTTACATAATGGATACAATGAAATTACAATCAATAACCAGATTAAATAAACTATTCTTAATGAATAGCCTTCACCTGAAATCAGAAAACGGAATGGAATACCATAAATACCTTGCACGGATTCTGTAATTGCATGCCCTCTCATTAGGAAAAGTATCATGCAAAGTGTATGAATAAAATAAAAGTGAAGTACGTAATAAAAAAATGGAACGCGGCCATAAACGGTAATCACTTGTGATAGTCTGTTATTTGTGTTTTCAAAAAGCGATAAAAATAATAATGCAGGACCAATAGTAATGCACATAAATAGGAGAGAAGGTGGATATTTGTGAACATTCATAAATGAAAAAAATGATTTTACTAAACTATCCTGATACGACCATTCCGATGGATTTCCATAAATGTTTAAATACCTTAATGCGACAAAAAATAATATTAATCCAACTCCGGTTTTTAATAATATTTTTTTTCTTATAACCTGATCGAATGATGGATCATAAATTTTTCCAAAACAATATCCAAGCATTATCAATCCGAGCCATGGAAGAAACGGATAAATAATAATGAACTGATGAGAACCCAATGGGTGAAATGCAAAATTTCCATTACGAATCAGATCCCAAAATAATCCTTGATGGGTGCTGACAACATAATCCAAAATATTATGTCCAAAGACAATTATTAAACCAAGGATTAATATTAATTTATAAGGAAGGCGGATAATAGCTCCCATAAATACCATACTTATACCAATGGCCCAAATTACTTGTAAAATAAATACTTGAAAAGTAAAATCAAATGTCCAGGCAAAACCGATCACAAACATTTCGATGAAGATAAGCCAAAGCCCGCGTTTAAAAAGAAAAGTACTTAAATCAGATTTATTTTTTCTCATTCCCTGAAGAAAAATAGAAGTACCGGAAAGAAAAACAAATGTTGGAGCACAGAAATGAGTAATCCATCTCGTAAAATACAAATAGATTGTTGTGGTATTTACATCTAATGGATCATGTAAAAAAGAATCGAAATGAAAAAAATCGCGTGTATGGTCTAGAGCCATTATGATCATTACCAGACCACGTAACAAATCAATCGAGTAAATTCTCTTTTTGATTGAGTCTTCCATTTTATAGATTTATTTTTTCCATTTTTTTGAATACTATTATAATAGTCTATTCCAGTTTATACTTAGTTCTAATCATTGCCTGCAAGTTTATTGCTTTTGATTTCAATTTTTCAAGTAGTCGCAATAGTCCTGCATTATTTCTCTTTATATAGTGTACACGCATCAATAATTCATTGATGTCTGCAGGATTTTGTGAAATTAGTTTTGGGTTTCCTTCAGGAGGTAAAATGTCCAAAGAACCATTTACCATTTTTTCGTACACGCGAACATCAAACACTTTGCAACAGGCATTGCGGTAATCTATCAATTGTAGTTCTTTTAATTGTTGAGCAATTTCAAGGTCATCATATACATTTTTATAAGAGCTAATACTATCAACTATATCATAATGGCTAATCAATCGCAAGCCACCTGCATTATTAAGTTGATTTAAAGTTCCATCAGTCATATAGAAAAATTCCCGCAGGGATATTTTTCTACTAAAAAAGTAAATTGAGACCATTTTATCAGAAAAGTCAGGTAATGACATTAATATGAAAAGCGAATCTGCATTATGCTTCCATGCCATATTTCTTTCAATGATGTTTGTAATATTTGTAGTATCAGCCTTTAAATCATTTAAAAGTGATTTCATGTATTGCTCTTCCCGATCACTTTCTACATGATGCTCCCTTAAATTTTCCATAAAAAAACCGGCACTCACTGCCAGAAAAAGCATTAGAAACTCATATAAATAGTTCTTCCATTTTTTGGAATGGTTTACGTGTGAATGTTGGTGTACTTCCATGGTTTAATATTAGTTATTAAATGTCATTTCAATAATATTCCTCGTACAATTAACTCACAGGTTCCCTTCTGGATGACAATTTAGTTGAATGTAAAGAGAAAAAACTCACAGGATTCTTTCTGAATTTAGCATTCAATATCTGTTGATAATTTTCCGCAAATAAATTCTGCAAGAATCATGTGAGTTTCATGCCCATTTATCCGCGCGAATTGTCATCCAGTAGGGAAGTGTGTCACGAATGTAAGAAATAAGTATCGTTCTTTCAATGCTGAATAAAAGATGATAGTAGGTCTATCGTATACGCTGTACAGACGGAGTATGCAAACTGCCTTGCAGGTGCTGTGTTCAAAAGATATGGTGCT
>JANOVV010000020.1:0-5503 GCA_031417555.1 Bacteroidota bacterium
AGCAATGAACTTTAAGCGAATAATGAATAAATGGTCGAGGCAGGTTATTTTTTTCCTTCACCAAATATTCGCTCGTATTGCTTATTGGTTCAATTTATTTTTAAATCCAGAGCTGAAAAGGACTTTTTGAGGCTCGACTAATTATAAACTTTTTCTATACAAAAGAGGTACATAGTATAGCATCATCGTAAATAATCCTGCAAGAAAAAAAATAATAGCTTCGGTTCTTAATGAATCGTTGTAGAAAAATTCACCGATCATCCATGTTGAATTTGCGCAAATCCAAAAACAAACTGCCAGATTGTGTGCCAATTCTGATTTGTCCCTTTTATTAATAATTGTAATATAGATTGCCAGAGCAAGTGTTGGTAGTATCATGAAAACCCCTAATGATTTTGAAATGGTAACCCAGCAAATATCTTTCAAAAGCCAAAGCAGAATGTGAAAGTTTTCGAATTTTCGGATGTTTATATTCATCCGTTGAAAATATGGTTTTTTTTAATACCGTTTATCAAAAAATAATAAATAAAAAGATAAACATTTATATAAAATTATAATAAAATATAATATTTTATAAAAATTTATTGATGTTTAATTTTCAATCGCTTTAATAATTTTTTCATCCATTGGCAACATTTTATCGTGAAAACGGTGAATTAATTTTCCATTTTCATCCAGTAAAAACTTTTCAAAGTTCCATCGTATGTCACCGGTTTTATCAGGATTGGGTTGTGTAATTAACCACTGGAATAACGGATCAATATCATCGCCTTTAACAGAAACCTTTGACATCATTGGAAAAGTAACATCGTAATTTTTTTTACAGAAAGCTGCTATTTCTGTATTATTACCCGGTTCTTGTTTGCCGAAATTATTAGCAGGAAAACCAATTACAACAAGTTTGCTTTTATATTTTTCATATAATTTTTCGAGATCGGCATATTGCGGAGTACTACCACATTCAGATGCTGTATTAACTATAAGTATTTTTTTTCCTTTATAAATGGAAAGATCTACAACTTTGCCATCAATTGATATTGGTTTAAATTCATATATGCTCGAAGGAGATGAAATTAACAAAGAAAGTATAAGCATTAGTTTCATGTTTTAAGGTCTTGTCTTTAATTAGCAATCAAAAATACTAAGAATATTCGGTACACCCCAAATTATTTTTTTTTCATAAAAATTCTTGATTCTTTTTACCCATCTCAATTCAAAGCGCTTTTGTTAAAAATAAAATAACCAAAGTGAAATAAAAATGAGAATGGTTTATCACGATTGTCGAAATAATTTACGAATAATCCGATAGGACCGATTGGGCTGTGAAATACGGTACCTACGGAACCTACATAATATCTTTTCGAAAGAACTTCTCCATAGTAGGTTTTATTTTCCGGAGTAGGTAATAATTCTTTGTATGGCTGAAATATATAGCCTTCGATAAGGAGTTCAATATTATTTCTTAATGTGATTACATTTTTTGATCCAAGTCCGGCAAAGGTATGAGCCCGAAAGGAAGGTAGAAATATTGTTTTAGATTCCTGAATAGGAAAATACCCTGGACTATTTAAAACAGAACTGATATAATTGGCAAAGAAAGGAATTTCCGTTGTTACAAATTCGAAATATATTCCAAATTTTATTTTTCCTCTTTTCTTAAAGTAGTTTTCATATTTGAGATTGAACTGAAACCAATTGTGATACTTTTCTTTCTTACCACGTTCGGTTGAAGTTGATCCGGGAATTGTAATTTCATTTACATTTGCATATTGAATTCGGGTATTCAAAAATGTTCCCTGGCTTGGATATTCTTTTCTGTTTAATGTATTTCTTTCAAATGTGATAGAACCGGTCGGACCACGAATTATAGTTTCATCAGCGGTATCGTTCGAAAGAAAGTCTTGTGTCTGATAGTAATTGTCTGAAATTCGAATGTACGATGTTGAAGCAATTATTTTCCCTTTGCTTCTTGCCGGAATTCCAAAATTTAATACAAAATTATAATCTGATTTTAAAATATAAGAAGGTTTTTGTTCAGAGAAAAATGCAGCATTGCTACTGCTAAAAAAATCATATTGATTGAGCGTTATTTCAGTTTCCAAAAAATATGGAAATCGTGCCGGTGAATCCATTCGAATACGTAATTGTCCGGAAGTATATAGTTTACCAAAATAAAAATTTCCATTAAAATTATATGCTTTACGATTCCAAACATTATACTGTAAACCTACAAATGCTTCACTAACTGGTCGTGATGAAATGTTGCCACCGAATTGAGTGATTACATCTCGTTCTCTTTCAATTTTTAAATTAAGATCGAAAAACCCTGTGGTTTTATTAAACTTTAAGGAAGGATATATTCCTTTAACATTCGGGTCACCGACTAAAGCATAATAGGAAGCTTTAAGTCTTTTCAAAGGAATCGGCGCTGTTCCAGGTTTAATAATCTGTTTTACATATTCCGCTTGCTTTGAATTAACACCTTCAATATTTATTTTATCAATTATTACATCAGGGAGAAGTGAACGAAATTCATTTCGGCGTTGTGCTCTTTCTAAAGGAGAAATGCGACGTTGAATATTAGTTTTTAACCTTTCCAATTGTGTCTGTGTTGACTTATATCCTTCAGTAATTAATTCATTAATTTTAGAAAAATCAAACAAGCCAAATCGATTTGTATTAGATTCAATCAAAATTCCGTTTTCACATAGAACAGAAAAATTTGTAGGTGTAGTCATCATCGCTCTTATTTGCGAAATGATATTTCCTTCCGTTGTTGGTGTATTTGTACCCGCAGCATTCGAACCAATTATAATATCTGGTTGAAAATCATCGAGAATTACATCAGCAGGAAAATTATTATACATGCCACCATCGTAAAGAATTTTATTATCAAAAACAACAGGCTTAAAATAAAAAGGGTAGGCGGAAGATGCCCTGACCGCTTGAGCCAAATCACCATTACGAAAAATTATTGTTTTTTTGTTTTCTATATCTGCTGCTACACAACGGAAAGGTATATAGAGTGAATCAAAATTATAATCTGCTTTTGCAATTGGTGCTGCCGTATTTTCGAGCAATGAATAGTCATAAGGAATAGAGCTAACTATACTCGTTGGAAGCGAAGTAGAAAAAATAGAATCCAAGGAAAATTTTATGCTTATCCAGGATGCATTTTCGTCTTTCTTTCGGAAATAGTAGGTGTAATTATCATCAATAATTCCTGTCGCCCAATTATAGAAATCCTCTGTATTTACTATGGAGTCCATTTGTTCTGGAGAATAACCTAAGGCATACATACACCCAACAATGGCTCCTGCTGATGTTCCTGCAATGTAATCAATCGGAATCTCAGCTTCCTCCAATGCTTTTATAACTCCGATATGTGCCATACCTCTAGCACCGCCGCCACTGAGGACTAGCCCCACTTTTTGCGAACGAGCATTTAAAGCAATTAAAAAGAGAAATATAAGAAAGCCTGATTTAAATGAAAACATGTTAATTATTCGAAAATAGTAGAACGGCTAAATTACAAAGCAGATTTGATTCTACCTCTTACTTTTGAGAAATAAGATGGCGATTTTAAAAGCCGGGATCCATACCAAGAAAACATTTCACCATCCACTAAAACAATTTCACTTACAGGCATTAATTTTTTAAATTCTGAAACTTCCTTTTCTTTAAACGGATAAGGTTCTGAAGATAGAAATACGACATCAGGATTAGCACTTATTAATTCATTGATTGTTACTTTAGGATATCGTTCTTGTTCTGAAAAAACATTTTGGAAACCGGCATAATTCATCATTTCAGAAATAAATGTATCACTGCCAACTGTCATAATAGGGTTTTTCCAAATCAAATATGCACATGATATCAATTTTTTCTTTTTCGCTTTCAAAGTTTCAAATTTTAATATGATTTTATTAATCAAATCAACACCTTTCTTTTTTTTGTTTACAATACAAGAAATTTCTTCGATCATTACTAATGCATCTTCAAGTTTTCGAATATCGGAAATCCATACAGGGAAATCTTTCATTAAAGTGTTGATCTGACTTTCATCATTTTCCTCCTTATTAGCAATGATAAGGTCGGGTTTCAATGATTGAATTTTTTTTAAGTTCAGATTTTTTGTTCCGCCGATTCTTGTTTTCGAATCAAACCATTCTTCCGGATGAATACAAAACTTGGTAATGCCAACCACTTCATCACGAAGTCCTAAATCATAAAGTAATTCTGTTTGTGATGGAACGAGGGAAATGATTCTTTTCGGATAGTTTTTAAAAATAAGTGTTCGATTCAACTGATCAGTGGGAGTAATCATTGGGAGAGTTCGAATTTATTTGTAAACTAGGTTTCGAGGACGAGAACACGAGAGGACGAGAACACGTCTACACATAATTCCGAATCCTCGTGTTCTCGTCCTCTCGTCTCTTCATTACTTAATCAAAGCCTCGGCAATATCGCTCTTGGTAATAATAAAAGTTCTGCCGGCTTTAAAGTCTTTTACAAGTACAGCCATCCGGTCACCGGCAATCATTTCTGATAATTCTGTAATTGGTGTTGTAATATCTGCGAATGGTAAGGCTTCTTGCATTATCGTTCCAACCTTATCATCTTTGGCTGAAGTGTTTTTCAAAATGTGATTGAAGACCAAGTTTTCATAGATAGATCCTACTATTCTGTCATCAGATGTAACTGGAATTTGTGAAAAATTATTTTCATTGATGATGCGAAGCGCCTGGGCAATGGTTTCATTTTTATCGATGGTAACTAATTCAGCATTCTTTCTGTTGCCGACAATGTCACTTGCCGTCATGCCTTTTTTGTCAATGTATCCCATTTTTCGCATCCATTCATCGTTGAATATTTTTCCCAGATATCTTGTTCCATGATCGTGGAATATAACAACGACAACATCCTTTTCGGCAAGCTTATCTTTAAGTTGATGTAGTCCGGCAATGGCTGATCCTGCAGAGTTGCCAACCCAAATTCCTTCTTTTTTTACAATCTCTCTGGTCATCAAGGCGGCATCTTTATCAGTCACCTTTTCGAAAAGATCAATAAGGCTGAAGTCGACATTTTTAGGAAGAAAATCTTCGCCAATACCTTCGGTTACATACGGATAAATTTCGTTTTTATCGAAAATACCGGTTTCTTTATATTTTTTGAAAACCGAACCGTAGACGTCAATACCCCAGATTTTTATAGCCGGATTTTTTTCTTTTAGATAACGCGCAGTTCCACAAATGGTTCCACCTGTTCCGACGCCGACTACAAAATGAGTGATTTTCCCATCGGTCTGGTCCCAGATTTCCGGACCCGTTTGTTCATAATTTGCCTGTGCATTTGATGGATTATCGTATTGATTGGGATAAAAGGAATTCTTGATTTCTTTGTTTAATCTGGCGGCTACAGAATAGTAGGAGCGGGGGTCTTCTGGTTCTACATTAGTAGGGCAAACAATAACCTCTGCACCATAGGCTTTAAGAGCATCAAC
>JANOVV010000021.1:0-9366 GCA_031417555.1 Bacteroidota bacterium
AGCAATGAACTTTAAGCGAATAATGAATAAATGGTCGAGGCAGGTTATTTTTTTCCTTCACCAAATATTCGCTCGTATTGCTTATTGGTTCAATTTATTTTTAAATCCAGAGCTGAAAAGGACTTTTTGAGGCTCGACTAAGTAGTTAATCCATTCTAAAGTACTCCAGTTTAAATTCATTCCCGTCAAATACTCCATACGAATTATAACTTATCCAATCACCAAGATTTATATACCTGCTGCTTCCGTTAATTTTTATATCTAAAGGTAAGTGTCTGTGTCCGAAAATAAGATAATCGTAATGTTTTTTTTCAAGCAGTTCTTTCGAATGAATCACTAACCACTCTTTTTCTTCACCTAAAAATTTTTCATCAGAAATACCGGTGGCAACCCGGCTTTTCTTCGAAAAATATTCCGCTATTCCAATGCCAAAATTTGGATGTAGTCGGGCAAATAACCATTGACAAACAGAACTTGCAAATATTTTTTTTATAAATTTATAACCATGATCCCCCGGACCAAGTCCATCGCCATGTCCAATAAAGAATTTTTTAGAACTATATTCTGCTTCTATTGGTTCGCGATATATTTTTACATTCAACTCTTTAGATAAGTAATCAAATGTCCACATATCATGATTACCTGTAAAGTAATGAATGAGAATCCCGCTATCACTCAATTCAGCAAGTTTTCCTAAAAGCCTCACATACCCTCTGGGAACAACGGTTTTATATTCAAACCAGAAATCAAAAACATCTCCCAAAAGATAAAGCTCTTCAGCATCCTTTTTTATAAAATCCAACCAATCTACAACCTTCTTTTCTCTAATAAGGCTTTTCTCATAAGTTGGAACACCCAAATGAAAATCAGATGCGAAATAAATTTTTTTACCGGACTTCATTCTGTGATTGATCTTTTTATATTGTCAAATGGATTAAGCATGTTAAAGTTTAATTCAAAACGGATTAAATCACCAGCATGCAATTTTTGTCTATCAACTGCATCCTTGATATCTTTTGAATAAGCAAAAGGAAAATATATCACAAAAATATCTTTTATAATTGGTAAATCAACTCCTATTTCCCAGGATATTTTCCCATATTCTCCACTATTATCAGAATTGTCAAAAACAGCGGTATTCGCAAAAAGCCTAAATGGCAGTAAGCCCGGCAATGTTGTATTTACATTAAATCCAAACATCCATTTTTCAGCAATTCGATAAAATGATGTTGGTGTTTTAAAGCCGGCATAATCATTCACAAATTGATGAGATAATATTCCATTTTCTTCCGTACGCCCTAAAAATATTTCATCAAATAAATTATCATCTTTACCACTTTTACCACTCAAGCTTATTCTTGAATCTATTTGATATGGACTCAGAGCCGGAATTGATAAATATCCTCCAAAAATTCTTATATTAAATCCTTTCTTCGCTTCTCCATAATTAATATAATTTGTCATTTCACCTTTTGCAATCATCATTTTATTTCCGGTGGTAATATTATATTTCTGTGTTGAATATATTAGGGGATTAGTGTTTTTTCTTTCAAACGCTGCCTGCCAATACAAGATATTTACATTTTGTTTTTTGGAATTATAGGAATAAGGAATATCACGGTTTATCAGGATGTTTCTAAATGTAAGATTGCTTGAAAAATGATCCTGGCTGTTTTTATGTTTATGTGAAAAAATAATTTTCGTATTGATTTTTGTAAAGTGTAGTATACCCGAATAATGAAAAGCATCGCTTGGTCTTGTATATTCATCTTTGCCAAAAGCATATCTGCTTATTCCGGTGCCAATTGTTATTCTGTATATATTATTATTTTTAGGATAAATATGATAACTTACATCTCCGCCACCTTCAATATCCCTTGTTCCAAATGCATATAAAGGCATTATCTTGTATTCTATTTTTTTCTCACAGAATGAGATGTTGTGTAAAATAGTACCAATCATTATCTGATTATAGTTATTCCATCCGGCAACAGGTAAATAAGATATGTAGGTTTTTGAAGCATCTTCCGGATTCATTCCAAATGAGAGTTTAATTTTTTCTGTCTTTCGAAAAACACCTTTCATTTTAATAGTATTATCATCCTGATAAAACTCGGGCATCTTTTCTTCTGCATCAATTTTGTATTTATCACAATCATTACATGGAAGAGAAATTTTTATTTTGCCGGGAAAGCCATCTATCCATTGTGTTGAAATGATATTATTACTTTTCATTTCATTTAATGTTATCGGCCCATTAATGTTACCCGTATTTTTTATTTCCAGTTCAACATAATTAGTATCTGATAAATGAGTTTTCGTAATTTTGTAATCCAGTTTTTTTGTACTACCCATGAGATCGGTAAAAAACCAATTTAAGTTTTTCTTACTGTTTTTTTCAAAAACTAGTTTAATATCATCTAAATGTGGGTGCTTGTATTTCCATTCATTAAAATAACTTTTCATGCAATTATCAAAAACGGAGTCGCCAAGAAATGATTTGAGATAGTCGAAGCTGATGGATGGTTTGTAATAAACTGCAGAGTGATAATCAGGCACTCTGATTTTGTTGGAATAAATGTCAGGACTTTGATCCAGATTCATTCGAGCTCTGCTCAGGTAATTTAAATACTGAAATTTCCTGTGATTAATTAATACATCGATGTTAATTTTTTTTAAAACAGAAATATTTTTTATTTGTCTCTGATAAGATAAATCATTTTTGTATTTGGTATACACATACCTCGTTTCATAAAAATTATTTATTCCTTCATCCAACGAGGGTTGGTATCTTTCGTTATTCCCAAGTATTCCATAAAACCAATTGTGACCTATTTCATGTACTATAGCTAATTCTAATTCAAACTGGTTGCCGTAATTTCCTATGGTCGATATCATCGGATATTCCATTGTATTTCCCATAGCTGCTCCTACATCTAAAACCGTTAGTTGTTCATAAGGATAATCCCCAACCCATTTGGAATAATATTGAACAGCATCATTTATAAATTCCGGAGCTTTCAACCAAAAGGCTGCTTCTCTATTATTAAAAAATGACCAGGTTGTTATTTTCTTTTTATTGTCCGCCAGAATTACAGAGTCCATTAATACATGCCATCGTTTATCCGCAAACCAGGCAAAATCATGAACCTTGTCCTGATGAAAATGAATTGTTTTAAATATTTTTGAGGATGCAGGCGTCGAATCAGAATAAGAAAATATTCTAGTACATCGGGTAATTGAATCCTTTTTTAAAAGCCGGAGATATTCTTGATCAGCATTCACCATCAACCCGGTTGCTGCAATAAAATAATTTTCCGGTAGTGTAATATATACATCAAAAGAACCAAATTCACTGTAATATTCGCCCTGATCCAGATATGGAAAGTAATTCCATCCGTTACTATCAAAAACTGCCGGTTTTGGATACCACTGTGTTATAAAATAAGCTTGTTTGTTATGACCGAGCCTGGATAAAAATGCTGAAGGAATTTTTACATGAAATGGAGTGGATATTGTTATACTATCTCCCGGGTTCAAAGCTTTGTTTAAAATAATTTTGCAAATATCAATCGTATCTTTTAAAAAAAACCATTGGACACTTTCATCATTAATTTTAAAATCCAGTGAGTCAATCATTCCCAAATCTTCTTGTTTGGCTGCCAACATGCGATCATCACCACTCTGAAAAATTTCTTTTGCTAAAATTGTACTATTGTCTTTATAAGCATTGGGCCAAATGTGAAAATATATTTCTTTTAAAATGGATGGAGAATTGTTTGTGTAAATCACTGTTTCAAATCCCGAAAGCACATGTTTAGTATCGTTTAGTGAAACATGTATTGTATATCTGACATCTTGTTGGAAATATTCGGCTTTGCAGAAATATGAATTAATTACTAATGAAAATAATAAAATAAATTTTTTTAAAAAATTCATACAAAATATTTCAGCCAAACTCAGATTTATTTTACCAAAGCTTCCATTATCTTAACTTCAAGTTCGTCTTTTCTTAATCCTTTGGCTATAATTTTACCTTCACGGTCTATTAAAACACTATAAGGAATGGCTTCTATATGAAAATCCTTAACAACCCGGCTTTCCCATTTTTTTAAATCACTTACTTGTGGCCACGTTAATCCGTCTTTTTCAATTGCTTTTTTCCAGGCTTCAACGTTATCATCTAATGATACACCAAATATTTCAAAATCTTTTTCTTTGTACTTGTTATATAAGTCAACAACATAAGGGTTTTCTCTGCGACAAGGCGCGCACCAGCTGGCCCAAAAATCAATCAGCACGATTTTGCCTCTAAAGGAACTCAATGAAATCGTTTTGCCATCCGGTGTAGTCTCTTTAATTTCAGGGCACATGCTATTTGGAGGTAATTCATTAAGCTCATTTAAAAGTGTGATGTAATCTTTTACATATCTGTTTTCAGGATATTTTTTTGCTAAAGTATCTCTCAGTGTATTCAGTAAAGTCAACTCGGCCTGTTGATTTATAAATTTAGTGGCAGATAAGGATACCAGTGAACTCAAATTATTTTTTATAAAATCGCTTGCATATAATTCCATTGCATCCGTATAAATTTGTTGCAATGCCATACCCAGGGAATCTTTATTTTCCGGATTTTCTGCTCTTAAAATTTCATAGGCTTTATTTAAAGAATCGCTAAGAATTCTATCTCTGCTGCGAAGTTTTTGGATTAATTCCGAATCTTTTGAACCTCTTACTTTGTAAGTAGTTTCTAAATTTTTAGCATCACCATTCACCTCTACATTTTCACCTGATTTTAAAACAAGAAAAATCAAATTGGTAGGATTCGTTCGTAAAATATAAAATTCAGGTGAGGTTGAAGGGTTTGTCATTTCAAAACTTCCATCACTTGAACTCATCACTGAGTCAATAGTAACATCGCCTTGCTCAGAGATTTTTTGCAGATAAATCCAGGATTTTTCTGCGTTCCTTAACCGTCCATAGATTTTTTTATTATTTCTTTTTTGACCGCATCCCAATAGAATTGAAATTGAAATTAAAAATAGTGTTAAACGCATTGTAATATTTTATTGAATTATTATACTAAAAGATTTTATGTTTATTAATTTTTATAATGAATTAGTTTAATTTTAATTATTCAATCACAACTTTTTTACTGATCATTCGATCTTTCCCCGTAATTTTTAAGACATAAACTCCTTGTTTGAAACCGGAAATGTCAATCTGTAAATTTTCACTTATATTTTTTGATATCCAGCATTCTCTTCCATTTAAATCTAATAATTGTACGGTGGAATTTTTAACATTATTTATTTTCAAATGTTTACTGGCGGGAATTGGGAAGATTTCCAATTCATTTTTTGAAGTTTCTTTGATTTTATTTATAAGCGAAATATCCAGACAAAATAGTCCGTATTTCGTATCTCCAGCCAATAATATTCCACTAGGTAAGTCATCATAAGCAGACCACGATCCCGAATAAGCCGGCTGAAGATAACTCCCGGGAGTATTGTCTGGATAAGTGTCAAAGTAACCTATTTGCATAGGAATTTTTGGATTAGAAATATCGTATAAATAAACTCCATCTTGGTAATATGCAACAATCAGCATATTGTTTTTTACTAATGGATTGTGAGGCGTGGCTCCGATATTTGAATAAAAAGTGCTGTCTAAAACCGGAGTGTTTATGCCACTCACATCAACAATTTTAACTGGTCTCCCTTCTGGAACTTCTTCACATACATAAAGAGTTTTATGATCCGGTGATAATACGCTGCTGTGATTATAGATATTAAACCCATCTTCTAATGATCCCAAAAGAAGAAATTGATTTGCTAATTCGTCATATTTAAAAATATATAGTCCCTGATAACCACAAGAAGCAAATACCGTATCATTTGAAACAAACATGTCATGAACACTATTGATGAACGGATAATCCTGATCAAGCCTTCGCAAGAGGGTAGGGTGGAGTGGATTTGAAAGTGAATAAACATTCATCGATGAATAATCACGCACGGAAGATGCTTTACCGACATATAATTTATCGCCATCAATAAAAAGAGTATGCGCATGTAGAAATATATCTGTACTGTCGTAAACTACACTAACAGAATCCGGCAAATAAGAAAGATCGGCAATCTGAAAACTGTTTGGGCCCCCATCATCACTTATTATATAAAGGTAATTTTTGTAAGTTTTATATTCATGCCAGATGTGATCGTCTTGTCTGTGCGGAATATAATCACGTTTAACAGGATTCGTCGGATCAGTTACTTCAATTATGTATGTTCCTGCCGTAGAGCCTATAATTCCATATTCTTTTCCTGTTAATATATCCGCCCAACCCCAGCAAGCCTGATACCTTATTCCATATTGAGTTTCTGCTACAACAGCTGAATCGTTAAACAACCCCAGGAAATTAACATTCTCATAATCATTCTGTGCTTTTAAATGTATATAAAAATGAAGTACTATAATTGTTAGAATTAATTTTTTCATTTATTTTTTTAATTACTTCTGGAATTCCGTTTTCTGAAAACAATTCTATACTCTTTACTATCAGTTATTTTTTCTGGTATGTATTCTATTGTTTGGTTGATTTTTTCTTACAAAATCTTTCATCAGTTGATTAAATTTTTCTTCGTCTTGATGTATTTGAACTTCTATTGGCAAAAAGAAAAAAGGAAGTTTTTGTATGGAGCTGTCTATATCAGGATTTCTCAACCTCATTGCATCTTTTTCTGTTGTTACAATAATTTTACTTGGATTTGCAATGTTATCAAATGTTTGTTGAATTTTATGAATATCTTTTGAATTGAATTCGTGATGGTCAGGAAAAATTAACATTTCAAGTTTATCGGTTAAGCGTCGCAAGTATTCTATAATGCCTGAGGGATTAGCAATTCCTGTTACCAATAAAATTGTAAATCGTTTTTCAGTATAGTATCCGGCTCCCATTTGCATTGAATTATTTTTCCCGAATATTTTATTGAACTCTCCATATTTTAAATATGAAAAGAAGATATTTTTCTTATCATCTTCCGAAAAATTTTCAAGAATTCTTTTGCGTTCAATAGGAACAAGGATAGTTGGTGATTTAGTTATAATGATAATATCAGCTCTTTTTATCGACGACTTTGGCTCTCTAAGATTTCCGGCAGGCAATAAATAATCGCTCGCAAAAACACGGTCATATTCAATGAGAAGTATATTTAAACCTGGAATAACTTTACGATGCTGAAAGGCATCGTCCATTAATATTACCTGAGGAGGATTTTCTCTTGTTAATAAATGACCAATTGCTTCCGTACGGTCTTCTGATACACAAACCATAATATTCCTGAACTTTGTCAGGTATTGCATAGGTTCATCGCCTATTAAATGAGTGTCTGACGGCGGCTCAGCAAGAATATAGCCCTTCGACTTTCGTCCATATCCCCGACTTAAAGTAGCAATTTTGAATTCGTTTTGTAGTAATTTTATCAAATACTCAACATGAGGTGTTTTTCCGGTTCCTCCTGTTGTCAAATTACCTAAACCGATTATTGGGGTCGAAAATTTCGATGATTTTAATTTTCCAATATCGTACAGATAGTTTCTAGTGAAAACGACAATTCCGTAAATTAGAGAAAAAGGTAAAAGAAAATAGCGTAAAATCTTCATTGTTGCAATTTACAAAAAATCAAATGATTGCAATTTTTTGTAGTATTGATCCATTAAATCTGACCATGATAAATATTAAAAATATTACCGACTTTCTTGAAAGCATTGCTCCTCTTTCTTACCAGGAATCCTATGATAATTGTGGATTAATCACCGGAAATATGGATACTCCTCTAACGGGAATTATGGTTTGCCTCGATAGCACAGAAGAAGTGGTAAACGAAGCTGTAAAAAACAATTGCAATCTTATCATTTCTCATCATCCAATTGTTTTTACCGGACTTAAAAAAATAAACGGAAAAAATTATGTGGAACGGGCAATAATTGCTGCTATTAAAAATGATATTGCCATTTATGCTATTCATACAAATCTCGATAATGTTTCTAATGGAGTAAATTGCATGATTGCCAAAAAACTGGGACTGATAAATACCAGGATTCTATCTCCTAAAAAAAGGTTGTTAAGCAAGCTGGTTACTTTCAGTCCATTAGAGTACGCCGAAAAGATAAGAATGACTCTGTTTAAAGCCGGTGCAGGTGAAATAGGTAATTATGGCGAATGTAGCTTCAACACCCTGGGAGACGGAACATTTAAAGGAAATGAATCTTCTAATCCTTTTGTTGGAGAAAAGGGGAAAATCCACATTGAAAAAGAAATTAGAATTGAGACAATTTTCGAATCTCATAAACAAAATGCCATTATTAAAGCTTTAGTGGAAACTCATCCATACGAAGAAGTGGCTTTTGATATCTATGCACTCGAGAATTCAAATTCCAATGTCGGTTCCGGGATGATAGGAGAATTAGTTGATAATCAAATAGAAAGTGAATTTCTATTAAATGTTAAAAAAATAATGAAAGTCGGTTCTTTGCGACATACAGCTTTATTGGGCAAGCCAGTAAAAAAGGTAGCAATTTGCGGAGGATCAGGTAGTTTTTTACTTCCTGAAGCCATTCAGGAGGGTGCTAATGCCTTTATTAGCGCTGATTTTAAATATCATCAGTTTTTTGATGCCGACAAAAAAATAGTAATTGCAGATATTGGTCATTACGAGAGTGAACAATTCACAATAGAGTTGATTGAAACGCTAATTCTGGAAAAATTTTCTACCTTTGCCGTCCGTTTAACGACAGTAAATACAAATCCCATACAATACATATAGTCTGATTATCAGATTATCAACAACATAACATAAATTTTTACACATGGCGAGCACTGTATCAAAAACAAAAAAAGCTACAAAAACAATGGCTAAGCCTGAAACAAAAGCGAAAGCAAAAAGTGTTTCAAAGGTTAATTCTAAAGAGTCGACCAATGGTGTTCCTGCAAAGGATTTAAAAAGTAAAAAAGACAATCTAATTGTTTCGTCTGAAATCGAACAAAATATATCTAACGTGACTTTATCTAAAATAGCAAAAACAAAACTTAAATCTAAAGAACCGATAACATTTAAACCTCGGAAAATTGAAAAAATAATCGACGTAAACCGACTTGAAAAAAAGCTGGAAGAAATTATGGCACTGGATCATAATGAATTTACGGTTGAAGAGCGTTTGAAAGCTTTATATGTGCTACAGGAAATTGATTCTAATATCGATAAGATCCGAACGATCCGTGGTGAATTACCAATGGAAGTTGCTGATTTGGAAGATGAGATTGTAGGACTAAACACACGCATCTCTAATATCAATGAAGAGATT
>JANOVV010000022.1:0-30294 GCA_031417555.1 Bacteroidota bacterium
TGGAATTTCCGGAAGTAAAAAAGATGAAATCATAAATCGTCAGCTATGTCATTTTTTCCGTGCCGATATTCAATTAGGAATGGCAGTCGCTTCTGGATTAGGTGTTACTGTTGATGAAAAGGCGATGGAGCATGCTGTTTAAAGTATCAAGTATCATGTATCAAGTATCAAGACTCCTGTCATGATACTTGATACATGATTCTTGTTACAAAAAATAATAAAATGAATTTAGAACCAAAACCAACTTCAAATAAAATCAAACCCTGGCTGAAAAGAATAGGTGTTTTGGGATTTTTATTTTTTCTTGTGAAGGGATTGTTTTGGTTGTTTATTGGGTATAGTATTCTTAAGTAGTTTATTTTTATTAGTTCATCATAAACTTTTGGCCAATTTCTTATAATACATTTCACACATTGTGAATTTTCATTAGCCAATTTCCCACTTGTTTATCTCAAATTTTCCTTTATCTTCATTAAAACATTTAAAAACATTTATCTATGCGCAACATTTTTAAACTCTGCTCTGCATTTTTTCTCTTATTAACAGCATCATCAGTTAATGCTCAATGGATACAAACGAATGGTCCGTTTGGATGTTCCGTGAATTGCATGCTGCAACACGACTCAGTTATTTTATGCGGCACCCTGCAAGGATTATATTATAGTTCTGACGATGGTATTATTTGGCAGGATTACCCACTTTTTCAAAACAAAGATGTTCAATCGATTTATGAGAAAGGCGACACGTTGATCTTACTTTACAGCAGCGGTTTTGTTGAGCAGTATTATTATGATTCCGTATTTAGCATTACAAGTTTTAACGGAGGTATAACATGGTCACCTCCAGTATTCTTTAGTCAGTTCGGCGCAGTCGCCACCTCGTTACATGATGCAAACGGGAAAGTCATCGCTCTTGATAAATATAACGGACCATCTGTTTCGAACGATTATGGATTAACCTGGACGCAAATCCATATTCCCTTTGGATATTTCGTTGACTTGATATATAGCGGCAATTATATGATTTTGATTACAATTAATGGGGCAGGTACATTAAACTACTTTTCATATCCAGGATCGATTCGATTTCATTTTCACAGATTGATTCTTCAAACTATGCCGGCTTTCGGAAATCGATCGTCGATTCCGTAATTTTCGGAAATCATGCAGATACTTCCGGGAACATCAACATTGTAAAGAGCGTCGATTTTGGAAGCACATGGAGCACGATTGCAACAACGGAATCGTTCCAGACATTTTATACAGATTCGTATGATTCGATTTTCTGGTATTACACTTACCAAGGTTTTGTAATCTATTCAAGTGATTATGGAACAAGCTGGGACTCGGCATTTGTCAATTCGGATTCGCTTCCATTAAATTTTTATTATTCCGATGCAGTCGATTTAGGAAATAATAATTTACTCTTAACGAACGGCGCCGATTTCGTGAAATACAATTCAGTGTTGGATTCAATTACTCTTTTAAATAATAACATTAAAGGAGAGAGCATTTATTATATTAATTCAAATGATTCGGTAATTTATTGTACGGGATCCAAGTTTTACAGAAGTTCAGACGATGGTAATATATGGAATTCTATGAATAGTACTTATGGTAACGGTCCGCAGCTGATCATGGGTGATACATTGTTCTATGCTAACTTCGATGTTTACCGGAGTTATGATGGAGGAATATCATGGACGACTCAAACAATGCCGACAATGGTATTTAATATGGCTAAGAAGGGAGGAAGAATATATGCGTCGGGAGGACTTACATATTATTCGGATGATTTAGGAAATCACTGGAACCAGTTAAATGCGACGCCATCTCAAACAGTTTGTGGGTTTAGTGATGATGGCGGAAGCATATGCGTATATGCAAATCATCTGTTCATGACTGGCTTCGAAGGATCAGTCTTTCGCCTGAATGCAAACGATTTATACTGGACGAATTGTTTCTGTATTCCGTTTCAGCAATTCCAATCTTATAATGAACCAGTGTTGTACACATTAAGTAATTCCGTTGTTATCTGGAGTGATGTTGGAATGTTTTATAGCAACGATACAGGCGCAACGTGGAAGACTTGTATGCGCCAAGGTTTACCACGAGATGTAACTGGACGTTTTGTTGCTCCGTATTCTCTGGTGGCAAAGGGAAGCGAATGGATTGGTGCGTTTGGAAAGATGGGGGTGTTGGTTTCGTCTGACAACGGAAATCACTGGCAGCCCTTGGTCAATTCGCCATCGCCATTTATTGCAACGGGTCTTACCATTTCGCATGACCAGTTATTTGTTGCCACAGACGGTAGGGGGGTTTGGACGACGATGTTGCCACTTACAGTAAATAAATTAATTGAAAAAAATAATCAACTTGAAATTTATCCGAATCCAACATGCGATGTTATACGCCTAAAGGGTTTGAAAGAAGGCAGTTATCCGCTCGCAGTTTTTATCTATGATAGTAACGGGAGACTTACGCTGATGACTAAAGTAAATTCGGATCAATCAATCAATGTCGGTTCACTTATGCCGGGATATTATCTTGCAAGAATATTATTTACAGAAAGTGATTTTTATACGTTTCGGTTTGTGAAGGAGGGGAAGTAAGATTTTAATTAGCATCGAAAGAGGGGGAAGTTGAACGGTCCAACTTTTTCCCGCCCTACTACCTCTAAAGCGAATTCCGACGAAGTCACGCGCTCAAATAAAATATATTATATCGAAAATGGTTAAAAATTATATAAAAATCCTTCAGCGTGGGATTGATTATATTCGATAAATTATTGTGCAATAAATTTTCAATCCCTTGACTTTGTTTTGCAAATATTTCATAGCGAAATTCACGCACTGTGTGCGACGGAATCCCCTAGCGCACCTGCTCTCACTCAAAGATTCCGCCGAGCAATGAGTTGTAAAAGAGGCTTGCAAATCCTACACAGTCTGACTTAGAAAAATTATTAAATTGTACTAACACTCACTTAAATTCACCGGTACATTCGTCGCTAATCCGCCTTCTGCAGTTTCTTTAAATTTCGAATTCATTTCAAGGGCTGTATTCCACATAGTTTTTACAACATCATCTAAAGAAACTCTTGCCTTTGAGGGATCACTATTGAGTGCAAGTTGAGCAGCTGTAATTGCTTTTATTGCTCCCATCGTATTTCTTTCTATACATGGAATCTGAACTAGTCCGCGAATAGGATCACAAGTCAAGCCAAGATGATGTTCCATTGCAATTTCTGCAGCCATTAACGCTTGTCGTGGACTTCCTCCTAATCTTTCAGTAAGTGCTCCCGCTGCCATTGCCGATGAAACTCCGATCTCTGCCTGGCAACCGCCCATTGCCGCTGATATAGTTGCTCCTTTTTTGAAAATGCTTCCAATCTCAGAAGCTGTCAATAGAAAACGAACAATGTCATCCTCCGAAATATTTTCCAGAAATATAAAGTAATACATAAGTACTGCAGGAATAACTCCGGCTGCACCATTCGTTGGAGCTGTTACCACGCGACCAAATGAAGCATTCTCTTCGTTCACAGCCAAAGCAAAACAGGTAACCCAATCAAGTGTATATTTAAAATCATTTCCTCCTTTGCGAATTTCGTTAATCCACTCATTAAAATTATTGTACTTTTTTCCCTTGAGAAATTTTTCATTGAGATTAGCCGCTCGCCTGATTACTTTTAATCCACCCGGTAATTCACCTTGTGCATGACAACCACGATACACACATTCTGTCATCACTCTCCAAATATTCAAAACTCCCTGACGGGCATCTTCTTCACTCCTCCAGCATTTTTCATTTTCTAATACAACTTCTGAAACGCTTGATTTATTACGATCACAATAAATTAGTAATTCTTCAGATGTGTCTATCGGAAATTTAAGGTTTATTTTATTTACAGATCCGTTTTTACTCTCTCCATCTTTTACAACAAATCCACCTCCGACAGAATAATATGTTTCAGAAATAGTTTGGTTGTTAGTAAGCGTTGCTTCAAATGTCAAAGCATTTGGATGAAAAGGAAGGCTTTTGGAAAATAGAAAAACAATGTCTTTTTCCGGATTAAAAACTATATCCTTTTTATTGTTCAATTTTAATAACTGTTTTGATTTTATTGATTCTATAACAGAATGAATACTGTTTACATCAAATGTTACCGGATCATTTCCTTGCAGTCCCAGTTGAATGGCAATATCAGTCCCATGGCCCTTTCCTGTTTTTGCCAGTGAGCCATAAAGATGAACTTGAACTTTTATAACTTTATCAAATAGTCTCTGGCTTTCGAGAGAATTTAAAAAAAGATGTGCCGCCCTCCAGGGGCCGAGAGTATGAGAACTGGAAGGTCCTACTCCAATCTTGAACATATCGAAAACTGAAATTTGTTCTTGCTGTGTCATTGATTGGGTTTTAAAGGATTTTGCTAAAATTATCGAAAATTATTTAACCAACCGGCTAAATTAACATCAAATATTGAATTTTCGCCTGTAACAAATCCTTATCCTTGTGCGTCACATTAATAAAGAATGGCAGAATTGATTAAATGACTACTTCTGAGTACAATATATGTGTAGATGAACATGCCGATGGGCTTTATCGTTTTATCCTTAAAAACATGAAGGACGAAGAAGAAGCACGCGATATTGTCCAGGATGCTTTTGAAAAAACGTGGCGCAATGTTGAAAATATAGAAGGAAAAAAGGCTAAAAGTTATCTTTTCACAACGGCTTATCATACAATGATCGATCGAATAAGAAAAAAGAAACATTTGAGTGATTATACTGAGGTAAATGAAGAAAGTCTCTTTCATACTGAACAATACACCGATTTAAAAAAGGTATTAAATAATGCTTTAAATCTTTTACCCGAAACACAAAAAGCAGTTATTCTTCTTCGTGATTATGAAGGATATAGTTATGAAGAAATAGGAACAATTACAGGATTAAAAGAATCTCAGGTTAAAGTATATATATATCGAGCAAGGTTATTTCTGAAAGAATATATAGGAGCACCTGAAATAGTTATTTAAATAAAGACAAAAGAAATGATCTCCAGATCAAATTATGAAATCGTTTTCGTTGATTATTACGACGGAAAACTGGATAAAATCCAGAAGGAGGAGCTTTTTTCTTTTTTAAGTAAAAACCCTGATCTGCAAGAAGAATTTAATTCGTATTCCGAAATACAAACAATACCCGATGTGAAAATTAGTTTCGCCGGAAAAGAAAAATTAAAAAAAAATACTATTACCATATATAATTACAAAACCTGGCTTGTTGGATATATAGAAAACGATCTTCTATCTGAACAAAAAAAAGAAGTAGATTATTTTCTATCAAAAAATCCTTCTCTAAAAACTGAACTGGAGATTCTAAAATTATCAAGATTAACACCGGATAAAAGAATTATCTACAATAAAAAAAACGCATTAAAGAAAAGTGCTAAGATTTTTTATTTTACCCCTACACTTAAACGAATATTATCTGCGGCCGCTGTTTTAATATTTCTTACAATAACAAATTTCATTATTCAGCAAATAAATTCAGCTAAATCTATTGTAGCTGACCAAAAAAATTCAAACGAACAATTACCAGATAAAAACAATATTCAAAATAGGAAAAATAAATCTATAATTGATAATAAAAATAGTTCATTAACATATACTGATAATAAAAATAAAATAATCGAAGTCAAAGCAAAACCAATTTTTGTTTCTAGAAATAATATTAAAACAAATCCAATAATCATTAAAAAGCAGCAAAATATATTGACTGCGGACACAATATTAACACCTCAATTTGAATTGAAAAATTCACTTGCGGATAATTCTAATGTAGACCCATTAAAAACAGGGGATCCGGTCAATGGCATAACAAATAATTCAGAAGCTAAATTGGCTCAATTAAAAAATACTCTTTTAAATAACTCTGATATATTTAATAGCCTTGATCTGGATGAATTAGGAATTCTTTCAAAAGAAAAATCGAATCCCAAAACTATCACTGAATTGGCTTCCGGTGAAATCAAAAAATTATCTAAGTCGAAAGATTTTTCTCTTGATAAACAAAAAGATCCTTTGGGAAAGTCAACAACCTATGCTTTAGAAATTGGTAAACGTTTTTCTATATCCCATACAACTGATCAATAATTTTGATGCAGAGTCGGTAATGTAATCAAAGATTGTTTTTTTATTGCCGAAAGAATTATTTCCGATTATCCGTTTAACTGAAATACTATAAGTTTAAAAATTAAATTAACATCAAAATTTAATTCGTTTCTAATAAAAAATAATTAAATTTTATCTGTAACAAATAAGTTCATTGGAGCGTCCCATATATAAACACAAAAACCAAATTATGAAAACAACTATCATTTGCACGGCACTATTTTTAATGGCTAGTTCCGTTTCGGGACAATCAAAGGTTCAAAGCGAATCATTTACAAAAATAAATATTCAGGGGAATGCTAAAATTATCATCAAGCAGGATTCTGTATGTTCAGTGAGGTACACCGGAAACGATAATCCTTCCGATGACGTGGCAACAATCAGCAATGGAACATTAAAAATCGGCGGCAGTCCTGATAATGAAATGAATATTTCTCTTCCATTGCTTCAGGAATTAAAAATCTCAGGTCGTGGTTCTGCAACCGGCGTTTCAACATTTACCGGTGATGAAATTAATCTCGAAATTGATGGTGATGGAAAAATCATTTTAGATGCTTCGGTAAGAAAAATAGATGCTCAAATTTCAGGATTAGGGAAAATCGTACTTAGCGGAACTGCTCAGGAAACTGCATTTTCAATTCCCGGTTCCGGTAAAATTGATGCATTAGGATTAAAAACTATTAAAAGTAACGTTAATATATCCGGTATTGGAAAATGCATGGTGGATGTAAATGATGAATTAAGTGTAGACATCAGCGGAAGTGGAAATGTAACCTATAAGACTCTTCCCAAAAAAATAACAAAAAATATAACAGGAATGGGTAATATAAAAGACGTAACGGATGAGAAATATACCGGCAATTCCAGACCGGATACAACTCGTATTAAAATTGCCGATAAACAAATATGGATAATTGGTAAAAAAGATTCTACACATGTGAAAAAAAATAAATCAAAGCCTATTTGGGCCGGATTTGAAATGGGAATAAATTCATACATGGATAATGGAGGAACTTTTACTCTTAGTTCAGGTAAAGAAAATTTTGACTTGAAAACCGAGAAATCTATTTCTGTCGGACTCAACTTACTTCAAAAAGAAGTTGAATTAGGTAGAAGCAATATATGGCTTTTTACAGGACTTGGAATTACATGGAATAATTACAGATTCAATAATAATGTTGTTCTTGAAAAAGGAAGTTCGACAACCGCACGTCTTGATACTACTCCCGGCATTGTTTTTAAAAAATCTAAACTTGTATCAAGTTATCTTACCGCTCCATTAATGCTTGAGGTATTTACAAGCAGAACAGAGAAGAATGCTTTCCATATTGGAGCAGGTGGAATATTTGGTTTCCGAATTGGCTCTCATACAAAACAAAAAATTGAAATTGATGGAAAAGATTCTAAAATTAAAGATCATGATGATTTCAATTTAAATCCCTTCCGATATGGCTTCCGTGTAGCAATTGGGTATGGAAAATTTAATCTTTATGCGGATTATTATGCTTCAACAATGTTCAAGAATAATAAAGGCCCTGTTTTATACCCTGTTAATGCCGGGATTACTTTTGTTGGGTTTTAATTATTAAAAACAGATTTTGCAATTAAATTTATATAGCATTCCAATATGATTAGAATGATCAGTTAGATAACTTTTTATTATTGAAGTTTTCGATGATGTGATTATATTAAACCGATATTAAAACAAGATATAAAGTTTTTCTCTTAATTTTTAAAACAATAAATAAATGAAAACAATTCTCTTATCCGGCTTGCTGATTTTTATTCTTCATCTTTCAATTAACGGAAGCGATAAAAATAAACTTTCCAAAAACCACGGAAATAAGAACGCTTCAGGTAATTTTACAGCTATAGAATTAAAAACATTTGCAAATGTTTTTATAACACTGGGAGAAAATACCGGAACAAGAATAGAGACTGATAATAACAAACCGTCAAATATTCAGTTTGAAATAAAAAATAATAAAATAATAATATTCTCTGATGATAACATAGATCAACAAAATCCTGCTTCTGTTTTTATAAACCTCAAAACTCTGACAAAAGTTGAATTATCAGGTTCAGGTAATATTAAAATGAATGGTCATATAAAATGCAATACAATTGAATTATGCTTAAGTGGCTCCGGCAACATCTATGCTGATGTCGAAACGAAGAAAGTAAATATAAATTTATCAGGATCCGGGAATATAAATGCAACAGGTCAAACCGAAAAATTAACAATTACAAATACCGGTAGTGGAAATATAAATTGCCAGGAATTGAAATCATCGACAGGTTCAATTAATATTTCCGGCAGCGGTACAAACATTGTTGATGTCGAAGACGAATTAATAGTTAAGATAACAGGAAGTGGGAATGTATATTTTGTATCAGTACCTGATAGAATTTATGCTAAAAGCAGCGGTACAGGGAGAATAGAAAGAATTAAAGCCTAACGGATTTGAGATTTTGAAACTATTTTATTCCTGTTTGTACTTTCAAAACCTTAGAATAATTAATGTTTCAGTTTATTTAAAAAATCAATATCAACTGATCCTGTATTCCGGTAAATCATTGTTAAAATGGCGAGTCCGACAGCAACTTCTGCAGCCGCAACAGCCATAATAAAAAATACAAATATTTGTCCCGCAGGATCTGAAAGATAGGTTGAAAAGGCCACTAATAAAAGATTTACAGCATTCAACATTAATTCAATACACATAAAAATAATAATTGCATTTCGGCGGAACAGAACTCCAATTATTCCGATACAAAAAAGCAATGTGCTAAGCAAAACATAATAATTCAGCGGTACAGAACGAAAAATATTGTTTACGTTTTCCATTATTTTATATCTTTTTTACCAAGCATTACAGTTCCTACCATTGCTACCAGAAAAAGTATGGATGAAATTTCAAATGGTAACATGAAATCATTATACAATACTAATCCCAAACTTTTAATCATTCCAACCTGAACTCCTGTCGATGGTAACATATTGTTTGTTGTAGAACGCAATGCGCCAACAAGCACAACCATAAGAAGACCACCTGCAATGGTTGCTGAAAATTTTAATAGCTTACTTTTATGCGGCTCTGCATCAGCGTTTAAGTTGAGCATCATTATAACATAAAGAAATAAAACCATTATTGCTCCGGCATAAACAATTATATGAACAGCAGCAAGAAATTGAGCATTCAACAAAACATAATGTCCGGCAATTGCAAAAAAAGTAAGAATTAAATAAAGTACACTATGGATAGGATTTTTTGAAACTACTACCATCAAAGCACAAAGAATAGACAAAAAAGAAAGAAAATAAAAAAGATATAATATCACAGGTGTTGGTATTTGTGGATTATGTTTGACTAATTATGTAATAATATATTCAGAAATTAATGAATGATTAATATTATAAATTCACTTTTTTTAATGAACTTTTTTCTTTAAGTCAAGCGAATTAGTTAATTGATTATGTTGAAGTGATTTGTCTTTTTTGAATTCTATAACTTCTTTTGTTTGTCGCTTACTAATATCAATTGGGTCGTTTACTGATTCAACAAGTTTATCTTTGCCGTAAATAAATTCATTTCTTTCAAATGATGTAGGAACGAGGCGATCGGTTAAAAATATTGCTTCCTTAGGGCATGCCTCTTCGCAAAGTCCGCAAAAAATACAGCGAAGCATATTAATTTCATACATCGAAGCGTATTTTTCTTCACGATACAATTTTTCATCGCCGGTTTTTCTTTCTTCGGCTGTCATCGTAATCGCTTCGGCCGGACAAGCCACTGCACATAATCCGCAAGCCGTGCAACGCTCTGCGCCATTTTCATCGCGTTTTAAAACATGCTGACCACGATATACCGGAGCAAATTCACGTTGAACTTCAGGATATGAAATCGTCGCCTTTTTTTTAAAAAAATGTTTCAAAGTAATTGTCATGCCATTTAAAATAGCAGGAAAATACAGTTTCTCAAGAAACGTAAGTTCTTTTTTGACTACTACTTTACTTTTATTTGTAAGAGGTTGCAATTGGTGATTATTTGATATTTGTTATTGTTAATAGTTAATTGATTATTTATTTTTTGAGATAAATTTAAATGAGTTGATCATAATATTAATTGATTAACAAATTTTTATTTAAGTTTTCCGAAATACCACATGGTAAGACCGGTGATGAATATATTTAAGATTGATAATGGAATAAGTTTTTTCCAGCCAAGAGTCATTAGTTGATCGTAACGAAAGCGTGGCAATGTCCACCGAATCCACATAAAGAAAAATATAAAGAAAAATATTTTTCCAAATAAGAAAGCGGTGCCGGCCAAACTTAACAGGTTAGGATCATGAATAAACCTTCCTATGAAAGGCATATTGTATCCTCCAAAATATAATGTACTTATAATTGCAGAAGATATAAACATGTTTATGTATTCAGCAAACAAATAAAATCCTAATTTCATTGAACTGTATTCGGTATGATATCCGCCAACAAGTTCAGTCTCACATTCCGGAAGATCAAAAGGGGCACGATTGGTTTCAGCGAAAGCACAAATAAGGAAAATAATAAATCCTAGAGGTTGATAAAAAATATTCCAGTTTCCTCCTGCTTGCTGCTCCGTAATCTCACGCACACTTAAAGTACCCGTCATCATCACTAAAGCAATTATAGAAAGTCCCATTGCTATTTCATAACTGATCATCTGAGAGGATGCTCGCAATGCTCCGAGAAGAGAATATTTATTATTTGATGCCCAACCGCCAATCATAATACCATAAACACCGATAGAAACAACTCCGAATACGTATAATATTCCAATATTTACATCCGTTGCCTGTAAAGGATAAAATACTCCGCTAATGGTAAGACCATTTCCCCAAGGAATAACTGCACTGGTCATCAAAGCAGTCATCATTGAGAGACATGGACCGAGAATGAATAAAAATTTATTTGACACATCGGGAATAATTTCTTCCTTCATGAACATCTTAACTCCATCGGCAACAGGTTGTAATATTCCGAAAATTCCTGCCCTGTTTGGTCCTAAACGATCTTGCATGAATGCCGCAACTTTCCTTTCTGCATATGTAGAGTACATGGCAATAAGCAAAGACAGCATAAACACCGAAACGATGATTGCAATTTTTACGATGACAAAGGTTGATATCATTTATTCGTTTTAATTTCTGACGATGAAATTTGCTTTCCTATTGGTACCACCTGAACATTATTTAACAATGGTTTATGTTCCGGTTCTTTTAATGTATAATGATTTTGTGAAATTACTGAATGACGCTCGATATTACTTGGACCTTCAATAATCCAATCAGAGGTTTCTTTTTTACTAAATCTGCAATCATTACAAATCCAATCAATGACTTCTCCGTATTTATCTTTTCTACCCGTAATTCTGAAAACTTCATTTCCCTTCATCCATAGCATAACTTTTCCAGCACATTTCGGACAATCACGATGAGCGTCGACTGGATTTACATACCAAACGCGGCTTTTGAAACGAAAAGTACGATCAGTAAGTGCGCCAACCGGGCAAACATCAATCATATTACCTGAGAAATCATTGTCGATAGCTTGTTTAATGTATGTACTAATTTCAGAAACATCTCCGCGATTTAGTACTCCATGAATTCGGTGATCGGTAATCTGATCGGCTACTTTGACACATCGATAACAAAGTATGCAACGTGTCATATGAAGTTTAATCATTTCTCCGATATCGATTTTTTCAAACGTACGGCGAGGAAATTCATAACGAGTTTTTTCAAGCCCGTGTTCATAGGCTAAATCCTGTAAATGACATTCACCTGCCTGGTCACAAATCGGGCAATCGAGTGGATGATTAATTAGAAGAAACTCGACGACACCGGCACGAGCTTCTAATAAGTCGGGAGCGGTGATGTTTTGAACTTCCATTCCGTCCATAACAGTAGTCCGGCAAGAAGCAACGGGTTTAGGCATCGGGCGCGGATCTTTTTCAGAACCTTTAGTTACTTTAACAATGCATGTTCTGCAATAACCTCCGCTGGATTTTAAAGTTGTATAATAACACATTGCCGGAGGAACAATTTCGCCGCCGATTAAACGTGCTGCATTAAGGATGGTCGTTCCATCGGGTACTTCAATTGTTTTTCCGTCTATGGTTACTTTGGGCATCTTGTGTAAGTCAAAAGTTAAATGTCAAAAGTTAAAATCGGTATTATTAATTAGTTGATTTTAATTTTACAACGATTGATCCGATTATTTTTTTATTTCTTATAATTTTTTTTGTAAATTTTTAGACTGTTCTTCCAACTGATACTATTTGACTTTTAATGTACCAATTCCCTAATCATCACCAACTCCTCAAACTCTTTTCTGAAATGTCTTATTGCACTTGCAACCGGCCAAGCAGCGGCATCACCGAGAGGACAAATAGTTTTTCCTTCGATCTTTGATTGAATATCAAACAATAAATCGACGTCGCTCATTTTGCCATGACCTTCGAGCAAGCGGTGCAATATTTTTTCCATCCATCCTGTTCCTTCGCGGCAAGGCGAACATTGTCCGCAGCTTTCGTGATGATAGAATCGGGTAAAGTTCCAAAGATTTTTTACTATGCTCGTTGTTTCATCCATAACAATAAATCCTCCAGATCCAAGCATTGTTCCGGTAGCAAAACCACCTTCACTAAGTGATTCATACGACATCAGTCGCGGTTCGCCATTGGTAGTTTTAAGAATCAGGTCAGCAGGTAAAATTGGAACAGAAGAACCTCCGGCTACAACAGCTTTTAGTTTTTTTCCGCCTAAAATTCCGCCACAATATTCATCGCTGTAAATAAATTCTTCAACAGGAATACCCATTTCTATTTCATAAACACCGGGCTTATTAATATGTCCGCTGGCGGAAATAAGTTTTGTTCCGGTACTTTTACCAATTCCAATTTTTGCATACTCTTCTCCCCCATCATTTATAATTGGAACGACTGCAGTAATTGTTTCTACATTATTTACAACAGTCGGACAACCATATAAACCTGCAACGGCCGGGAAAGGTGGTTTGATGCGAGGATTGCCTCGTTTTCCTTCGAGAGATTCGAGTAGAGCGGTTTCTTCACCACAAATGTAAGCTCCGGCTCCGACGTGTACATAAATATCGTGAGAGAATTCAGATCCTGCTATATTTTTACCAAGCCATCCATTAGCATAAGCCTCTTCGATTGCTTTTTCAAGAATATGAATGATATAATAATATTCTCCTCTGATATAGATATAAGAAGTTTTTGCTCCTAATGCATAACTCGATGTAATCATTCCTTCGAGAAGCAAATGAGGATGGCGTTCCATAAGGTATCTGTCCTTAAATGTTCCCGGTTCTGATTCATCGGCATTACAAACCAGGTATCTTTCAACCCCGGGAGGTTTTGCAAGAAAACTCCATTTCATTCCTGTAGGAAATCCGGCGCCACCACGTCCGCGGAGACCGCTTTTCTTAACCTCCTCTGTAACTGCTTCAGGTGTCATGGTCTTCACCGCTTTCTCAACGGATGAATATCCACCATTTTTACGATACACATCGTAATTACGAATACCCGGAACATTATCATTTTTAAGAAGTAGTTTCTTTCCCATAATTATATTGTTCGTGGTTCGGGTTGATCGAGGTACGTTTTTCTTTTTCCTTCGCTGCGAAAAAGGTTAAGCAAAGTATCTGTTTTTTCAAACGTAAGATTTTCATAATAATCAGGCCCTACCTGCATCATAGGAGCTGTGCCGCAAGAGCCAAGACATTCGACTGTTTTCAAAGTGAACATTCCATCTGCTGTAGTTTCTCCAACTTTTATATTTAATTTTTTTTCAAGGTGATTAATAAGTTCATCAGCACCTCGAAGCCAACAGGAACTGGTACGACAAACTTCGATATGACATTTACCAATTGGTTTTAGATTAAACATTGAATAAAACGAAGCGACTTCATAAACTTCAACCGGCTGAATTGAAAGAATTGAAGCTACATAATCCATTACTTCAGCACTAAGCCAACCGTCAAATTCAGCCTGAGCAATATGTAAAACAGGAATCAATGCCGATTTATGTTTCCCTTCCGGGTAACGTTTGATCATGCGCTGAATAAGTTCAAGAGTTTTATCTGAAAATTTTATTGGCATTCCGTTCTGCATTTTTCAATCATCAATTAAAATTAAATATCAAGAGTCGAGCTCTCCTGCAATTACATTCATTGAACTTAATGTAAGGATTGCATCACTCAAAAAACTACCACGGATCATTTCCGGGTAAGCCTGGTAATAAATAAAACAAGGGCGACGAAAGTGCAATCGAAACGGTTGACGGCTTCCATCGCTTATCAGATAATAACCAAGTTCACCATTACCGCCTTCAACGCAATGATAAACTTCTCCTTTGGGAACATCCGTTTCACCCATTACAATTTTGAAATGATAAATCAGCGCTTCCATATTATTATATACTTCTTCTTTCGGCGGAAGATAAAAAGAAGGTATATCGGCATGAAAGGATTTTTTATCCTGAAGATTTTTTATTTTATCGATTGCTTGTCTTATTATACTAAGGCTTTGCCACATCTCCTCTTCGCGAACCATGAAACGATCATAGGTATCGCCATTTGTTCCAATTGGAATTTCAAATTCGAAATCCTGATAGGAAGAATAGGGATTCATTTGTCTTACATCATAATCAACTCCGGCGGCACGAAGATTGGGTCCGGCAAAACTATAATTCAATGCTCTTTCGGCTGAAATACTTCCACATCCTATTGTACGATCCATGAAAATACGATTTCGTACAAGTAGTTTTTCAAACTCTTTTAAGCCAACAGGAAATTCGAGAAGAAAACGATCGAGTTTTTTCCAGACTACATCATTGAAGTCGCGTTCAAATCCGCCTATTCGTCCAATGTTTGTTGTAAGTCTTGCTCCACAGATTTCTTCAAAAATTTCATAGATTAATTCGCGCCATTGAAATACATAAAGAAAACCGGTCATGGCTCCAGTATCGACACCGATAACGCTGTTACAAACGAGGTGATCGGCAATACGGGAAAGTTCCATAACGATTACCCGCATGTAATCAACACGTTTTGGTAATTCGGCTTTGATGAGTTTTTCAACTGTCATATACCATCCTAAATTATTGATGGGAGATGAACAATAGTTAAGACGATCGGTAAGAGGAGTAACCTGATAAAAAGGTTTATGTTCAGCAAGTTTTTCAAAGGCACGATGAATATAACCGATAGTAGAAACTGCATCGACAATAATTTCACCATCCATGGTAAGGACATTCTGAAAAATCCCATGCGTTGCAGGATGTGTTGGGCCAAGATTAAGTGTTGTATACTGTTTCTTTTCCTGCTGGGTTTTTATATCGGTGCCTAAATCCATTCCTTGTGAATAATTAATTTAATTTTTTATACCCGCCTGGTTTACGACCAAACATTGTATCGTCTTTATCATATCTTGTTAAGTCTTCGACAGGATATTCTTTTCTCATAGGAAAGTAATCCATATCATCTACATTTAAAATCCTTGTCAGATTTGGATGACCTTTAAAACGAAAGCCATAAAAATCAAATGCTTCCCGCTCCATCCAGTTAGCACCGGAAAATAATGGTGTAAGAGAATCGAATTGGAGATCATCAACCGTAGTTAAAGCCTTGAAGCGAATTCGGATATTGTGAATCAGGCTATGAACCTGATACATCATTGCAAAAGGTTTTTCTGTTTCAGGAAGATGAATTCCGCATAAGGTCGTTAAGAAACGGAATTGAAATTTTTCCTCGTCATATAAAAAACGAATGACTTCAAAAATTTTATTTTTATCAATAGTAAAAACCGGAAAATCGTAAAGTTGTTCCTGCGTTAATATTGCATTGCCGAATTTTTCTTTTAAAGCTTCTGCGATTTGGCTGATATCAGGTTTGCTCATTTTTCAATCGTATGATTTTTCATTTACTCAATACCGTAAGAAGCAAGTAATGCTTTATATTCAGGAGAATTTCTTCTTCTCAGCGACTCATTTTGTATAAGTTTTTGAATATTTAAAATTCCATCAATGATTTGCTCGGGACGTGGCGGGCAACCGGGAACATAAACATCTACAGGCATGATATGATCTATTCCTTGCAGTACAGGATATGAATCAAAAATACCGCCGCTGGAAGCACAAGCGCCGACTGATAAAACCCAACGAGGCTCAGCCATTTGTTCATAGACGTGTCTCAATACAGTTCCCATCTTTTTTGAAATTGTCCCCATAACCATTAGTAGATCAGCTTGTCTTGGAGAAAAACTTAGTCGCTCAGAACCAAATCGTGCTAAGTCATATGTTGAAGCCATCGTAGCCATAAATTCAATTCCACAGCATGATGTCGCAAATGGAAGAGGCCAAATAGAATTTTTTCTGGCGAGTCCTACCGCTCTATCCAAAGAAGTTGCAAAAAATCCGGGGCCTTCAAAACCGGGAGGAGTTTCTGCAACTTTTATATCCAAGGGATTATTTTGAATCTCTTTCATTTAAATATTTTAAATCTGTTTACTCCCATTTCAATGCACCTTTCTTAATCACATAGAAAAAACCAACGAGAAAAATGCCGATAAAAAGAAACATTTCTAAGAGTCCGTTTACACCTAGGTCTTTAAAATTAACCGCCCAAGGGTACATGAATATTACTTCCACATCAAACAAAACAAACAGGATGGCCACCAGGAAGTATTTAATAGAAAATGGAATCCGGGCATTCCCCTGAGATTCGATGCCACATTCAAAAGTTTCGAGCTTGACCTTTGACTTTCTTTTAGGCCCAAGTAAGTGCGTGGAAACCATTACTATAGCTACAAATCCCAGAGCAACAATAAATTGAATCAGGATGGGCAAATACTCTGCTGTTTGGCTGCTCATTATCTATATAAAAAGGTGAACAAATTTAGGGTTTTATATTGAAATGAGTACAAAATACTATGTACAATATCTTAAGTTTTTTTATTTGGATTCTGATCTTATAAGAAAGAAACTGACACAAAGATGTGAGTTCTTTAAACTATTTTCCAATATATTAGCTGCAAAAAATAGAATATGTATTATTATATAAAAGACTTTTTAACGGATTGGGAATATGAGAGTGATTCAACAATTAAATTGTTCCGTAATCTCACCGATGATTCTCTGAGAAAAAAAGTTCATGCCAATGTTCGTTCGCTTGGTTTCCTAAGCTGGCATATAATTCATACAATGCAGGAGATGTTATTACGCACAGGATTAAAAGTAGATATAAAAGAACAACAAAATTACAACGGAGAAAGTGTTAAAGAAATCTGCGACATTTATGAAAAAGGAAAACGATCGCTCTCGGAAACAATTAAAAAGAACTGGACGGATACTGACCTTGGAAAAGAAGATGAAATGTATGGCGATATGTGGAAACGCGGAATGACGCTATCAATTTTAATTCGACATCAGGCTCATCACAGGGCAGAAATGGTCGTTTTAATGCGCATGCTGGAACTTCCGGTTATTGGAATTTATGGACCTGTAAAAGAAGAATGGGCGCAATGGGGGATGGAAGAAATGATGTAGTATCAAGAATCAAGAATATAAAAAATAATTAAGTTTGTTTCCAGAAATAAAAATTTGATTCATCTACAAGAGTAAATCCTTCTGTGGGGTATAATACGTTTCCTTCAAGATTATTTTTTGATGTTTCCAATAGCAATCCGGAAGCATTAGTTTCTTTTGTAAGTTTTTTACATCGATCGATCAGGTTTCGTGCAATACCTTTTTTACGATATTCTTTTTTTACGAACAGGTCATTGAGCAACCACAAACGTTTTAAACCAACAGAGGTAAAAATCGGATATAGCTGAACGAAGCCGGAAAGGCTTCCATCCTCTTCTTTCGAAACATAGATAACAGATTCTTTATTTACTATTCGCTCTTTTAAAAATCGCTTAGCCTCTGAAATGTTCGAAGGTTGGCGGTAAAATTGCCTGTATAAGTCGAAGAGTAAAGAAAGATCTTCCAGATAATCAGTGTTTGCTTCTATTATTTTGGACAAATTATTTTCTTTCATTATATTATTTTAATTAATAACTTCCGTAGAATTAAATTTTATTTAATATATTTTATTAAGTTGAAATCGATGTATTAGTAATTTAAAATTACATTACTTAATTCTCCTTCTTAAAATTCTTAAAACAATAGGAAATAGTAAAAACCACCAATAAGCTAATTGTTTATTTTCGGGGTTACTTATCAGTTGAAAAGTAATTATTACAAGAATAAATACTATCACAAGTAAAATTATACCAAGCCTGCTCTTTTTGAATTTTATTATATCTTCCTGAATAGAAGTATTAATTCTTAATTCCGGTCTTTTAAATAATATATAGTGCTGTAATACCAATAGAGCACTTTTACTGGCTAATATAACTGCGAAATAAATAATAAAAGGAATAGCAAAACCATTATTTAATTTAATTACTAATGCGGCACTGAATGGAAACAAGCCGACAAAAAATAACATTACCAGATTTCTGATAACAATACCTTTGTTGTAATCTTTCAACAAACTGAATAGATGAAGATGTTGATACCAGATATGACCTATAAAGAAAAAACTTATTGCATAAGAAATTATCGGTGGTATTAATTTGAATAATTCATGTGTGATTATCTCTGATGCAGAATTTCGGGCCAATTCGGGCACTCGAATTTCTATTGCCATAAGAGTTATAACAATTGCAAAAACCGCATCGCTGAAAACAATCATTCGATCGAGCTGAAACTCTTTACGGATTTCTTCCTTTACATATTCTTTATCAGTTGTCATTTTAATTGATTGAAACACAAACATAGAAATATAAATCAGAAAATATTCGTCAATAAAAATCTAACTACTGAATAAATTTTGCTTTTATATCTTAAATTTCTAACCCTATCAGATAAAGTAAATTATTTAAAAATATCGATATTTTCTCAATAAAAAAGGAAGAATTAAAATTTTTAATGCCAATAAGTGCCTATTCAACTGGTATTATAGTCATTTCACCAACCATTCTTTATTATACATCTAATCAGCATTAGATTAGCTTTTTAATTAAAGACAATACTCCTGTCAACAAAAATGTAATCAATTGTCAATTAATAAAATTAAGCACTATCTATGAAGATTTCGTTTACAGTTAGAGTACTTTTGATTGTATTTATGATTTGCAGCTCACATATTTTGAATGCACAAAATGTTTTATGGGCTAAAAAAGGCAGCTCTGAAGGTTTTGATAACGGAAATGCAATTGCTTGTGATGATTCCGGAAATGTTTACGTAACCGGTCAAACAGAATTTTCTGCTGTCTACGATTCTTTCACAATTAATAGTAGAGGAAGTCATGACATACTCGTTGCAAAATATTCAACCGATGGAAGTATTCGTTGGATAAGAAGCGCAGGAGGAAAAAGAGGTGATATTGGCCATGGTATTGGTGTTGATGCACTGCATAATACATATATAGTTGGTGAAATTGAAGATACTGTTAATTTTAGTGCCGGTGTTATCGTCAATTCAAACGGTTCAAATGATATTTTTATTTCAAAATATAATATTAGCGGAAACATATCATGGGCAAAAGGCTACGGTAGTGCAGGTAATGATAAAGGTCTGGCTGTTGTAGTAACGCCCTCGGGGGATTGTTACCTGACAGGATATTTCTCCGCCACTACAAATTTTGGGGGAAAGATTTTAAATTCAATCGGGGGATATGATATTTTCTTAATTAAAACAAATTCTGCAGGTGAAGTTCTATGGGCCAAACGAGCAGGTGGTGCGGGAAATGACAAGGGGAATGGAATTGCTCTTGATGCATTAGGAAATATATACCTGACTGGAACTTTTTATCAAGCGGCAACTTTTAATAATGTTACAATTTCTGCCCCGACTAAAACCGGCGCATTCCTTGCAAAATTCGATTCGAACGGCCAGGTTTTATGGGCAAAAGGAGCAGGCGCAGGTTCATGTTGTGATACAACAAAGTCAAATGCTATTTCGCTGGATGAAAATGGCAATATTTTTATAACAGGTTATTATAAAAATGTAACAGAATTTGGTCCTTATAATTTTACATCACCGGATTCAGCCAATATTTTTCTTGTAAAATATAATCCACAAGGAACGGTGCTTTGGGCAAGGCAAGGCGGCGGTGTAGATGAAGATGAAAGTAATGGAGTAGTTGTTGACACATTAAATCATCTCGCATATATTACCGGCCACGTTCGGGAGGAAGGATACTTTGATAGTCTCTATTTTAATATTGTTGGATACAAAGATGTATTTGTTGCCGCTTACGACATGGATGGGAAAATCGTTTGGTTAAAAACATACGGTGGACATTATCGCGATGTCGGACTTGCAATTACAGTTGACAAAAAAGGTTATATTTATACGACAGGTCTATTTAATGACATTGCAAAATTTGATACGTTAACGTTAACGGGTTATCCAAATCAACCCTGGGCAGATTTTTATGTAGATAAAATAGTACCACCGGTTGCAAGTTTACCGGTCAATCCGGCAACAGCCATATCAATTTCATCAGGACATTGCTCGGATTTAAATATATCCGTAAATCCCGGAAGTGGAAATAAAAGAATCATTATAGCAAGAGAAAGTGCAGAGGTAAACACATTTCCCATAAATGGAAATTCTTATTTTGCTGATTCCGTTTTTGGAAATGGTTCTCATTTAGGAAATGGTAATTATATAATTTATAATGGTGCAGGTAACCATGTAACTATTACAAATCTTACTCTGGGAAAAACATATTATTTTTCGGTATTCGAATACAATGGAATTGGGATAACGAGCAACTTCCTTACAAACAATCCTGCAATCGGTAATGCATCAGCTGCGATTTTTCCAATTTATATTACGAGCAGTCAAAATTCAATATGCAGAGGAGATTCTCTTGTATTAAATGCAACTGGTGCTAATTCCTATTCCTGGTCACCATCCATGAGCTTACTTATTCAATCGGATTCTTCCGTTAAAGTGAGCCCTTACTCAACAACAATCTATACTGTAAATGGAAATACTTCCGAAGGATGTTATGCTGAATCCAAAATAACAATAACTGTAAACCCATTACCAATGGTAAGTTTTGCATCACAAAATTCAATATGTTTAAACAACCCTCCGCTTTCTTTAACAGGTGGATTACCGTTAGGTGGAATATATTCGGGCAGTGGTGTAAACGGTGGTCAATTTTTCCCTTCATCAACCGGAAGCGGGACCTTTCCTTTAACATATACATTTACAAATGATAATGGCTGTACAAATTATGCACAAACTTCGATCCGTGTATTCTCTACACCAGGTGTAATTTTGAGTACGATGCCAACCATATGTGCAAATGAGTCACCGATCACTTTAAGAAACGGTAGTCCGGCAGGAGGAATATATACCGGTACAGGAGTTAATGGAGGAATATTTTATCCTTCAGTAGGACAAGGTGCATATCAATTAACATACTCTTACACAAACAACAATGGCTGTACGGGAACGTCTTCAGTTTATATTGTTGTGAAAGCAGAACCAACAATAAATCTTGGTAATGATTTAATTTCTTGTGCAGAAAATTCAGTTATACTAAATGCAGGAAGCAATTTCGCTCAATATAACTGGTCGACCGGAGAAACGACGCAATCGATTTCTACAGATAGCAGTGGAACAGGATTAGGATTAAAAAAAATATCTTTAGTAGTAAAAAACAGTTTTGGATGTTCGAATAGCGATACAATACAAATAAGGTTTGACTTATGTTCAGGTATAAATTCTGAAGGCTTTGATTTATATAATAATACACTATTTCCAAATCCATTTACCAGAGAAATCAATTTAACAACCAATATAATTTCTACGATTAGTATTTATGATATTTATGGAAAATTAGTTCAAAAAATAAGTAGTGTTTCAGGAACAATTTCAATGGGAGAATCTCTGCATTCAGGCATGTATTTCATCGAAGTAATATCTGGTAATAATAAAAAAATATTTTCAGTAATTAAATCTGAATATTAAAAAAATATTTTTCGATAAAATACTTTCTACTTGCAAAATTTAGAAATGAGGTCATTTGCATTTTTATAACCCATAGAAGAAGCTTTTTCCCAATCGGCACAAGCTTTTTCAAGTTGGTTTACATAAAAGTAGCATACTCCTCTGTTAAAATATGGTTCATTTAAAAAAGGATTTATTTTAATAGTTCTATTGTAATCCTCCAATGCTTCTGCATATTTTTTCAAATACGTATAACAAGTAGCTCTTCGCTGATAAAGATAGATAGTAGGGTTAATTGAAATTGCTTTGCTGTAATACAATATCGCATCATCCATTTTACCGGTTTCAGAATATAAAAAAGCGAGATTATTTAAGTTGTCTCTGTAATTCGGTTTTAATAACTCTGTCTTCAGATAATCTTTGCGTGCATCCTCATACATTTTCTTTGCAAAATAAATATTGCCTCTGCAAAAATAGGCTTCAATAATAGTTGAATCTAAACGAATTGCAGTTGAAAACGAATTTATAGCGTTTGATGAATCTCCTGAAGCGCTCTGAACCTTTCCTAAAGCATTAAAACCAAATGCAGACTGTGGATTTTTCTGAACTATATCAGTAAAGAGTGAAGTACTGCTTTGCCATTTTTTAATGTATTGAAAACTTAAAAATGAAAATATTAAAATTATAAGAATGCTGATTAATTTAAAATATTTTCTGACCGATAAAATAACGGGATTTTCAATTTTATTATTTTGAATAAATATAAATCCAATGATACATATCAAACCAAGGTATGGAATATAAGAATATCGTTCAGAAACTATAACATAACCTACTGGTATTATCTGAACAACAAGAAGGATCGTAAAAAGATAAAACAAAAATCCAAAAATTAAAGATTTTCTAATTTCTTTACTTTTCCAAATTATGAAACAAATAAGGAAAATGATAAATGGACATAAATAATAATAAAAAGGAAGATCTTTAGGGGCATAATGTAAAACACATAAATCGAATGGGACAATAAATTTGAAGATATAGTAAAGTATAGCATAACTAACAACAAAAACTCTTTGAAAGAGAGAATACGGAACCATCGTTGAATCGTTTATGGCTCCTGCAGCGCTTTGAGAAAAGATTGAAACAATTCCAAAGATAAGTGCTAAAACGAAAAAAGGGATTTTCTCAATTTTAGTTTTAATGTTTTGTTCGCGCTTAAAATAATAATCAAACAATAATAAAATCATCGGAAAAGTAACAGCAGCTGATTTACTTAACAGGGAAAGAAAAAAGAGTATAAAAACAAAAAATAATTTTTTGATTTTTTTATCTTTAAAATATTTAATGTAAACAATTAATCCTCCAAAATAAAACAATGAATAAAGAACATCCTTTTGCTCGGAAATCCATACTACAGATTCCACATGCATGGGATGAACGGCAAATATTAAAGAACCAAATATTGCAAACCATTTATGACTGATAAGCTTATCAATTAAAATATAAACAAAAAAAGAATTAATTATATGAATACAGAGACTTATAATATGATACATTGAAGCATCGTTGCCGAAAAGTTTAAATTCAATCGCATAAAGCAGCGTAGTTAAAGGATGGTAATTTGCATTATAAAAAGTTGAAAAAATATTTTTGATATTTTCCCATGACAAAGATTTTATAAAAGGATTATCACTGATGTAGGCCTGATCATCCAGGGCAATAAATATTTTAGTTATACTACCTGAAAATACTACAATGGAAATTATAAGAATTGAAAAAAATGCTATTACATTATAATAAACCATGTTGCCTTTTTTACCGGCATTGGTATTTTGATTGGTTTGTTTTTTTACTTTTTTAGTCATTGAGCGATTTTACCTTTTTGAAAAATATAGTTGAATTGTTTCAATATAAACTTTTAGAATTTAATTCATTTTCTATTATAAATTAAAAATACCTTGTAAAGATGGTTAAAATTTACAAAACCATGTTTTAAAATATTAAAATCAGTTAATAAATTTTTATAATTTTGAAAATACACAACGAACAAAAATTTCTTCAGTACATAATTAATTATAATACCAATGAAGAATTAGTATTTATTTTTAAAATAAATAAAAATGGCTTACAACGAAAAATTATCAGATAGAATACGAGAAGCGATTTACCATCTTAAGGGGGTCGAAGAAAAATACATGTTTGGCGGAGTTTGTTATATGCTAAATAAAAAAATGTGTATTGGTGTAGTGAAAGACGAAATGATGTGCCGTATAGGTCCGGATAAATATGAAGAAGCCCTTTTAAAAAAAGGCTGCAGGGAAATGGTTTTTACCGGCAGGCCGATGAAAGGCTATGTTTATGTGGATAAAGACGGAATGAATACTAAAAAAGATTTTGACTATTGGATAAAACTTTGCCTGGATTTTAATAAGAATGCAAAAGCGTCTAAAAAGAAAAAAAATAAGGCGGGATAAAAAAGTCCTTAAGAATTTTTTATCCCGCCGAAAAAATATTTTTATTTTAAATTTGCAATTTCATTTGGTGGAACATAAGCATGTACTGAATTTACAATTGGTGGAAGAGAATGAAGATATGCGAAAACACACTTAAGGTCTTCATCAGTCATCAATCTAATATTTTGCCATGGCATTGGAGGCATGATTGGTCTGCCGGCATCTACTCCCATAAATTTACCGGTGCGTAAAATTTTAATAAAAAGTTCTTCGCTCCAGGCACCGCTACCTGTTGCCGAATCAGGTGTCAGATTTGCTGCATATGAAACACCCCATGGGCCAACCCATGCTGTAAGATCACTGCTGCCAAGATTCCATTTGCCGGGGGTAATCTCTCCGGGATGAATAGGCGGCAATTTCATGTCAGAAGGTGAACCTGACAAAAGTCGTGTAGTATCGGGGATCGGTCCCTCGGGTGTCATAATTTTTGGCGAGTGACAATCATTACAACTTGCTACATCAACTAAATACTTTCCACGTTCAATTTTTTGATCCAAACTCATTTCCGTCTTTTGTTCAACGGGAGGAGAAGGAGGTTGCGGAGGCGCCGGGGGTGTACATCCCGAAAAATAAAGCATTAAAATAAATGACAGAGCGCAAGAAATAAAAGTGTACAATTTCCAAGATGCTTTCATGATTTTAAGATTTTAGAATTTGAACATTAAAAATATAAAAATTTATATATCAATTAAGATATTTGCAAAAAATATCAAATTATAATAATGGAAACTATTGCATTTAAATTTTTTATCTATACATTACATTTTTGTCAAAATCAAATATTGAAATAATGAATTGGATAACATTAATAATTGCCGGACTTTTTGAAGTTGGTTTTGCAACTTGTCTGGGTAAAATAAAAGCAAGTAATGGAACGAATTCTTTTCCCTGGTTTATCGGTTTTTTATTATGCTTATCGTTAAGTATGTATTTGTTATATAAAGCGACACAAAGTTTACCGATAGGCACTGCTTATGCTGTATGGACAGGAGTTGGAGCTGCGGGTACAGCACTTGTTGGCATATTTCTTTTTAAAGAACCTGCTGAATTTTGGCGCTTGTTTTTTATTTTTTCATTAATTGCTTCTGTGATTGGATTAAGGGTTGTGTCCAATTAATAAAGTTTGAATCTCTTTGATATTATTAGATGCTTCAACCAATAAATTAAAAAAAAATAAAAAAAAAGGGTCTGAATTAAATCCAGACCCTTCAATTATTTTATTGATTACACTTATGTGCAATCAGAAAATTTATTCAGAAACAACTTCGAAGTTAACTTTTGCTTTAACGTCTTTGTGTAGGTTAACTGTTGCAGTATAAAGTCCGAGGGCTTTAATATGTTCTGTATCGAGATGTATTTTTTTACGATCCACAACAACACCGTGTTTAGAAAGAGCATCAGCGATTTGAAGAGCATTTACAGAACCAAAAATCTTTCCGCTTTCACCAACTTTAGCTCCAATTTTCAGTGTAATTGCTTCCAGTTGTTTAGCAACTGATTCAGCATCACCTCTGATTTTTTGAGCTTTATGAGAGCGTTGTTTTTGCGTTTCAGTAAGCATCTTACGGTTAGATTCACTTGCAATAGTTGCAAGTCCGCGTGGGATAAGAAAGTTCCTTGCATAACCTGCACGAACTTTTACGATCTCATCGGCATAGCCGAGATTATCCATGTCTTGTTTTAATATAACATCCATCTTCTTTCCTCCTTATTTTAATAAATCAGATACATAAGGCATCAAAGAAAGGTGGCGGCATCTTTTAATTGCCTGACCAATCTTGCGCTGAAACTTTAAAGAAGTTCCTGTAAGTCGGCGCGGAAGAACTTTTCCTTGCTCATTTACAAACTTCATTAAAAAAGTTGCATCCTTGTAATCGATATACTTTATGCCATTCTTTTTAAAGCGGCAGTATTTCTTTTTTGTCGTGTCAACCGCTGGCGGGTTGAGATAACGAACTTCGTTTCCTAGTGCCATGTTTTCTTAGTTTAAGCGACAGTTTTTTCTTCTTCTTTTTTCAAAGCAGCATTCTTACGCTTTTTCTCAGCGTAAGCAATTGAATGCTTATCTAACCTAATAGTAAGAAAACGCAAGACTCTTTCATCACGTTTAAATTCGGTTTCAAGCTTATTAATAAGTTCGCCTGCTGCCCTAAACTCAATCAGATAATAGAATCCCGTATTTTTTTTCTGGATAGGGTAAGCCAGTTTTCGTAATCCCCAATTGTTCTCATGAACAAGTTCGGAACCGTTGTCGGTGAGGATCTTCTTGAATTTGGTGACTGTATCCATCATCTGTTCCTCCGAAAGAACAGGTGTCATGATAAATACCACCTCATATTGATTTAACATTATAAACGGAGATTTTTATTGGGCTGCAAATGTAGATAATTATCAGTAAAATACAAGAATGATTGGAAAAATTTATTCAAATAAAAATTCATCGCCCCGATTGTCGAAAAATTGATGGTTTTTTGTCTCGTTTTTTCAAACTCCAATCGTGTGATTTTATTTCTCAAAAGTATCTCAAAAGTTGATTTATATTAAAATTATGATGTTTTTTTGACTACTTCCGGATTTAAATTTGCCTATCATTAAATTTCGAAAAATAAATCGAATATATTATAAACATATGTTGATAACTCCTTGACATGAGGGGACTATATTCTATCTTTGTACAAGCGTTTCCACTCAATTATTAAAACCCCCTCGCCCCTCAATTTGCTGAAAATGAGTGTCAGGGTTGATCTCCGGTATAAAAGTACCGGAATGAGTGACTATCGCCCTAAAAATTGAATATCTTATGGCTGAAAAGCTGAAAAACTATACTCTCGGTCGCTGGATTGAAGGAGAAGGTTCGGGAACGGCATTGGTTCATGCTGTTACCGGAGAAGAACTTTTTCATTCTTCCAGCAAAGGGCTTGATTTTGGCGCCGCTTTGGAGTATGGTCGAAAACACGGAAAGTCTCTCCGTAAAATGACTTTTCATGAACGTGCCCGCATGCTTAAAGCACTTGCACTTCATCTGAGTGAAAAAAAGAAAAACTATTACGCTCTTTCCGCCGCTACCGGCGCTACAAAAGGAGATTCATGGATTGATATCGATGGCGGAATCGGAAACTTATTCGTCTATGCCAGTAAAGGCCGACGTGAACTTCCTGATGAGCCCTTTTATGTCGATGGCAACATGGAAGTGATTTCAAAAAATGGCACCTTCGTCGGCCATCATATTTGTGTTCCTTTAGAAGGTGTAGCTATACACATCAATGCATTCAATTTTCCTGTCTGGGGAATGTTGGAAAAAATTGCCGTCAACCTTTTAGCCGGTGTCCCTGCTATCGTTAAGCCGGCAACATCAACGTCATTTCTGACTGAGTTAGTTGTCCGCGACATCATCGCATCAGGAATTCTTCCCGAAGGTTCTTTGCAGTTAATCTGCGGTTCCGTCGGTGATTTATTTGATCATCTTACTTGCCAGGATGTCGTTACTTTTACCGGATCTGCAACAACCGGAAAATTATTGAAAAGTCATCCTGCCGTTGTCAACAATTCTGTTCGTTTCAACATGGAAGCGGATTCACTGAATTGCAGTATTCTCGGTCCTGATGCAACACCAGACACAGAAGAGTTTAAATTATTTATCAAAGAAGTTTCAAAAGAAATGACCGTTAAGGCCGGACAAAAATGTACGGCAATACGTCGCATAATTGTTCCTGAAAATCTTACGGAAGATGTTATCAAAGCTCTCAGCGAAAGACTGAAAGGCACCGTCATCGGTGATCCTGCAGTAGAAGGTGTTCGAATGGGACCATTGGTCAATAAAGGTCAGGTCAAAGATGTAAAAGAAAAGGTTAAGCAACTGATGAAATCCTGCGACATCGTATACGGTGATCTTGATCAGGTAGATGTAGTTGGTGCGGATAGCGAAAGAGGTTCTTTTATTTCTTCCATGTTATTGTATTGCAAAAATCCATTGAAGAGTGAAGAGCCACATTCCATCGAAGCATTTGGTCCGGTAAGTACTGTTATGCCTTATAGAAATACTGAAGATGCAGCTACTCTCGCTAAGATGGGTAAGGGTAGTCTGGTTGGCTCTGTATTTACTGCTGATAATGTTTTTGCCAAAGAAATTGTTTTAGGTGCAGCAAGTATGCATGGAAGGATGCTTATCATCAACCGTGAATGTGCTGCTGAATCGACAGGTCATGGATCACCATTGGCTCATCTCGTTCATGGCGGCCCTGGTCGCGCAGGAGGTGGAGAGGAAATGGGCGGTATCCGAGGTGTTTATCATTACATGCAGCGTACTGCTTTGCAGGGATCACCTACAACACTTACAAAGATTCTAAATACATACTTGCCGGGTGCAGCTATAAAAGAAGATGTCATTCACCCATTCAGAAAACACTTCGAAGAAATACAGATTGGGGATACGCTCATTACACATAAACGTACTATTACCGAAGCCGATGTTGTCAACTTCGCCGGCATTAGCGGTGATCACTTTTATGCACACATGGACGAAACTTCTCTTGAAGGTTCGATCTTCGAAAGAAGAGTTGCCCACGGATATTTTGTTATTTCCGCAGCTGCCGGACTTTTTGTTGACCCTAAAAAAGGTCCTGTTTTAGCAAATTACGGATTAGATAACCTTCGGTTCATTCAACCCGTATATCCGGGCGATACCATTCAGGTGAAACTTACCTGCCAGCGTAAAACCAAAAAAGATGATCGCGAAGGACAAATTCCTCAGGGCGTAGTAGAATGGTACGTTCAGGTCTTAAATCAGCGAAATGAAATCGTCGCTTTAGAAACGGTTCTAACCTTAGTTGCTTGCAAAAATTCAGTTAACCATACACACACAAACTCTTAAAAAAACCAAGCCATGTTACTTTATGACACCCTTGATCGATTCGAAAAGAAATTCGGACACCTGAAGAAAAAAGGTCTGCGCATTAACGGTTTAAAAATGATTGATCCCAAGCGTAAAAAGCATGTGATTGATATCAGCCGCCCGTTGATTTTTGATAATCGTTTGTTGCCAAAGTCTTTTGAAGGACTGGAAGTGAAAGCCATCATTCACGGTGATCTGCCTACAGAGTTTAAGATTGACAGAACCAAACCTGACTGGCAGAAGAAGGAGTACATCTGGTCTCCTGAACGCTTCGAGAATTTCGTTGACCGTTGTGGTCCGGAAATCAAAAAGCAATTAGGAAACCTAAACATGACAAGAGACGAAATGCTTTCTGCACTTTGTTTTGGTGATTACGAAGCCCATAAAAAGAAGACAGAGATTCTTGTTCTTGAAGGCAAGGTTCCAAGCTTTCAAATTAATTAACTACTTCGATAATTAGCTAATCAACGAATCACTGTTGTCCGGTTAAAATTATTTACAACCTATAAACGATTAATTTTTATTAATAAGCTAATAAAAATTATCATTAAAAAAGTAAGCCCCTAGTTAGAACAAACAAAGAAAACGAAATCAATAATCGAAGAGGAGCGCGGGCCGTCCACGCACCGCGC
>JANOVV010000023.1:0-2385 GCA_031417555.1 Bacteroidota bacterium
AGGAATTTGAGTTGGTAGTAATGTTTTGAGTCCTTAATATTTAAAATATCATCAATCAAATCCTGCTCCGACTTAAATATTTTTCCGGCGGCATCCCTTTCTTTAGCCAGTAAATTATCCAATGTATTTATAACGGTTGAACCTTCAGGGTTCCCCTTAAATGAAAGAATCTCTTTTTTCACAAATTGAAATCGAACATTATCAATTATACTGCTGTTGATTTTATCAATATCTTCAGAGCTTGCATCTGTGGAAATAATTTCTTTATCGGTATAGCGGATTTCAATTTGAGCAGCAATTACTTTTTTCTTCAAAATCTTTATAAAGTAATCTTTGATCGCTTCAAATTCTGGCCTCATATCGGGATTTTCAATCTCAAATGTAATTTCCTGTTGAAGTTCATCGATAAATATCCGAAAAGAAATACAGGCATGTAGAAACTGTATTTTATTGAAAGGCACTTTCATGGTTTTTGACAACATTCTTTCAATAGGCTTAGCTACAGGTTTCTCAACACGATTCGAAACCTCATAATTGATAGCAGGCTCTGATACTTTTTGAATGACAGGAGTTTTTGTAAGCTCTACTGCACTCAATAAATTACCAGTGTCAATAGACCGAAATTTAAGTTTATCAATTATCAAAAATTGCAAGGAGATCTGTTTGCTATTATTCATCTCCGGCTTAGCATGGTAATCTATAATCTCTGTCATTAACTCACAGGTTTCTTCGTCATAACTTAGTACCCTTACTTTCCATGCTACCCCTTCTTTAAATTTTTCTATCCCTAACGATAAATCTAAACAGCTTATCGGTAAAACACAGGCATCTGAATTTACAAAAATTGTATTTTCATTAAACAACAAAGTCAGCTCATCGAATTTTTTTATATGCCCGGTATTCATCAGTTTTTTATAATACCGGTTTCTTTGCCTGTATTGTTTTTCTAAGTAATCAATGTGAATGTCTCTGTAATCATAAATAATGGGAGTGACTTCTGTTCGCTGTACCCTCCCCATATATTGTATTAGTTTACCTTCAAAAGCAAAAGGGTAGGCAAGTATTAAACATTCTAAATTATCCAGGTCGGTTCCCTCACCCAGGAACTGCCCGGTAGAAATCAAAATTTGGAAATGACCTTCCTTAATTTGTTTGAATTTTACTTTTCTTGTTGATTCTGAATCTTCACCCGAAATAGTTATCACTTCATATTTGTTTTTCAGGTATTGATATAAGACTTCTATGTGGGCTTTTCTTTCTGTAAGGACTAAAATTTTCTTTCCTGTGTTTGCTTCTGTTTTTATATCGTCAATAATAAGCCGGTTTCTTTCAGAATCATGAATCAGTATTTGCGAAAGCATTTCGGTTTTGTCTGTCTTGTAATCAAAAGGAACAAGCAGATCAGTTTCCCGGATAATTACAGATACTTTTTTAGCCGATGAATTATTTTCAAAAGGAAATCTCACTTCCTGAATAACGTCTCCGATATGAATGAAGATTAGTTTTTCGTCATTATTCTTTCGGACGGGTGTGGCTGTTAAGCCATACATATAGTAGGAAGAAAATTTTTGAATTACTTGCCTAAATGTCTTAGCCGGAACATGATGGCATTCGTCAATAATTATCATCCCAAAAGACTTGAATATTTCATGTGTTACATCAATTAAGGCAAGACTTTGTATCATAGCCACTGTAATATGCGTACCGATTTTTTGCTGACCAGGTGATATTTTTCCAATAAACGCTTCAGCAATGCCAAGAAAAGATTGGATACGCTCCACCCACTGGTCGAACAACTGCTTGCGGTGGACAATAATTAAGGCTGGTTGTTTTTTGTTAGCTATAATACTCAGTCCCATTATTGTTTTTCCTGAGCCGGGAGGAGCTACCATAATACCCATCTCTTTTTTATCGGTAATATCAACGGCTTCCTGCTGATACTCATATAAAGAGGCTTTAAAAGAGAAATTAACCTCAGTAAGTTTCTTCCTTTCATCAATAAGTTGATACTTGATTTTTTGCTCATTACAGAAACGAAGCAACTTGCCAATAAAACCTTTAGGCAATAAAACAAAGCCATCTTTTTCTTCCAGCATTTTGAAATAGGTTGCAGTGCCAAAAGTATTTTTACCCATCTTCTTTTTTATGATATAATCTGAGTTAACGAAGTTGAGGTTATCTCTCAAAAAAAATATCAAATCCGGGGATAGTTGCTTTCTTGGGATTACAATTTGATTGGTTAGTACAATCTGAATTCCATTTTCTGTTGATAAAGCTTTTTCAGGAATTATTTTGGTAGCAGTAATTGAACTTTCAAGAGTCTTGAAGATTTTATCTAAATGCTCAATTGTAACCCGTTGTATTTTTTGCAAAAACTCCCACTGA
>JANOVV010000024.1:0-4296 GCA_031417555.1 Bacteroidota bacterium
GCATCATGAATGATTTCTTCAGCAGTTTTTCCGTATGGAATAGGATTATCTTTCATCTCCGACATTCCACCTACTATCAAACCTGCAAGGTCTTTCAACTTTCCGCTCCGTTTCAGATTCATCATCATTCTATCGATGTGATATAGATATTCATCGAGGTCTTCGAGGAAAAGTATTTTTCCTTCGGTATCAACATCGCTTGGACTTCCCAGGATTGAGTAAATGAGAGAAAGGTTTCCGCCTATCAATCGTCCTTTTGCTTTTCCTTTGCGGTTTAATTTCTCAAGATGAGGCTGTTGCTTACTTGATGAATAACGTAAAGCACTTCCAAAAAGGGTTTCTTTGTAAACATTCAAACAGCTTGCACTTAGATTAGAAATATTTAATGCCATTGGACCATGCAAGGTTTGAATGTTGCAATGGCGATGAACGTGAGAATGCAAAATTGTTAGATCGCTGAAACCAATAAGCCATTTTGGGTTTTTCACAAACCTTTTCCAATCTATGCTATCGATAATGCGAACGGTGCCATAACCTCCTCTGGCAAAAAGTATAGCTTTAGCTTTGCTATTCAGGGCACGTTGAAGGTCTGCGGATCTTTCCTCGTCAGTCCCGGCAAATTGATTTTGATATTTGAAGAGATTTTTTCCGGTTTGTACATTTAAGCCCCAGGAGGAAAGCAAATCTATAGCGGATTTGACTTCTGCTTTGCTTACTTTCCTTGCAGTAGAAACAATAACCACAGTGTCTCCGGTTTTGAGATAGTCCGGTCGAATCATATTTATATCTTTGGGGCGAAATTAAATTAAAGTTTGACCATTTCGGATTATCGAATGAAGTTTATTATTTTAAACAAACTAAATTAATGAAAATTGAAGAGTATAGATTGAATATTCAATCCGATCTTCACTCTTCAATTATCACTCTTCAATAAAAAAATGCGTCCTACCATAGTCACTTCAGCCCTTCCTTATGCCAATGGCCCTGTTCATATCGGACATTTGGCAGGAGCTTATTTACCTGCAGATATTTATGTTCGTTTCCTTCGTATGATCGGAGAAGATGTTGTTTTTATCTGTGGTTCCGATGAGCATGGTGTTCCTATTACATTACGTGCGAGGAAAGAAGGAATTACGCCTCAGCAAGTCGTCGATAAATATCATTCGATTATTAAAAAAAGTTTTTCTGATTTTGGAATTTCCTTCGATATCTATCACCGTACTTCTGAAAAAATTCACTATGAAACCGCTTCGGATTTTTTTACTGTTTTAAACGATAAAAAAATATTTTCTGAAGAAGAAAGTGAACAGTATTACGATGAAGAAGCAAAAACATTTCTGGCTGATCGTTATATTACCGGAACTTGTCCAAATTGCGGAAATCCGAATGCTTACGGTGACCAGTGCGAGAAATGCGGAAAGAGTCTTTCGCCATCGGATCTCATCAATCCTCATTCACAACTAAGTGGCAAGTCGCCTGTAAAGAAAAAAACCAAACACTGGTATCTGCCTCTGGATCGTTTTCAAAAAGAATGGCTGGAGAAATGGATATTGAGTCATAAAGATGACTGGAAAAATAATGTATTTGGCCAGTGCAAATCATGGCTCGACCAGGGGCTTCAGCCTCGTGCTGTTACCCGCGACCTCGATTGGGGTGTGCCTGTCCCGCTTCCTGAGGCAGCCGGAAAAGTTTTATACGTTTGGTTTGATGCTCCTATCGGATATATTTCTGCTACTAAAGCATTGTTTGTTCAGCGTGGTCAGCCCGATGGATGGAAAAAGTACTGGACGGGTGATTCGAAGCTGATACATTTTATTGGAAAAGATAATATTGTATTTCATTGCCTGATATTTCCTGCCATGCTAAAAGCGCATGGGGATTTTGTTTTGCCGGAAAGTGTGCCAGCCAATGAGTTTTTGAATTTGGAGGGTGAAAAAATTTCTACCTCACGCAATTGGGCGGTATGGCTGCATGAATATCTGGAAGAATTCCCGGGGAAGCAGGATGTGCTTCGTTATGTGCTTTGTTCGACGGCGCCTGAAAATAAGGATAACGATTTTACGTGGAAAGATTTTCAAGCGAGAAATAACAATGAGCTTGTGGCTATTCTGGGAAATTTTGTGAATCGTACACTGGTATTAACTGAAAAATATTATGAAGGCAAAGTTCCTTCTCCGGGTAAGCCAAACAAAGAGGACGATGCCTGTATAAAAGAAATCAAAGAGGCTCCTGTAAGAATTCGGGAACTGGTTTTGAATTACCGATTACGTGAAGCACTTTTTGAATTGATGAATCTGGCCCGAACAGGAAACAAATATTTAGCAGAGCAAGAACCCTGGAAAATTTATCCGAAAGATCCGGAGAGGGTAAAAACAATTCTCTATGTTTCACTCGAAATAACTGCCACACTTGCCTATATTTTGGAACCATTTCTTCCTGATACTTCAAAAAAACTTTTGTTGATGATGAATCTTGAACCGGCTAACTGGGAAAATTTTCATGGGCATCGTATTTTGAAAGAAGGACATCAGCTTGGAAAGGCTAGTTTATTGTTTGAAAAAATTGAAGATGAAATTATTGATAAGCAAATAAAAAAATTAATGGATAGTAAAGAAGCGAATGCAATTGTGCCTGCTGTTGTTCCGGCAAAAACGGTAACAACATTTGATGATTTTCAAAAAATGGACATTCGTGTTGGGACTATTTTAGCAGCAGAGAGAGTTCCTAAAACTGACAAACTTTTAAAGCTTACCATTGATACGGGTATCGATCAACGTACTGTCGTTAGTGGAATTGCAGCGTATTACGAGCCGGAAAATATTATCGGGCAACAGGTTTCAATACTTCTGAATCTTGAACCAAGAAAAATAAAAGGAATAGAATCTCAGGGGATGATTTTAATGGCAGAAAATGAAAAGGGAGAGTTGGCTTTTGTAGCTCCTACGAAAGTGATAGGCAATGGAGGAACGATTCGCTAATATTTTCTGATGTTTCATTTTTTAAAAGTTAAAATGAAATACAAGTTTACAACCCGAAATAATTTAATCAATGGCTGATATTGTGCATCCTTCAACTTGAAGTCGCAAATTGCGACTTCAAGTTGAAGGATGTTTTTTAAAAATAATAAAACATCTAAATAAGGATTCAGTCCTTTTTTTTATAAGGTCGTATTATCAATCGAATTGCTTTATCATAACTAAAATAATTCCATACCCAGTTAAAAAATACAATCACTCGATTTCGAAATCCAACTAAAAGCATTAGATGAATAAATAACCAGGCGAGCCATGCAAGAATTCCTTTAAGATGAATAAACTTGAGATCTGCAACAGCACGACTTCGACCGATTGTTGCCATCGTACCTTTATCAGAATAAATAAATTTTTTCCATTCAGAAATATTTTTTTTATTTAAATTTTTTGCCAGATTTTTCCCTTGCTGCATGGCAACAGGAGCTAACATCGGGTGAGGATTATTTTCCATAGAAGCAACATCACCAATGGCAAATACATCTTCGGTTCCTTTAATGCGATTGTATTCATCTACTGAAAGCCTGTTCCCTCTCACAATAATATCCGGTGAAAATCCAATTGGAATATTTCCCATCACACCGGCGGTCCATATTAATGCACTGGTTGAAATCTGTTTTCCGTCTTTAAGTGTGGCAACTTTGCCATCATAAGACACCAGTTGAGTATTCAACATTATTTTAACTCCAAGTTCTTCCAATTGTTTTTTGGATTTCCTTTTTGAAAAATCAGACATAGCATCAAGAACATTATTTGATGATTCGACGATATTAATATTCATCATCGACAAATCCAGTTCGGGATAATCGTTCGGTAAAACGTGTCTTTTCAATTCAGCCAAAGAGCCGGAAATTTCAACTCCCGTTGGTCCTCCTCCAACGATTACAAAATTCATTAATCGTTTTTGTACTTCTTTATCTGATGATAGAAGTGCTGCTTCAAAATTTTGCAGAATAAAACTTCGCATATTTAAAGAGTCTGTAACAGTTTTAAGAGACAAAGCATTTTCCATTGTCTCCTTCATTCCGAAAAAATTCGTCTTTGCTCCACAGGCCAGAATTAAAATATCATACGGAAGCAATCCTATGTTTGTCTTTATCTGTTTAAGTGTAGTTTGGATTTCCATGACTTCAGCCATGCGAAAAACTACATTGTGTTTTTTTGAAATAATTTTCCTGATTGGATAAGCAACAGAATCAGGTTCAAGTCCGCCTGTGGCTACCTGATACAAAAGAGGTTGAAAAGTGAAATAATTATGTTTATCGAT
>JANOVV010000025.1:0-27566 GCA_031417555.1 Bacteroidota bacterium
AATTTCGCTAATAATTTTTGTCATTTCTGCCTCATTTCTTCTCACGTATGGTTCTTTGCTAACTGGTGAGATACGAGACCTTTTTTCTTTTATTTTTACCATTCTGAATGCTTTTGTGTAAAGCTATTTCAGGACGAGACACACCTGGGATTACACATATCAACCCCTGAAAGGTATAATACTTTTTAGGGGTTTCTTTTTTAATGTTACTTTATAAAATTATTTCTTATATTTATGTAAAGTCTAATAGAACACATTTGAAAACTTTTCTACTATTTCTTTTAATGAATTTAATCATTTTACAATTAATAATGGCACAAAATTGCATAAACGATTCCATAGTGGTTCGTGAGTATTTTGAAAACCGCCATAATAATCAAGGTCTTTTGGTTCAAACAATAATAGAAACATCAGTATTTAACCGCGATTCTGGAACTGTGGGTATTTATACCCGGAGTTCTGTTATGGGAGGTGATTATACTCCATTGTCTTTCGAAGAAAATGTGTGGGTTCACACAGATACAATAAGGAATGCATCAAGCGAGATTGAGCAGATATACAGTAAAATTGGTTCTATAACTGGATGGAAAAATTATAAGACTGAAAATTATCTTTACAATAATGATCATTTTATTTTATCAAAAACACGATTAGATTGGAATGGCGGCGCATGGGATTCCGTTTCTTATAATACATGGAACTATGATGTACAGAACCGTTTAATAGAATCAGCCGTTTATTTATTTTCTGCAGGAGTAAGAATTAATAAGGATCTTTTTGAAATTGTTTACTTAAATGGTTCTCCATATTCTAAAACTTTCAGCACCGGTATTTCAGTCAATCAATGGAAATATACAAAACGATTTATTTTTACTTACACCGGTAATTTGAGAACAAATGTGGAAGTAAATATTTACGATATAAACTCATCTTCATGGCTGATGTATGGTAATTATAGTTATAATAATAATTTCGGAGAGTATTCATTTGTTTTACCGGAGTACACACCTGTTGTAATTAATGGAATTAGTAGTGCTGATACGCTTCTTACGGGTTACGATACTCTGGAAGAAAAGACATATATACGGAATATTCATTTTACAGGAATTGATACAATGAATGTTTATTTTGGTGTTGAGGGAGAAGTTTTCTATAATATTTACAATCGTTATAACAATCAATTATTAATAACCCAAGCATGGTATAGCGATTGGGCAACTATGAATTTAATTGATTCAACATGGTCATCCATTGATCGCCCATATGTTAACCAATATTTTTATGATAATTTAGGAAGGTGTAAAGAAATTGCAACATCCGGAGGATGTTCTAATCCATGCGGTGGATATAGGGTTTATATGTATGACTCTCTTGGACGACTTTATAAAACAACATATGAATGGGAGACTATGGTTACGGATCATTTTATATCAAACACCTATCATTTTTCTGATACAGCTTCAATATCGTTACTAATTGCTCCTAATGACAAAAATGTCAGTGGATGTTTTGGTAGCATCTTTCAGCCTAGTATTTCAGCCATTGGCGGATGTCTGCCTTATACAGTTCAATGGTATCCAAACATTGGTCTTTCTTCAGATTCTATTTTTCAACCCGACATTTTAATTGATAGTGCCATTACATATACGATAGTAGTTCATGATAATTCAGGACATATTGATTCATCAACAATAACTTTGAGCCCAGCTGCTTTACCACAAAATAATATACTTATAGATTCTGTTTATTGTAATGGAAATACTGATTTGTATTTACCCTGGTACTCGGAATTTTTTCATTGGTATTTGGATTCATTACTAATTCCCGGAGCAATTTCAGAAAGATTTACTGCCACTTCTCCGGGAGAGTATCATGCAACAGGATTGATTAAGATCGGAGATATATATACACATTCTTTTTATTGTCCAATACAAAGCGATTCGGTCACAATTCATCCTTTAATTCTTCCAGTACTTTCTAATTCAAATGACACAATTTTTATAAATTTTTTCGGAGCGCACTATGATTGGTTCAGGGATTCTGTTTTGATCAACTCAACTACGGATTCTTTTTTAATAATAAATCAAAACGGAAACTATCATGTGACAGTAACTTTGCAATCGGGATGTAGCTATACATCTAATACGTTGAATGTATTAAACACAGGAATTATTAAACCAGAAAAAATATTTTACATATCTCCGAATCCAGTCAATGACCGCCTTTGGATTTACGGCTCAAATGAACTTGAGATAATGATTACAGACATTGCAGGTAAAAATATTTTTCACCCCCTTTTAAATCCGGATCATTCCTTAGATGTTTCCTTTCTTTCAAAAGGCAGTTATTTTTTGCTTATTAAAACTGAATCCGGGAATATGCATTTTATGTTTTTAAAAATTTAATCCGTATCAACAATATTCCTTTCTTAAGAGTATTGGATATGTTAAGATATCATTTGTATAATATCGGTTATAAATACAAAAACGAATTTGGAAATGTAAATGATTCACTCGATTTTGAAAATCTTTTAAGAGATTCTCCGGTTCAAAATGTAAAAAAAGATATTAATTATATTATGATGTGCACATCTTCGACAGATGCGGATTAGTTTTATATTATACAATGGGCCTGAATAATCTGTAGAATGGAAAGTTTAAAAGTACTTATGCGGTTTGCCGGAATGATGTTTATGTCTATATGATTCAGGAAAATATTATTTAGTTCAGACACATAAAATTGTTGGCAGGGTAAGGCTTGCAGGTTAGATATTATTAGGAAGAACCAAAGCGAATTATCTTTTTTATTAAAGTGATGAAATTTGTACTGTTATAAAAAAGCCGTCCCACTTTTAATGGAACGGCTTTCTCAAAAAAAGAAAACTTAGTATATATATTTTAATGCTACTACGTCATTGCTGTTAAATGGTCTATTAGTAGTACTGCTCAGGCAGGCAAGCATCCATGAAGCTGCTTCAGGACCTGTTGGAGTGCCGGGAATATGCACAGCACCTATTCCTGTGGTTTCCTGACCTTCATTACCACCTGTTCCACAACTGTAACTGCGATTCATATAGTCAGTATGTCGGTAACCAATGCAATGTCCGATTTCATGGGTCAATACGGTTGTCATGAAACCATCGCTGTAAGTAGTATATTTTTTTGCATATTTTACCTGAGGGTATGGATTTCCGCCGGATGGAAATCCTGAAGAAGCAATATACTGGCCGGTATTAACAAGAACAATATCAATGTTACCCCCACTGCTTACCCGTTGAAAAGTAAGCGTCAGGCCTTGAGCATTGTAACGGGCAATAGCATTATCAATTGAAGTTGAAAAACCTGAATTGATAGAGCCGGTTACGCTAACCGTAATCGTACGTGGCGTTCCTGTTACCAGGTTGAATGTGTTGTACTGTTCTACCTCTGCAATTCTTAGCAATGGTGAATTGGGTGTTTCATTCAGATTAGCTTCCGTAAGAAAAATGTCACCTTCTACAAGGTAACCACCTTCTGTTTTCTGAACATCGGAAGTGCCAAATCCAAGATTTGAAATTTTTGTAATAGTTTCCTGGGAAATTTCGTCCTGCACAATTTGATTTAAATCTTTTTTACAAGAAGAAATAACTACAATACATAAACTCAAGATTAACATTTTTGTGTTCAACAAGTTTCTCATGTGATTTAGTTTAATTGATTAGAAGATAAATTATAAATACCATCAAGGTATTTTTATGAATGGAAATGTAAAAATAAAATGTAATAAAACTAATATCTTTTTATTAAACTCTTTTAAATTATAAAACGGGGTTTTTAAATAAATAATCAAGTATTTTAGCTTTTTTATATATTTATTATCACTCATCATCTAAGTAAGTGGTGATTAGGTCTATAGTTTGACGTCGTTTTTCACTTAATTAATTCTGAATTTATATTACTATGATTAATCAAATAAATCACTACTTTTAAAATTATGAACACTGTTTATTCGAAAAATCATTTCATTATTATAGGAAGAGTACTGCTTATAATATTGTGTGTCCTTTTCAATCAACCGGCTTTTTCGCAACAAAAATTTTCAGAAAATAAATTTTCACCTCGTTTAATACAAAATATTAAATCTGGTAGATTAACCGGAAAATCAAAATTTATTATAACAGTTTCCGGAAATGTATTGCCAAACAAAATCAAAGCGTTGAATGCTGAAGAAAAAAAAATAAATGATTTTGGTATTTTTTCTTTTTTTGAAATGCGGATTACAGTTGATGATCTTCTGTCAAAAGTACTGACTGCCCCCGAGGTGATTTTTGTCGAAGATGCTGCCAGAATACCTAAGGAGGAATTGCAAGTCAGCAACCTTGATCTTAGTGTTAATAAAATTAATCTTGTTCACCGTGAATTTCCCCAATGGAATGGTGATGGTATTACGGTTTCTGTGAAAGAAAATAAACCGGATACTGCTGATATAGATTTTGCAGGAAGATTTCTTACCACAAATCTCGCATCTGCTATCGTAAGTTCTCATGCTTCCATTATATCAACCTTGTGTGCCGGAGGAGGCAATACATGGCATTCGGGAAAGGGCGCAGCATGGGGAAGTATTATAAGTTCATCAAATTTTTCCACTCTTTTGCCTGATGCCATTTCTGCTTATCAGCAATATGATATATCTGTACAAAATCATTCTTATGGAGTGGGTATTGAAAACTTTTATGGATCTGATGCCGCTGCATATGATGAAACAGTTATCCGTAATCCTTCGTTGCTTCATGTTTTTTCTTCTGGAAATTCAGGAACTTCTGCAAATACCACCGGAATTTATTCCGGTATTACAGGGTTTGCTAACCTTACGGGAAGTTTTAAAACGGCTAAGAATATTATCGTAGTGGGTGCAACAGATTCATTCGAAGTTGCTACAACATTTAGTTCAAAAGGGCCTGCGTTTGATGGAAGAGTAAAACCTGAACTGGTGGCTTTTGGGCAAGATGGAAGTTCCGGGGCTGCAGCACTAGTTTCAGGTACGGCACTAATATTACAGCATGCTTATAAACAACTGAATGGTTCTTTGCCGGCAAGCAGTCTTATTAAAGCAGTGCTGATAAATAGTGCAGATGATGTTGGGAATAAAGAAGTGGATTATACCAATGGATATGGCAGCCTAAATGCTAAGAATGCTGTGAAAACTTTACAGTTAGGAAGGTTCATGAACGGATCTGTTTCACAATCCGGTATGCAGTTATTTACTGTTTCTGTTCCGGCAGGAATAAAAAAAATGAAACTCACTCTTGTATGGAATGATCCTCCCGCTGCACCAAATGTTTCTAAATCACTTATGAATGATCTCGATCTTGAATTGATGCATCCGGCATCCGGACAAACCTGGAAACCATGGGTATTAAATAATTTTCCACATCCGGATTCCCTGCAGCAATTAGCAAGTAGGAAAAGAGACAGCTTGAATAACGTGGAACAGATTACTCTTGAAAATCCTCAGGCAGGTAGTTATGAATTTCATGTTATAGGTTATAATGTAACCACATCATCACAAAATTTTCATATAGCTTATCAGTTTGATTTATCCGATTTTTTTGAATGGCATTTCCCCACCGGCATAGATTATATTTTTTCTTCTTCAATTAATACAATTCGCTGGGAATCTTCTTATAGTAGTTCCACAGGTTTTTTAGAATATTCACTAAATAATGGAATCAACTGGCAAACAATTGATAGCACCGTTAATCTTGCCAATGGATATTACAAGTGGAACAGCCCGGATATAATAAGCAATGCCTTATTGAGGATGACCGTAAATGGCAACCAAATTACCAGTGATACTTTTACTATTTCCCGGAGAATAGAAACAGGGATTGGTTTTAATTGTTCCGATTCGTTTTTTTTTTATTGGAACAAAATACCAGGAATAAATAATTACACGATCTATAAGCTTGGGAATAAATACATGCAACCTGCTGTATCAACTGCCGACAGCTTTATTGTGCTGGAAAAAAATACAAGCCCATCTCTTTATTATGCAGTTGCGCCCTTGATAGGAAACAACGAAGGGATGAAAAGTTATACACTAAACTATACTACTCAGGGCGTGGAGTGTTACATACGCTCATTCCTTTCTAAATTTCAAAATGATAGTGCAAGCCTTGATCTATTACTGGGAACACTGTATGAAATAAATAAAATTGTTTTGGAAAAATTAGATAGAACCAACTATGTGCCTTTGCATCAATTGACAACATTCACTGATTTAAAGATAAATTTTATCGACCCGCATCTAAAGGATGGACTGAACACGTATCGTATAAGACTGGAATTGGCTGATGGAAAAATTGTTTATTCTCAACTTGAAACTGTTTATTACCTTTCTGGATATAAGTTTATTGTTTATCCCAATCCGGTTCTGCATAATCAGCCTATTAAAATTCTGGCGAATGAAGTTTATGAACTGGTTATTTTACAAGTTATAAATGTTTACGGACAACAAGTTTATGAATGGATTATAGACGAAAAAAATACTATTTTACCTTCCGACAGGTTAAGCATTGGGTTATATTTATTCCGGTTTGTTAGAAATGGAAAAGAAGACGTAATATTGAAAGTCCTTGTTCAATAACATTTTCAACACTAAACTACAGCATAACAAAATTTATTTTGGATTGGCTTAAACCCAGACTTTGCAGTGAAACCAAAATTGTGAATCAAATTATTAAAAAACATTCTTTTATTTTTTTAATAATTTTGTAACGATTCTTTCATTGTTACATATCAATACTGCAAGATAAATACCCGGTTGCAGATTTTTATCATTAATAAACTGAAACTGATTAATTCCATCAGTTGAAGCAATGTTATCTTTTGCCACAATTTGCCCGGATGAATTTAATAATTGAAATCCTACACTTGAATTTGTATTTGTTTTAAATGAACAAATAAAATTTTCGTTAAATGGGTTTGGTGAAATTGAAATTAGTTTCAGGTTCTGAATCCCATCATTATTTTGTGAAGGTGAAAATTTTATTGACTTTACTTCTGAATATGTAAAGTGGTTATCATAATCTGTTTGTTTCAGCCTGTAATAACTAACACCTTCCATTGGATTTGCATCAACATCGGTATATGTTAAAGTAATTGTACTATTTCCTGCACCTTTTTTAATAAGTACCGGTTCAAATATTATTCCGTCTACAGAACGTTCGATGGTGAAGTAATCATTATTTATTTCTGAACCTGTAGCCCATGAAAGCATTACAGCATTTTCTCTTTTTACAGCATTAAAATAAATTAATTTAATGGGTAAGCCGCCTACCTTTGTGGTTTTTCCAATGCTGAATTGAGAAAAAGAAGTAAGACCTGATCGAACAGCTGTGGCTACACCGTTTGATTCAAATTGCGTAGGGATATTGTGTGTACCAATTGACTGCCATGCAGAAGTGTTGTTTGCTCTTTTTAATACACAGTATCCAGCCGGGCTGTTTGCCGCATTTGTAAATCCTTTTTCCTTCACAGTTACACTATAATTTCCCGATGTCATTGGACTATTTGGAGTCATCGTCCAATAACCATAATCAAGTAAGCTATCGATATCAGTACCGTTAATTTGAATTCCTGAAATTGGAAACGAAGAATCAAAAGGGCTTGAATTAGTGAACGAAGAAAGAACATTTGTAAATCCTGTCATTCCCGTTAGAGTAATGTTAATGAATTCGTAGTTTGCTGATGTTCCGACCGGAAAATCATATGAACCGGATGCATTAACATATCTACGCAAATTTCCTCTTACATAATTTGTCAATGAATGTCCGTTTATTGAAGTAATTGCAGAATTGGTCAAAATCAATTCATTTGAATTCGTAATCACTTGACCATTTGCCAGTGTAAGTATACCAGCTACTGAAACGGTATTCGAAAGTGTTACATGATTAACATTATCAATAGTAAGATTATTTACTGTTGATGGTAAGCCGTCTCCGGTTACTTGCGCTGAAGTTGCATTATAAGTATAATTGCCTGATGTACTGAATGAACGTGCACCTGTTACCTGTACATTTCCATTTAATGAAGTAGCCGTAATTCCTAACGGTGAAGCCATAATCAATGCACCTCCGCTTAGTACAGTAAATGTTCCAGTTCCGGTTGGATAATATGTGTTCATATCCAGAATAGAACCATTATTTACAGTGATGTTAATGGTATTACTCATTGTTCCGGATGGCTTACTGAAAATCTGCGTACCTGATTTAACAAAATAAACTTTTCCATATCCGTAATTGGCTCCTGTTGTTGCTGTTTCAGTAAACGTTCCTCCTGTTTGCGAAAAATCTCTATTAATATTCAAAGTAGTCACTCCGTTTCCAATACTGTTGCCTACATTACTTGTCATATCGAAAGTACCATTGGTAATGTTGAAATCAGTCACTGTCATAAAAGTAGGAGTAACACCACCTTCTGTCGTACCATCAGTTAATCCGAATACACCACCGGTCTGTAAATAATTTCCTGATACTAGTATTGAGTCAGCAGACCCTTTACATGATACATAAAGTAAGCCTCCCTGCATGTAGAAATTCCCTCCTATTGTTAATGTAAAATTTTCCTGTTGTGATAACCTTAGCCTTCCTATTCCGGATGAGATCATGGTAAAATCTCCATTTACGGTGGTAAGGAGTCCGCTAAGTTTTTCAGTCGCGGATTGCCCGGTACAATTATATGTAAAGTTATAAAAAGGCTGTGTCAGATTTCCGGGAGGGGTACTTGTAATTCCGGTAACAAGACAAGTAGAGCCTGTATTCCATGTTGCTAATGGCAAACTACCTCCATTAACATCATATTGAAAAGTGCCACCAGAGTTGATAGTCCAGATGTTCGAAGTAGCAGTGAATGAATTATCCTGAGCTTTGTATAATGCTCCGTTGTTTATGGAAATCGTTGATCCTGCAGCAAAGGTATTAGCACCACCGCTGGTTAATATCATAGTTCCGTTATTGATGATTGTTGAAGTTGCCTGAGCAGCAAGTGTTCCATTTATGTTCATACTTCCGTTTACCGTAAGATCATCACTTGCTCCATTAGCAAGTGTTACTGTTTTTCCAATAAGGATATTCAGTGTGCCTCCTGCATTAACCTTAATCTGATCCACCGTAACAGCGGCGATTATTGTAACAGTATGCCCGTTTTGTATTTCTACAACTCCATCAGTGCTTGTGGGTGTAGAGGAAGCGCTTACCCAACTTGTTCCATTATAGGTTTCCCAAGTCGAAGTGGCATTCCAATTTCCTGTAGCAATTGAACGATAATCTCCTATTGCTGCCGAATAAACGTTCTTAGGGATGCTTACATAGAAATATAATATTAATGCTAGTGCCAATATTGAAATAGACCCGTATTGAATAACACCACGCTGAATAGTCCTCAAACGAAGTCTATTGTATTGTTTATTTATCATTTTAATGGTGAAAAGAGTTTATTAATACGATTTACCAGTACATTATTATACTAATACGTGAAAATGGAATTGTTTTTCGAACGATAAGATGAGAATATAGATACTTGTAAGAATTAAAGTTTTTTTTGATTTTATTTCCTTCTTTTAATACTAATTTGATTTATTTAGTAATAAAGTATTTAAAAACAAGGGTAAGATTTTTATTTTTTTTTAATATTATTCAAGGATAAAAGACTATTACAGTCTCCCCGAAAAAAAACCGGGAGAATTCTGCGACATTTTAACTGATGAAACTACTTTTAAATTTATTAATGATTAAAACCTAAAATATTTCTATTGAAACCGAAAATATTTGATTAATATTCAGACGCTAAATTAGAAGCAAAAGATTTTTATATGTTTAAACTAACTTCCATTTATGTTTTATTCTTTTTTTACTTTTCATCCTTTGGTCAAAAACTTTGTATCTATCCTTTAACAGAAAAAGATAATGTCGAAGATACACTCTGGCATAAAGTTGTCGCAGATCCTTACCGGTGGCTTGAAGAAATTCGTTCGGATAAAACAAAGAAGTGGCTTAAAGGTCAGGCTATCATAAGGGATAAATATGCAAGTAAGCTATCTGCCAATATAGTTGATCACCTCACAAATTATTCGATTATTAAATCGAAACATATTACCAAACAAGGAAAGTATTATTTTTCTTATCATGTTTATAATGTTTTGGAATCTGCTTCGCTATTTTATCAGATTCGCCCTGAAGAGGAAGCTCACTTATTATTCGACCCAAATTCTCTTGACAAATCGGCAGTGATGCACATTGATGGCATTACTCTCTCTGATGATAATAAAACACTAGCCCTGATTCTTTCTAAAAATGGAAGCGACTGGAAGACGATTCGATTTCTGGATATTGAAAAACGCGAACTGCTAAAAGATTCTATCAACTTCGTTAAATACAGCCCGGTTTACTGGTCAGGCAATGGTGTATTTTTCATTAAGTATGATGTAAAAGATGTTTCTGAATCGTTTACCGGACTTATAAAAGTTAAAGCACTACAGTATCATACAATCGGTACTTCACAAAACGAAGATATTTCTGTTTATACTCCTAAAAATATTATGGACGATTTCCATTTTGAAGTTACTCCTGAAAAAAAGTATCTGATTTTATCTTTCAGTAAATTGAAAAATGGCAAATCCATTAAAACTTTCACATTAAAGATACTACCATTGAAACAGGAAGATGACTTTAGAGATTTTATTGTTTCAGACATAAAAGATACTTATTTCAAAATCATAGGTGAACTTAATAATAAACTGCTTGTAGAATCCAATCTCAATGCACGTAATGGAATTATTTATAAATGTGACCCCGGCCGGTTGAATGCTCTCGAAAAATTTATTCCTCAATACAAAGAAAGACTTGAATCTGCCGCAATTGTAAATGACAACAAAATAATTGTTCTTTATAATGGAGATAAACGTTCTTATGCCTCTATCAATGATTCTTCAGGAATAAAATTAAAGTCGTGGACCATACCGGAAGGATTTTGTTTTAGTGGCATGTCATATGCCCGTGGTGATAGTATATTGCTTTATTACTTTGATTCATTTTTCAATCCTTCGTCTGTTTATAAAATTAATTTAAACACTTTTGAGCAAACCCCTCTTGAAAAAACTATTGTCCCATTTAGTTTCAAGGATCTGACTACAGAGATTGTTTACTATTTTTCTAAAGACAGCACCATGATACCGATGTATCTTACACATAAAAGAAATATTAAACTCAATGGAAATAATCCGACAATACTTTATGGATACGGCGGATTTGGAATAAGTGCTCAACCTTTTTTTGATATCAATAATATTCCTTTCTTAAACAGTGGTGGATTGTTTGCTGTTCCGAAGCTCCGGGGTGGTGGCGATTTTCCGGGATGGTATGAACAAGGCAAAAGACTGAAGAAACAAAATACATTCGATGACTTTATATCTGCGGCTGAATATTTAATTCGTGAGAAATATACGAATCCGGAAAAGATCGCGGCCATGGGAGGATCGAATGGAGGATTGGTTGTTGGAGCCTGCATGACTCAGCGACCGGATTTATTTAAAGTTGTTGTTTCGCAAGCAGGAGTATTAGATATGTTAAGATATCATTTGTATAATATCGGTTATAAATACAAAAACGAATTTGGAAATGTAAATGATTCACTCGATTTTGAAAACCTTTTAAGATATTCTCCGGTTCAAAATATAAAAAAAGACATTAATTACCCGGCTACATTATTAGTTGCATCTGATAACGACGACAGAGTGAACCCTTTTCATTCGTTTAAATTTATTTCTCAATTACAGACAAATGGTTTAAGTAATAATCCTTATGTTTTGTATTATCAGGAAAATTCCGGGCATAACGGTAGCAATATTTTTGATGAACGGATGAAAACAAAAGCCTATGTATATTCTTTTATTTATAAATATCTTGGAATAGAAAATAAAATATATTTTGAAGATTAAAAAACAAACACATTTGCAAGTATTTCCTCTACTAAACTGTTTGAAACTTTAAATTGATTCTTAAACAGCTTCCCTCGAAAAATTATTTCTGATTATTGAATCTAACAATTCATAACCGGCAGCTCCTTTGACAATGAAAGCCATCGCTCCTTTTTTTCTTGCTAGTTCGACGATGCGCTCATTGTCAACGGAAGTAAACATAATAAATTCCGAATTCGGACTTACCTCTTTCAGCTTTGTCAGAACCTCAAGTCCATCTTTTGATAATGGGTTATTAGAATCCAAAAAATAATCTAATAACACCAGGTCAGGAGAAATTTTGGAAACGATGATATCTTTAATACAATCGTCGCCGCTGGAAAATTCTTTGATTTTCAGCTCAGGATAATTTCCTAAAAAATCAATTAGCATATTGCGTTCCATTGCATTATCCTCAACTATATAAATTGTTCTTAATTTTTTAAGTTTGGGTGTATTAAATTCCAATTTTATCGAATCCATTTGCTTGGGTGTTTATAATGATTGTCAAATATATAAATTATCCATTATATTAAATAAATGGGTAAAAACTGAATTTTAGTAAATCTAAAAGATAAATAATTTCTAAACATTATTTAAAAACTCCATTCGTAAGCCTGTAAATAAGAATAGCCGACCGCTTTGCTTCAATCGATAGATAATTAATATTCGCCGTTTCATTTATTGTATGACCATCAGCGCCCGGAAGTCCGATGCCGTCTATGGCCATTTTAACAGATTCATTTACAAAAGAAACATCTGCAGCACCTGCATTACGTGGATCCACTGCTGATTCAGGTCCGAATCCGAGATCAAGACTCACTTGATTGTAAAAACTCAACAGTTTTTTATTGCCTTCCGTTAATGTCATAGGCGGATAACCGCCATCTCCGAATTCAATAGTAGCATCTGTTCCAGGATAATTTGCATCAACAATTTGCGTCATAGTTTTTCTGGCTTTATTTAATTGTTGAGTTGAAATCGTTCTTAAGTCTCCTTTCACGATCACATCTTGAGAAACAATATTGTTTTTTCCAAATGTATTTCCTGTATTCATAATTGTATCATACGATATTTTATTTCCTCCTAAAATAACTCCCGGATTAATGGTAAGATTTTCTTCATTGCTTAATGAAACATAAAACTCATTCAGTATTCGTGAAGCATTAAAAATAGCACCCGCACCAACTCCTTCTGTGAAAATAAGCGAAGAATGTGCTGCATTGCCTTTTACCGTTAATGTCCAGTCCGACGAACCTCTCCGACATACAACAGCCGTTGTCGAAAGTCCATCACCATCTTCATAAGCAAGAGCAATATCGGCACGTTGTCCAGCCTCTATTAAATCTTTTTTTGAGAGTGCCAATGGTCTACCGCTTAATTCTTCATCACCACTCATTACTATTTCTATTGTTAAATCGTTTAGCAATCCGGCATCATGCAATGCTTGCATAGCAAGTATGATTACAACATCTCCGCCTTTCATATCGGCAGCACCGGGCCCTTTCATGATAGAATCGTTGAGCATACTATAAGACTGAAACGGACTGTCTCTCTCAAAGACCGTATCTAAGTGTCCGATGAGTAAAATTCGAGGCCCCCTTTTCCCTTGGTGAAATGCAATTAAATGACCGGCACGGTTAAAACTGTCTCCGGCAACCCATCGTGTATCAAATCCGATTGACTTTAATTCATCACTAAAAAAGTTTCCAACTTTGCGAACACCATCAAAGTTCATTGTGCCGCTGTTTATATTAACTACTTTTTTTAAAAGTGCAATTGCATTCTGTGTTCTTGAATCAATCGAAGACAATAGTAACTTTTCTTTTTTTGATTGTGCCGATATAGATGTATTTATTAATAGAATTAGAAAAAAAATTTTAAGATTCATAGTTATAATATATAAAATGGTAATGTCTATATTTCTCTTTCCGAATGATTTTAAATCTTTAAGTCAATTACCTATAGCTTGCATTGAAATAGTTAGATTTGTAAAAGAAGAAAAGTAAATATATTCAGAAATTGTTTTATATATTCATATTTTCTCTTGTATTATTTTTGCGACAAGTTTTTCAATAAATATTAAAACAATCAATGAAGGATTTTTTTAATTAGTGAGCCAAAGTTACATGTCCTTTGTAATCATGAGTCTGGTTATTAGTATCAGTTATCTTGATTATATATTCATATACATCATTCTGAGCGACGATTTCATTAGGGTATTTTCCTTTCCAGGGAAGGGCATAATCTGAGGTGAAATAAATCATTTTACCCAAACGGTTATAAATCCACATTTCATAAGTTTTAATATACATGCCAATGCCCCTGAAACAATCATTCACACCATCATCGTTTGGCGTAAATGAATTTGGGATATAAAAGGAAAAGTATGGTTCCACAATTACTTTAGCAAAACTTGTATCGTTGCAACCTAAACTATTCTGCATAATCAGGCGAATTATGTAATGACCTGTATCCTGATAGGTATGAAATGAATTAAAATCATAAGAAAGAGAATTATCACCAAAATCCCAATTTAAAAGATAGCCGTTTTGAGAAAAATTCATGAATGAAAAATGCGGGTCGGTAATACTAGCAGCAATTGGCTCTGAAACAAAATTTGCTTCCGGCCTCGGCAATACTTTAATGACATTGTTTAATTTAATATAATCAGAACAACCATACGGGTCGGTTACTTTTAAACTGACACTATAAATTCCCGATGATGTGTATAGATAATCAGGGTTTTCTTCTGTAGAATATGCGTTATTTGAAAAACTCCATTGATATGTCAACGGTCCGGCAGGTGTTACTGTACTTTTAAAATTGACAGCCAGTGGAACACATCCTTCTTCTTCAATTTCAAATTGGATCACAGGTTCTTCTACAACTTTTATTAATCCAATAGCAGAATCTGAACAACCATTATTATTAACTACTAATTTTAAAGGAAATATTCCGGGTTGTAAATAATGAATTCCGGTTGCAAAGGAATTAGAAACGTATACTGGTTGAGCCTGAGTTCCAAAGTACCATTGATATATTGTGCCGGGATGTGTTATATATGCGGTCAGATCAAAACTATTTCCGTTGAAACATTGAGCATTTGGAGTTTGAAAAGCAGCTTTAGGTATTGCTCTTGTTACAATCAATATAGAGTCTATCGATTCACAACCGGTAACAGCGTTCCGGCCAGTAAGAAAGTATTGATAATATTTCAAACCTTGATAGGCTTCGGGAATATTTACCTTTGTCATTTGAGAATCTGCATTCAATATACCATTGAGTGGTGACCATTGATATATAAGTGTTGGATTAGCCGGGTCGCCAAGGTCAACAATCCTTGAACCACAAAATGAAACATCTGATCCAGCTTCAAATACAGGATTAGAATACACATTAAAATTTAAATCTGTGGTATCAACGCAACCTAAATCAGATGTAACAATTAAATTCGCAGAATAATTTCCGGGTCCATTAAAAAGATAAGCCGGAGAAGCCAGAGTGCTTGACGATCCATTGCTAAATGACCATTGCCATGAAGCAATATTTCCAAAAACGATATTGGACGAATCAGAAAACAGAACGGGAGATTCTTCGCAGGCATTTTTTGCTGAAGCGCGTGCCTGTGGTGCTGGCCAGATTAACAGCTGACTTATAGCTGAATCTATACATCCTTTACTGCTTTCTGTAATTAATTGGATTGAGTAAGTTCCGGGTGTTTGATATAAATGTATTGGACTCTGGGACAAAGAAGTCTCACCATCTCCAAAATTCCAAATCCATTTAATTGGATAACCATTTAAAGCTGTCGTTTGATCATTGAAAACAACATTATTCTGACATTGATTAAGTACAGAAAAGTCAGCAGAAATACTCGCAGAAGCTACACTTGAAGTAAGGGTAACTGTGCACCCTGTAACCGATGTAAGTGTGCAGGAATATATATTACCAATATCGGCAGAAGTAACAATAATAGACGAAGTTGTTGCTCCATTAGACCAAATGTAGGATGAAAAACCTTCAGGAGCTTTAAGTGTCATGTTAATAGAATTTGGACAGAAAGCATTTTGGATTTCCAAAGGACCACAATAACAATCTATGTAAGCATATCCAAAATGTGCCCCTTGGGCACAATCACCGGTTCTGAATTCGACAATTATATTTTGCCCGATATATCCCGACAAATCAATGCCTACTGTAGTCCAGGTTTTAAAACGAATTGAATTGTAATTTTGAAAGCCAGGTATATTTGCTGATGCCACGACATTATAAATACCGCATTGTATATTCTGACCCAATTGATCGTAAACCCGTATTTCAAAACGAGGCTGATCTTCAGGTGGGTGTTCCGGATCTTCCAAAACCACGGCATAGCGATAAATAAATAAGTCAGATGCATTTGTTACTGCAACAGTATACTTAAGCATTTCAGCTTCCTTATTTACATTATCATTCCCCAATCTGACAGAGTGTTTACCACCGTCAGGTGCAACAACCGGAATTTGATTGTTGGTTCGGGGGTCGAATCCTGTACCACTTGTAATTGTGTGTCGTTCGGTTACAAACCCTGAACCCGAAGTATTTATTGGGCAACAATAACCAATAAAACCATTCCAGTTAGCAAGTGTGCCTGTTTCAAAATCAAGATTCGGACAGAATGATGTTTGCGCAGAAATCCTAATAATAAAAAAAAAGTATAATATGGATAAAATTAAAATTCGAATCATTCGAAGAAAATATTAGAAAAAAGTTATTCTAAATACGAATATATTAAATATTTCAATAAAACTAATCTATTTCTTAAAAAAAGATTTTCATCCATTAAAATAAATTAATTTGTCATCTTTCTACATAAAAATAAGGTTTTCATTTATTGAACGAAAGTGAACCACTTTTCTAAATTGGCGAATCGTACTTTTATCTGCTGTATTAAATCAATAATTATTTTTTCCAGATTAAAAGTATATAATTTTTTTCCGAATTTCAAAATATGAGGTTTTCTATGGAAATTGCCTCTAAATTGGGACATCAATTTATAAAATTTCAATATTCTTTGAAGTAACATACATTATAATTTAATATTTATAAATAAATTTTTATGAATGATTTTCCTTTACTTTTTTTCCTTTGCAAAAGATATAATTCACTAATAATTTTCTATTGCTTTAATATTAATTTTAGTCAATTTACATGTCATTTTACTAATTTGTAATTGTAGTTTACAATGTTACATTTGTCGTAAATATAAAATCAACTTTTCCCATATAATTATGCCCACCAAAACTGTGTTTCTTTCATATGCTCCCGAAGATAGAAGATCTGAACTCAAATCGGTCCTTGAAAGAGCAGGGATGAAAGTTATTTCCGGAGGGGATACCGAATATGACCAAAATTCGGAGGATACAAAAATATTACTCGACGCGGCAGATTGTTCATTACACATACTTGACCCTCATGTAAGCCAGGAGTCTTTGATATTGATTGCAAAAAATCAATTTAATCTTGCAAAAATACAGTCAGAAAACAAACCCGGCTTTAAAATATTTATCTGGCAAACAGGCTCAATTACAGAGCAGGTAAGAAAATCAAAACAGGCCGAATTTATAAATGAAATACTGAATAGTGTAAGCGATAACATGTATTATACCGATGTCGGTTCTATGATTCAGCTGGTCGATGATATACGGTCCATGCTTGAATCAAAACAAAAAGTTGAGTATAATACAAAAGCTGCTGACGTATTTCTTATTTTTAATCAGCTGGATGAGAGTGAAGCCGCTGAGATTACTGACATGCTTAGTGACATCGTTCCTGTTGAGAGGCTATGCATTATACAGGACAGCGATGAAGATTATTCCGAATTATGTGCACAACAAATTGGCTCAAGTAAGATAGCCGTTGTTTATTTTAAGTTTTCATCCGATTGGGCATTGCCTTTTACACAACAGATCTGGAAAAAAATCGGGGGAGCATCCTCTCATACGCCGATATTACTCATCGGCGATGAAGTTCCCAATGAAAATAAAACAAAAAAAATAAATGCCCCTAAAATTATTTGCCTTATTGTAGCTGGTGAATTAATTCCATTGGAAATAAAGGTTCAATATGATAAAGTAATCGGAAAAAATTAATCAGATATTACAATTATTTTATGCACAATATGAACATTTGTCCATACCCCGGTTTACGTCCTTTTAATGAAAATGAAGCGATTTTTTTCAAAGGTCGCGATAGGCATATTGAACAAGTTGTTGCTCAACTCGAGCAAAATAAATTTATCATGCTTACCGGCGCTTCTGGGGATGGAAAGTCATCACTCGTCTATGCCGGTGTTATTCCTAATGCACAAGCAGGATTTTTCAAAGCAAAATTTAATAACTGGATTCTGGTTGATTTTCGTCCCGAGCGCGATCCATTGAAAAATCTTTCTAAAACTCTTTCACATAAACTTAATATTAATGATGATGAAAAAACTGAGAAAGAACTAAGCTTTGGTTTTTCTTCTTTAATTAAATTATATAAATCATCTCCATTTTATATTGATACAAATGCAGATGAATATAAAAAAGCTGATGTAACGGAACAAAAAAAACAGAAAAGAAAGGCGGCCAATCTAATTATTCTTGCCGATCAGTTTGAAGAATTTTTTACGAATATTGAAAATTTCAGCAATGAAGTACCCTCTTTAAAATCGCAAACGGTTGTAAATCTTTTATTGGAAACAGCCAAAATAGCTTTAGCGGAAGACATTCCAATCTATATTATCTGCACGATGCGATCCGATTACATTGGACAGTGTGCTGCATTTCATGGCCTACCTGAATATATTGGCTTCAGCCAGTTTTTTGTTCCAAGATTAAAACGAAAAGAAATTCAACAGGTAATTGAAGAGCCTGCCATGTTAAGCGGATGTAAAATTTCAAATCGACTTACGCAAATTCTTATAAATGAATTGGGAGAAGGAATCGACCAGCTTCCTGTCTTGCAACATGGCCTCAATCAGATATGGCATAAAGCGAATGACGGCAATGATGTAATGGACATAATCCATCTTGCTAAATTAGGCGGCATGCCACCGCAGATGTTGTCGGCTGAGGATCAATTAATTTTTGAAAAGTGGTTTAATGATCTTCCATCTATAGAACAGAATTTTCTTAAAAATCCGTCTCTCGAAAATTTATTAAATGCTCATGCGAATGAATTGCATGACCGGGGTGCAAGATTGCATTACAATAAAACTCATAAACAGGAAATATCAGAGAGTGATGCAGCATTGATCATTAAAACTGCATTTCAATGCCTCACACGTATCGATCATTCGCGTGCCGTTCGTAATCGAATGACATTACAGGAAATCAACGATATAATTAATAAACCATCTATTTCGACCGAGATGGTTGCAGGTGTGCTTGATATTTTCCGTGTGGAAGGAAATACATTTTTAAAACCATTTATTACAGAAGATCCGGAATCACTCAAGTTAAATAACAATGATGTTCTCGACATTACGCATGAAAGTTTGATTCGAAACTGGAAGATGCTGATGGAATGGGCCCTTGAGGAGAATAGCAATTACACAGTTTTTCTTGATTTTGAAAAACAGCTCAATCGCTGGGTTGATAATGATAAGTCATCAGGATACTTATTGCCAATTGGGCCCCTCACTTATTTCGAACATTGGATCAATGAATGCAATCCGAATAAACACTGGCTTAAGAAATATGACGACAGCAATGATCCGGATCATTTAAAACTAAAAAAGGCGGAGACAACGATTAATAATGCACGACAATTTATTAAACGAAGTGCGCGGAAATTATTTGTAAGTCGTACAATTTTGAAATACGGGGCTGACAGAGTTGCAGCAGTAGCCGGACTTATTGCACTTGTTTTCATTTGCACATTTTATTATTTCGACTATCGCAAAAAACAAAACGATTATGTGCTGAACGATATTATTAAGAAGGGTATCGTAATGATGAAGTCAGATAAAATAAAACCTAAAGCAAAAGCAAATTTCCTGAACAACTACGAACGTTTGCATCCCTTTACAGCTGAAAAAATTCTTGATGGGTTGCAAAATGACTCCATGGCTTATGATGTCGCCTATGAAGATTATGGGTTAATCCAAAATTACGATGGATTAAGCAATAATAAGATTGAATCAAACTTGTTGTTACACCGGCTTTTCGTTTATATGGACAGTTCACTTACTGTTACAGTTGAGAATGGAAATTCAATCGATACGAATATTATAAGAAATATTAAAAGGATAAATAATTTCCTGAAATTATGTACATACGAAAAATATTACAAGAATACCAGCGGATCTGAAATAGCGATTAGAAAAAATCTGCTCCATCTTGAAAAATTTATTGAACTATCACTCGAGAATCCGAAGACTGTCAAAACCGAAGATTTCAACATAAGTATTGAATTGCTATTGACTTGTTCGCATTATGAAGGTGATAAAATTAAAACGCTGATTCAAAAAATTTCTCCTTTCACCGAAACAGGCATTTCTAATTTCAATGCAATTTATCCTAAAGATGAAAAAATAAAAGCCGACTTTAATAATTACCTATCTCACAAAGGAGGTTACCAGATATTGAGTTATCTCAATGCTGCAGCCGGAGATTTCACATCACTTGCCAGGTGCTTAGACAGCATTACCATTAATAATACAAACTATAAGAATTATTTTAATGAAAGCATGTTGGACCTTACAGCATATTTAGTAAAGTACCAGGATTTTCCTTCACCAGAAACTGATGTTGTTATTAATAAGTATCTCAAGTATTCTTCTTTTTCAAAAAACAGATTTTACCAGGACTTAGCAACATTCTTTCCCAATTTAAGATTACCATACCAGCTATTTGCGAGTGAAAATTTCTTTTTTGGCGGAGCTTATTATTTCAGTTTGATAAAATTTTTCAAGCCGTTGGAAAAATTTGACAAAGTCTGGGATTATCATTTGACTCTAATTAAAAATGAACCATACAAAATTCAGTATGAAAAAGAAATAAACGAAGCTTTGTTTTATAAAAAACGAGGAATTTTTGCTACCATTCTTAAGAAAGACAAAATTGAGGCGAATAAGTATTTTGATATGGCCGTCAAAACCTATCAAAAGATTCCTTCAGAATTTTTAACCAAAGATTATGTTTTTTATAATCAGGACGGACAAAAAAACAACAGCAGCGATAAGGTTTCAAATTCCTCAATATTTTTATATCCAAATCTGACCAATGATTTTGGGCAGCAGGTTTACCAATTTGAAAGTGATTTCATGTTCGATTATTTTCCATTTTTCGATTATGTACTTGCAAATAATTTAGGAGATTTGTATAAGACTGATGATCAAAAGAAAGTTCTTGAAAAATTTATTTATCAATATTTAGTTGCTTTTAAATATTTTCGAAATGTATTTCAATTTTTTAATAAACCAAGTAGGGACTATGCAATTAATTATAATTATTTCAATAGTGTTGTGGCCATTGCAAATAAAAATTCAAATGCTAATGAAATCATAAATAAAAATTTTATTGATCTGATTTTAATTAATAAAGATTTTGATGACAACGACACAATATCAGCATTTAAAAAATATGCAAAACTGGATTTGAATAAAATCCTCGACCCAGGTTTTCAAAAACAGGAGCAGCCAAGAGATATGGTTAATCAGGAATTAATGAAACAACTTGCAAAGAATCTCGCTGTTAATAACCGTTTTTCGGAATCATTCAAACTGCTCACGGCAATGAAGGATCCTTGGGAGAAGAGAAATGGCATAATTGACATTTGTTATTCATTACAAAGTAAAGGACCAGTTGAAAATACCTTCGTTTATCTTGATTCGCTATTCAAAGAGGTTGAAAAGAAACCAAAGTTTGGAATGAAATTATTCAGAGTGATGGGAATGGTTGGAAGCCAGGAAGGATATGATATCTCCATGGATCTTTTTAAAGAAGTTGATGACTTGGAAAAACCCAGGGCTATCGATAATTTTATCAATGGTATTGCAAGCGACACATTATATTATAAAGCTTACACCTATATTCCCGAGTATTTATCGAGAGATAACCAACTTGAACTATACAATGAAATTATTCACGCTCAAGTAATTAATAATTTAAAGGAAAACAAGACAAATATTGCTGAAAGATTATTCTGGAAAAAATATGAAGACTTAATATACGGCGAATTCATTCCGGAAGATTTTGAAGTGGAACTTGAACATTTTTTAATGTTCGCTAAGTAATCGTAAATTATGAAAACAATAAGTAGAATTCAGTACTTTCTATTTGCTATCATTTTGATTGGCATGTTCGCCAGTTTCGCGCAAAATGATTATAGTTCATATCTTCTGAATTACCCCTTCCTCTTCATTGGAATTCTTTTTTTTATAGAAATGATTATTACAACCAAAGAATTTAATTTAAAAAATTCTTCAACACTTTTTTCATTCTTCGAATATTTTGCCTTGGGTTTATTTTTCTGCGGAAGTTTTTTCCTGACAATTCATTGGGTAGGTGCTGATCCAGCGCTACTGCTTGGAGTATTAATCCTGTTGATTTTATATTCAGGTTTTGGAGTTAACGCACTTTCTAAATTTTTTAATAAAGAAATAGGTCCGTTTTTTATTTTGTTCACCATAGCACTACTTACATGCCTTGCAATGATTGCATTTATTTTCAAAGTGCAGAATTGGCCAGGTGCGGGAATACTAATTGGATTATCAGGGATACTTTCCTTTATCATATTAGTGCTCATTTTTATTAATATCAAAGTGCAGAGTGAAAATGGGAAAGTCCCATTAAGAAACTATCTTCGAAAAATAAAAACCAAATTTATTTTATCATTTATATTCTTTTCGTTTTGGACAATTTATTTTACACTTATTTCAGTTGGTATTGCTCCTAGGTTATATTCTCTGGCTAATCCTCCTGCACTTGAAAAAATGTACCAGGAACATAATCCAAAAGCTGAATTGTATTATAGAAACTTCCAGAATTTTCTTGATAATAGGAAGGCCCAGATAAATCAAAAGTTTAAGGAACCTTCAAATTACAGTACCGAATCAGTAAACGTTCCTACCCCTAAAAAATAGTTTATTAAATACCTATGAAACTCTTTTATTGTTATTGTATATCAGTTTTTATTAGCCCATTTTCATGTTGTGGTAAAGCAAATTGATAAAATCATTCAAATCTTATAATCATTGAATACTCTCCTCCTGCTTCTTATTATTGGCTGGTTGATTTCAATTGTAATGTTGTTTCTTTTTTTCAAAAATAAACAGAATAAAACACAACATGATTATTCAAAAAATGAAACTCATGATATTCTACTTCTCAAAGATAAGCAGAAACAGATAGAAAGTGAAAAGAAAAAACTGGAAGAAAAGAATCGTAAAGTCTGGCAAATGGGTGAAGCCGCTTTGAAAGAAAAACATAAGATCGATGAGCGGGTAAAGCAATTACAAGTAGAGAAAGAAACATTTGAAGCGGAAAAGAAAAGATACGAAGAAAAAATAAAAAAACTTTGGGCAACGAGTACCAGTATTCACAAAGAAAGAAGCAGAAGTGATGAATTGTTATTAAATATTCTTCCTTTTGAAACAGCCACGGAACTTAAAGCTACCGGAAAAGTAATAGCAAGAAGTTATAATTCTGTAACTGTTATGTTCACTGATTTTAAAAATTTTACAAAATTGAGTGAACGAATGAGTGCTGAAGAATTGGTTAATGAAATTAATTTTTGTTACAGTGAATTCGACAGAATAATTTCTACTCATAATCTAGAAAAAATAAAAACGATAGGTGATAGCTATATGTGTGCCGGGGGAATTCCAGTAGAAAGCGAAACTCATTCTATTGATATGGTTGAAGCCGCTTTGGAAATTCAGCAATTCATAAATGAGCATGCATTAAAAAAGAAAGAAACCGATAATGATTATTTTGAAATCAGAATCGGAATACATACGGGACCTGTTGTTGCAGGAGTCGTTGGCATTAAAAAATTTGCATATGATATTTGGGGTGATACCGTTAATACAGCCTCACGGATGGAGTCATCAGGCGAAGCAGGTAAAGTAAATGTTTCAGGAGCCACCTATGAATTAATTAAAAATAATTTCAATTGTACATTCAGAGGAAAAATAGAAGCGAAGAATAAGGGAGAGATAGATATGTATTTTGTGGATAGCATTTCAGTAATGAATACATAGTCATTCACTTTCAAAACCGGAAGAATGTATTGTTAAAGAATCCAAAACACTATATTTACATTTTGTTGAACCCTGCGCAATGATTTATTTTCTTTTATGAAAACGTATTGTTGGTAATTCGCTATTTGAATAACGATGAATTTATCAGAGAAATAAAATAGATTAGTATTTTAATAAATGAATATTAAAGTCAAATTATGAGAATAGTTACAATCGTTTTGCTTCTCCTGTCTTCGAAATTAATTTGTGCGCAGCAAGACACTACCTGGGGATATATCAAAAAACATCAGGTAGATAGTTTACGGAAATTGCTTGTGAATTCTCAGGACGATACTGTCAAAATGAGTGTATGCCGTTTACTCGGATTTTATTATCAAGAAAATAAAGCTGACAGTTCGTTGTTTTTTCATGATCAGCAATTAGCATTATCAAAAAAATTGAATATTAAATTATGGCAGGCAGATGCTTATCAACAAAGAGGCTATGTGTTGGATTTTATGGGAAATTATCCCAAATCTTTTGAATCATTTTCGGAAGGATTGAAAATAGCCAGCGATTCCACCAATGAACCAAGCAACTGGCAAGTTTGGAAATTTTCAAATGCAAGAAATTTTCATGAATCAAGACTGGCAATATTAGCAATGATTTATCACGATATGGGCAATCTTTATGGAAGTGTCGGCGAAATTGAAAAACAAAAATCTTATTACCTGGAATCAATAAGAATTGGTGAAAGTATTCAAAATGGGAAAATACTTGCGGTGTGCTGTATGGCCCTCGCGGGTTTTTATCCTCCGGATTCTGCTCTTATGTTTACTAAAATAGCATTGTATTATTCAAATGAGTATGGATATAAAAAATTTATAGGAAATATTTATGGTGAGATAGCTTTCAAATACATGAATCAAAACAAATTGGATTCAGCTAAAACATACTTTTATAAAGCTGAAAATGCTAATCTTGAACAAGACAATCAGGTAGGTTTGTTATATACATATATCGGAGCAGGTCGATTGTATTATTTATTAAATAATAAAGATTCATGCTTTTATTTTGGTCAAAAAGCGTTGGAGACAGCTAAATCACTGGACTCGCCTAATGAACTTGTGTACGTATATTTTCTAATTGCAGAGATGTATAAATTCAGGAATAAAATTGATAGTGCATATATGTTTGAAAAACTCGGGAGCAAGCTGAATGATAGTCTCAAGAATTTAAAAATTAATAAACTGTCGGAATATCAAAAGCTGGCGTTCAATGATCAACTTCGTTTACAGGAACTAGAAAGTGAAAAAGTGCTTATTGCCGCACGAACAAAATCGTATGCTTTATTAGCAGGACTTGGAACATTTTTAATCATAGGATTGCAGCTATACCGTAACAACAGACAAAAACAAAAAGCGAATAAAGAACTTGCAAAGAAAAATGAATTGATAACAGAAGAAAAGCAAAGGAGTGAAGAATTATTATTAAATATTCTCCCGTATGAAGTAGCCGAAGAAATAAAACAGCAAGGGTTCTCTAAAGCAAAAACATATAGCATGGTTACTGTAATGTTTACCGATTTCAAAGATTTTACTTCGGTAAGCGAAAAGATAAGCGCAGAATTATTAGTGGATGAAATAAATTATTGTTTCAGTGCATTCGATAGTATAGTTCAAAAGTACAGAGTTGAAAAAATTAAAACCGTTGGTGATGCATACATCTGTGTCGGCGGAATGCCGGCTTTAAACTTTACGCATGCTACAGATGTCATTCATGCTGCCATTGAAATCCGAGATTTTATGCTCAACCGGAAAAAAGAAAAAGAAGCGAAAGGAGAAATACCTTTCGAGTTAAGAATTGGTGTTCATACGGGTCCGGTGGTTGCTGGAATTGTCGGAGTAAAAAAATATGCTTACGATATCTGGGGTGATACGGTGAACCTTGCCGCCCGAATTGAACAAAATTCAGAATCAGGAAAAATTAATATCAGCGGCAGCACATATGAATTAATAAAAGACAAATTCAAATGCGAACACAGAGGAAAAATTGAAGCTAAAAATAAAGGGGAGATTGACATGTATTTTGTGGAAAATAGATTATAGAGCAGTACGGGAAACAAGTTAATTATCTTTTTACTGCTGGTTTCAACTAGCTTTTGTAATATCAATACTTCGTTTTAGTTTTTACTCCGTGGAGGCCGGTTCTGTATTTAGCTTAAATAACAATACAGCCCACCTTGTATGAGCTTCCACTTCTGTACACATTCCATTGTTGTATGTATAATAAGATTTGTTGCCATCCGGAAATTTTATGAGATAGCGATTTTTTCCAATTGCTAGCAAAGGTAAAAATTGCTGATAATTTTCGGAGTAAACAAATTGTCGGTTCTCTGGCTCGATAAAATACATGACTCCCATACTATAATTTATTTTGTTATAAATATTTTTCCTGTCTTCGACACTTTTGGAAAATTGATATAAAATTGCTCTTGAAAGGCTTATAAACATTGAAAATTGATTTTAGATTTGGGTGTCTTCCGTCACCAGGATGCCGCCCAGATCGCTGTCGTCGCGCAGGCTGCTGGCCGGGCGGCGCTGGATGGCCGCATCCACCACATCCACCTGGTTGGCGATCACCGTGGCGGCGGCGTCGGCCAGTGCGGCGCTGGCGGCCAGCACCGTCACGCTGTCGGCGATGCCGCGCGACTGGCTGCGGCCGCGCCAGCCGCTGGTGGCCACGCCGCAGACGCCGTCCCCGGCCCGCACGGTGAAGGCTGCGTCGGTGGGCAGCGGCGCACGGGCCAAGGCAGCCAAGTCAAAGCGTGCCAGGTCGGCGAACAGCCCCACCCGCAGCGACGCGCCGGGCGCCAGGTGCAGCGCGATGTCGCCGCCGTTGTTGACCCAGGCGCGCTGGATGCCGGGGCGCTGGTAGTGGGCGATCAGGGCTTGCGCCACCGCACCGGCCACGGCCGCCATCGGCGTGATGAAGCCTTCAGCAGCCTCGCGCAGCGGCGCACAGGCCCCCCACATGCAGCGCGCCACTGGGCCCTGCAGCGGGTTGGATGCCGGCATGGCGGCCACCGGCTGGCGCAGCAGCGGCAACTCAGCCACCAGCCCGGCCAACAGGCCCTGGCACTGGGCCCACGCCGCCGCATCGGCTGCCGCCACCGCCGCCGCATCACCGTCGGCCGCGATGACCAGGTCGATCGGCCCAGGCTGCCAATGCCAGCGCCCATCGGGCAGCCGGGCGCGTTGGGCGCCGCTCATCCCAGCAGCGGCGCCTGGCCCAGCGGCCAGGCATTGCCGGCAGCAGCGCCCACAAAACGCCGGGCGCCGGGCGCCCCATCGGCATGCCAGCT
>JANOVV010000026.1:0-18810 GCA_031417555.1 Bacteroidota bacterium
GTTCTTGTACTGGATAAATGTGTTGAAGTAATGCCTGATAAAACGGTTCCTTATAATTATTTTATGACAAAGGTTGCAGAACTATATTATCGCGCTGCCGGGGCTATGAATGGAATGGATTCTCTGCAATCAAATGATATAGAACTTAGTAATAAAAAGGCATTGATTGCAAAAGGCAATGCTATTTCACAGAGAATGATAGACATCTATGCAGATAATATGAATTATTATCTAAGTTTAAAAGGAACTAAATATTTCAAACTGGTCGACTCGGATATGAATCAGGCATTGTATATTCTTCAGGCAATGTCGGGCATACTCAAACAAACTAACCAAAAAGAACTTTCTGATAAAGCCGAAAAACAATTCATGGATATCGCTCAAAAATCAGGAATGTAGTTTTTATTGAAGAGTGAAAATTGAAAATTACAGAATTAATATTTCTCTTTTTTCAATTTTCACTCGTTTGTATTTATTTTTATTAATTCTCTTTTGCTGTTACAAAAACTTTTTCCATCGCTGACTTGGCGCATTCAAACTAAGGAAAAAAAAATTTTTCTTACTTTCGACGACGGCCCGATACCGGAAGTAACTCCATGGGTTTTAAATACCCTTAATGAATACAATGCTTTAGCAACTTTTTTCTGTATTGGAGATAATGCAAGGAAATATCCGGAACTGATAAATCTTCTCAAAAAATCCAATCATAGAATCGGTAATCACACTATGCATCATCTAAAAGGATGGCAGACATCAAATAAGGAATATTATAATGATATCTATGAATGTAGAAAACTTATAACATCAAATTTATTCAGACCACCTTATGGAAAAATCAAATTAACACAATCGTGGCATCTGAAAAAAGAATTCCGGATTATTATGTGGGATGTTTTAAGTAAAGATTATGACACAAATCTAAGCGGTGAAGAGTGTTTTGAAAATGTAAAAAAAAATACCAGAAATGGTTCCATAATAGTTTTTCATGATAGTCTGAAAGCAGAAAACAGATTACGAATTGCTTTACCGGCAACTTTAAAATATTTTTCCGACCGTGGGTATTCATTTGCCGCTCTTTAATTAAGTAATGAAATAATTTTTACTGTATCATTAAAATTACAGTAAAAAATAATTTACATTTTAATCTCGCTTAAAAAGTAAACTAATAGTTTAATTTCTCTTTCAACCAATTTCTGTAATTTAATACGTCTGCATCTGAAGACTCCTTTTTTACAGCTGAAAGAATATGTTTCTTTGCTTCCGAGAGCAATAGTTTTTCAGAACGTAACGAATCTTTCTCAATTAATTTATTAATTATTTTAACCATTAATATTTCACGGGTATTTGATTTAAGGTTAAAAAATTCTTTAAAGTCTTTTTTAACCTGGCGAATTTTTATTTCCAAAACATCGAAATCTTTAAGCTCGTAACGAATCATTAATTCTGCAATTGCTATCTTAAATTTTAATGTGCTGTCGGCCTCCGTATATCCATCCAAAGCAAATAAACGATTCATGTGCCTTATCGATTGGTGAAAGTCTCGTTTATCAAAATAACAAACAGCAAGATTGAGATATATAAACATTAAATAAAAATGAACAGTTCGTATTTTTTCAATTGATTTCATTTCGTTTAAAATCTCAATTGCTTTTCCACGGTCAGTTTTTGAATAATTAATTACAAGCGAATTATAATAATAAAAAAGATATTTATCATAGTGCAATCGCTGGAATTCATCCATTCCCGAATTCAACATCACAGTATACTTGAGTGAATCTTTAATATTCTGATTTTTAAAAAGGGTGTTAATAATAAAAACAAGCATTTGTAATTTTGTCTCATGATTATGTCTGTTAAATAATTTTTCGTTGTTAAATTCATGCCATGTATTCAACAGATATTTTTCAAGAGTAACATAATTTCTTTTCTGCAAAAGAATCTGAGAAACAGCATGATAAATTCTAAATCGCAGCTTTGGACTTTTAATTAAATCTTTATTTGTAGCATGTTGTTTTAATGTTTTTTGTAATATGGAAAGCACAGGGTTTTCATCTGAAGAAAAATTTTGAGTTAATTTCATTTTATGACTAACTACAGCCAGGACATCATCTATTTCTCTAATTTGTTTGATCTGGTTCTGGTTCTCAATCCTTAGCTTAATGTAATGCTCAGGGTTGACAGTAGGCATTTCATGGGATAATCGTATAAAATCTCCATAAACTATATCAAGTAATTCAAAATTTTCTGCTTTTTTTAATTGTTCTTCTGCTTTTTTTAAAAAATAGTGAGAGACTTTAACATTATTTCTGCTCATATAAAATTTTTCGAGTGCAAGAAGACATAATGGATAAATAGATTCATCATCATCGAAATGTTGAATCAACATGCTCTTATTTAAATCCCGCAAAAGCCGGTTTCTTAATCGATAAAAAGAATTTTTATCCTTTCCTGCATATAAAAGGTTCACTATTTTTTCTTCATTATATTTCTCGCCACTTTTTCGCATATAGTCGAAAAGCCTGACATCCATACGTCCTTCCCTATCATGACTTTTAGCAAGAAAAATCTTGAAGTATCGAACCTGTTCCTTGTTCATACTTTCTACTACTTTGTTGAGAATGTCCATTTGTGTTAGAGTCAAGAATTAAGAATCAAGAACAAAGAAATAATATATTAGCTTGTTTTTGGGAACTTGTCCGATTTTGAATGCGTAAGAAATATAAAAAATATATTAGTAAATCACAAGGGTTTTTATAAATTTGAATCATATTCAAATAACTAGTTATGAAAAAGCTATTTTATTTACTGTTTCTGATATTTTTCGTAAACCCTCTTTTTGCCCAAACTCATTTAAGGATTTCAAATATTAGTGGAATTCCGGTTACCGGTATTCCTAACAATACCGTTTATGAAGTAAATACTTACGATAGTATCGAAGTTACTATCGTAAATGACGACACCCTTTTGGTTTCCGACTCAATCACTATTTATATTAAATCAGGTTCTATCCAATTTGCCGATACACTTATAAATGAAACCTCAATTAATATAGCGAGCGGCGATTCTGTTACATTGCATAGATCAGGATTTGTTTTTTCTCGCGTTTATTTCGACGAAGGAGACAACATTGTTGTTGTATGGCCGGCAGCCAGGATTACTCATATTGTTTCAGATTCCGTCACATTCAATATCTTCTTCATTTCATTGCTTGCTTCGTCTCCTGAATTTCCGAAAGAAGAAATTATACTTTTTCCTAACCCTGTTTCGAAGTATTTATCGATCGAAGGGCTCACTCCATTAGAGATTAAACGCGTAAGAATTTATGATTTATTAGGCAAAGAAATTTATAACCATTCATCTATTCAACAGCTTATTCCAATAGAAAATCTGGCACCGGGAATGTATCTTCTCAATATCGAAATAAAAGACGGGTCAATGAAAGTTTTTAAATTTCAAAAAAACTAATCCATTCATTTTTTCGGTTTTTTATTATTTTAATGACAAATTGGAATGAGAAGTAGCAACTCCAGATGCTTTTCACTCTTTAATTATATTAAGGATTTCCTTTTAATCATTAACTAATCAACTAATTCTTTGTTACTATCTTTGCAGCCGGATGAAACAACTTACGCTTCCTGCAAGCTATTGCAACAGCCTTACTTCGTATAGCCGATATATTACACGTGAAATCTCTGTAGGGGATTTAATCATTGGCGGAAATAATCCTATTCGAATTCAATCGATGACGACTACGGATACAATGAATACCCTAGCCACCGTTGAACAAAGTATTCGAATGATAGATGCCGGTTGCGAATTGGTCCGAATTACAGCACCAAGTATTAACGAAGCAAAGAACCTCGAAGAAATTAAAAAAGAATTACACCGTCGTGGCTATAAAGTACCGATTGTCGCCGATATTCATTTTACACCTAATGCGGCTGAATTGGCCGCTCGTATTGTTGAAAAAGTAAGGGTAAATCCCGGTAATTACGCCGATAAGAAAAAATTTGAAACTATCGATTACAACGATGAAACTTACTTTTCAGAATTAGAACGAATTCGTGAACGTTTTACTCCTCTTGTGAAAATTTGTAAAGAATATGGAACTGCTATGCGAGTTGGAACAAATCATGGTTCGCTAAGCGATCGTATTTTAAGTCGTTACGGCGACACTCCTCTAGGAATGGTAGAATCTGCTATGGAGTTTTTACGAATCTGTGAAGACAACAATTTTTACAACATCGTACTTTCTATGAAAGCCAGCAATACCAGGGTTATGGTTCAGGCTTACCGGTTACTGGTTATTAAAATGCAAGTGGAAGGAATGAATTATCCTCTTCACCTCGGAGTTACAGAAGCCGGCGATGGCGAAGACGGAAGAATCAAATCGGCCGTTGGAATAGGAACTTTATTAGAGGATGGTTTGGGCGATACCATTCGGGTATCCTTAACAGAAGATCCCGAATTTGAAATCCCGGTTGCAAAAGCTTTGGTTAATCGTTATTTCAACCGTGAAAAAAAACAGTCTTCAATTCCTTCACCGGATGTTTCACTTTCCGGAAAAAATACAGAACTCCTTCCTTATAATCCATTTGATTATTCCCGAAGGAAAACAAATGTCGTATTAAATATTGGTGATCACAAAGTGCCAGTAGTTATTGCAGATCTGTCGAGTGAAAAAAAAATAACTCCACCCTCCCTTCGTCCGTTAGGTTACAATTATTCTGAGAAATTAGACAAATGGAATCTTTCCGATCAGGCTTGCGATTATATTTTTATAAATGATAATCGTTTGGATTTTGAAATTCCGGGAACTTTGCGGACTGCCGTTAAACAGGCTGCTCCCGACAGAACAGATTGTTGTGACTTTATTATTAATTCCAATGATCAAACACAAATACGATTTCTTGAAATTGAAATAAAAGATTTTTTTAATAAAAATTTTAATTTCGAAAAAATAATTACTGAAAATTGCGTTTTGATTTTGAAAACTTCGAATGAACACGGAATGGCCGAACAGAGAAGGGTGTTTATTGAACTGATGAGAATGAATATTCAATCTCCCGTAATAATAAAAAGAAGTTATCTCTTTTCTGATTTCGAAGAACTCACACTTCATGCTGCTACCGATTTCGGCGGACTTTTATTAGATGGATTTGGCGATGGTATTTGGATTGATGCACCAAATTGTGAACCGGAAAAAAAGAATCGTATTTCTTTTGGTATTCTTCAGGCTACACGTACCCGAATTTCAAAGACAGAATACATTAGTTGTCCAAGCTGTGGCCGAACTCTTTTTGATCTGCAGGAAACAACAGCAAAAATCCGTGCACGGACTTCCCATCTGAAAGGAGTTAAAATTGGAATTATGGGATGTATTGTTAACGGCCCCGGTGAAATGGCCGATGCAGATTACGGATATGTAGGAACGGGAATTGGTAAAATCACACTCTATAAAGGGCGCGATGTTGTTCAACGTAATATTGATTCTGCCTCAGCCGTAGATGCCCTGATTGAATTAATAAAAAATAACGGTGATTGGGTCGACGTTAATTAGCAGATATTCCTTTATCTCTTAAAACAAAAATATTTTAGAATATAAATTTTAATTATTCATTTTCTTTATGCAATCTTGCAGAAGAATCATAAAAACAAATCCCATGCGTAACCTTTACCCCTCCCTTTGTTTACTCGTAACAACAAACTTTTTTTCTTACGCTGCCTTTGCAGGTAATGAAAATAACAAAAATGAAAATAATAAAATGAAATCAACTACAATTTCATCAGATCCTGTTTTAAATATTAATGATAATCCGCTTGTTCCGGAATGGATAGGGCAATACGGCGGCGTTCCTCCATTTGATAAAATTGAAGTTTCCTATTTTATACCTGCCCTTGAAGAAGGAATGACACAGAATCTTACTGAAATTGAAAAAATTACTTCCAATCCTGCAGCTCCAAATTTTGAAAACACAATTGCGGAAATGGAACGCAGTGGAAAACTTCTCGATCGAGTTCGTACCATTTATGGAATCTGGAGTTCAAATATGAATAATAAGGAATTCGAATCGGTAGAAACAGAGATGGAACCAAAACTTGCCGCTTTTTCAGATAAGATTACTCAAAATGAAAAACTTTTCCAACGAATCGAAGCTATCTATAATTCACCAACAAAAAAAAATCTGACATCCGAACAACAACGATTGACCTGGTTATACTATACAAGCTTCGTTCGGGCAGGATCTAAACTTGATGCAAAAGCCAAAGAAAGAGTTTCAGAAATTAATCAATCTCTTGCCGGACTGTTTACTAAATTTAGCCAGAACTTACTTGCCGATGAAACAAATAATTTCCTCGTTTTAAAAGATGAAAGTGATCTGAAAGGATTACCACAATCGTTGAAAGACGCAGCAGCTTCCAATGCAGTAAAAAAGAAATTACCCGGTTCATGGGTGATTACAAACACGCGTTCATCCATAGATCCTTTTCTTACCTATTCTGATCGTAGAGACTTACGAGAAAAAGCCTGGAAGATGTTTATCAATCGTGGCGACAATGGCGACGAGCATGATAACAATGCTACCATTACAGAAATTTTACAATTGCGTGCTGAACGCGCTAAACTTCTTGGTTTTCCAACACACGCTCATTTACGTTTAGACAATACAATGGCAAAAACACCCGAGAAAGCTATAGAGTTATTAGAAAAAGTATGGACCCCTGCCGTTGCCAGAGTTCATGAAGAAGTTGCAGATATGCAAATGCTGGCAAATAAAGAAGGCGCCAAAATAAAAATCGAACCATGGGATTATAGATATTATTCAGAGAAGGTAAGAAAAGAAAAATATGATCTGGACCAATCAGAAGTAAAAGAATATCTTCAATTGGATAAACTTCGCGAAGGTATGTTTTGGGTTGCAGGTGAATTATTCAATTTCAGTTTCACTCCTACTACAAATGTCCCGGTTTATCAACAAGACATTCATGTTTGGGAAGTAAAAGATAAAACTTCCGGCCAGCTTATCGGACTATGGTATTTTGATGCATATGCGAGAGAAGGAAAACGTTCCGGTGCATGGATGAATGCTTATCGCAATCAGCAAAGAGTCGATAATAATATTACTACAATCGTTTCAAACAATTCAAACTTCGTAATGGGCAAACCGGGAGAACCCGTTCTCATTTCACTTGATGATGCCAGAACATTGTTTCATGAATTTGGACATGCCTTACACGGACTTTCTTCGAATGTAACCTATCCGACACTATCAGGAACTAATGTCTTTACTGATTATGTGGAATTTCCATCACAACTTCTCGAACATTGGTTTTCAACTCCAGAAGTTCTTCAACATTATGCCATAAATTATAAAACCGGAAAACCCATTCCTCAAAGTCTTGTCGATAAAATTGTAAAGTCATCTAAATTTAATTCCGGATTTACCACTACAGAATATTTAGCAAGCGCTTTGATTGACATGAAACTGCATTTAGCAGGTTCACAAAAAATAGATCCGGATGCATTCGAGAAAAAAACACTCGCCGAATTAGGAATGCCATCTGAATTAGTTATGCGTCACCGAACTCCTCAGTTTGGGCATATTTTTTCGAGCGATGGCTATTCTGCAGGATATTATAGTTACATATGGTCTGATGTTATCACTGCAGATGCATTTAGCGCTTTCACAGAAGCTGGTGGCCCTTATGATAAAGAAGTAGCTAAGCGACTTAATAAATATATCTTTTCTGTAGGAAATACAATTGATCCTGAAGAAGGATTCAGAGCCTTCCGTGGTCGTGATGCAAAAATAGATGCATTAATGACAAAACGAGGTTTTACTCTTAATACAAAAAATATCAAAATCCAAAAAATTAAACCAACGTTTACTAAATAATATATAAAGTATAATTAATCATATTCTAAACCTCTTAATGATTCTTCACTTTAAAATATAAGTGAAGAATCATTAACTGATTTTTTTTCTTGTGATCCATTTTGGGAATTAAAAGAAGATAAAATTATCATTATATTTCTTGAGAAAATTCATACTAATCCACTTAATTGTATAATATATTTATTGGTAAATCAAGATATATAATAAATATTAGTTTGGATTATCTAGTAACATCAAAAAACATAAAACCGCCGTTTTCTTTACTGCATCCATTGATAGTGGCTTTATACAGGATTAATTCTGTTAAAACAATGAAGATACTTTTGAATGTTATAAATTACAATGAATACTATTTACATTGTAATCGTATAAATATTATATGAATCATTAAAATAATTCCCATGTTAAAGAAATTATTAATAAGTGCATTGCCAATCATGTTATTGGCAATGCTAACCAGTACAAAAATGAGTGACAATGGTAAAGCTGGCAGAACTGGATCGCCGGGGGAATTAACTTGTATTACTTGTCATAATAGTTATGCTCTCAATTCCGGCGGAGGATCAATTAGTATCCAATGTATGGAAATGCCAACTTTTGAATATACTCCCGGACAAACCTATATGATGAGTGTTACAGTTGCCCGCACAGGAAACAGTTTATTTGGCGTTGACATTGAAGCGCTAACATCTTTGAATGATAATGCCGGTGTACTAGCAATTACTAATTCAGCTTCAACTACGATAAAAAATATAACAATCAGTGGTATTGTTCGGCACAATATAACACATACATTAAATGGTGGTGCTTCATCACCAAATTCAAAAGTATTCAACTTCAGCTGGACTGCGCCCGCTTCAGGTACAGGGAATATAACATTTTATTTTACCGGAGCAGCTTGTAATTCATCTACTAGTACCAGTGGAGATTATATTTATTCCGGTTCCCAAATTTTTACAGAAAACAGTGGCTGTATTACTGCGCCCAATCAACCGGGAACTATTAATGGAAATGCAGCAGCCTGCAATGGTTCTGCACATATTTATTCCGTCGCAGGAGTCATCGGAGCTACTTCTTATTCGTGGACGCTACCTTATGGATGGACAGGAACTTCTACAACGAACAGTATAAATGTTGTTGCAGGAAATACATCCGGCGATATTGCAGTAACTGCTAACAACAGCTGCGGCATTAGTCCGTCAAGTGCATTGCCTGTTATTATTAATACTGTTGTTGCATCCATTTCAAAAAACAATGATACACTTTTTGCATCCTCAGGTGCTTCGTATGAATGGTATTTAAATGGTACCATTATTCTCGGAGCCGTAAATTCATATTATGTTCCTACTCAAAATGGGAATTATGTAGTTGTAGTATTTGATTACACAGGTTGTTCTGGAACATCTGATGTTTTCAATTATTTATCCCTCGGAGTGACTGATTTGAACAATGATGTAAGTCAGCTTACTATTTATCCAAACCCGGTTTCTAACATTCTTTTTGTTAATGCAAGCGATGTGTTTAATAATTCTCCAATTACTATTTATAATATTTCCGGACAAATCGTTAAGAAAAAAATTCTGCAAAGCGGAGAAAATGTAATTGATATAAGTGGATTTGCTGATGGAATTTATAATGTTGTAATAGGAAACGATTCAAATAAAAAATCAAAACGGATTTTAGTTTCCAGATAATGAAATAGACATTCTTTAAAAAGTTCCGGTATCCGGAGCTTTTTTATTTCTAATAAAATCGAAATAGTTCAATGATGTTTTTCAAAACTTATATTTAAAAAAATCTGAGAATAATTTTATAATTGACATTTCAAGTCGATTTAACCTCTTAAATTAATAATCCTTATCTTGCACAAAATTTCAATAAGGAATTTTTCCTGCCTGCGGTAAGTAGGCTATATTTCATAACCTATTATCGTTTTTAATTCAAATTATGGCATTTCGATCATTGAAAATTATTGAGCCCATTCTTCAATCATTAAAAGAAGAAGGCTATACTATTCCGACAGCAATACAGGCAGAAGCAATACCTATTGTTTTACAAGGAAAAGATTTATTGGGCTCTGCTCAAACAGGAACAGGAAAAACTGCAGCATTTGCTATTCCTATTCTGCAGTTGTTAAGCGAAAAAAGAATAAACGACAAGAAAAAAAAGATCAGAAGTTTAATCGTAACTCCAACCCGGGAACTTGCCATACAAATCGGAGAAAGTTTTAAAGCGTATGGCAGACATACCGGATTAACCTGCACCGTTGTATTCGGAGGAGTAAATCAAAATCCGCAAACATTGGCTTTGCAAAGAGGTATTGATATCCTTGTCGCGACACCGGGACGATTGCTTGATTTAATGAATCAGGGATTTGTTTCTTTAAGAGATATAGAAATTTTCGTATTGGATGAAGCGGATCGAATGCTTGACATGGGTTTTATTCATGATGTTAAAAAATTAATTGCCGCCCTTCCTCATAAACGTCAGTCACTTTTTTTCTCAGCTACGATGCCTCCGGAAATTGTGAAACTTTCAAGTACAATTCTAAACAATCCTTCCAAAGTACAAGTTACACCTGTTTCATCTACTGCAGATACAATTAATCAATCCCTCTATTTTGTAGATAAAGGAAATAAAAATGCTTTGCTTGTGAATATTTTAAAAGACAAGAATATAAAAACTGCATTGGTATTTACCCGCACAAAACATGGTGCAGATAAAGTAGTAAAGATGTTAGTTAAAAGTCATATAAAAGCTGAAGCTATTCACGGTAATAAAGCACAGAATGCAAGACAGCGCGCTCTGAATAATTTTAAGGCTCAAACTACGAGAGTACTTGTCGCTACTGATATTGCTGCACGTGGAATTGATGTAGACGATCTTGGCTTTGTTATTAATTTCGAAATACCAAACATTGCTGAAACGTATGTTCACCGTATCGGCCGAACCGGCAGAGCAGGTGCCAATGGAATTGCTCTTTCATTCTGCGATGCTGAAGAAAAAGAATACCTGAGAGATATTGAAAAATTAATCGGTAAAAAAATTCCTGTTATCGACGATCATCCTTTTCCATTGATTGATCATAATCCGGTGAAAACTGAAAAACCTCATCAAAGAAGACCCAACTTATCCCGTTCAAAACCTACAGGGAACAATGAGAAAAAACAATGGCGCTCTAAAACGTCAGGAGTTAGACGTTAATACTTTTCTTTAAAATCAATAATTAATTATAATCCAAACACTTCTTTCGACACCCAGCTCTTTCCCCAATTTTCAATTTCCTCCTTTGACCATAACTCCGGATAAAAAATACGTTTCTGAAAACGGGGAGGTAAATACTTTTGCCAATTCGTTCCCCCTGTGGCTTTAATATCTTCCGGATCTTTTTGTAAATAACGAACGGCTGATTTAAAATGACTCAGCGGCCAATTCACATTTACATTTACATCCAGCATTTTCATAGCGTTCACTAATCGTTGCTCCTGCTGATCAGCCTCGGGTAATTTTTTATACAACTGCCACAGGTTCGTGCTTTTATTTTCTTCAGCAAGTTTAATTAATGCATCTGAATATTTTTTTTCAAACTGCTGAAGTGTCAATGTTTTTTGTCCGGATGATAACTCTGTTGCCCCTGCTTTCCAATAAATAAATTCAAACATTTCAGTTATGCCCGACTTATCCTTGAATTGAGAACGGTTTTCTTTTCCAACGAGATGAATAAAATCCGTCGCACAAATTTCAATCATCCGATATTGTGCGCTTTGAAAACCACTGGCCGGTAAAAGACTCATGCGAAATTTTAAAAACTGTTCAGGCTCCATGCCTGCAACCATTATTTCGAATGAACGCACCAGATTTTCAAAATAGCTATTGATTCGATTGATTCGATTCAGAAAAAACTTTAGGTCGCCGTTTTTGTTATTACCAAGTTGTTTAAATTCGTTCAGACAAAGTTTGAAATATAATTCTGTAATCTGGTGATAGATAATAAAAATCTCTTCATCAGGAAAACTTGTTCTGGGATTCTGCAGAGATAACAATGTATCAACATGCACATAATCCCAATAAGTCAAAAAATCAGCATACAATAATCCGTCAAGATAGGAAACGAGATCCTGTCCCATAGCCGAATATTTTTCGCCTAAAGCTTCAATACGTTTAATTACTTCCGGTTTTAAATCCATGGGAGCAAGATAGGAATTTGAAAATGTTTTTTGTTCTTGTAAAAAAGGATATAAAATTTTAGGAGCGACATTGTATTACAAGTAAAATCCTGCCTTCCCGCTTTCCGCTTCAACCGCAAAAAAGCGGTTTCCGCTTCAATCGGGGCTATTTTTGAAACTACTACTTTTCTAGTATCTAATTATTAGAAGTTTTAATAATTTTATCAATGTATTTAAACGATTTTAAATTTCCGTATTAAAAAATAAAAATGGAAAAAAAAATAATTACAGATAAACTAGTTTTTTCTAAAACAAATAAGACGATTGAAGATTGGTTTAAAATACTCGATAAAAAAGGTGCAAAAAAAATGAATTCGGCTGAAATTTTTATTCTAATAAGTAACATCGATGGCTTAAAACCACTCGGAGAATGGAATCAAAATCTACTTTCAACAACCTATCAATGGAGCCGGAAATTAAAAGAAAGAGGAGAAAAGAAAAATGGTTTCGAAATAAGTGTAAGCAAAATTTTTAATGTTCCCATCAAACAACTTTATAATTCATGGATTGATGATAAAATACGTGAAAAGTGGTTGAAAAAAGAAAAAATAATTATTCGAAAATCAACGGAAAATAAATCTGCGCGAATTACCTGGAGTGATAATGAAACTAGCTTAAGCGTTGACTTTTATCCTAAAGGAGAAAACAAATCTCAAGTAGTTGTTCAACATCTAAAAATTAAGGATTCAACGAACGCTTTTAAAATGAAAGAATATTGGAAATTAGCGCTTGATAAGTTAAAAACGGTAATCGATTAATTGCTTAAATCCTGTTCAATTCCATTAAATATTTAAATTATTAGTGCTATTTCTTAAGGTACTGTTAATTCTTTCTTCCCGAATTTTATTTGCGGTTTAAGTTAATATATTTGTCACTCTTCATAAAAACAAAAAATAAATAAAATATAAACAAATGAAAACAAGAATTAAACTTTTAACAGCAATGTTTTGCTTTATAACGATTGGAATGTTTGCTCAAACAACCGATGAAATTGTAAAAAAACATATTGATGCAATTGGCGGAAAAGAAAATTGGGATAAATTAAAATCCATTCGCATGGAAAGTACAATAAAAGCAGAAGGTGCTGAAGTTCATGTTACCGTTAACCAAATTGATAAAAAATCAAAACGTCAGGATATTTCTGTAATGGGAATGACAGGATTTGAAATTATAACTACAACCAATGGATGGAATTATTTTCCATGGCAAGGTCAAACAAAAGCTGAAGCGAAAACTGCAGATGATGTTAAAAATTCACAGGATGACTTATCCATACAAGATGAATTTCTTACATACAAAGATCTTAAAAAGAAACTTGAATATTTTGGAAAAGATGATGTAGATGGAACCGAATGTTTTAAATTAAAAATGACTGATGAGAATGGAAAAGAAGTTACTTTTTATATTGATCCGACTAATTATTATGTGATAAAACAGACACAGAAAATAAAAGCTAATGGCCAGGAAATGGAGAATTCTACTTCTTTTTCAAATTATAAAAAGCAAGATTCAGGTATTGTTTTTCCTATGAGTATTGCCGGCAATTGGGGAGAATCTCAAATAACAAAACTCGAAATCAATCCAACAATTGATGATTCAATTTTTAAAGTTACCGAATAACACATCCTATTAATAAATTTCCCTACTTATATTATATAAAGCCATTATGAAAAAACTGATTATCCCTATTTTTATTTTAAGCGTCGTTTTTGTTCAGGCGCAATCTGTCGTGAACTCAGCAATGTTCGGAACAATGGAGGCCAGACAATTAGGTCCTGGAACAATGAGCGGAAGAATTTCTGCCATAGAAGGCGTTAATAAAGATGAAGGGAAGACAATTTATATAGGAACTGCAGGTGGCGGAGTATGGAAATCAACAAATGCCGGAGCTTCGTATAAATCAAAGTTTGATAAATATTGTCAATCCATTGGTGCGATTGCGATAGATCAGAAAAATCCAACTACTGTTTATGTTGGAACTGGTGAAAGCAATATGAGAAATTCAGTTTCTATTGGAAATGGCATGTACAAAACAACTGATGGCGGAGATAATTGGAAAAAAATCGGTCTTGATAGTACTGAACATATTTCCAGAATTGTAATTAATCCCGAAAACTCTGAAATGATTTATGTGGCAGTTCCGGGGGCATTATGGAGTAATAGCAAGCATAGAGGTATTTATAAATCAATAAATGGTGGCGAAACATGGGAGAAAATATTTTTCATAAACGATTCAACAGGCTGTGCTGAATTATTAATGGATCCAACAAATTCAAATATTTTATTTGCGTCAATGTGGCAATTCAGAAGACAACCCTTTAGTTTTAATTCGGGTGGCAATGGCAGCGGACTTTACAAAAGTACGGATGGAGGAAAAACATGGAAAGAAATAAAAAATGGTTTACCTGAAAAACCATTTGGGAGAATTGCAATGACATTAGCCCCAAGCGATCCAAAACAAATGATTGCAATTGTTGAAAGCAAAAAAACAGGACTTTATATTTCTTCCGATGCAGGTGAATCATGGAAAAATCAAAGTGCAACAATGAACGTATGCGCACGTCCATTTTATTTCAGTACGGTCGTAATTGATCCTAAAGATCCTAAACGAGTTTATCGACCCGGATTTCAATTTGCCTATAGCAGTGATGGCGGTTACTCATTTACAGAAGCAAGTAGTGATGGAGGATGGGTGCATAGTGATATGCATGCTTTATGGATAAATCCTTTCAATACAAATATTATGTATCTGGGAACGGATGGAGGTGTTTATACAAGCATCGATAAAGGAATAACATGGCAATTTAATCAAAGCTTACCTGTCGGACAGTTTTATCATGTTGCCATCGATGCAAAAGAGCCTTATAATGTTTATGGTGGATTACAAGACAATGGAAGCTGGATGGCACCAAGTGCTGCGCCCGGTGGTATTGGAAATGGCAACTGGGACAGAGTTGGCGGGGGAGACGGATTCTGGACAGTTCCTGATGTTGATGGTAAAACATTGTATTCAGAATATCAGGGAGGCAACATGTCGCGTGTAAATATGGCTACACTGAAGGCTGAATTTATTCAACCTCAAAAAACAATTAAAGAAGAAAAACTCAGATGGAACTGGAATACACCAATTGTTACAGGTGCGAAAAATCCTAAAAATTTATATGTTGGCGCTCAATATCTTTATAAATCTAATGACCAGGGAAGAAACTGGAAAAAAATATCTGCTGATTTAACAACAAATAATAAAAACAAACAAAAACAGGAAGACAGCGGGGGATTAAGTGAAGATAATACATCAGCAGAAAATCATTGTACGATATTTACAATTGCTGAATCTCCATTGGATGAAAATCTTGTTTGGATTGGTACTGATGATGGTAACCTTCAATACTCAATGGATGCAGGAACAACATGGAACAACGTCTCTGCAAATGTCGCCAAATGTGGAATTGCCGGCCAATCCTGGGTTAGCAGCATAGAACCATCACGATTTGATAAAAATGTTGTGTATGCAACTTTCGATAATCATATGTATGGTGATATGAAAACATATTTAGGAAAAAGTAAAGATATGGGTAAGACCTGGCAGAAAATCAACAGCACTGAATTTACAGGGTTTGCTCATAAAATTAAAGAAGATCTAGTAAATAAAAATCTACTTTTCATGGGAACGGAAATGGGATTATTTGCTTCTCTTGACGGAGGTGAAAACTGGTTCAGAATGAAAAACAATATACCTGAATATGTTTTAGCGAGGGATATTCAGATTCATCCAAAAACGCATGACTTGGTTATTGGTTCACACGGACGAGGAATTTTTATAGTTGACGACATTCGGCCTATGCGTAATCTTGTTAAAGAAATATGGGAACAGGATGTTTATTTTTTCCCGACACCCGATATTACTCTGACAACTGGAAAATACGGTTGGGGCGGTCCAATGGTTTCCGGAGAGTGGAGTGCCGGTAATCCACCTGATGTACCCTCTTTTAATTACTACCTGAAACAAAGAATGACATCAGGAAAAGTAACGGTTGAAATATATGACGATAAAAATGAACTTGTTCAATCCATGCCTGGAACAGTTAGAAGAGGAATAAATAAAGTTACTTGGAATTTACGGGGAACCCCTCCTAAAGTCGCAACCGGAAGCACTAAAATGGATTTTGCCGGTTTTACTTCTCCTATAGTTTTACCCGGAACATATAAGGTTAAGTTAAAAATAAACGATAAAGAATATAACAGCACAGTAAAATGTGTTCATGATAACGAAAATAAAGAATTAAGTCTGGAAGATAGAAAAATCGTATATGAAAAAGCTATGCAATTACAAAAATTATATAACGAAGTTAATAAGACAATCGACAGCATTTCACTTTTCCAGGAGAGATTAAAAAAAGATAGTGTTGCTTTTTCTAAAAGCAAAAATGCAAAAGCATTTTACGATGATTTACAAAAAGTAAAATGGGAACTTGTAGCATCAAAAAAGAAATCAATATTCGCAGATGAAGAACGTGTTCGTGAAAAAGTTTCCGCTTTATATGGTATTTTCAGTAGCCTGGAAGCAAAACCTAACAGCACTCAACTGGAAGCCATTGATGCATTACAGTCAGAATATACTGCACAAGAAAATATTTTTACTAAAACAATTGAAAAGCATCGATTAAAAAATCCTGAGATAATGAATCCTTTAAAAGATCTTCAATAATTCAAATTTATAAACAGAAAAATATAAACACTTTTTATAATTTTATTCGGCAGCATTGATTTATATCAACGCTGCCGAATAAAATTAATAATTAACTTTTTAAGTTTATTCTTTAACCGTTTTACGGAGTTTTCATACTTTGAGTTTTCATCATTTTGTAGAAATTCCCCTTAGTTCCATTTTTTTCAAGTATATCAATTCAAAAGAACAGTATCTTTCGAAATGTAATTTTTACATTCACAAAGATTAAATGAAAAAAAAGAATTCGTTACTGGTTAAATTTAAAAAATTTTGGAAAAACCTCGGTCCGGGTCTCGTTACCGGTGCCAGCGATGATGACCCTTCCGGAATAGCCACATACTCTCAAGCGGGTGCGAAATACGGCTTACAGCTTTTATGGACTGCCATATTAACTTACCCGCTGATGGTATCCATTCAGGAAATGTGTGCCCGAATTGGAATTGTAACTAAAAAAGGACTTACCGGAACAATAAAGCAATATTACCCTAAATATCTTCTTTATATTATTCTAGCTATAAGCTTCCCTTCCATCGTGCTTAATATCGGAGCCGATATAGCAGGAATGGGAGCTGTAGGGAATTTATTAATACCAAAAATTCCGGCTTTCCTGTTTTCTATCATCTTTACGATCATACTCATGTATTCGATTATCTTCTGGTCATATAATAAAATCGCTTCTGTTTTAAAATGGTTATGCATTACATTGTTCAGTTATATACTTATTCCTTTTTTTATTGAAACCAATTGGCTACTGGTTTTTAAGAATGCTTTATTACCAAAGTTTATAAATGACAAAGATTATTACATAATGTTAGTTGGAATTTTAGGAACAACTATTTCTCCATATTTATTTTTCTGGCAGGCATCAATGGAAGTTGAAGAGGCTAATGCAAAACATTTAATGGTTGATAAAAAAGTTGTCACAAATATGGGAGAAGATGTGAAAGGTGGAATGTTTTTTACCACTATTGTTTTCTTTTTTATTATTCTGACCACAGGTACCGTATTATTTAATGCGGGAATACATCATATAGATACAGTTGAAGAAGCTGCCAAAGCTCTGCAGCCTCTTGCCGGTGATTTTGCTTATATACTTTTCGCCTTAGGTGTACTTGGAACCGGCTTTCTGGCAATTCCTGTACTGGCAGGATCTCTGAGTTATATGATTGCGGAAACTTTTGGATGGGAAGAGGGATTAAATAAAAAATTCCATGAAGCACCGGGATTTTATATTACAATGGTAATTTCTTTAATCATTGGATTAATGATTCATTTCATAGGTATCAGCCCGATTCAGGCACTTATTTATACTGCAGTTTTATATGGAATTACAGCTCCCGTACTTATCGCACTAATATTGCACATCTGTAATCAGAAAAAAATTATGGGAAAATTTACCAATAACAAATGGTCAAATATTTTTGGAGTAACTACATTTTTATTAATGACGGCATGTACTATTCTTTTACTCTATTTTACAATTAAAAAATAATTTATCATCATGGAATTATTAGAAAACATTATTGAATTTAAATCATCACCCGAAATACGTGCGAAACTTGCTTCTTATGGATCTTCAAAAACTTTTAATGAAGGAGATATAATTCTAAATGAAGATTCATATATTAAAGCTATACCTATTGTAATTAATGGAAGTATTCGTGTAATGAGAATGGATGAAGAAGGAGGTGAAATTTTATTGTACTATATAAAGGCAGGAGAAAGTTGTATAATGTCATTTCTTGGAGGAATGCATCATGAAACAAGCAAGGTAAAGGCAATAGCTGAAGAAGAAACTCAAATTTTATTTATTCCCATTGATAAAGTAAGTTCATTAATTAAAGAATATCCTGAATGGCTTGATTATATTTTTCGTCTTTATCATAAACGTTTTGAAGAACTGCTAGAGGTTGTAAATGCCATTGCTTTTAAAAAAATGGATGAAAGGCTGCTTAAT